>CADAPM010000019.1 GCA_902789795.1 uncultured Eubacteriales bacterium
TTCGGGAAGCATCCCGAGGCAGCGATTGATGATCTGATGCCTTGGGATGCTTCGATTCGGAAACAATTTAAAATCTAGTGTGGATCATTGAGCGCTTACGCTGCGCCGCGCCTTCAGCGCCCTTGACGGACATCCGGTTTCCTGTTATCCTGTAATCAAGGGCCGGTGGACAGGCCACCGACCGCAAAACGATTTCGCCTTATTCTACGCTGCTATGGCGTTTACACAAAATTCTGGGAAGAACCGTTATAGAATTAAGAGGTATCCAATTATGAAGTATAAGATTCCACATATAACATATATGCTCTTATTATTAGTCTCTGTTTCTATATCATGCTTAACTTTTATTATCCGCAACAATCTGTGGAATACACTTATTGCAAGTATAGGAGCAGGAGGTATTTCATCAGTATGCGTAGCATGGATGATTGATACTCGGAATACCAAAATACAAATGGTTGAAAACCAGAATCGAATTGATGAAATAATGAGCCAGTTTATACGAATTTACCACAGACTATTTGAGTCAACCGTTCATGAATGCTATGGCTACTACAGTGAAAACGAATGTCGTTCTTTTCAAGACTGGTTGATATTACTGAAATCTATAGAACCCAACTGTCCTCACGAAGGGCAGACATCAATGAAAGCACGATGTACTCAAGTCTCTGGTAGTATCGTTTCTCTTCAACGGCAAATTGAAATCTTTCAATTACAGAGTGCAACGCTGATTTTCCAAGAGTTTCCGGATATTGAACAAACCCTCAAAGACTTTGAAATCTTATGGATTCATTGTTGGGGAACATTAAAACTGCTTGAATCAAACAAATACTCTGAATTCTGTGATACGACATGTATTCTGTATACAGACTTCACTAAAGCATTCCCACAATATCAGCATTGTTTTCCTAGCGAATACTCCATTAACTCAATTAAGGCTTAAATACCACATTAGCTCTAGCAAGCAAATATCGGTGACATTTACACATTCACACTTCAACGCTTTCTTTTCACTCTTTTTATACTAGGAAGCTGTTTTCCATTGACGAAACTTCAAAGCACCAACGAAAAACAATCTATAAATCCCAGCCCAAATGTATCATTTTTCTTTCAAGCTCAGAAATTGAACACTGTTTTTCCATTCTATAAGGAGCAATGCTTAGCTTATATCCGTAGAAATGTAAAAGAACAAATCCTATAAACTCTGAAAAAGACAATGCATCTTGAAGTGGTATTCTACATGACTCATGATTGGATAATGTTAAATGGGAAATGGCGTGCTTACATTCTATGTGATTTGACGGATCATAATCAACTCGGATGAACACTGGTACACTTTCTTCATCGGCAAACCAATCTTCATCTTCTGCATCAGCATCAATAATTTCTTTTTTTGTCCAGATTCTGTTGTGCTTTTTTAGAAATACAAGTCTTTCTTTAGCTATTTCTCCATTGTTAATTAAAAATTCTGCTTGAATAATACCCTTATCATAGAGAAGAATAGTATATTGGCGCGCCAGTAATAGCGCGTCCATTATACGAGAAGCAGATACATGCTTATCTAACATTATGGAATTAGCACTAGACTTATTGCTAAATGATATTTCAAACAAATCTGATCTAAACTTCTTTTCGGAAATACCTGATTCATCTCTTATAAGCCCATTATGGCGCAGTTCATTTATTGTCAGATTAATATCTCGTACTAGTTTTCTTACGAGTGATTCGCTTTTTTGCTTACTCATTTTCTGACTCCTGAAGAAGTTTTAATAATTCTTCTTTGTCAGCATCAAACAATTGTTTCATCAATTGGACTTTACTCATACTCCCTTCTTGCGATAATCTGTTGATAAGCTCCTTTGTCTGATCGAAAGCTCTCTTTTCTCTGTCTTCTACATCTCGATTATTTAAATAAATAGTTTCTTGTTCTTCTCTGGTTGGATAGTGCTCGAAATACAGCTTAAAGTCATGCTCTTTAATTCTATCAAATTCATCGCATAAGGCTTGCATGTCTTCCCCATAGCCCAAAACTCTTACCCAGCCTTTTGATCGAGTTATAGCAGTGAAAAGCGCATTTCTATCTGTCCTTCTTTGAATTGTATTTACACATCTCTGAGCATTTATAATATAGACCATATAACTTTCATTTCCTTTTGCTCTGCGAACACTGGAATAAACTATTGAATCATCTCTGAAATAGTCTTCGGGATTGGCCGCTCCCGCTGTGTGAATGTGAAATGCAAAGGCATTCTCTCCATTGCTTTTTCTTTGTTCGTTTACAGAATTTAAATACATTATGAGTTTGTTATAATTATTTGAATAAGATAATGTGTCCATATCAATAATCATTATGTCTTTTGGCGTGAGTTGTTCTTTTGTGATATCATTAAAAATAATCGCAAAAAGCTCATCGAACATTTCCTTTGCATCACCAAATCTAGAAACCTTTATAATGTCATTCTTATCAACATTTAGGAAGTCAGGACTGGTATCTTTTGTTCTATAAAGCGTTGCTTCTTCTCCTTCACAAATTGGTTTATCAGAAATATATCCAATAGCTGTCCAAACATCTGAAGAACCAGGAAGCTGAACCAATCCTTCTTTTCGATATAATCCCATTCCAATTGCATGTGCTGTCACAATAACAGGTCCTTGATTTCGGTAACATACTATTAAGGGAGTATCATTTTCGATGCCATGGCCAAAGATTTCTTCTGGGCTGGGCATTTGTTCCTCATTTAAAGCTTGAAGCTCATCATAGGCATATACTAATCTATTTTCAGGACCAATAATCTTAGTGCACAGCTGAAGAAAATTTTTATCAAAGTCTTGTGCTTCGTCAATTAGAATACAATCGTATAGTTTTTTAAAATCACTTATTTCCTTAAGAAGATTCCCACATATTGCAGAGAACAGATTTGTATTCCTTCCATATTTTGCTTTTGCATCGTTTAGTGACAAGGGAGAGACTCCGTGCATAAGACATGTTTCATAGTATACTCCATGAGAATTTGATGAACCCCATGCTTGCATTATCTTAAGTTTTTTATTATTGTATTTTGCCCCTTCATTTTTATTTGCATAAAATCGACCAATCAGATTCTCAAGCTGCCCTTTTAATGATCTTGTCGAATAGGTAACAACAATATCCCAATCCGGATGTGCAGTATGTAGTTCTGCGGCTTTTCTAGCTAATACAATTGTTTTTCCACTACCAGCCATCCCGCGTATTCTTTGAATGCCTTCTACATCTGAGAGGATAGCCTCCATTTGACTGTTTCCATATTTCTCGACAAGTGTTGCCATTTGATTGATCGCATATGCTTTAGTTCCTTCGTTTATACCTTCACGAACCGAGTGGTTATTAATGCCATATGCTTCTTGAATCCCTGATAAAATCTTTCCATATAAATCATCAGAGTATTCTTCTGTTTCGGTATACTCTTCAACCAGTTTAATCAAGTCATCGCAAGACTTTGCCAAAAGGTATTCTTCCTGCTCAGTTATCTGCCCTTCACAATATGTTATCGTTTGAAAATTAAAAATCAACTTTTTTCGTCTGAAAAGGAAGGGCTGTTTTTTAAACTTAGATTCAACTTTTGCATAAATATCATCTTGAATAGCCCCATAATCGGTTACTGGTTTAGTGAGAATGTTAATTATGTAAACACCTCGTTTTGATATTAAAGCAATATCTACACATACTTTACGCCTTGTTTGTTCATCATGATAAATTGGGTACCCAAGATACATTTCTCCTTCAACAGAAGGATAGCGTTCTATAAACCTTTGTGAAAATTCAGCTGCTATGCCGCGTTTAAATGAATCGGATAGTGATCCTAAAATTCTAAGCTTATTATTCATCTGAATTCCTCTTTTCTTTTTATAACTGCCACTGTCAACTACAAATACTTATTATGTTTCAATGCGTTCCTTATATATCACATGATCATCTCCATAAACGTCGCCAATGACACATTTCCCATCTCTTTCCCTTTCTCCACACATCCCTTTGTAAATCCGGACTTGGAAAAAAGAAAGAAGCATTTTTTCTGGTAGGCGAAAAGGTTACTACGTTCTATCAGCGTTTCCAGCACGCTGAGATCAACTTTTTCATTTGTCCACTTGCACTCACCAAAGAGGGCGGTATTCTTATCCTGCTCGCCCATAATGTCAATTTCTGCCTGGCGTTTATGAATGGGATCGTTGCCCCACCAGCGGCCCAGGGAAGTGAACTCCACCGGGGATTTTCCGTTCAGCAGCAGCTTCCAGAGGTATTGCTTGCAGATTTCTTCAAACACCTTGCCCATGTAGTCGGAAAGGTGCGGCTCGATGCGCTGATATACCAGGTCCGCCGCACCGCGGGAGATCAGAGAAGCATTCTCTGGCACAAACCGATACCAAAAGCGGAACATGTTATCGTCAATATAGTAGATCGCCTTTTTAGACGCTTTCTCCCCGTAAGGCAATTCCTTCTGCACGATGCCCAGCGTGATTAGGTTTTTCAGGTATGTGGAGCAGACGTTGGTGTCTTCACCAATCTTGCTTGAAATCTCCGACATACGAGATGACCCAGTGGCAATGGCAGTAATGATGGCCGTGTAGATAGCCGGCTCTCGTACCTCCTGTTTCAGCAGATTCATTGGCTCTTCATAGAGCAAGGAATTAGGATCCAGAAAGGTGCTTTTTATATTTCCCTCAATGCTGAGCTTGTCACTTATCTGCAAGAGATATTGCGGTGTGCCACCTACGATTCCATAGGCGAGAGCTTTATCTTCAGCAGAGAAGTTCTTGAAATAACTGCAAGTTTCTGCAAAATCAAAAGGCAGCAACTTGATCTGTGCTGTTCTTCTGCCATACAAAGGCGCTTTGTAAGCCAGCACATGATCCTCCATATAAGACATAGACGAGCCACATAAGATTAGCATCAGCTTTGAGCGATCCTTGTATTTATCAATCAGAAGTTGTAAGGTGGAAGCAAGACTCTTGGATGCTCGCGCCACATAGGGATATTCATCAATCGCCAGGATCAAACGCTCTTTTTCCGACAGTTTGAATACCATCTCCAGGGCACCCTGGAAAGAGAGAAAGGATGTTTCCGCTTCAAAGCCGCTGGCATACTCAATGATGCTTTTGCTGAAGTTTTCCAGGTTCTGCTTGGCGTTGCTCTCGACACCCATGAAATAAATTGCGGGCTTGTCATTAATAAAATGATTGATTAGGGCGGTTTTTCCCACGCGACGGCGACCGTAGAGGACGACAAACTCGAACTTATTAGAGTTATATAATCGGTTCAGGGATGTGATTTCTCTCTCTCTCCCGATAAACATGCAAAACACCTCCATTAAAGTTGTCTATAATATATCACTCGGAAACAAATTAGTCAAGTATGATTTGGTAAATCTAATTTGACTATTTTCAGTTTAGAGAAGGCAACACAATTATGCATATCTTTGCTTTTCTTGGAGTGTTATGATTAGTGGGCGTTTTTCAATTTTATTAACTGCCATTTAGCACACCTTGCAGTTCTTTGATCGCCTCATTGATTCTTCGCTGTGCCTGGCGCTTTGTTACATGAATCATTTGGCATATGGCTTGAACTGTTTTTCCGTCAAAGTAGCGTTCTATCAAAATCGCTGCATTCTCTGGGCGGATTTGATCCAGCAGTTTAAATGCTTCCCGTTTGCGCTGAAAAATCTCGCTTGTCTGCTGGTCAATGTCTCTCTGCATATCGGTGATAATTGCAACTGTGTCAGCCATGATTGTGATGTTTTTGGTATGCGAAACATGTACTTGATCCAAAGAAGGAGAGAGTGTAAGAAGACGGTCTTGTAAGCTTTTTATTTGTTTTATTTTCAATCTGATTCTGGATTCGGCGATCCTAAAATAATCCAGATATTCACGAGCATCAATCATTACGTCCTCCATTTCAATTTCAGCAGAATCAAGTGTTTTGAGCGATACTGTTAATGTTCTATTTGATAGTTATCGTGTTCTATTGAGCTGTTTTCTTCATGTGATAAATGGTGTATAGTTCCTTTTCTTGCAATTTCATACCAAGGTGATTTGCTGTTCCCTTTTTTCAAGTATTCTTCATGTTCGATATGTTCCAAAGCAGCACCCGCAGTGGGGTCAGGATATCCTTCGGCGTTCTTGTACATGTTTTATCACCCGCTTTCATATTCTCATAAACTCAAGATCCCGGCGAACTGCTGCACCATAATAACTTTCACAGGTTGCCGGAGCATTGAACAATGTTGTTATCAGATATTGTTTTATGTTCCGTATGTCACTGCCGCATTTGTGCAGACATTCAAGAACGTACTCAACGATACATGCATTGATCTGGCTGTAGCGAAGTCGTACCAGGTCGGCCGGGTATTTCTTCCCGGATATTGTGAAATGGCTGCATTGCGCTGACGCGACTTCAACCATGATTGCAAGAATATCCTCAATTTCGTCTTTATCATTTCTTTCAATCAGATCCCAGTAGTCGATTTGATCTTTGATCTGCTGTACCAATGCGGGTAACTGCTGCCCTGTATCATGGTTGGATAGATAGGTACTTGATTGATAAGGATTTGATACATCGTTGATTATTAAATCTTTACTTGATTGTGTTGGTTTTCCCAATACAGGTTTTTCCTGCGTAGGCAAATCCAATGTTGGATTATCCAATGTTGGACTATTCAACGAGGAAACAGTTGGAGGCTTCGAAGGCGTTGTGACAATTGCTTTTTCAGATTCTTTATCTTGTGGAAATTCATAAATCACATACTCTGTATCTGACAATTGACCTGCTTCATTTCTTTGCCTGGAACGGATAATATAACCGGCATGTACCAATTCATTCACCGCAGAGCGAATTGCGTCAACGCCTTCTTTACTGATATGAGCAAGACCGGCAAGCGTATAGTCCCAATCTGCAGGAAGTGAAAGCATGACTGATAACAGGCCTTTTGCTTTTAGCGAAAGCTGAGTATCTCGCAAGTGATGATTGGCCATAACGGTGTAATTGCTGTTCTTTTGGACCCTCATAACAGGCATAAGGATTCTCCTCCATTTTTTGTATTGATTCAGTTTGGCTTTTCATTTGAGGTTCTTATGACGAAAATGAGCAAAAAAACAAGCACCCAAGCACGGTATCTTGAATGCTGAAATGTTAAGCGACATAGTTAAGGATATTTTGATTTGATGCGAATCAGACTAACTAAAGCAGCGTTTATGCTTTACTTATGAGGAACTATTATCCGGGTTGTATAGCTGATGATAGGTGTGCAAAATCTGTGTTTTGGCATGCTTTATCTTGCGGTTTGTCGGGATTGCTGATAGAATTAATGCGAATAAACTGATGCTGATGCGGACAAAATGGGTCGCTTTAGTAGTCCGTGTTTCTGGTTTGGCAACAGAAAGCCTTGCAGGTCTATGCCACAGTTTATGCCACAATTGAGATTGATTCTGGTTTATTCTGGTTTTTCGCCATTTACTAAAGTATTTGTGAGGTGAGATGAAATTGATTCTGATTTATTCCGGTTTATCTACAGGGACAGTTTCAAATCCTGCCACCTCGATTTTTTATTTCCCTGTTAAATCAGGGAAATTCGTCTTTTTTGGAGCGGTTATGCCCCAATTATGCCCCAATTTTGGTATTTCGATAACACGCGCTGTCAAAGTGAGTCCAGAAAGGCTTGCATCCTAGCAGTACTTTCTTTCTGCATTGTTGCCGTCACATGTGCATAACGGTCTAGTGTAAAAGCCGATGAATAGTGCCCTGCACTGGTTTGAATTGTTTTTACATCATCCAGGCCCTTCCGAACCTCTGCGAAGAGCGCTAGAAGAAGCAAGTATTAAAATCATTGAGCATTTTACAAAATAACACAGAGAGAATACAAAATAGCGGAGTATTCTTGTAAAACCGCCGAAGCCGCACGGCTTAGGAGATGACATGCGAAAAGAGGATGTTCAACAAAACTATGAGCCATTGCCATTACCCATTGATAAACCTTTTGAAAAACTAAGCAAGCAAGAAGCAAAACGGTATTTTGATTGGTTCATATCACATGTGGATGAGCGGTCCGACTATGTGCGCAGCAATGTCGCCGAATTCTTGGATCTCTCCTTGAATGCCCTTGATTTTTCAATGGAGTCAATAATTCCTGTATGGAAATGGTTTCTGCAGGCTGCAGAAATTCAACCTACTCCCAAATTGAGACTGAATCAATTGCGAAATGCACTGGTTGCTCGTCACAAGCCGGAGCAATTCATTGATTACATTGTTGAGGCAAATAATAAGGAATTGAGTTTACTTTCTCTTTACATGATTCGCGATATTGGAATGTACACAGGAAAATCGTTTTTAATGAATTATCCGGTCCTTAAGTGGGGATACCATACCGATACAAAGAAGGATTCTTTTGCAAATATCCCACAAATATTTGGTTTTGTTAATTATTCTTATAATCCGCCTTTTGAAATGCAGTTTGATCCTATTCATTATGCAGAAATGGCAGCAGGCAATCTGCTGGTTGGCTCAGCAACGGAGAATGATTTATATGATTTTTGCATGAGATGGGTAAAATGGGTTCCGAATAATAAATGATTCAGATGAGAATGTAATAGGATTGTGTAAAGGTTGAAGCTTATGAAAAAAGATTGATAATGTTAAGAAAAGATCATCTATTCATATTGTGTATAGCCCGTAACACTGATGAATAAGATCAACAGCATCGAAAGCTATCAAAAGAACAATATGGCTTGATTGCTTGAAGGAGATCTTCGTTTTGAAAAAGAAGATTACATTGATTGCAATTGTCCTGTCGTATTTCTTTGGCGGATTGAATGTATTTGTTTACGAACTCACAAACAGAATCTATTATGGCGCTTATATAGTCGGCGGCATTTTTCTGTTGATGATACCGATATCCCTCATTGATGATCGGAATAATACGGTATCAAGCAGTGTCGCTCTTATTCTGTTGGTTTTCATTCCGACGTCATTGATGCTGTTATTGAGTGATACTGGTTTCTGGATCATGATTCTGGGTGAAGTTTTGGTTTATATTCTCTCGATCTGTGCATTTGTTTACACATACCGAAAACCCGCAAAAGGATATAAGAAGAAGGCGGAATGAAACGCTTTCCGCAAAAGCGGGATTCATTGGACACAAAATATCATATCCATTGATGAACGCCCAGACTTCGGGCGTAGTTTATTCGCGTAAGATTAATCCGCAGGAAGAATTGTCTTGCGCTTTTTCCAAGCGCGGATTATACTGCAAGCGGCTCGGGAGGGCCTGTATCATCCACACGACAGCTGTAGACGATGAGCAGGATCATCTGCATTCCTTATATGGGACGCTCTGCCCTTGACGGATGATCGCGGCCTAAGTGATCGGCACTCAGTGACAGCGTGACAGGAGGAACTATCCATGTACATTATCGCAAAAGACGGCACCGGGGATTTTACATCGCTCCAGCAGGCGGTGGACTTTGTGCCGGGCGGCGGGCAGGCGCCGACGATCCTGCTCGTCCGGCCGGGGGTCTACGAGGAGCGCGTGGTGGTGAATAAGGACAACCTGCGCATCATCGGCGAGGACCGGGACCGCACGGTGATCACGGCCCGGGGCTGCGCCAAGGATCTGTACCCCGACGGCACGGAGAAGGGCACCTTTCTCTCCGCGACCTTCCTGGTGGCGGGCGATAACGTGGAGGTGGAAAACCTGACCATCCGCAACGACGCGGGGGACGGGCGTCAGGTGGGCCAGGCCGTGGCCGTGTACGCGGCGGGAGACCGGGGCGTCTGGCGGAACGTGCGCATGATCGCGCACCAGGATACGCTGTTCTGCGGCCCGGTGCAGCAGACGGTACTGGACGAGATCGCGCCGCGGCGGTGCCGGGCGGAGTTTGCGGAGGCGGTCAACGAGCCTGCCCATACCCAGGGCCGCCAGTATTTTGAGGACTGCTTTATTCAGGGCGACGTGGACTTCATCTTCGGCTCCTACCGCTGCTGGTTCGAGCGCTGCACCCTGTTCATGAACGCCCGGGGCGGCTACTATACCGCCGCCAACACGCCGGAGGACCAGCCCCACGGCTTCGTGTTCCGCAACTGCAAGCTGACGGGGGAATGTGAAGCGGGCAAGGCTCTCTTGGGCCGCCCCTGGCGCAGGTTCGCCCGCACCGTGTTCCTGGACTGCGAGATGGATGAGTGCGTGGCGCCCCAGGGCTTCTGCGACTGGGACGACATCCGGGTGGTGACCGGGCGCATGGGTGAGTATGGCACTACCGGCGCCCGGGCGGACCAGAGCGCGCGCCATCCCGCCCAGAAGCGCATCACGGCGGAGGAAGCGGAGGGGATCACCCTGCAGGAGGTGCTGGGCGGCTGGGATCAGTGGCAGCCCGACCGGCGGGTGCCCACCTGGTTCCTCTGCGGCGACAGCACCATGGCCTATTACGCGCCGGACCGCGCGCCCATGATGGGCTGGGGGCAGAAGCTGCAGACCTGGCTGAACATGAAGGGGATCCACGAGTACGTGGAGGACTGCGCCGTGAACGGCCGCAGCAGCAAAAGCTTCATCGACGAGCAGCGCTTGGCGCACATCATCCCCTGCCTGCGGCCGGGGGACAGGATGGTGGTCTGCTTCTCCCACAACGATGAGAAGCCGGATCCCGCCCGCGGCACCACGCCCCACGGCACCTTCCCGGAATACATGAGCATGTTCATCGACGCGGCCCTGAAGCACGGGGCGGAGCCGATTCTCTCCACGCCCATCGCCCGCCGGCACTTTAGCGACGAGGGCAGGCTGATCCCGACCCACGGGGAGTTCCCGGACGCCATCCGGGACCTGGCTGCGCGCCGGGGCGTGCGGCTGATCGACCTGGAAAAGGCCACCATGCGTCTGGTGCAGGAGGCGGGGCCGGAGGGCTCCCGGCAGATCTACTGCCATGTGCCCGCCGGCTCGGAGCACTATCCCGACGGCCTCCAGGACAACAGCCACCTGCGGGAGGAGGGGGCCAGCCGCATCGCCCGCCTGTTCCTGGACCGCTATCTGGATTCCGCCTTCCGGGACGCGGACTTTGACGCCGCGGGGACGGACGACTGCGACGACCTGATCGCCCGGGAGGACAGCGTTTACGACAAGGCCCAGCACTGAGATTAAAGCATAACAGAGGAGCCGCCGGGCGGCGGCTCCTCTCTTTTCTATTGTTTCAGTTTACGGCGACGCCGTTCACATACAGGGTGTAGTCGCCCAGCACGTTGTCGATATCGCCCTCAAAGCTGGTCACGTAGGTATCGGCGGTCAGGGTCCATGTGCTGGTGTCATCCAGGGTCACATTGACGGTGCCCACCTCGGCGGAGACGCTTTCGCCCTTGGCGTTGATGATCCCGCCGCTGACAGTGCCCTCAAAGGCGCTGCCGTTTTTCAGGTTCAGCTCCAGGGTGGAGTTGCTGCCCACCAGGATCGTGCCGCTGAGCTGCTGGCTGTCGCAGTTCAGGGCGGCGATGTTGTCGGCCCCGCTCCAGCCGTCGTCGCACACGGACAGCAGGATGTCGCTGCCCTCGTTGACGAGCTCCACGTCGGTCAGGGTGATGACGGCGTTGGTGTTGGTCACGTGGAACATGTGGCCGCTCTGGCTGGTCAGGCTGCCGCCGGTCATGGTGAAGGCGCTGGTGCCGCTGTCGGCGTCGCCGCTCATGGACTGGTAGATCATGATGGTGTCCAGGAAGGTGGCATTGCCGTTCGTTTCGGTGTTGTTGGCGGTCAGATGGCAGTCGGTCAGGGTGATGGAGTTTTTGCCCTCGATGCACACGCCCTCGGACAGGTTGCTGATCAGGACGGCGTTGCTGACGGTGATATCCGCCGTGGAATAGATGGCGGGGGAGCCCAGGCCGTTGGTGGTGTAGGTGCCGCCGTCCACCACCACGGTGCCGCCGCCGCGGTCGGTGCGGATCGCCGCGGAGGAGCGGCCGCTGGTCTCCACGGTCAGGTCGGTGGCATAGGTGACGCCGCCGCCGGTGGTCATGATGCCGCCGGAGCCGTCGCCGGTGGTCACGATGGTGGAATCGGAAATGTTCACGATCGTACCGTCGCCGGCTGCGCCGTTCTGGCCGCCGTTGCCGCCGTAGCTGAACACGCCGTTGGCGCCGTCCGCGTCAGAGGTGATGTTGGCTCCGGTAATGGTGGTGGTGGAGCCGCCCATCACCAGCAGGGCCGCGTTGAGGCCGTAAAAGTTGCAGTTGTCGCCGCCGTCGGAGTCGCCGGTCTTCGCCACGGTGATGTCCGAGAGGGAGACGGCCTCCGCCGTATTCACGATCAGGGCGCTGACGTCTGCTGTCGCGGAGACGTAGGCCTCGCCGCTCGCGTCCGCCGCTTCGGTGATCTCGGTGACGGCGCTGTATTCAAAGGAAGAAGTTCTGCCTCCGGGCGGGGTGCCGCCGCCGAAGCTGCCGTTCGCGCCGCCGGGAGGCGTGCCCCTGCCATCGGGCGGAGCGCCCATGCCGTCAGGTGGCGTACCCATACCATCGGGAGGCGTACCCATGCCGCCTTCGGCAAACGCCCAGACGGAAGTCAGCGCCATCGTCAGTGCGATCAGCATAGCAAGGATCTTCTTCATCGTAGTTTCCTCCTCATCCAGGGGCTTTCCTGCCCCTGTGGAGGATATTGTAGCTGTAAAGCTTAAAGGAATCTTGAAATTCCTTATTCTTTTTTTATGGGTTTTGTTATATACTGTTCCTGCAGTTTGATCTCTTTTCACTGCCATCACGTAAGACGATAGGTGGATCATGAAGATCACGATTCTGACGATTTTCCCGGAAATGTGCGAGCATGTGCTGTCGTCCAGCATCCTGGGGCGGGCTCGCCAGGCGGGGCTGATCGAGGCCCGGGCGGTGGATATCCGCCCCTATTCCAGCCAGAAGCACAAGAATACGGACGATTACCCCTTCGGCGGCGGCCAGGGCATGCTGATGACCGCCCAGCCCATCGCCGACGCCATGAAGGACGTCTGCGGGCCGGACTTCCACGGGCTGCGCATCTTTATGGGGCCCAAGGGGGAAACGCTTAATCAGAAGCTGGTCGCGGAGCTTTCCCGCGAGCAGGAGCTGGTGATCCTCTGCGGGCATTACGAGGGCGTGGACCAGCGGGCGCTGGACCACTACATCGACCGGGAGGTCTCCATCGGGGATTACATCCTGACCGGGGGAGAGCTGGCGGCGCTGGTGCTGACGGACACGGTGGCGCGGCTGATCCCCGGCGTGCTGGGCTCCTCTTCCAGCGCCGTGGACGAGAGCTTTTCCGCCGCCGGACTGCTGGAATACCCGCAGTACACCCGGCCCCGGGTCTTTGAGGGCGAGGAGGTGCCGCCGGTGCTGCTGAGCGGCGACCACCGGGCCATCGCCGAATGGCGGCGGCAGCAGGCGATTCTGGAGACGGCGCGCCTGCGCCCGGACCTGCTCAAGACCGCCGAGCTGACCGGGAAGGAAAAACAGTTTCTG
Source organism: uncultured Eubacteriales bacterium (assembly GCA_902789795.1). Lineage (GTDB taxonomy): Bacteria > Bacillota > Clostridia > Christensenellales > Aristaeellaceae > UBA4246. Next base: position 13,493 of record CADAPM010000019.1, read on the forward strand.
TTAGACCGGGGCTTTGAGGACGCTGAGGAGCTCGGCAGAACGGAGCGGAATGATGAAGCTGAATGACCGCTGGACGATGACCGTGGGCGGGCGGCAGTACCCCTGCCGGGTGCCCTGCTCGCTGTACGATACCCTGTACCACGCCGGGGAGATCCCGGACCCCTATTTCGGGGAGAACGAATACGCCCTCACCGCGCTCAGCGATCAGGACGTGCTGCTGGAGCGCGGGATCGAGCTGCCAGGGGATCTGGCAGGCGCGGACAGGCTGTACCTGACCTTTGAGGGCATCGACACCCTGGGCGAGGTGCGCCTGAACGGCCAGCTGCTGGGCTGTACGGACAACATGCACCGCACCTGGGAGTATGAGATCGGCTCCCTCCTGCAGCCGGGTGTCCAGCGCCTGAGCGTGCTCCTGCGCTCGCCGAACCGCTATATTGCCGAGCGCCAGACCGAGCGCCCGTTGTGGGGCGTGGACAGCACCATGCCCGGGTACCCGCACCTGCGCAAGGCCCACTATATGTTCGGCTGGGACTGGGGTCCCAAGTTGCCCGACCTGGGCCTCTGGCGCGGCGTGCGGCTGGAGGGGTACACGGGCGGCAGGATCCGCGATATGCACATCCGCCAGCGCCATGAGCAGGGCCGCGTGATCCTGAGCTGCGCGGCGGACCTGGACATCTGGTCTGAGGGCCTGACCGCCTGTTGGGAGGTCACAGCGCCGGACGGACAGAGCTGGAGCGTGCCGCTCACGAACGGCAGGGCGGAGCTCACGATCGAGCATCCCCAGCTCTGGTGGGTGCGCGGGCTGGGAGAACAGCCCCTGTATCTGAACCGGGTGCGCCTGATGAAGGACGGCGTCGAAACCGATGCCCGGGAGCAAAGGCTGGGCCTCCGGACGCTGACGGTCCTCCAGAAAGAGGACCAGTGGGGGCACGAGTTCTGCTTTGCGGTGAACGGGGTCCGGGTCTTCGCCATGGGCGCGAACTACATCCCGGAGGACCAGATCCTGCCCCGCTGCACGGCGGAGCGCACAAAAAAGCTGCTCAGCGACTGCGAGCAGGCGAATTACAATTTCATCCGCGTCTGGGGCGGCGGCCTCTACCCCGACGACTGGTTCTATGACTGGTGCGACGAGCACGGCTTCATCGTCTGGCAGGACTTCATGTTCGCCTGCTCCGCCTACCGCCTGGCCGGCGGCTTCGGGGAGACGGTGCGGCAGGAAGTCATCGACAACGTGCGCCGGCTCAGGCACCACCCGTCCCTGGGCCTGTGGTGCGGGAACAATGAGATCGAGTCGGCCTGGGTGGGCTGGGGGCTCCCGGAGGATCCGGAGGCGAAGGCGGATTACACCCGCCTGTTCGAGGAGCTGATCCCGGAGCTTCTGGGCGTCCACGACCCGGACACCTTCTACTGGCCGTCCTCGCCCTCCTCCGGCGGCGGGTTTAAGGACCCGTCCTCCAACCTGGCCGGGGACATGCACTACTGGGCGGTCTGGCACAGCTTCAAGCCCATTGAGGCCTTCCGGGCCTTCTATTACCGCTTCTGCTCCGAGTACGGCTTTGAGAGCGTGCCCGACCTGCGCACCGTCCGCGCCTTCGCGGGCGAGGGAGACCTGGACCTGTGCAGCCCGGCCATCGAGGCGCACCAGAAGTGCACCCTGGGCAATGAAAAGATCATGTTCTACCTGGCGCAGATGGTCAACTATCCCCGGACCTTTGAGCGCCTGATCTACTGCTCCCAGTTCGTGCAGGCGGAGAGCATCCGCTCCGACGTGGAGCACATGCGCCGCGCCCGGGGCCGCTGCATGGGCTCGGCCTACTGGCAGGTCAACGATTCCAACCCTGTGATCTCCTGGAGCAGCATCGACTACTTCGGCCGCTGGAAGGCGCTGCACTACGCCGCCCGCCGCTTCTACGCGCCGGTGCTCCTCTCCTGCGACGATACGGACCCGCTGCATCCCGTGCTGTACATGACCAACGACACCCGGGAAACACAGCCCCTGACGGTGGTCTGCCGCCTGCGGGATAGGAGCGCCGCCGTCCTGAAGGAAGTGCGGGCCGCCTTCACCGCCGAGGCCCTGTCCGCGGCTCCCTGCCTGAATCTTGATCTTTCCTCGGACCTCAACAGCCTGGAGGACAAACGCACCAAGTACCTGGAATATGTGCTGACGGACGAAAACGGCTGCGCTCTCGGCGCGGGCACCACCCTGTTCACCCGGGTGAAGTCCTTCCGTTTCCTGCCCGCGGAGATCCGCTGCGAGGTATCGGAAGAACCCCAGGCCTTTGCAATCACGCTCCGGGCGAATGCCTTCGTCAAGAGCCTGTGCCTGAGTTTGCGGGATGCGGACGCCGTCTTCAGCGACAACTGGTTCGACCTGCACGGCGACGAGCCCGTGACCGTCACGCTGCCGAAGGACGGCGAACTCCAGGGCATGAGCGCGGATGACGTCCGGAATCTCCTGGTATTGGAATACTATAACGACGGCAATTAAATACTGCGGTCATGCAAAAACGGGACTGCCGTACAGCCTGCGGCAGTCCCGTATTTTGATGCTATAGAATGATTATTCCTGCTCGTACCCCAGCGCGAAGGCCTTCAGGTTGATCTCCAGGAATTTGGGCGGCACGGTGGCGCGGAGGGTCTCCTCCCACTGCGCGCGGGGGATCGGTGTGTTCTTGGCCAACAGGCCGATCAGCACGACGTTCACGGCCTTGATGCTGCCGGCCTCCTTCGCCAGCGCCAGGGCGTCCACGGCGGTCACCTTGGCCTGGGCTTTCAGTGTTTCAACGATGCCCTGGGGGTATTCCGCAGCGCCGGTGATCACCGGCATGGGGTCGATCTGCTGGGTGTTGACGATGATCTGCCCGTCGGGCTTCAGGTAGGGCAGAGCGCGCAGGGCTTCCAGCAGCTCAAAGGAGAGGATGATGTCCGCGCCGCCCTTTTCGATGATGGGCGACCAGACCTTTTCCCCGAAACGGACGTAGGTGGTCACGCTGCCGCCGCGCTGGCTCATGCCGTGCACCTCGGAGACCTTCACGTCATAGCCCGCCTGGGTCAGGGTATTGCCCAGGATGCGGCTGGCCAGCAGGGTGCCCTGGCCGCCGACGCCGACGATCATGATGCTCGTGTTGCTCATGTCACTCCGCCTCCTTTGTGATGGCGTGGAAGGGGCAGACGTTCACGCACAGCCCGCAGCCGTTGCACTGGGTCGGATCGACGACCACGCGGCCCTCGCGCACGGTCAGGGCCGGGCAGCCCAGCTTCATGCACACGCGGCAGTTGCGGCAGGCGTCCGCGTCGACCCTGCAATGGCCCGAGTATTTCACATACTTGAGCAGGGCGCAGGGGCGCTGCGCGATGATCACGGAGGGCTCGTCGGCGGCGACCTCCTCCTTCACGGCGGCCTCCATGGCCTTCACGTCGAAGGGGTCCACCACGCGCACGCGGCTGATGCCCACGGCCTTGGCCAGGAGCTCCAGGTCCACCTGCTTGGTGGCCTCGCCGCGGATGGTCTTTCCGGTGGTCGGGTTATCCTGGTGCCCGGTCATGCCGGTGATGGAGTTGTCCAGGATGATGACCGTGTTGATGCCCTTGTTGTACACCACGTCGATGAGGCCGGTGATGCCCGAATGGATGAAGGTGGAATCGCCGATCACGCTGACCAGCTTCTTGGCGAACTCCGGCCCTCGGGCCTTGGCCATGCCCAGCGCCGCGCCGATGGAAGCGCCCATGCAGACGGTGGTATCGATGGAGCTCAGGGGCGGCGCCGCGCCGAGGGTGTAGCAGCCGATGTCGCCGCACACGGTCAGGCCCAGCTTTTTGAGCACGTAGAAGGTGCCGCGGTGCGGGCAGCCCGCGCACATGACCGGCGGGCGCACCGGCACCGGAGAAGCTTTGGGGGCGGGGGCGTCGTTGACGCCCAGCACGATCGCGCGGATCATGGCGGCGGTGTATTCGCCCAGCAGGGTGAAGGCTTCCTTGCCGATCACCCGGAGGCCCAGGGCCTTCGCGTGATCCTCGATGAAGGGATCCAGCTGCTCGATCACATAGGTGGTCTCGTGGGCCTGCACGAAGTCGCTCAGCTTCTTTTCCGGCAGCGGCCAGACCATGCCCAGCTTCAGGTAGTCCGCCTGGTCGCCCAGCGCCTCCTGGGCGTACAGGTAGGAAATGCCCGCGCAGACCACGCCGATCTTCGCGCCGCTGCCGATGACCTGGTTCAGCTCCGTCTCCTCCGCAAAGGCTTTCAGGGCCAGGGTGCGCTCCTCCACGCTCACGTGGCGGCGGATGGCGTTGGCGGGGGTCATGACGTACTTGGCGGGGTCCTTCCGGTAGTCCTTCAGCGGCGCGTCCTCCGGCTCGCTCAGCGTGACCAGGCTCTGGGAGTGGGCCACGCGGGTGGTCAGGCGCAGGAACACAGGCGCGTCAAAGCGCTCGCTCAGCGCATAGGCCGCCTTCGTATAGGCCAGGCACTCGGCGGAGTCCGCGGGCTCCAGCATGGGGCACTTGGCGGCCTCGGCGTAGTGGCGGCTGTCCTGCTCGTTCTGGCTGGAGTGCATGCCGGGGTCGTCCGCCACGGCGATCACCAGCCCGCCGTTGACGCCGGTGTACCCAGCGGTGAAGATGGGGTCTGCCATCACGTTGAGGCCGACGTGCTTGCAGCAGGTCATGGCCCGCGCGCCGCCGATGGAAGCGCCGATGGCGACCTCCGCGGCGACCTTCTCATTGGGCGCCCATTCGCAGTAAATGTCCGGATACTGGACGATGCTTTCGGTGATCTCCGTGCTCGGCGTGCCGGGATAGGAGGCCACGACGCGGACGCCGGCCTCATACGCGCCGCGCGCGACGGCGGCGTTGCCGATCAAGAGCTGTGGTTTCATGGCTGTACCTCGATCTCGTTTTGTTGCGCGACGACGCTCTCGCCGCAGTAGATCTCGCGGAGTTTGGGCTTTTCGATCTTGCCGGTGGCGTTGCGCGGCACGTGGGCGAAGATGATCCTGCGCGGGCGCTTGTAGCGCGGGAGGCCGGCGCAGAAGTCATTGATCTCCTCCTCGGTGGCGGTCATGCCTTCCTTGATCTCAATGATGGCGGCAGCGATCTCGCCCAGGCGCGGGTCGGGCAGGCCGATCACCGCCACGTCCTTCACCTTGCCGTGGGCGCGGATGAAGTCCTCGATCTGCACCGGGTACAGGTTCTCGCCGCCGGTAATGATGACGTCCTTCTTGCGGTCCACCAGGTAAATGAAGCCGTCCGGGTCCTGCATGGCCATATCGCCGGTATAGAGCCAGCCGTCCTTCAATACCTCGTTGGTGGCCTGCTCGTCCTTATAGTAGCAGGTCATGACGCCGGGGCCCTTCACGCAGAGCTCGCCCACGCTGCCCTGCTCCACGGGCACGCCCTGGGGGGTCACGATCTTCACCTCCCAGCCGTAGCCGGGAATGCCGATGGCGCCGACCTTGTGCGTGTTCTCCACGCCCAGGTGCACGCAGCCCGGGCCGATGGACTCGGACAGGCCGTAGTTGGTATCGTACTGATGGTGGGGGAACACGCTGAGCCAGCGCTTGATCAGGGACGGCGGCACCGGCTGCGCGCCGATGTGCATCAGCCGCCACTGGCTGAGCTGGTAGTCCTCAAGCTTTACGTCGCCGCGTTCGATGGCGTCCAGAATGTCCTGGGCCCAGGGCACCAGCAGCCACACGATGGTGCAGCGCTCGTCGCTGACGGCCTTCAGCACCCATTCGGGGCGGGTGCCCTTCAAAAGCACGGCCTTGCCGCCCATCAGGAAGCTGCCGAACCAGTGCATCTTGGCTCCTGTATGATACAGCGGCGGGATGCACAGGAACACGTCGTCATGGGTCTGGCCGTGGTGCTTCTGCTCGACGACGGCGGCATGCATGAGCGAGCGGTGCTTATGCAGGATGGCCTTGGGGAAGCCGGTGGTGCCGGAGGAGTAGTAGACCGCGCCGTAATCGTCGTCGGTGATGGGGATCTTCGGGTCGTCGGTGGAGCAGAAGCCGATCATCTCGTTGAAGCTGTCGGCGAAGGTCGGGCAGTCCTCGCCCACGTAGAAGAGGTGGCGCACCTTGGGAATGCGGTCGCAGATCTCCTCCATGCGGCCGATGAACTCCGGCCCGAACACGAGCATGGTGCAGTCGGCCTTTTCCAGGCAGTAGCGGATCTCCTCCGCCGTATAGCGGTAGTTGAGGGGCACGGCCACCGCGCCGGCGCGCAGAATGCCGAAGTAGGCGGGCAGCCATTCCAGCGAGTTCATCATCAGGATGGCCACCTTATCGCCCTTGTGGCAGCCGCGGGTCAGCAGCAGGTTGGCAAAGCGGTTCGCCTTCCGGTCGAAGTCCTTCCAGGTCATCTCCCGGCGGAAGGGCTGGCCCGGCTCAGGCTGCATCAGCGAATACTCGCGCCAGGTGATGCGGCTTTCCGGCTCGAAATGGGGGTTGATCTCGACCAGAGCGGTCTCCTGCCCGTAAAGCTCCGCATTGCGGCGCAGGATCTCAGTGATTGGCATAGTGCTTGGACCTCCTTTTTCCTGTTGGAGAGCAAATAAAAAAGCCCTCCGCAAATCGAAGAGGACGATAAGATCATTACCGCGGTACCACCTCTATTGCCGCCGGAGACCTCCGGACGGCCGCTCGCGTGCGCGTTGACGGGCGCACCCGGCGCAGCCTACACAGGATTCATCCCTTCGGTGCGCGACTCGCGGGCTGTATTCGGCCGGAACGCCCCTCCTGCCTTGCACCACCCGGCAGGTCTCTAAAAAGCGCGTCATCCGCCTACTTGTTCCCGGTCATTGTCTTTCACGGGCATTATACCACATTTTCCCGGTGCGTCAAGACGGGCGGTTGTGCTTTCAATGTATATGTGGGATTAGCGGGGGAGGGGCTTTTCTGGAGAAAAGCCCCTCCCCCGCACCCCCCTCCGCAAAAGACTTTACTTTTTGGGGAGAACTTGGTCCAGCGATTCGCAGAATTCCGGGAGCTGGCGCTTGAGGCGCACGAAGGCGCCTTCCTTGTTCAGAAACACGTGCTCGGAGCGGGCGGTGCAGACGGTGGTGCCTTCGGCGTTCTTCATCTCGTAGGCGAGGGCCAGCACCACGCCGTTGAAGAACTCGGCGGTGACGGTGATGGTGATCTCATCGCCGAAGGTGGAGGTGTGGCGGTAGTCGCACTGCACGGATTTGACGGGGGAATAGACCTGGGCGGCCTCCATCCGGGTATAGGGGAAGCCCAGCTGGTCCATGAAGTCGATGCGGGCCTCCTCCATCCAGCGGATATAGTTGGAATGGTGGGTCAGGCCCATCATGTCCGTTTCGTAGTACTGCACCTTATGGGTATAGGGGGTCATTGCTGCTCCTCCCTTTGGGAACCAAGGTATTTCAGGCAGAGCATCGTCAGGTCGTCGAACTGCTCCGCGTTCTTGACGAACACGTCCACGTCCTGGCGCACGTTCTTCATCAGCTGCTCGGGCCCGGCCTGGGGCTCCCGGTTCAGGGCCTCCACCAGGCGGCGCATGCCGAAGAGCTGGTGCTGGGGATCCGTGGCCTCCGGCACGCCGTCCGTATACAGGAACAGGGTCGAGCCGGGCTCGAGCTGGAGCTCATAGTTGTCGTAGCTCATGCCCGCCAGGCCGCCCAGCACGAAGCCGTGGGGATCCTGCATGATCTCGAAATGGCCGTCGGGCTGCTTGATGATGGGGAACTCGTGGCCGGCGTCGACCGCGGTCAGCTTGCCGGTGGAGATCTCAAGGATGCCGAGCCAGACGCTCACGAACATCTCCTCGGGGTTCTTGGAGCAGATCTGGTCGTTGACGCGGGCCAGCGCCCGGGCGGGATCGTGCTCATTCTTCACCGCGTTGCGGATCAGCAGCATGGACACCATCATGAACAGGGCGGCGGGCACGCCTTTGCCGGACACGTCGGCGATCAAAAGCGCCAGGTGGTCGTCATCGATCATGAAGAAATCATAGAAGTCGCCGCCCACCTCCCGGGCCGGGTCCATACTGGCGAACAGCTCGAACTCGTGACGGTCGGGGAAAGGCGGGAAGGTGCTGGGCAGGGCGCCGGCCTGGATGCGGGACGCGAGGTTCAGCTCAGTGCTCATGCGCTCCTTCTCTGAGGTGATGCTCTCGATGCGCAGCACATAGTCGTCGATGGACCGGGCCAGGCTGACCACGTCCTCGGACAGCTGGCCGATCTCGTTGCGGGAGCTGACGCGCTGGACGTCCCGGCTGTTCTTGGTGCGCTTGTACAGGCGGATGTTCTGCTGCACCTTTTTGAGCGGGCGCAGGATGAAGTGGGACAGCAGCAGCAGCGCGATGGAGAGCAGGGCCAGCAGGGAGACGAGGGACAGGAGCGTCCCGCGCTGGGTCTGCCGGAGAACCGTGTTCCTGAGGCCGCTCAAGTCGTAGGTCATGCCGATGAAAATGTCATGCCCGTCCACCATCCCGAAGGAGGCGTAGTAGTCCACATAGCTCCCGGCGTTCGCCAGGTGGGAGGAATGCTCCGCAGCGCTGTCCATGGCCAGGCGCAGGCTGTCGGTCACCTCCACGGTCTTGCCCAGCAGGTATACGTCCTTATAGTTCGGGCCGCGCACCGCGCCTTCCTCCGCGGCGCTCAGCAGGAAGAACTGCCGGTCGTGCGGCGGGTCGGACAGCACGCAGAACAGGTAATCCACGTCATAGCTGCGCTTGATCTCGTTGATGCGGGTGGTCACCCAGGAGTACACGATCTCGGCGTACAGCTTCTGATCCTCCGGGGGCAGCGCTTCGATGGCCTTCGTGTCCTCGTACTCGATCAAAAGGTCCGGGTGGTGTTCGTGCAGGGTCATGTATTTCTGCTCGGTGCGGGTGCCGTGGGCGTAGGTCGCGTCATATTCTATATCCAGATTGTCCGCGTTCTCGTACCAGTATTTCATCAGCCAGCTGTATGTGGGGTATTCGCGGATGGCCAGGGTCATTTCCAGTGCGATCCGCTCGCCCAGGCTCTCCGTCTGCTGCTGGATGGTCTCGTTGGTGGTATAGAACTGGAAAGCGTAGCTGATCGCGCTGCTGATGAGCATGCTGATGATGAACAGCACCGCGACCTGCAGAATGATGCCGATCTGTTTGCGCTCCTTCACGGGCAGCTGCCTCCTTCCCGTACGGATGGTTCTCTTAGCATTTTAACACAGGAAATCCAAAAACACCAGTAGTTTTGAGAGGCTTTCGCTGCCGCGCCCGGCGCTCACCAGGCATGTGCGCCGGGGCGGAAGCGATCGCGGATCGCTACGCCGCAGCGGGATCGGAAGGAGCCTGAAACAGAACGGCGCTGAGCGTGCTCTCCCGCCCGTAAAATAACGCCCGGCGGGACATTTTTTTGCGCGAAAACGATGCCAAAAGCTTCCATTTTAATGCATTTTATGATATAATAAATTGTTGCTTTTGTGTGTAAAACAGCAGGGGCACGGCCTTCCTGAAATGGGGGCATTTCAGGGGACTTGGCTTGATCGGAAGCCCCTTGTGCGAGTGGAGGAAAGCATGGAAGAAGAGATCATTGAAACTAAAATCACCGGCGAGACCTACGACGCTTCGCAGATCCAGGTGCTGGAAGGCCTGGAGGCCGTGCGCAAGCGCCCGGGCATGTATATCGGCTCCACGGACGCCCGCGGTCTGCACCACCTGGTGTACGAGATCGTGGATAACGCCATCGACGAGGCCCTGGCGGGCTTCTGCAACGATATCCTGGTCATCATCCATCCGGACGCCTCGGTGTCCGTGCGGGACAACGGCCGCGGCTTCCCGGTGGATGAGCACCCGAAGCTGCACCGCCCCGCGGTGGAGGTCTGCCTGACGGTGCTGCACGCGGGCGGCAAGTTCGGCGGCTCGGGCTACAAGGTGTCCGGCGGCCTGCACGGCGTAGGCGCGTCGGTCGTGAACGCGCTGTCCAGCCACCTGCGGGTGGAGGTGCACTCCGGCGGGAAGATCTACGAGCAGGAGTACAACCGCGGCAAGATCGCCTATGACCTGCGCGTGATCGGCACGGCGGAGGACACGGGCACCTATATCCACTTCTGGCCGGATATCCGCTCCGAGCAGAACCCGGACGGCGTGTTCGACCCCGGCATCACCTTTGAGTACGACACCCTGAAGACCCGCCTGCGCGAGATGGCCTTCCTGAACAAGGGCGTGCGCATCACCCTGAAGGACGAGCGCGAGGGCCAGGAGCGCGAGCACGTGTTCCACTACGAGGGCGGCCTCAAGGAGTTTGTCAAATACCTGAACAAGAACAAGGAAGTCCTGTTCCCCGAGCCCATTTACGTGGAGGGCGTCAAGAACATGGTGATGGTGGAAGTCGCCATGCAGTACAACGACTCCTATACCGACAATATCTATTCCTTCGCCAACAACATCCACACCCCCGAGGGCGGCACGCACCTGACGGGCTTCGTGCAGGCCCTGACCCGGGCGGTGAACGACTACGGCCGCCGCTACAAGATCCTGAAGGACACGGACGCGAACCTGAAGGCCGACGACGTGAAGGAATCCCTGGCGGCCATCGTGTCCGTCAAGCTGCCGGAGCCGCAGTTCGAGGGCCAGACCAAGTCCAAGCTGGGCAACTCCGAGGTGCGCGGCATCGTGGACGGCTTCGTGACCGAACACCTGACCACCTTTATGGAGGAGAACCCCGCCATTTCCCGGATCATCCTGGACCGCTGCCTGGGCGCGGCCCGCGCGCGCGAGGCGGCCCGCAAGGCCCGTGAGCTGACCCGCCGCAAGTCCGTGCTGGAGAGCGGCTCTATGCCTGGCAAGCTGGCGGACTGCACCGAGCGCGACCCCGCCAAGTGCGAGATCTTCATGGTGGAGGGCGACTCCGCAGGCGGCAGCGCCAAGTCCGGCCGCGACCGCCACTTCCAGGCCATCCTGCCCCTGCGCGGCAAGATCCTGAACGTGGAAAAGACGCGCATGGACAAGATCCTGGTCAACCAGGAGATCAAGAACATGATCACCGCCTTCGGCTGCGGCATCGGCGACGACTTCAACATGGACAAGCTGCGCTACCACCGCATCGTCTGCATGACCGATGCTGATGTGGACGGCAGCCATATCCGCATCCTGATGCTGACCTTCTTCTACCGCTATATGCCGGAGCTCATCAAACAGGGCTATGTGTACAGCGCCATGCCGCCGCTCTATAAGATCACCAAGGGCAAGCAGGAATGGTACGTCTACTCCGACGAGGAGAAGGAAGCCAAGCTGAACGAGATCGGCCGCGACTCCAAGCCCGAGATCCAGCGCTACAAAGGCCTGGGCGAGATGAGCAGCGAGCAGCTGTGGCAGACCACCATGAACCCCGAGACCCGCACCATGAAGCAGTTCACCCTGTCCGACGCCATGGCCGCGGACGAGATCTTCACCCTGCTGATGGGCGATAAGGTCGAGCCGCGCCGTGAGTTCATTGAGCAGAACGCGACGCTGGTGAAGGACCTGGACCTCTAAGGTAGGTAGGAGGTAGGAGTGAGGAGTGAGGAGTTCAGGAAGAAACTCCTCGCCTCTGGCTCGGAGTTTCCTCGATTGCAACGAGGCATGCCTATGAAGCGTTCACTTGCATTGTTATTGGTCGTATGTCTGCTGCTGCCCTGCGCGGCGCTGGCCGAGCTGAGCGAGGACGTGAAAACGCTGATGGTTGAGACGACGGAAGAGCTGACGGCGGTCATGCTGGAAAAGGGACGGTCGGCGGCCTATCTGAAGTGGTTTGGCGTGGACGGCGCGGACCCTGCGCTGCAGTCCCGCAACAATGAGATCGTCTCGTCGGACTGGAACGCCGTTTCGGGAGGGACGATCTATGTCCTGAAGGAAGGCGCGGTGGACGCGATACTTTCCGTGTGGGACATGCGCCTGAATGACTTCCCGCCCGTGGTCGTCGACGCCGCCCGGAAAGAAGCGGCAAGTATGCTCGCCGACATCGTCATCAACCATTACTGTGTCAGTTTTCAGGACGAGCGCTTGATGGATGCGGCCAAGGTGATGATCTCCGAGACCGCCCTGGCAGTCGATGAGGCGTTTCCGGAGCTGAGCATCGCGCTGCTTCACTCCGCGCATGACTACGACACGATCTGCACCTTCATCCGGACGGGGGATGCCGCCTTTGCCGTTGCGATGCCCATTCCCACGGGCCGCGAAGAGATCCTGAAGCAGGCGATGGGCAAAAGCTTTTTGACGCTCAACACCAGCCGGCTGTATGAAGAATACGTTGTCGAGTGAGGACGAACGATGATGAGAAAACGCCTGATTCTCCTGATCGCGGGGCTGATTCTGGCGCTGTGCCTCCCGGCGTCGGCCGAGCTGGATCCCGAGGCTCAAGCGCTCCTGCTCCAAAGGACGCGTGCCCTGACCGCGCTGATGGCCGAGTCCGCAGGCAATGAGAATTATCTCAAGCTGTACCTGGGGCCGGGGAACGACGACGTGGCGGACACGGTCCGCAGGATCGGCGCTTCGGGCTGGGAGAAGCCGGAGGAGGGCACGGTCTTCGTGCTGCGCGATGGCGCGGTGGACGCCTATCTCTCCGCCTCGCGGCTGTCGCTTGAGGATTTCCCGGAGAGCCTGCGGGAGCGCGTCCGTCAGGCGGTCGTGGGCTCCATGCCCCAGGCGGTGGTCAATCAGGCCGGCATTGATCTGATGAGAGCGGTGTCCGTACTGCGGACCGGCGAGGTCTTTCTGGCCGATAACGATTTCCCCGGCGGCGCGATCGTGTACCTGCGCTGCAATCCGGACTACGCCGTCCTTTGCTCCTTTGTGAAAAATGCCGACAACATCGTATCCGCCAGTCTGGTGCCCGCCCCGGCGAACTGCCTGGACAAGCTCAGGCAGATGCTGAAGGTGTTCGGACAAAACACAGCCTTGTTTGAAGAGTATCCGTTGGTCAAATGAAAACGGCCCGAATGATGCCATGAAAGGGGGCGGCGGCAACGGAACACAGAAGAACGAACGCGTGGCGGCAGTATACCGTCATGCACCTGGACCGACGGGTCGCCTCCATTCGCAGCGATGGGACCTGCACGGTGTATGCGCCTAACTTCATGCCCTGGAACCTGTATCTGGAACAGGCGGCGGACATGGACGCGCGGGTGAATAACCTGAATAATTTCTATTACTGGTGCGCCTCCCGGGTGCTGACGCTGGACCGGAAATACGCCAAGGAGATCCTGAACAGCATCGGGATGAAGCAGGCGGCGACGGACCGCGAGCGGGCAGAGATCGCCCTCAGCTACCATTGCGTCACCCTGACGGACGTCTACTGGGCGAGGGGATACCGGGAGAAGCTCAGTTACGGCGAGATCAGCCTCTATGACCATTCCCTGTCCGACGCCTTCGTGGATGTGAGCCTGCGCGGCAGGGCGCTGACCGCGCAGAACGCCGAGCTGCTGCCCGTCCGGGATGCCGCCGGCGACATATCGACCCAGGGCGCGGCCCCCAAAGCCTGGATTCGCCGGGAAGGGCAGTTTCTGCTGCTCAAGGACGGAGATGCCGGGCACGTGGAGGCGGAGCTGACCGCCAGCCGGGTCGCGCGGTGCTTCGATGTGCCGCAGGTGCTGTACGAGCCTTGGGAGTATGAGGGCCAGCAAGTCAGCGTGAGCCGCCTGATGACCTCCCGGGAGCGCAGCATTGTCCCGATGGAGCACGCGGAGATCTGGGCCGCGAACCATGGGACGGATATCTACAGCTTGGCGCGCAGGATCGACCTGCGCGGCTACTGCATGATGAACATCATTGACTACCTGGTGGGCAATACAGACCGGCACTGGGGCAACTGGGGTTTCCTGATGGATAACCGCACGAATGAGCCGATCTCCCTGTTCCCGCTGATGGATTTCAACCAGGCCTTCCAAAGCTATGACACACTTGAAGGCGCTCGGTGCCTGACCACCCCCGGCAGCATGAGCCAGCTGGACGCCGCCCGGAACGCCGTCCGCCAGATCGGCCTGAACCAAACGGCCGAGATCCGGCGCGAATGGTTCCCAGACCCCGCCCGATGGACGATGCTCCAAGACCGACTAAATGTATTGCGCACCCAATAAACCCACCCCAAAAAGTAAAAGTCTTCTGAAAGAGGAGAGGGTGCAGGGAGAGGAGGAAGCTCTTCTCCAGAAGAGTTTCCTCCTCTCCCTGCTAAAACCCCCACATGAAAGGAAAAAACTATGCCCAGTGAGATCAACGACCGCCTGCTGCCTGCCGACCTTGAAACGGAGATGAAGACCTCGTTCATCGCATACGCGATGGCGGTCATCATCAACCGCGCGCTGCCGGACGTGCGCGACGGTTTGAAGCCGGTGCACCGGCGCATCCTGTTCGACATGAACGAGCTCGGCATGACGCCGGATAAGCCCTTCCGCAAGTCCGCGCGCCTGGTGGGCGACGTGCTCGGTAAGTTCCATCCCCATGGCGACGCATCCGTGTACGACGCCATGGTCCGTCTGGCCCAGGATTTCTCTATCCGCTATCCGCTGGTGGAGGGCCAGGGCAATTTCGGCTCCGTGGACGGCGACGGCGCGGCGGCCATGCGTTATACCGAGGCGAGGATGAGCAAGATCTGCACCTATATGATGCAGGATATCGACAAGGACACCGTCGATTTCATGCCCAACTTCGACGAGACGCTGATGCAGCCCACGGTGCTGCCCTCCCGCTTCCCCAATTTGCTGGTCAACGGCAGCCAGGGCATTGCGGTCGGTATGGCGACGAACATTCCGCCCCATAACCTGCGCGAGGTCATCAACGGCGCGATCTGCCTGATCGATAACCCGGACGCGAGCCTGGACGACCTGATGGAGCACATCAAGGGCCCCGACTTCCCGACCGGTGGCGTGATCCTGGGCCTGTCCGGCGTGCGCGAAGCCTACTATACCGGCAAGGGCCATATCACGGTCCGCGCCAAGAGCGAGATCGAGGACATGGGCCACGACCGCGCGCGCATCGTCGTGACCGAGATCCCGTATATGGTCAATAAGGCGCGCCTGGTGGAAAAGATCGGCGAGCTCGTGCGCGAGAAGCAGGTGGAGGGCATCAGCGACCTGCGCGACGAGTCCGACCGCAACGGCATGCGCATCGTCATCGAGCTCAAGAAGGACGTGCAGCCCGCCGTCGTGATGAACTACCTGTATAAGCATACCCAGCTGCAGGACACCTTCGGCGTGAATATGCTGGCGCTGGTGGACGGCCACCCGCGCGTGCTGAGCCTGCGCGACGTGCTGTACTACTACATCCGCCACCAGGATGACGTGGTCACCCGCCGCACCCAGTATAACCTCGAGAAGGACCGCGCCCGCGCGCATATCCTCGAGGGCCTGCTGAAGGCGCTGGATAATATCGACGAGGTCGTGCATATCATCCGCACCAGCAAGGATACCGGCACCGCCAAGGAAAACCTGATGTCCCGCTTTGACTTTTCTGACAAGCAGGCCCAGGCCATTCTCGATATGCGCCTGGCCCGCCTGACCAACCTGGAAAGCGATAAGCTGCAGGCTGAGTACGACGAGATAGAGGCTGACATCGCGTATCTGGAGGGCTTGCTGGCCGACAAGACCAAGCTGATGGCCGTGATCAAGGACGAGCTTTCCGTGATCCGCGACAAGTTCGGCGACGACCGCCGCACGGAGCTCTCTCCCGTGGAGGGCGAGATCGACGTGGAGGACCTGATCGCCGTGGACGACATGGTGGTCACCCTGACCCACTTCGGCTATGTCAAGCGCATTTCCAAGTCCGTGTACCGCGCCCAGAACCGCGGCGGCAAGGGCGTCAGCGGCATGACGACGCGCGACGAGGACTTCGCGGAGCAGATCTGCATCGTGAACACACACCAGGACGTGATGTTCTTCACCAACCTGGGCCGCGTGTATATGCTGCGCTGCTACCAGATCCCCGAGGCCGGGCGCACGGCCCGCGGCACGGCCATTATCAACCTGCTGCAGCTGACCACGGGCGAGAAGGTGACCACGATGCTGCCGCTGCCCAAGGAGGGTGACGGCTACAGCCTGATCATGGCCACCAAGGGCGGCTATATCAAGAAGACGGAACTGGACGAGTTCCGTAACCTGCGCAAGATGGGCCTGTACGCCGTGACCCTGATGGAGGGCGACGAGCTGGTAGGCGTGCGCCTGTGCCGTGAGGGCGATACCCTGCTGATGGGCACCCGCGACGGCCGCGCCATCCGCTTCAGCACCGGCGACGTGCGCACCATGGGCCGCCAGGCCCGCGGCGTGCGCTCCATGCGCCTGGGCGCGGGCGACCAGGTGATCGACCTCTGCGTGATCGAAGAGGGCGGCCTGGTGCTGAACATCACCGAAAACGGCTACGGCAAGCGCACCGACCCCGAGCTCTACCGCGAGCAGAGCCGCGGCGGCATGGGCGTGAAGGCCATGGCCCTGACGGACAAGACCGGCCCGCTGACGGCCCAGCTGATCGTGCACGAGGACGAGGATATCCTGCTCATCACCGACGACGGCACCATTATCCGCATGCCCGTCAGCAGCATCCGCGTCTGCGGCCGCGTGGCCCAGGGCGTGCGCCTGATGCGCGTGGGCGACGAGCGCCGCATCATTTCCGTCTGCCGCGCCGATCCTGAGGAACAGGAAGCAGCGGAGGAAACGGCGCTGATGGATGTGGACGAGACCGCAGCCGTGAGCGACGAAGGAATGAACGGTGAGGATACTGCAGAAGATACCACGGACATCGAGTAACAGCAGATAACGCCATACAGCAAGGCCCCGGAGTGATGCTCCGAGGCCTTCTTATGTGTCCTATAACGAAAACAGCCTTTGCCCAATTTCAGGCAAAGGCTGTTTTGATGCTGTACGGTCAGTTACTTCGCGTACTCGGTGCTGCGGGTCTCGCGGATCACGTTCACGCGGATCTGGCCGGGATACTCGAGCTCCTTTTCGATGCGGCGGGCGACTTCCTTGGCCAGGATCTGGGTGCCCTCGTCGGTGACGTCCTCGGGCTTGACCATGATGCGGACCTCGCGGCCGGACTGGATGGCGAAGCACTTTTCGACGCCCTTGAAGGAGTTGGCGATCTCTTCCAGCTTCTCCAGGCGCTTGATGTAGTTCTCCAGGGATTCGCGGCGGGCGCCGGGGCGGGCGGCGGAAATGGCGTCCGCGGCCTGGACCAGCACGGCCTCGATGGTCTGGGGCTCCACGTCGTTGTGGTGCGCCAGGATGCAGTGCACGACGGCCGGGCTCTCATGATACTTGCGGGCCAGCTCGCCGCCGATGGACACGTGGGTGCCCTCCTGCTCGTGGTCCACGGCCTTGCCGATGTCGTGCAGCAGGCCGGCGCGCTTGGCCAGCTGGACGTCGGCGCCCAGCTCCGCGGCCATCATGCCGGCCAGGTGGCTGACTTCGATGGAGTGCTTGAGCACGTTCTGGCCGTAGCTGGTGCGGTAGCGCAGGCGGCCCAGCAGCTTGACCAGCTCCGGATGGATGCCGTGCTGACCGGTCTCGAAGATGGCCTGGTCGCCGGCTTCGCGGATCTGCTGGTCGATCTCCTTCTTCGCCTTCTCGACACATTCCTCGATGCGCGCGGGATGGATGCGGCCGTCCATGATCAGCTTTTCGATGGCCAGGCGCGCGGTCTCGCGGCGCACGGGATCGAAGGCGGATACGATCACGGCTTCCGGCGTGTCGTCGATGATCAGGTCGACGCCGGTGGCGGTCTCCAGGGCGCGGATGTTGCGGCCCTCGCGGCCGATGATGCGGCCCTTCATGTCGTCGTTGGGCAGGTTGATGACGGATACGGTGGTCTCGGCCACGTGGTCGGACGCGCAGCGCTGGATGGCCAGGGCAATGATGTTGCGGGCCTTCTTTTCGCCCTCTTCCTTAGCCTTGCTCTCAATGTCGCGCACCAGCACGGCGGCGTCATGATAAGCGTCCTTCTGCACCCGATCGATGACGGTCTGACGGGCTTCGTCCTGGGTCATGGCGGCGATGCGCTCGAGCTCGCTGATCTGCTTTTTCTTGTACTCTTCCGCTTCGCTCTCCAGGGCAGCCACGCTCTCCTGCTTCTTGACCAGGGCCTTTTCGCGCTGATCCAGGGCGTCGAGCTTCTTGTCCAGCTGCTCTTCCTTCTTGTCCAGCTGCTCCTCGCGCTGCTGGGCGCGGCGCTCCGAACGCTGGATGTCCGCGCGGCGGGCGTTGATCTCCTTATCGAGCTCGGATTTCTGCTGCAGGACTTCTTCCTTGGCCTTGAGCTTCATTTCCTTGGCCTCTTCGGTGGCCCTGCGCTGGGAATCGTCCAGAAGCTTCTTGACGTACTCTTCCGTGCGGCCGATCTTGGCTTCGACCGTATTCTTGTGATATATGCAGCCGATCGCGATGCCGATGCCGAGCGCGGCAGCTATTAAAACCACAGCTAATACGATGTTCAACAATTGCACCTCCCTTTCTTTGGATTTTTCCGATTCTTTTTTCAAATACGCAAAAAAACGTACGACGGGCGTACGGCACGTTTATCCAATATCATTTGTTTAACCGCGCGTGGACGCGCGGGGGAGAAAGCTATCACAACAGACCCGCTTTCCGGGCGGAACTGGGCTTAGGCTTCCCTGACGTAAACTCACGATACGACGATCCCGCCAGCCCGGTCGCCCAAAGGGCTCCCGCCGGCGCAGTCTATCACATGAACATTTCATATCAAATGCAAGAATACGCTAAACAGGTGTATCAGATAAACGGCGGTATTTCATGGAAAAACCATGAAAACCTGCCGAACATCCTTATTTTATATGAGATTGCAGCTTGTGTCAAGCACAATATTCACAGATTATTCACAATTGTGCCGGTATTCTGCGGGTTTTCCCGGCCTGGAAACATGCATAAAAAAGCGCCCCGTCCAGCCCGGTTTCCCGGGTGGCCGGAACGCTGTTGACGCCGAAAGCAGCCCTCTCAGATGGGCTCACTATGCATATTTGCCTGCATACTTCCAGTCGCAGATGAGAAATTTTTCACTTTTTTGTCATGGCGCAGCGCGGAAAAAGGCTCACGCTTCCCGGTTGGTTACGATGCGCACTCAAGCAGTCGCTGCCAGTTCTCGGCCGGGGTCATAAGCTCAGCATGCGCGATCCACATCATTTAACGCACACTGTTCAGCATTATGTTTATATCCTCGTTATACTCCGGCAAACTTGAATAAGCATCCAGCTCCCTCATTGCCTTTTAGATCATTCCAAATCAAACAATCGTTATCATTCATCGAAAAAATGGCTGAGCCGTCATGATATATTTCAACAGATTCTTCTTTATCCGATGAATAATATATTTCTTTCAAGCTAAGACTGTCTGATACGAGACAATTGTCTTCGGCATTATAGGTGCAAAAGTACTCCCAATGTATGATAACGTCATCCGTCTCTTTTCTGTCAATATAGCATCTATAAAAATCATCATAAATATAAAACTCGATCGTTGTATTACCCGATTCCCACTTGCCCTCGAAATTTCCCAGGTTTCTGAAAGTCAGACCTTTTCCCGCATTTTCTTCCTGATCAATCCAGATCAAATAACCGTCCTGAATCAAAAAAGCCGCACTGCCACCTGTATATTCATTACTTAAGTTTTCCTGGTCTGAATCTTCATCGTAAATGTAAATGTCTTTGGCTCCGGTCCCTTCTGCAACCAGTGTTTCTTTCGCTTCGTCATAAGAACAGGAATAATTCCATGTTGTGTATTCATAACCATGGTCGTATCTTTCAATTGATACATGGTAATCCTTATCCGATTGCCGAATAACTATATCGTTTTCTTCGTCATGCCAATGACCTATAAATGAAGATGGAGAAATGACTGCTTTTTCTGCAGCTGTTATTATGTTAAGTGCTATTATGAATAGGCAGATTAAATATAGTATTGTTTTCTTCATGTTTTTCAATACCATCCACTTTCTTAAGGTTTTCTTCTTTTAACTATAAATCTACATTAAGCAGAACAAGAAAACATCAGAGAAAAGCATCTTATATGCCATTTGAATAACCAATGATTCTCCAAGATATATTTTCGGATCGATCACAGTTTAGGCACGATGTATTTATATAATTTTGACTGATCCAACTTTTTTAGATATTGATAAAACAGCCATTCCAGAAAGACATTAAAAGCTACATAAAAGAGCACCAACAAAAACGAATACATTATATCCAACCACCACGGGTTTGACATATTTCTCAGAAAATAAAACGGTATCAATCCAATAAGGCCCACCATATACCCAAGACATGCATACTTTCTTTTCAGGCGGAAAATCATACCGCATTTATTGCATTTAATGGAATGAAATGAACGCAAACAGCTTTCGAATTCTATTGAGTGTACACATTCCTTGGGCATATAATTCGCTCCTTCTTTTATGACTAATTCGACTTGATCAGAAAGCTTATCTTAAACTATGCCTTATTGAGTTCTTTGCTTTAGAACATTGGTCCAGTTTTCACACATCATAGGCCCAGCAGAAAGTGTCATCTCCCATATAGCAAAATAGAAACATCCTGATTATCATATTTTACACTCAAAAAGTCAAGATTAAGCGGACCAGGGACAACTCGATGAAATGAAGCTTTCTCTAAACAGGTTTGTCTTGTTTGGATTAATCAGCCCGAAATACTGTTTTCAGATAATCGCTTTCAGGAATATCCAAAGCAAACAGCACGTCAATAAATCCTCCCCAGTCTCCATACGGAAGGTTTCTGATATCAATAATCTCTTTGTGGCAATACGTATTATTAATGTATAAATAGTCATAGTCATGCATGACTGATGTGAGAGCTTTTGCTTGATCCCACTTTGCCAAGTACCAGAGTTTTCCGTGTGATGAATATACGCCCGCTTTATATTCTTCCTGGCTGTTTTCATCTTTGTAGAATTTAATACACCATACATTTTCAGGAAGGATTCCGGGATAATGAGCCAGAGAAGAGGTAATAGTATAGCGTGATTTTACGTCTTCAGGCTCAATCGACTCCATACCCGCCACCATATTCACCGCTATGGTTTCTGCTTCGACAGAGCTGATATCATATTCGCCAGGCAGTACGCGAGCGCCAAACATATCAGGCGGGCACACAATTGACTCAATGATTTCTATGGTATGGATCGAATTGGATCCACTGTAATGCGGAATTCCGAAGAATTCTTCCCACTGATTCAGACCGTCGAAGAGTTCCTCGTCAGTGAAAAAAAGAATCTCCCCTGATGGTGAATCGATCATTACTGTGCCTATATGCGAACTGGGGGAATTGATGACGATTTTCTCTTTATCAAAGAAGGAAACGGCCCAGGCATAATGAATGGCATTTTTGTGTTGAATACGGATAAAAACGCTGTTGATGGTATATCTGCCTGACACCGTATCGATCCCGGAAAAGTCCTCGTTATTCACACGATGGTATGTGTTTTTATTATAATAATCTATTGCCAGTTTTTCCGCCTGTTCACGCTGCATATCGGCGCTGGATACGACGACTCTATTATAGGGCACTTTCTCCGCGGTGCAGCAAACAAAAGGCACCATCAGAATAACAAATAGTACAATTAAAAAGCCTTGTCTTTTCATAATTATCTCCCTCGCAGCGTGGCTGCGCCATCAAAAAAGGAAAACGGAAGCTGTAAACCTGATTATCTGTTTTCAAGTGTTACACAATTGTCCAAAGTGATGCACAAAGCGCAATGTTGCTGTTTACATCTATCCTGTCATCTGCTGAGACTTTAAAACGAATGCATAGAAACATGAAATGTCCTTTCAAGCACAATTATTGACTCCACCCATTAGTATTCAAATCATCTGCGACGATCTAAAAGAGGTTATTTTATATCATGGACGATCGTTGTCCCTTCGGGTACTTTTTCGGTTTCGTTTCTTGTCTTCTACTCAGTATGTTTCTGCATCTAATCCATGAAACAATGCTTGCGGGTAAAGTGTATAATGCTAGTCAAATCGTAATGCTTTAATCCTTCTGTATAGTTGTTTAGGCTGAGTTAAAGCCTTGTTTGCAGAAATTGATACAGCATTTTCGTCAAAAGAAATGGATATAAACACATTAGCTTTTCCAGTAACAATTAACTGTTCATAAGACTGTTGCAAATAAACATCTACGTTTGTCGGATCAAGTAGACTTATCATAAAGATATTCTCCGGATCTTCGCTGATTACTTTCTCCAAAACATCCTCGAACAAAGAATCAGGTAAAACCACTGTGACTTCACAATAATTCGTAGCATGCTGCTTTACAAAGAATTTCATTCCTTGATTCTTTATATATGTCAATAATAAACAATCATTCGACAAAGAATCTATTGTCATAGCAATCCATTGGCAGTCTAAAGCATTAACCAATCTGGTGATGTTACTGGCTGTGCATTTTATTCCTGAAATCGAGATACTTATGGGATTAAATAAAAGCAGTTTTGAAATTCTAATCATGAAGAATACCTCCCAAGAAGCCGGCACCCAGTGTGCCAATTGGGACATGATAATTCACAGACTTTGAAAACTGGATATTCATGTGGAATAGGCTTTCGCTAAAGTCGATATTCGTCTCCCCGATATTGGCGTAGGTGACGGTAGAAAAGTCCCAGTCCGTCAGGATCTCGCGGGTAAAGAAGCGCGTGTCGGCAGTCGGCGCGGAAGTGTTGCGCAGGTAACATCCCGTATTGCCGATGCCGCGAGCAAGGAGGCAGCGGAAATTACGGCATCTTCAGCGCCCACGTTGCGGCTTGTTACGCGATATCGGTTTCCGGAGAGGTGAGTGAGCGTGCAGCAAGCGGGGCTGGGGTAATGTGTTCGCTCATAGTATCGCTTCTGTTCAATTATATGTTGTTATGCATCAAATCTGGATGGTCATACGGAGGGAGAGAAAAAGAATGAAGAACAGTCACCTTATCTTTCATTGGACATATACTTTCGCATTGGGTACCAGTGCTGCCAGCCGTTCGCTCATGGGCGGGCGGCCATCCCGGGGCGAGGCGCCGATGACGATCGCGGTGACCTGTTGGTTTTTCACGTAATCGGCGATGGTCTTTTCGACCTCGGTGGAGGAGATGATCTCCATCTCGGCCTCCGCCTCGCGCGCGTCGGCGTACAGCTGGTTCAGGGCGGCGGAGATATCCGTGCTGCCCATCAGGGTCTTCTGCCGCGTGCGCACGTGCAGCACCAGCAGGTCGCCGCCCTGTTCATCCGCCAGCTGGCGGCCTTTGCGGATCATCTCGCTGCAGTGGGGCTGCTCGGTCACGCAGACCAGGATCTTTGGCTGGTTCATCATGGGGACCTCCGTTCAGGTATTTGAGGACGCAGGCTCTGCTTTTGCCAGGATCTCCCAGGAGGAAACGAATTTATCGTAGCTCCGGATCAGGATGCGGTCGCCGGTTTTCCAGTCCGGCAGGGGACGCCGGGCGTCGAAGTAGAACAGGCGGTCGTCCTCCGGGTCCTGTTTTTCGCCCACGTTCAGGTAAAAGGCATAGAACATCACGTTGTTGCGCTCCACCGGCGTCTCTTCCATGCGCAGATAATAGCCCTCGGCCACCTTGCGGGCCACGCGCAGGGCGCTGCGCACGTGCTCCATATAGCCCCTCCGGGGGATCACGAACAGCTGGTGGGAAAACACCATCCACGATCCGCCCAGGATGCTCAGCAGGATGGTCAGCCATTTGATGCGGAAGATGAAAGAGACGATGGCTCCGGCCAGGAGCACCGCCGCGGGCAAAAACATCAGCAGCCGGGCGCGCTGCACCGCCCGCTGAGCGTCGTTCAAATCGTTCTCGCTGTACATGACATTCCCTCCAGTTTCTTGCTTTATCCCATTATACCCGTGAAAGCGTACAAAAAAAAGGCACGAGCTTGTCAACAGAATCTGGTACAGCAACGTTTGCGCAATTCCATGTACAATCTTGCTCTTGCATTTTCTGCTGTTTCAGCGTAGAATATTCGGTAGAAAAATTTCTGATCCGACTATGCGCAAAATGTGCTGCAAACTGAAGATGGGAGCTTGATCTATGGAGTATGTCATTGGTGTGGACTTGGGCACATCCGGCACGAAGACCGTCCTGTTTGACCGCGAGGGAAGGTCGGTAGCGGCCAGCACGGTGGAATATCCCCTGTACCAGCCCTATAACGGCTGGGCGGAACAGGAGCCTGAGGACTGGGTGAACGCGGCGTTCACCACGATCCGCGACGTACTGGAGCAGAGCAAGGTCGATCCCGCGGACATCGCGGGACTGTCCCTGTCCGGCCAGATGCACGGCCTCGTTCTGACGGACGAGTTCGGCAAGGCCCTGGGCCGCTCCATCATCTGGTGCGACAACCGCACCATCGAGAGCTGCGACGAGTTCACCCGCCTGGTGGGCGGGCGCGAGGAGCTGATCCGCATCAGCGCGAATCCGGCCCTGACCGGCTTTACCGCCGGCAAGGTGCTGTGGACGCGGGAGCATCTGCCCGAGGTGTGGGCCAAGGCCTACCGCATCCAGCTGCCCAAGGATTATTTGCGCCTGCGCCTGACCGGCGAATACTATATGGAGATGAGCGACGCCTCCGGCACAAACCTCCTGGATGTGCCGAACCGCTGCTGGTCCAAGGAGATCGCGGAGCGCACCGGGATCCCCATGAGCCTGCTGCCGCCGCTGCTGGAAAGCTGTGACGTGGCGGGCCACATCACCGAGGAAGCCGCCCGGATCACCGGCCTCAGGGCGGGCATGCCCGTGGTCGCCGGCGCGGGCGATAACATGGCCGCGGCCATCGGCACCGGCGTGGTGGAGCGCGGCAAGGCCTTCACCACCATCGGCACCAGCGGCGTGGTCTTCGCGCACTCGGATACGGTGCAGATCGACCCCCAGGGCCGCGTGCATACCTTCTGCGCGGCGGTGCCGGGCTGCTATACCGTCATGAGCGCGTCCCTGGCGGCGGGCCTGAGCCTCAAATGGTGCCGGGACCGCTTCTTCCAGGCGGAGGTGCAGGCGGCGGAGGACATGGGCACGGATTCCTATGTGCTTATGAACCAGGAAGCGGCCAGGAGCCCCATCGGCGCGAACCGGCTGATCTTCCTGCCCTATCTGATGGGCGAGCGCTCCCCGCTGCTGGATCCCGAAGCCCGCGGCGCGTTCATCGGCCTCTCCGCCATGCACACGCGGCGCGACATCGTGCGCAGCGTCATGGAGGGCGTCATGTACTCCCAGTGGCAGAACCTGAACGTCCTGCGCGGCATGCACGTGGCGCCGGACGCCATGCTGGCCTGCGGCGGCGGCGCCAAGAGCCCCTTCTGGCGGCAGATGATGGCGGACATGTACGATATGCCCGTCTCCACCCTGCAGAACACCGAAGGTCCCGCCCTGGGCGCGGCGATTCTGGCGGGCGTCGGCACCGGGCTCTTCCCGGACATCCCCACGGCCTGCCACCAGCTGCTCAAGGAGAGCGACCCGGTGCTCCCGGACGCGGGACGCCACGCGCAGTACGAGAAGTTCTTTGACCTGTATCAGAAGCTTTATCCGGCTCTGAAGGTGTCCTACCACGAGCTGGCCAACATTGAGTAAGGAGGAAAGCTGGACTATGAAGATCCTTCCTGTGACCGATCCCGCGTTCGCGCCCTACGGACGTGTGGTCGAGGGCTATCCGGTGGCCGGGCTGCTGGAGGCGCTTGAAAAGCACACCCCCTGCCCGGAAGAGGGCACGGTGTACTTCCCGAAGGTCGATGCCCTGCACGCCGCGCCGGACGCCGCGCAGATCGGCGACGACCTGTTCGGCGGCATGCCCTTTGAATTTGGCTGCTGCAACGGCCGCAACACGAAGCTCAACTGCCTGGAGTATCACCGCGACAGCGAGTTCAACCTGGGCACGGAGGACTTTATCCTGCTGCTGGCCAAGATGGACGATATCGTGGACGGCGTGCTGGACACCGCGAAGGCCAAGGCCTTCTTCGTGCCCAAGGGCGTCCTGGTCGAGGTCTACGCCACCACGCTGCATTACGCGCCCTGCCACAATGATCCTAAAAAGGGCTTCCGCGTGCTGGTGGGCCTGCCGGCTGGCACCAACACGGATTACCGCCCCGGCACCGGCAAAAACACGCTGGACAAAGCCCTCTGGGCGCGCAACAAGTGGCTGCTGGCCCATCCCGAAAGCGGCGAGGCCGCCGAAGGCGCTTACGTTGGATTAAAGGGCGTCAACCTGGACATCCGGGCGGACATCCCTTACTCAAAACATTAAGGAGGAAATCGTTATGCTGACCAATATCCCGGAAGTCAAACTGGGCATCATCGCCGTATCCCGTGACTGTTTCCCCATCGCGCTGAGTGAGAAGCGCCGCGCCGCCATCAAGGCTGCCTACAAGGGCGAGCTCTATGAGTGCCCCGTGACCGTCGAGAACGAGCTGGATATGTGCAAGGCCGTTCAGGACGTCAACGCTGCCGGCTGCAACGCGCTGGTGGTCTTCCTGGGCAACTTCGGTCCCGAGACCCCCGAGACCCTGATCGCGAAGTACTTCGACGGCCCCTGCATGTTCGTGGCGGCGGCCGAGGGCGACGGCGACATGATCAACGGCCGCGGCGACGCCTACTGCGGCATGCTCAACTGCTCCTATAACCTGGGCATGCGTCACCTGAAGGGCTATATCCCCGAGTATCCCGTGGGCACTGCCGAGGACATCGCGAAGATGATCTGCGACTTCGTGCCCGTGGCCCGCGCCATCATCGGCGTCAAGAACCTGAAGATCATCACCTTCGGCCCGCGTCCCCAGGACTTCTTCGCCTGCAACGCCCCCATCAAGGGCCTGTACGAGCTGGGCGTGGAGATCGAGGAGAACTCCGAGCTGGACCTGCTGGTGTCCTACAAGGCGCACGCGGGCGACAAGCGCATCCCCGAGGTCGCCGAGGATGGAAAAGCACAAGGGCGCCCGCAAGTATGTGGCCTTCGCCGACAAGTGCTGGCCTGCTTTCCCGGAGCAGTTCGGCTTTGAGCCCTGCTATGTCAACTCCCGTCTCGCCAGCCGCGGCATCCCGGTCTCCTGCGAGGTCGATATCTACGGCGCGCTGAGCGAATACATCGGCGCCTGCGTATCCGGCGATGCCATCACCCTGCTCGACATCAACAACAGCGTGCCGCAGTACATCTATGACGAGGACATCAAGGGCAAGTATGAGTGCGCGCTGGAGGAGACCTTCATGGGCTTCCACTGCGGCAACACCCCGTCCTGCAAGATGTGCTCCGACCGCGCCATCAAGTACCAGCTGATCCAGCACCGCCTGCTGGAGCCGGCGGGCAGCGATCCGGACTTCACCCGCGGCACCCTGGAGGGCGACATCGCGGCGGGCGACATCACCTTCTACCGCCTGCAGTGCGACAGCGAGGGCGTGCTCCGCTCCTACATCGCCCAGGGCGATATCCTGGACGTCCCGACCCGCTCCTTCGGCGGCATTGCCGTCTTCCGTATCCCGGAAATGGGCCGCTTCTACCGCCACGTGCTGATCCAGAAGCGCTATCCGCACCACGGCGCGGTGGCCTTCGGCCATGTGGGCAAGTACCTGTATGAGGTCTTCAAGTTCCTGGGCGTGCAGGACATCGCCTACAACCAGCCCAAGACCCTGCCCTATCCGACGGAGAACCCCTTCGCCTGATAAGCGGCGAGCGTAGCTAAGTAGGAAGTAGGAGTTAGGAAGTAGGAAGTAAATAGTGTTCATCAGATGGCGCATGAAACATCGTCTGATGGAGTAGAATTACTTCCTACTTCCTCCTTTCTACTTCCTACTTTGTTTTTTCTTCCCGTTTCTTATTTGTGAGGATAAACACATGAAAAAAGCCCTGATCCTTGAGGGCGGCGCGATGCGCGGCATGTTCACCTGCGGGGTGATCGACGTGCTGATGGAGCACGGGATCACCTTTGAAGCAGCGGCGGGGATCTCCGCGGGGGCCGTGTTCGGGTGCAATTTCAAGTCCCGGCAGATCGGGCGGCCCATCCGCTACAACAAGAAATACTGTGCGGACCCGCGCTATTGCAGTCTCAGGTCGCTGATCATGACCGGGGATCTGTACGGCGCGGATTTCTGCTACCGTGAGCTGCCGGACGTGCTGGACGTGTTCGACCGCCAGGCTTATCGGGAGAACCCGATGCACTTTTACGCTGGGGCCACCGATCTGGAAACGGGGCAGTGCCTGTTCCGCGACTGTTTGGACGGCGGGGCGGACGATATGACCTGGTTCCGCGCCTCTGCGTCCATGCCGATGGTCTCCCGGCCGGTGGAGTTTGAGGGCAGGCGGCTGCTGGACGGCGGCATTTCGGATGCTGTGCCCTACCGGTATATGGAGGGGCTCGGCTACGACCACAACGTAATCGTGCTGACCCAGCCGAAGGGCTACCGCAAGCAGCCCGCCTTCGGCATGGGCCTGATCCGCCTCCTGTTCCGGCGCTACCCGAAGCTGATTGAGGCGATGGCCCACCGGCACGAGATGTACAACCGACAGATGGAGGAGCTCGACCAGCGGGAGGCCACCGGCCAGTCCCTGGTCGTCCGCCCGCCGGAGGCCCTGAACATCGGCCACACGGAAAAGGATCCGCAGGAGCTGGAGCGCGTCTATCAGATCGGCCGCGCGGAGTCGGAAAAACGCCTGGAGGAGATTGAGCGGTACCTCGGGAATGCCTGATCCGGGCTGACTTTTCAACATTGGGTAAGATAATACGCAAGATGGAGAATGGGAATGCGCCTGACAACACTGTGCTATATTGAGAAAGACGGCTGCTGGCTGATGATGCACCGCGTGAAGAAGCGGCAGGACGAGAACGCGGGCAAGTGGATCGGCATCGGCGGCCATCTGGAGGAGAACGAAGCGCCGGAGGAGTGCGTGCTGCGCGAGATCCGGGAGGAGACGGGCCTCGGCGTGACGGACCTGCGCCTGCGCGGCTTGATCACCTTCATCCTGCCGGACTGGGGGAACGAGCTGACCTTCCTGTACACCGCCCGCACGTCGGAACAGGTGCCCGCCGACCGCCTGGACGGCCCGGAGGGCGTCCTGCGCTGGGTGCCCATCCCGGAGGTGGACGGCCTGTCCCTCTGGGAGGGCGACCGCGTCTTCCTGCCCCTGCTGCGGGAGCGGGAGGACTGCTACTCCCTGAAGCTGACCTACCTCCCCGGCGGCGCGCTGGCCGGAGCGGCTCTTGACGGAGCGCCCCTGAAAGGATGGGACCCCGCTGATGCGCATTGAAACGGAACGCCTGGTCGTCACCGACCTGACCCCGGAGATGGCCGAGGCGGTGCACCTGAACTCCCTGGATGAGGACGTCCGGCGCTTTGTGCCCGACGAGGTGTTTGAGACGCCCGAGATCGCCCGGCAGGCGGTGGATGATCTCATCAACTGCTATGCTACCGATGAGGGACCCTTCGTATACGCGGTGCTGCTGAAGCAGACCGGCGAGAACATCGGCTATGTCCAGCTCGTCGCTGTCCCGGAAGGCTGGGAGATCGGCTATCACATCGCGAAACGGTATACAGGCCAAGGATATGCGACCGAGGCATTGCGGGCATTCCTGCCTGTCATCTCCGATATGCGCAGCGCAAAAACAATCGAGGGCATCTGCCTGGCGGACAACGCCGCTTCAGCGCGGGTGCTGGAAAAGTGCGGGTTCAGGCCGATCTATCGCGGATCGGGCAGCTATCAGGGAAAGATACGGGAGATCATCCATACCCAATGGACGGCGCCGGAGTGAAGAAGGAACATTTGACTGTATAAAAACGCAATTATCAATAATCAATCGACATAACACATCAGAAAAACAGCCCTCATCTGCCATCGGCGGCGGATGAGGGCTGCTTTTCGATCAGTAATGGGAGAAGAAAGCGGCGATCAGAGGCCGGTTTGCTCCCGGATATACTTTCGCGCCTTGAGGGCGTACTCGAAGGGGTTTGCCTTGGCAGGATCCTGCTCGGCTTCGACCACAACCCAGCCTTCGTAGCCGGCTTCTTCCAGGGTCCGGAATATGGGGCCGAAGTCCACGTCTCCGTCTCCGGGCACGGTGAAGACGCCGTTGCGCACCGCGGTCAGGAAGCTCCAGCCCTCGCGCCGGGCCTGGTCGCGTACCGCCAGGCGGACGTCCTTCAGGTGCACATGTTTGATGCGGTGGACGTACTTCTTCAGGATGGGCAGCGGATCGATGCCGGCGAAGGTCAAGTGGCCGCTGTCGAAGAGCAGGAACACCTTTTCGGGGTCCACGACGCTCATGAAGGTGTCGATCTCCTCCGCGGTCTGCACGCCGGTGCCCATGTGGTGGTGGCAGGTCAGGGTCATGCCCTTTTCCTGGGCCAGGGCGCCCATCTCGTTGTAGCCGCGGGCGATCAGTTCCCACTGCTCGGGGGTGTAGACGGGCTTCTGGTCGCCGAAGATGTTGATGTCCTTGCCCTGGATGGAGTTGCCCTGCTCGGACGCGCCGATCACCTTGGCTCCCAGGGCGTGCAGACGGTCGCGGTGGGCGATGAAGTTGCGGATGGTGACCTCATAGGGCTCGCTGGTGAAGAGGGAGGAGAACCAGGCGTTGCAGATTTGCAGCCCGCGCACGTCCAGCTTGTGCTTGAGCACCGCAACGTCCTGGGGGTACTTGTTGCCGATCTCGCTGCCCTTGAAGCCCGCCAGCGCCATCTCGCTGACGCACTGCTCAAAGGTGTTTTCCTTGCCCAGGTCGGGCATGTCGTCGTTGGTCCAGCCGATGGGCGCGATGGCCAGTTTTACTTTGTTGGGATCCAGCATGTTCGTTTTCCTCCGTTCGCTTTCAGTATTTTCTGGTTTCACCGATGTGTTTTTCCATGTCGGCATAGGCTTCCTGCACCCGGGGCTGGGTGCTGACCTCCGCAACGCCGACGCGCCACCAGCTGTCAAAGCCGGGGGTCATGGTGCCGGGGAGCACCTTGATGTCGTACAGCACGGGTTTGTCCTGCTTGAGGGCGTCTTCGAGGGCGGCTTTCAGCTCCTCCTCGGTGCGGATGGTGTAGGCTTTGAGGCCGTAGCCCTCGGCGTTCTTCGCGAAGTCCAGGGGCATGATGGGGCCGGTCAGCTCGCCGGTCTTTGGATCCCGGAAGCGGAACACGGTGCCGAAGGTGTCGTTGCCCTGGTTGTTCTGCAGGTTTTCGATGCAGCCCCAGCCGCTGTTGTCAAAGAGGCAGAAGTGCACCCGCAGGCCCTCCTGCAGGCAGGTGACCAGCTCGCTGTGGGCCATCAGGTAGGTGCCGTCGCCGAAGAAGGTGTAGACCTCCCGGTCCGGGCAGGCCAGCTTCACGCCCAGGGCGCCGTTGGTCTCGTAGCCCATGTTGGAGAAGCCGTATTCCATGTGGTAGGTGTCCCTTTCGCCGGGACGGAACAGGCGCTGCATGTCGCCCGGCAGGCTGCCCGCGCTGCCCACGGCGATGTCTTTGGGGCCCATGAACTCGTTGATGATGCCCAGCGCCCGGGTCTGGGGGAGACCCAGCGGGGACTGGGCGTGATAGTAATCGTCCGCGACCTTCAGCCAGTCGGCGCGGGCGGCCTGGGCTTCGTCAGCGTGGGCGTAATGGTAGCCCGCCAGCGCTTTGGTCAGCCCGTCCAGGCCCTCCCGGGCGTCGCAGAGGATGCCCTCGGCGTTCATCTTGAAGGCGTCGAAGGGGCAGATGTTCAGGGACACGAACTTCGTGTCCTCCTTGAACAGCCACTTGGAGCAGGTGGTGAAGTCGGTCAGCCGGGTGCCCACGGCCAGCACGGCGTCGGCTTGCTGGGCCACGCGGTTGGCGGCCGCGCCGCCGGTTACGCCGATGCCGCCCAGGTTCAGCGGGTGCTGCCAGGAGACGGTACCCTTGCCCGCCTGGGTCTCGGCCATGGGGATGCCAGTGGACTCGCAGAAGCGGATCAGGGCGTCCCCGGCCAGGGAGTAGCGCACGCCGCCGCCGCAGATGACCAAGGGCCGCTCGGCCTTGCGCAGGATCTCCGCCGCCCGGGCGATCTGGGACGCGGTGGCGGGACGGCGGTCCAGGTGCCAGACCCGCTTTTCCAGGAAGGAGACGGGGTAGTCGTAGGCCTCGCCCTCCACGTCCTGGGGCATGGCCAGGCACACCGCGCCGGTATCTGCCGGGTCCGTCAGCACGCGCAGGGCGTGGATGGCGGCGGTCATCAGCTGCTCGGGGCGCTCGATGCGGTCAAAGTAGTGGCACACGCCCTTAAAGGCGTCGGTGACCGTCTGGCCGAAGGAGGTGAAGAACTCCGCCTGCTGGAGCACCGGGTCGGGCTGGCGGCAGGCAAAGGTATCGCCGGGCAGCAGCAGCAGCGGGATGCGGTTGGCGGTGGCGCAGCCGGCGGCGGTGACCATGTTCATGGCCCCGGGGCCGATGGAGCTGACGCAGGGGATGATCTCCAGCCGGTTCTTCTGCTTGGCAAAGGCGGTGGCGGCCAGGGCCATGTTCTGCTCGTTCTTGCCCTGCAAAAAGCGGATCTGGTGCCCGCCCTGGCTCAGGGCCTGGCCCACGCCCACCACGCAGCCGTGGCCGAACACGCCGAAAATGTTGTTGACGAATTTGTGCTCAGCGCCGTCCAGTTCCACATACTGATTGTCCAGGAAGCGGACCAGCGCCTGGGCCATGGTGAGACGAACCGTTTTCATTGGTAGCTCCTCCGTCCTTCAGATCATTTGGGGTCGCCCCAGTAGACGGCGTCCTTGTCCTGCACCCAGAGGTGCTCCTCAATGAACACCGGGCACTCGGGCTGCTTGTAGGGGCAGCCCTCCAGGTGGCGGATGCCCCACAAGTACCACAGCGCGTAGCCGGGAGGCGTGCACTGGGGATGGGTGAGGCCGGGAGCGATGAGCACGGTGTCGTTGTTGTGCACCTTCACCACTTCCTCGCCCAGCTCCGCGTAGGCAAAGCCGTTTTCCGGATTGGTCTTGTAGTAGTAGATCTCCGGCTGGGGGTGATGGTGGGGCGGATAGCTGCTCCACTTGCCCGGGAAGCCGATGACCTCGCCCAGCACCAGGTTGGCGTAGGGGGCGTTGGAATAATCGAAAATGGTGCGCACGATGCGGGTGCTGCTCTCCCGCATGGTGCCCTTGCCCCGGTACTCGTCCGGGGTGTCCTCAGGCAGGTACAGGCGGGCGTCAAACTCCCGCGGGTTGTCCGTGCGCAGCACGTTGATCTCGCAGTCGCCGCTCAGGCAGGTCAGGGTCACGGCGGTCTTTTTGCTCACGTGCAGGGCCGTGGGCGGCACATCAAAGCAGTTGGCGCGGCTCTCCTCATGGGTGTGGCCCTCCCACTCAAAGCGGACGGTGCCGTACACCAGCAGGTAGGCCTTTTCCAGGGGCAGCTCGTCGGTCCAGCTCTCGCCCTCGCGCAGGCGCAGGATGCCGAAATCCATCAGCATCTCGCTGTTCTTCCCGCTCATTTCGGTCACGGGCGTGTAGCCGAAGGGCTGCTCCCTGTTTCCGCGGATATGAGGCTGCATGTCGTTCCCTCCTTACAGGATCTCGCTGATCTTGACGGGCCGGTGCTCGTCCAGGGACTTCTTGGCGGCCTTGGCCAGCACCACGCTCATGAGGCCGGCATGGATGCCCACGGGCACCTCGGTGTCATTCTGCACCGCGTCGATGAACTGGCGCATCTCCTCGATGAAGGAGGCCATGTAGCGCTCCAGGAAGAAGAACTGGGGCTTGTCGGACAGGACGCCCTCGGCGGTGGAGAGGCGGACGGTGCTGTCGCCGTCGTTCTCACCGGCGGCCATGCCCAGGGATCCGAAAGCCTCCACCCGCTGGTCGTAGCCGTAGGCGGCGCGGCGGCTGTTGTCGATGACGCCCAGGGCGCCGTTTTCAAAGGTCAGGGTCACGATGGCGGTATCCACGTCTCCGGCCTCGCCGATGCGTTTATCCACCAGGCTGGTGCCCATGGCGTAGACCTCGGTCACGTCGCAGCCCGCCAGGAACATGGCCATATCGAAGTCATGGATCATCATGTCGATGTACAGGCCGCCGGAGGACGCTGCGTATTCGGGAGACGGGGGCTCGGGGTCGCGGGAGGTGATCTTGATGAGTTCGATATTGCCCAGCTTGCCTTCCCGGGCCAGGCGCTGCACCTTGCCGTGGTTGTGGTCGAAGCGGCGGTTGAAGCCGATCTGCAGCTTCCTGCCGGTCTCCTCGGCCACCTGCTGGGTCTTCAGGATCTTCTCGATGGTCAGGTCCACGGGCTTCTCGCAGAACACGTGCTTGCCGGCCTGCATGGCGGCGATGGCGATATCCGCATGGGTGGGCGTGGGGCTGCAGACCAGCACCGCGTCGATCTCGGGGTCGTTGATGATGTCCATGTAGTCGGCGGACCAGGCGGGGATGCCGTATTTTTCCGCCAGGGCCTTGGCGGCCTCCACCTTCACGTCCGTGACGCGCAGGACCTTGGCCTGGGGGATGTGGTAGGTGATGGACTGGGCGTGCACGTTGCCGATGCGGCCCGCGCCGACGATGCCGATGTTCAGCTGCTTCATATGCGTATCTCCTTTATCCTTTGTTTGGTGTCGGGATCAGCGGCTGCCGTCCCAGGTATCCACATGGGCGTTGGTCTGCTCTTCCTCGTCGAACCACTTGACGGTGACGCACTTGCTCTCGGTGTAGAAGCGGAAGGCGTCCTTGCCGTGGCAGTGCAGGTCGCCGAAGAAGCTCAGCTTGTGCCCGCTGAAGGGGAAGACGGGGATGGGCACCGGGATGCCCACGTTCACGCCCACCATGCCGCCGTCGGTGCGCTTGGCAAACTCCCGGGCGTAGTAGCCGCTCTGGGTGAAGATGACGGAGCCGTTGGCGAAGGGGTTGCGGTTCATCAGGGCCAGGCCCTCTTCAAAGCTCTTGACGCGCTTGATGCACAGGACGGGGCCGAAGACCTCGCGGGTGCCGATGGTCATCTCCTCGGTCACGTGGTCGAACACGGTGTGGCCGATGTAGTAGCCGTCCTCGTAGCCGGGCACCTTGATATTGCGGCCGTCCAGCACCAGCTGCGCGCCTTCCTCGATGCCCTTCTCGATCCAGTCCAGCACGAACTTCTGGTGTCCCTTGCTGCCCACAGGGCCCAGCTTGCTGGCCGGGTCATAGGCGGGGCCGACCTTCTGCTGCTTGCACAGGCGCACGATCTCCGCGATCAGCTGATCGGCGATCTCCTCCTCCACGACAACGGTGGGCAGGGCCATGCAGCGCTCGCCGGCGCAGCCGAAGGCGCTGTTGACGATGCCCGCGGCGGTGCGGGTCAGGGGCGCGTCCTTGAGGACCAGGGCGTGGTTTTTCGCTTCGCACAGGCACTGCACGCGCTTGCCGTTGGCGGCGGCGGTGGCGTAGATGTGCCGGCCCACGTCGGTGCTGCCCACGAAGGTGATGCCCTTCACATCCGGGTGGGAGAGCAGGATCTCCGCTTCGTTGCGGGAGCAGGGCACGATGTTGAACACGCCGTCCGGAATGCCGGCTTCCTTATACAATTCGGCAAACTTGAGGCAGGTCATGGGCGTGGTGGAAGCGGGCTTCAATACGAAGGTGTTGCCGCAGACGATGGCCAGGGGCGCCATCCAGCCCACGGGGATCATGGCCGGGAAGTTCCAAGGCGCGATGCCGGCAAATACGCCCAGGGGCTCGCGGTACAGGGTGGTGTCATAGCCGGAGGATGCGTCCATCAGGCTCTCGCCCATCAGCAGGGAGGGCGCGGAGCAGGCGAGCTCCGTCATGTCCAGGGCCTTGCCCACGTCGCCGGCAGCCTCGCTTAAGCACTTGCCGTTCTCCGTGGCGCAGAGCAGGGTCAGCTCTTCCATGTCCCGCTCGATCAGCTGGTGCAGTTTCATCATCAGGGCGGCGCGCTTGCGCACGGGGGTGTCGCGCCAGGCGGGATAGGCAGCCTTGGCGCAGGCGACGGCACGGTTGACCTCTTCCTGGGTGCACTGGGGCACCTTGGCGATGGGATGGCCGGTGGAGGGGTCGTAGATGGTGGTGAACTTCTCCGAGGCGCTCTCGACGAATTCCCCGCCGATAAAGGGACGCATGACTCTCAGTTCTTCCATGTTGCTTTCTCCTTTATTAGTACTCTATACTTCACAGCAGTGTGACCACATCGCCGCACTGCGCTTTCTTTTCGCGGATGAAGGCCGTCAGCGCTTCCTCGTCGGGCATGTCCTTGCTGCAGGCGTGGCTGGCCACCAGCATGGCGGCGGAAGCACTGCCCATCTCCAGGGCTTCGGCCAGGGACTTGCCCGCCATCAGGCCGTGCAGGAAGGCGCTGGCGTAGCCGTCGCCGCCGCCAAAGCCCTTCATGGCGTTGACCGGGAAGGGGCGCACCAGCCAGTTCCCGCTCTCGGAATAGCAGCGGCTGCCCTCCTTGCCGTGCTTGATGACCAGGATTTGGGGCTGCAGGGCCAGCCAGTATCTGGCGGAGGCCTCATCCGTGCCGTCCAGGCCCAGCAGGCGCTCCATCAGGTCGAACTCCTCCCGGCTGCCCAGCACGATGTCCGCGCTCTGAGCTACCAGGGAGGTGTAGATGGCGATCTCGTCCTTGTTTTTCCAGGTGTAGGCCCGATAGTCCGCGTCAAAGATCACGGTGACGCCGTTTTTCCGGGCGAAGGCGAGGGCCTTCAGGGCCGCCTCGCGGGTGGGGCTGGTGCACAGGGAGGTGCCGCTGATGAGCAGCGAGCGGGAGGAGGCCACGTAGGCTTCATCCACGTCGTCCGGGTGCAGCATCAGGTCGGCGACGCCTTCCCGGTACATGAGGATGGAGCTCTGGGTGGGGCTCAGGATCTCTGTGAAGGTCAGGCCCAGCTTCTCCCCGTTTTTACAGCGGGTGATGTGGGAGCAGTCGATGCCCTCGTTCAGGAAGAAATGGGTCACGAAATCCCCGAAGCTGTCGTCGGAAACCTTGCCCAGGAAGCCCACCTTCCGCCCGTAGCGGGCCATGCCTACGGCGATGTTCGCGGGGGAGCCGCCCAGGTATTTGTTGAAGTTGGCGCTCTCGGACAGGGGACGGTTCATGTCGGTGGGGTTGAAGTCGATGGCCACCCGGCCTACGGGGATGATGTCCAGGGCCTTCCCGGCCCCTTCAAACAGGACGCTCATGGGATCGTTCTCCTCCTTCTGGTAGTTCATAAGGCAAACGTGCCGAACACGCCGATGTGCCGCTTGGCTACCTGATAAGCAGCCTCCTCCATGCGGTCGCTCATGTCATAGTAGTTCCGGGCTTCCCGGGCCGCCTCAAAGGCCGCGATATGGGTGGCCGTGGCGATATTGATCTTCCGGATGCCGTTTTTCACGCAGCGGCGGAAGTCTTCATCGCTGATGCCGGTGCCGCCGTGCAGCACCAGCGGGGCCTTGGACTCCCGGCGGATGGCTTCGAGGATGTCGAAGCGCAGCTGCGGTGCGCCCACGTAGACGCCGTGGGCATTGCCGATGGCCACGGCCAGGGCGTCCACCTGGGTCTCTTTCAGGAAGCGCAGGCTCTCCTCGGGCGAAGCGCAGACGGCCGTCCGGTCCTCGCCGCTCTCCGTCTTGCCGATGACGCCGATCTCCGCCTCCACGGTCGCGCCGCGGGGCCGGGCCAGCTCGATCACCTGCCGGGTCGCAAGCATGTTCTCCTCCATGGAGAGGGCGCTGCCATCGAACATGACGGAGGTGAAGCCCAGGTCCAGGGCCTGCTGGATGCACTGAAAAGTGGTGCCGTGGTCCAGGTGCACCGCCACGGGCACCTTCGCCTGCCGGGCGGCCGCCAGCATGACGGGGCCGATCAGGCTGAGAGGCGCGTGGGGGAGGCGCACCTCCGCGATCTGCAGGATGACGGGCGTCTCCGTTTCCTCCGCCGCGCGCAGTACGCCGCGGATCATTTCCAGATTGGAGACGGAAAACGCGCCGACAGCCGCGCCGTGCTCCTCGGCGGCTTTCAGCAGGGGGGACATGCTGTAAAGCGGCATATTACTCACCTTCCTTATTTTGATCAACCGGCTCCTCGGGCAGGATCAGCCGGACATCGTTTTCTTTGAGCAGGTTCAGGTAGTCCTCTCCCGGTTCCTCGTCGGTCACGACGGCCTCGAAGCTGCTGATGGGCGCGTAGGTCATCATGCCCGTGATGCCGAATTTGTGCCGGTCCACCAATAAAATGGACCGGTCGCTGCACTCCACGGCGGCCTGCTTGATATCGTACTCCTGGGCGGAGGAGTTGGTGGCGCCGTGCATGGACACGCCGGTGGCCGCCATGAAGGCGGTGCGGATATTGTATTTTTTCATGGCCTTCACGCTGTCCGACCCGGTCATGGAGTTGGTCTTCCTGCGCAGGGAGCCGGGCAGCACGATCACGTGCAGGTTCTCATAGGGCAGGGCGCGGATGACGGCCCCCAGGCTGTGGGTAATGATGGTCACGTCCCGCCTGTCCTTCAGATGGTCGATCATGCGCAGGGTGGTGGTGCCGGAATCAATAAAGATCACATCCCCGTCGCGGACCAGCTGGGCGGCGGTGCGGCCGATGAGCTCCTTGGCCTCTCCGCCGCTCATCTGGCGCAGCTCGTAGGGGGTCAGGGTCTGGCTGGCCGGCCGGGCGCGGACGCCGCCATACACTTTTTCCGCCGCGCCGCGCTGCAGCAGTTCCGCGATGTCCCGCCGGACGGTATTGGCGGACACGTCGAACTGCCGCTGCAATTCCTCGATCGAAGCGGTGCCTTTGAGTGTGATATATTTTTCCATTTCCAGAATACGGTTGGCTTTCATGGATCCACCTCCCTTTATCCCTGCCTCTATTGTACAACGAATTGAGAATTTGTAAAGATGTTTTGAGCAACTTTTGGTGAAATTCTCCATTAAATTCGGATCATTTGTACGGTATGGATTGAAATTTTCCGCATTTGATTGCTGCGTGAGCAACTTTTGCGCTTTTCTGGCAGAGTTCGAAGCCCGACTTGCGGAAGATCGGCGCATAAAAATCAGCCCCGCCTGTCAGTCAGGCGGGGCTGGGCATCGTTTCCGAGTATCGTTTTTTAATCGGTATATCCGTTTTTCAGATTCGCGTTGTAGATGGTCTCGGGCCGCTCGGGGGCGGAGCAGGAGGCGCAGGGGGTCAGCTCGCTGTAGGGGGCCAGGGTCAGTTCGCCGTACTTGAAGGGGCTCAGGGGCCAGTAGCGGCGGTTGACGGAGGGGCAGTTGGGCGTCGTGTGGTAGCGGCTGCCGCCCACGGTGTTGTAGTACAGCTGGGTCTGATCGTCGGGGTAATCGGTGTAGCGGGTGGCGTCGTCCCAGACGAACACCCGGGTATTGATCTTCAGGTGGTTCCACAGCCAGCGCATGCTCTGGCCCTGGGCGTTCTGCTTGCGCTGCACGCGGATGCAGCCATGGCTGGCCTTCTGGCCCAGCTTCGGCTCGGTGCTCGAATAGTCGTGCAGGCCGGACTCGTAGACCACGCTGGGCACCTCGTGGATCAGGCAGCCGTTGTTCAAGAGCAGGCCCATGTCGCAGTACAGGTTGCCAGCCCAGAAGCCGCCGGTCTTGCTGATGATCAGGAATTCCCCGGCGGGGGTCTCGTTCCAGGTCTGCTCCCGGTTGTTGAGGCCGGTGGAGACCAGGAGCGAGCCGATGATCTTTCCCTTTTCAAAGATGATCATGGTCTGGCTCAGCTTGTCGATCACCAGGGCGTAATCGTCCCGGGGCGTGACCTCCTTCAGGATCTCCGCTTCCACGTAGCCCGTCAGCTTTTCCGCGGTCACGCCGTAGCCCTGGCGGCCCCGGGAGCGGCGGTAGGCGTCGCCGTAGCTGGTGTTGTAGACCTCGACCAGCGCCCAGCCGTCGTCGGTTTTGCTCAGCACGTGCACGCCCTGGGACTTGTAGGTGACCTCGCCGATCACGTTGTCTTTGGATTCGCCGTCGGGCGTGCTGCGCAGCAGGTAGGTCTGCTTGCCGGTGTGCTTGCCGTCGTCCAGGATGGTGATAGGCCGCATCATGGCTGCCCAGAGGGCCTTTTCATCGCTCAGGTCGCCCATGGTCAGGGTCCAGTAATTGCTTTCGGTCTCGCCTTCGGCCCGGACGCCGGGGGCGGTGTCATGGCTGACAGGCCCGGCGTTCTCGTCGATGGGCACAAAGTGGCGGTAGCTGGCCGCGGGGGCGGCGTCGGGCTCCTGGTCCCAGACGGAGGGCGGGGCGTCCGCCGGATCGTTTTTCAGTGTGACGGTGATCTTTTTCGTGTCTGTGGAGGTCCCGTCCGCGTCCCGCAGGGTTACGCTCAGGACGTAGCTGCCGTCCGGCGCTTCCATGCCCTCCTCCCAGATCTCGACGCTCAGGTCGTTGCGGCCTTCGGAGACGGGGCTTTCAAAGGCCGGGCTGCCGGAGATGGGCCAGCGGATGGTCAGGATGCCGTCACAGCTGGCGCTGACCGCGAGGTCCAGCCGGTCGTTGGCGGGCAGGGAAATGCCCACGCTGTGGCCCAGCAGGGTCAGTTTGACCTCCGGCGCTTCCTCCGCACGGACCGGCAGGAGCAGGCAGGCCAGGCAGAGGGCCGCGGCCAGGCTTCTCAACAGTTTTCCTTTCATCACAGTTCCTCAGGTGTTCTTTTTGCGGTAGACGATGGGCGCGCTGATGCCGGACAGGTCCGGCTGGGACGGCTCAAAGCGCAGGTTCTCCTTGTCCAGGACGATGGTGCCGGTGGAGCCGCGCACGGACTTTTTGTCCAGCAGCAGGGTCACCAGCTTGCGGCTCAGCGCGGGGCCGCCGCCCCGGGTCAGGCAGTCCTTCCACAGGGTGAAAGCGCAGCCGTTCTGCCAGTCGCTGCAGCCGAAGGCCTTCTCGGATTCCTTGACCGGCTTGCCGCAGAGGGGGCAGACCGCGCCTTCCAGCAGGTCCTGCTTTTTCGCGGCAGCCGCCTTCCCGCCGCGCTTGCCGCGGGCGCGGGCTTCCTCGGGGAAGCCGCCCTCCACGGTGGTGGTCTTGGCGTAATCCACCAGGAAGGTGCTCAGGCGGCGGATGCCCTGCATGAAGCGCTCGGTGTCGCGCTTGTTGGCGGCGATCTCGTTGAGGGCCAATTCCCACTTGCCGGTGGTCTCGGGGCTGGCCAGCTCCTGGGGGCAGATGCCGATCAGGGCGATGCCCTTTTCGGTGGCCTGGATGGTCTTGCCCTTGCGGGCGGCGTATCCGACCTGGATCAGCCGCTCGATGATGGCGGCGCGGGTGGCCGGCGTGCCCAGGCCGCTGCCCTTCATCTGCTCGCGCAGCGCCTCGTCATCCAGGTCGCGGCCCGCGTTCTCCATGGCGGAAAGCAGGCTCGCGTCCGTGTGCGGGGCGGGCGGCTTGGTAGCTTCCTTCTTGACGGCAGCCTTTTCCACCTTGCGGGTGTCGTCCTCCTGGAGGGCGGGCAGCGCGGGTTCGGCGTCCTTTTTCTCCGCCTTGCCGACGCCGCGGTAGACCGCCTTCCAGCCCGGCACGCGCTCCGTGCGCCCGGTGGAGCGGAAGCGCTCGCCGGCGGCCTCGGTCACTACCTTCACCTGGTCGTACTCATAGGCGGGATAGAAGGCCGCGATGGCGCGGCGGGCCACCATGTCGAACAGGGCGCGCTCGTCGGGGGACATTTTCTCCACCGGCGCGCGGTTCAGGGTGGGCAGGATAGCGTGGTGGTCGCTCACCTTCTCATTGTCAAAGATGCGGCGGCTGACGGGCAGGCCACCGTTCTCGTTTTTCGGGATCCCCTGCACCAGGGGCTGATACTCGGGCGGCAGCTGCCGGAAGGTGCCGGGCAGGTGCTTGAGCATGTCCATGGGCAGATACCGGCTGTCCGTGCGCGGGTAGGTCAGGGCCTTCCAGCGCTCGTACAGGCTCTGGGCCAGCTTCAGCGTCTTGTCCGCGGTGTAGCCCAGCTGGCGGTTTGCCTCCCGCTGGAGGCTGGTCAGGTCGAAGAGCTGGGGCGGCAGGTCCCGCTTCCGCTCGGAGGTGACGTTCAGGACCTTCGCTTCCTGCCCGCGCACCTTCTTGGCCAGGGCCGCGGCCTGGTCCTTGTCTGGGATGCGGTTCGCCACCTTCTCGTCCTTGACGGCGGGGTCGAACCACTGGCCCTGGTAGTCGCCGAAATCGGCGGTCAGGGTATGATATTCCACGGGCACGAAATCGGCGATCTCCTTTTGCCGCTTGACCAGGATGGCCAGGGTGGGCGTCTGCACGCGGCCCATGGATAAAAGCACGTTATAGCGGATGGTAAAGGCCCGGCTCGCGTTCATGCCCACCAGCCAGTCCGCCACGGACCGGCACTGGGCGGAGCGGTACAGGCCGTCGTACTCGGCGGAGGGCTTCAGCTCCGCGAAGCCTTCCTTGATGGCCTCGTCGGTCATGGAGGAGATCCACAGCCGCTCCACAGGCTTATTGCACTTGGCCTGCTCGTAGATCAGGCGGAAGATCAGCTCGCCCTCGCGCCCGGCGTCGGTGGCGCAGATCAGGCTGTCCACCTCGGCGGAGTTCATCAGCTTTTTGAGCACGGAGAACTGGCTCCGCGTCTTCGGGATCACCTTGGTGGGGATGTTTTCCGGCTCGATGGGCAGGTCCTCCATGCGCCACTTCTTGTAGCGCTCGTCCAGCTCGTCCGGCTCCACCAGGGTCACCAGGTGGCCCAGGGCCCAGCTGACCATGTAGTCTCCGCCCTGCATGTATCCGTCCTTGCGCTCACCGCACTTGAGCACCCGGGCGATGTCGCGGGCCACCGAGGGCTTTTCGGCAACGACCAGCTTCATCGGTCTGTGGATTGGGCCTGCATTAGCAGGCGATTGCGGTCTTTTGTGGGCATGTGCGGTCCTCCAGTCGTCCTGTGTTCATGTACCAGGCACATTATACGACCAAACGCCGGAAAAGGCAAACGGCAGAAACGTAAAATGTGCTCGCCGAGGGTCAGGGAACGTTGTACGCGGGCCCCGATGGTGGTATAATCGGAAAA
The DNA here is from genome assembly GCA_902789795.1 of uncultured Eubacteriales bacterium. Classification (GTDB taxonomy): domain Bacteria; phylum Bacillota; class Clostridia; order Christensenellales; family Aristaeellaceae; genus UBA4246. Next base: position 56,386 of record CADAPM010000019.1, read on the forward strand.
AAACCGGCGGAGGCCCTGATGATGAAACGATCCCTTTCTCTGTTTGCAGTCCTGACCCTGATCCTGGCATCCCTTTGCGCGGCGCCCGCTTGGGCGGAAGGCGCCGGGTCCTGGGGGCAGATCAACCAGTCCCTGGCCCGGTCAGAGGACTGGCAGCGCTTTGTGGCGGACACTTCCGCCTTCCAGCTGGGCGGCACGGAGCCGCTGGAGGGCAGCGAGGACCTGTCGGTGGGCGACTGGGGCAGCTACCCCTCCATGGACGGTTCGACGGTCTGCGTGCCCCTGGCCATGGAGCTGGCCCGGCAATGGCTGGACCTGCCGGAGGAGGACCTGAACGGCTTCGTCAGCTTCTCCACCACGCCCTATGCCTACGACCGGCTGTTCAACCGCCAGTCGAACCCCATGGTCACCATCGCCAGCCGCGGCATCATGATGGATGACACGCACCCGGTGGACATCGTGCTGGGCACGGGACCGAACGCGGACGAGCGCGCGGACGCCGAAAGGCTGGACGCTGAATTGGTGATGGTGCCGGTGTGCTACGACGCCTTCGTCTTCCTGGTCAACAGTGAGAACCCGGTGGAGGGCCTGACGGCGGAGCAGATCCGCAGCGTCTACACCGGCATGACCCGGGACTGGGCCGCCCTGGGCGGCGAACCCGGCCTGATCCGCGCCTATCAGCGGCCCCACGGCTCCGGCAGCCAGACTGCCATGGAGGAGCTGGTGATGGACGGTTATCCCCTCACCGCGGAGGAAAACTATATCTCCGACGGCATGGCCGACCTGATCGCCCAGGTGGGCAATTACGACAACGGGCGCGAGTCCATCGGCTACTCCTACCTTTATTATGTGGACGCGCTGTACAAGAGCGGCAGCCTGAAGGTGCTGAGCGTGGACGGGGTCGCCCCGACGCCCGAGAACCTGCGCAGCGGCGCCTATCCCTATACGGTGTACTATTACGCCGTCTACGTGAAGGGCAATGAAAACGCCGCCCGCTTCACGGACTGGCTGACCTCGGATGAGGGCCAGCGCTGCGTGCAGCAGGCGGGTTATATCGCCCTGCGGGCGGTCGAGTGAGCTATTCGTCGGACCCTTCTTCCAGGTTCTGCCAGCGCTCGTCGCTGTCCAGCCAGGCGTTGTAATGGGCCTGGGCCTCCTGGCTCTCCTTTTTCCTGCGCCAGGTCTCGACATCCGCGCAGATGGCCAGCATCTCGTCGATGATCATTTCCAGGCTCGCGGGCCGGGCCTGACTCAGATAGGCGGCCATGCGGTCCATGGCCCGGGGGCTCTTGAGCTGCCGGGCCAGAAGATCGGCCAGCTCGTCGGGATAGCCCAGCGCGCGGAGGGCGGCGGCCATCCGGTCCCGGGCCCCGGCCCAGATCCTTTGATTCGATTCCATCGTTCTCCTCCTGGTTATACGAAGCCTTATTTCTGCAGCCGGAGTTCGCGCCTGCGGACGGCCGCCGCATACTCCTGCCGCTCCTCCTCTGTCTCCGGTGTGAAGACCGGCACGGGGGTGGGGCGGTCTTCGTCGTCCAGGGCCACGAAGACGATGTAGGCCCGGTTGACCAGGGTGCGCGTGCCGTCCAGCTGCTCCACATGGCTGTCCACCCGCACCTCCAGGGACGTGCGGCCCGTCCAGGTCACCTGCGCTTCCTGCACCACGGTGTCGTTCAGGTAGGCCGGGCCGATGAAGCTCAGATTCTCGATGCAGACGGTGGTGACCGCGCGGTGGGTGAAGCGGCGGGCGGCCACCGCGCCGATAATGTCGATCCAGGCCATCAGCTGGCCGCCGAACAGGCGGGGCTTGGCATAGCCGTTGCAGTGCTGGGGCAGCACGATCTGTACCGCGGTGGTGATTTCGGTCATAAGATTTATTCCTCCGACAAATACGTTTTCCATGCGCTGCTTGATCGGCTCCAGTATATCACAATCGCCGCGGGATGAAAAGCGGGAGGATTTTTCCGGAATGTGTTCAAATCGCTTGCAATTCCATGTGGAATATGTTATGATTATGTCCAGAAATCCGATGTGTGATGATCGGAACAAAAAATAATTGGAGGTATGCAAATGAAAAAACTCTTTGCGCTTATGCTGGCACTCGTGATGCTGGCGACGATGGCGACCAGTGCTCTGGCCGTCAACGAGGATATCGAAGGCAAGATCACCATCTACACGTCGATGTACCGTTTTGTGTATGAAGGCATGAAGGTGGAGCTCGCCAAGGAATTCCCGAACCTTGACGTGGAATTCTACTATGCCGGCACCGGCACGCTGATCAGCCAGATCGCGGGCGAAATGGGCGACGACCATACCGGCGCCCTGGGCTGCGATATGCTGCTGGTGGCGGAACCCGCCTATTCCCTGGAGCTGAAGGATTACGGCTATCTGCATCAGTTTGACCTTGGCGTGAAGGATCAGCTGCGCTTCCCCTATGACGAGGAAGGCTACTGGTATCCCGTCCGCGTCTGCAACATGGTGCTGGCCTACAATCCCGATAAGTACACCCCCGAAGAGCTGCCCAAGACCTTTAAGGAGTTCGCGGAGGATCCGTCCCTGAAGGGCAAGATCTCCATGGGCAACCCGCTGACCTCCGGCACTGCGTTTGCCGCCGTGTCCGCCCTGACCTCCAAGTACGGCTATGAGTTCTTTGACGCCCTGCGCGCCAACAACGTCATGATCGAGTCCGGCTCCACCGCTCTGGGCAAGCTTGAGTCCGGCGAGTGCAAAGTCATCATGATCCTGGAAGAGTCCGTGCTGCAGCGCCGCAAGGAGGACGGCTCCAAGCTGGCCTGCATCTATCCGGAAGACGGCAACATCCTGATCCCGTCTACCTGCATGGTCGTGGCGGAAGAGAAGAGCGCGAACGCGAACCTGGAAGCCTGCGAAGCCGTGGCTGACTGGCTGTACAGCGAAGCCGGACAGAAGTTCATCGTCAGCGGCTATATGCACTCCGTGCTGAAGGACTTCCCGGAGATCCCGTATGATTCCATCCCCACCGAAAAGCTGATCGAGAGCGACATGGGCGTTGACTGGCAGCGCACCTATCACGAGCGCGATAACATCAACGACGAGTGGAACAAGCGCGTAACCCAGTAATACGCCAGTTTCTCATCCTTCCCGGATGAAATTGGGGGCTGCCGGATAAAACGGACAGTCCCCTCATCCGGACCGCTTTGCGGCCAACCTTCCCCCGAAACCGGGGGAAGGCTTTTGGAATAGTACACCCTTTTGAATTGCTGCTACATCTGAGAAATCAGACTGCGCAAGCACAAATCACGGCAAGCGCTTTTCCCCGGCCCGGGGGAAGGCGTCAGGCGAAACGGTTGAGGGCGTTCACAGGCCTGCGCGGCAGCCCTTTTCGTATTCATTGAAACAGTTTTCTGCTTCCATCCCGGAACGCCGGAAGGAGGTCCTTCTATTATGCCCAGCGTGGACAAACGCGGTGAAATTGTCTGCAAAGCGACGCTGATCGTAGTTTTTTTGATCGGCGTTGCTTTGCTGCTCGGCGGTTTATGGGGCAACAGACAGTTTGAAGCTGCAGGGTTCAATCAGGAGAACGCGTTTTCCCTGGTTCATCAGCTGACGGGGGAAACCGACCGCTTATATCAGAAAAAGATCGCTCCGGCGCTGAAAGCCTCCGGGGCGGATCTGTCTGCGGTCAGCGACGTGAGCCGGACGCTGCTCGTATCCGCCTGGAAGACCGAGGAACCCCTGAAGGCGACGCTGCAGGGGCTGAGCGGCGACGCACTGGCGGAGCGTGAACTCAAACTGCTGGCGATGACCTACGCCGTTTCCGGCCCCAAAATCAAGACGGCGCAGCGCAAGCAGCTTGCGGCGCTGCCGCAGGCGGAACAGACGGCGCTTTTGAACCAGCTGCTACTGTCCGCGACCGGGAACGAGCAGCCCCTTCCCGGCGCGGCGGAGGATCTCTGCAAAGGCCTGGAGGGCGAAGAACGCACGGCCATGCTGATGCAGATCTTCATGACGACCGCCAACCTGGACGGCGAACCGCTCTCCTCCAATACGGTGGCTGAGATCAAAAAGGCCGTGCGCACGGAGGACAAGCGGGTGACCGCTTATACCTGGGCAGTGGAAGGGCGCTTCAACTGGCTGTCGCAGCTTTTCTGCAGCGCAGGCAAGACGTTCGTGCTGATCGGCATCCTGCTGATGCTGGACGTGGCGATCCTTTTCTTCTGGCTGCTGGCGGACCGCAACTGGCAGCTGGATTTCAAGTGGATACTGATCCTGCTGATCGTCGACTTCATGCTGGTGTTCCAGGTGCTGCCCACCGTGACCATGGTCATCAAGGCGTTCTTCCCGGACAGCCATTTCTCACTGAGCACCATCGAGCGCCTGTATACCTATGACCTGAACCTCAGCGCGCTCATGAATACCCTGATCGCCGCCTTCTGCACCATGATCCTGGGTACGGTGATCGCTTTCCCGCTGGCCTGGCTGGTGGGCAGGACGAACCTGTACGGCAAGCGCTTCTTCCGCAGCCTCTTTGTACTGACCTACATGGTGCCGCCCTATGTGGGCGCCATGGCGTGGCTGCGGCTCCTGAACCCGAACGTCGGCAACATCAACCTGGTGCTGCGGGCGGTATTCGGCCTGAGCGACGCGCCGGGCCCGCTGAACATCTACAGCCTGCCGGGCCTGATCTGGGTGCTGACGACCTTCTATTATCCCTACGCATTCATTACGGTTTCCCGCGCGATGGAAAAGATGGATCCCTCCCTGGAGGAGGCGAGCCGGATCTCCGGCGCTTCACCCATCACCACGGTGGCGAAGATCACCTTCCCGATGATGACGCCCTCGCTGATCGCCGGAGCGCTGCTGGTATTCGTGGCCGCGGCGAGCTGCTATGGCATCCCGTCCATCATCGGCGCCCCGGGGCGCGTGCATACCGTGACGACGCGCATTATCGACTATGTCGGCCGCGGGTCGGAGGGCATGAACGACGCCACAGGACTCGGCGTGTTCCTGATGGTGCTGGCGATCATCATCCTGTATATTTCGGATTTCGTGGTAGCCAAGCGCCAGTACATCACGGTGTCCGGCAAGAGCACGAGGCCGAACATCGTGGATCTCGGGAAATGGCGGACGCCGGTCACGGTGCTGGTATCTCTGTTTGCCTGCATCGTCATCCTGATCCCCTTCGCGGTGATCCTGATTACGTCGTTCAAGGTCGACCTGGGGAAATCCCTGCTGGATCAGGGAAATTTCACGCTGAAACAGTGGAGCACGATCTTCTCCTGGGACGAAATGCTGGACTGCCTCAAGAATTCCTTTATCTTTGCCATCGTCACCGCCACCATCGGCATAGTGGTGGCCTGCACCATGAGCTACCTGCTGCAGCGCACGCGCATCCGCGGCCGCAAGCTGCCGGACTTCCTCATCACGCTGGGCTCCGGCACGCCTTCAGTGGTCATCGCGCTGAGCCTGATCCTGTCCATGCGCGGCGATTTCGGCATCAATATCTACAAGACGGCCTATATCATGATCATCGCGTACCTGATCAAGTACCTGATGATGGGCATGAGGACCGTGGTGTCCGCCATGAGCCAGATTCACGTGTCCCTGGAGGAGTGCTCGCAGATCTCCGGTGCTTCCTGGCTGAAAACCATGTTCAGGATCACCGGGCCGCTGATCTTCCCGTCCATCGCAGCCGGCTGGTTCCTGATCTTCATCCCCAGCTTCTATGAGCTTTCCATGACCACGCTGCTGTACGGCAACGGCACCAAGACCATCGGCTTCGAGCTCTACGAATACTGGACATTTACCAGCCAGCCCATGGCCTGCGCTATCGCGTTCGCCATCCTGATGGTGGTCGTGATCCTTAACTATGTGCTCAACAAGCTGACCAAGGGCGAATTCTCGATCTGATCAGCATAAAAGCATATCAGCATACAGAAGGAGTGAACCGGAATGTCGACCGTATCCATCCGCAATGTAACAAAAGCCTTCGGCGACAACGTGGTGCTGAAGGAGTTCAACGAGACCTTCGGCGATGGGGAATTCATCACGCTGCTGGGGCCGTCCGGCTGCGGCAAGACCACCATGCTGCGCATGATCGCCGGCTTTGAGAAGCCGACCTCCGGCGAGATCTATATCGACGACCAGCTGGTGTCCGGCGGCAACACCTTCGTGCCGCCCGAAAAGCGCTCCATCGGCATGGTGTTCCAGAGCTACGCCGTGTGGCCGCACATGAACGTCTACGATAACGTGGCCTATCCGCTGACCATCAAGAAGACGCCGAAGGGCGAGATCCAGGAGCGGGTCGGCAAGGTGCTGGATATCGTGCACCTGACCCAGTACGCCAAGCGCTTCCCCAACCAGCTCTCCGGCGGGCAGCAGCAGCGCGTCGCTCTGGCTCGCGCGCTGGTGGCCGCGCCGAAGCTCCTGCTGCTGGACGAGCCGCTCTCCAACCTGGACGCCAAGCTGCGCGAGTCCATGCGCTTCGAGATCAAGGAGATCCAGCGCAAGCTGGGCATCACCGTGGTTTACGTCACCCACGACCAGACCGAGGCCATGGCCATGAGCGACCGCATCTTCCTGATCAACCGGGGTGTGGTGCAGCAGTCCGGCACGCCGAGGCAGATCTACAACGAGCCGGAGAACCAGTTCGTGGCGGATTTCCTGGGCAAGGTGGACTTTTTCAAGGGCGAGGTCCGGGACGGCCGCATCTTCTTCCCGGCCATGGGCGGACAGAGCATTCCTTATGACGGCCCGCGCACCGGCAATGTGGACGTGGCCATCCGGCCCGAAAACATTTTCTTCTCCCCGGACGGGCCGCTGAAGGGCAGGCTGGAGTCCCAGTATTACCTGGGCGACGTGGACGACTGCCGTGTGCGCGTGGGGGATGCCCTGGTGCGCGTCATTGCCAGCGGATACGAGTTTGACGAGCTGCGCGACGGCCAGGAAATCAGCCTGGACATCCGCAGCGTCATGGTATTCGAGGACGACGGCCTGCTGGAGAGCATGCTGGAGATCAAGACCTGATGAAGGAGAAGACGATGCAGGACAGAATCAGACGCCTGTTTTACGCGATGATAGACTTTGACCGGGGGCAGCCTGACCTGATCCAGCACTTTACCAAGGTGCACAGCTACGCCAGCCTTATCGCCGCCACGGAGGAGATCGACCCGCATACTGCGGAGGTGCTGGAGGCTGCCGCGCTGGTGCACGATATCGGTATCCCCCTGTGCAACCGGAAATACGGCTCCCATTCCGGCCCGCTCCAGGAAAAGGAGGGCCCGCCCCTGGCACGGCAGCTGCTGACGGAAGTTGGCGGCTTCACCGAAGCGGAAATCGTCCGCGTCTGCACGCTGGTAGGGGAGCACCATACCCTGAGCCCCGTCGACGGCATCGACCACCAGATCCTGCTGGAGGCGGATTTCCTCGTCAACTGCTTTGCGCACGGCCATGACCATGACACGCTGATGCATACCTGGAAGCACGTGTTCGCCACCGCGTCGGGAAAGCGGGTCTTCGGCATGATGTTCGGGCTGGAGGAGCCGGAGACGGGGAACTGAGGAAGAGCGGAATTTGGAGAGTTGAGAGTGGAGTGAATTGTGAAGTGAAGCATGTGGCAGCGCGTAGCGGCGGCGCTTGCGCCGCCATACCCACGGCATAATGATTCAAGCAGATATACTTCGGGTCTTGTGCGATATTAAGGCAGTCTTTAAGCCACGAAGGCGGCAGTTGTATCGCGCGCGCACCGCGCACGGGATGTGCAGGCGCTGTCGCAACATCTATATTGAATATTTTTGAACAGCGGCCGGTGAAAAGTTTTTTGTCCTGGCGCTGTTTTTTTATTGAACTTTGAGCAAAATTGTCACGATCATCTTGACTTTGCTTTGATAAAGTGATAAAGTGATGAAGCGGTTCGAGAGAGCCTGAAACGCCAATGCTGAGAAAGGTGGAAATGATCATGATGAAAAAATGGATGTGCCTGATCCTGACGGCCGTGCTGGCGCTGAGCGCGGTTGGCACTTTTGCCGCTGAAGTGGATGCCGATGTGGCATATGTGCAGGAAAAGGGCGTGCTGGTGGTCGGCATCACGGACTTCGCGCCGATGGATTACCTGGACAACGGCGAGTGGATCGGCTTTGACGCCGACATGGCGAAGGCCTTCGCCGCTTCCCTGGGCCTGAAGGTGGAATTCATCGAGATCGACTGGGACAACAAGCTCCTGGAGCTGGACAACAAGTCCATCGACTGCATCTGGAACGGCATGACCCTGACGGAAGAGATCATGGGCGCGACCTCCTGCTCTAAGCCCTACGCCAACAACGCGCAGGTCATCGTGGTGCCGAAGGACGTGGCGGACCAGTACCAGACCGCGGAAGCGGCGGCTGAGCTGCAGTTCGCGGTGGAAGCGGGCAGCGCCGGCCAGAGCCAGGCCGAGGCCTATGGCTTCAGCTTTACCCCCGTCTCCGCCCAGACCGACGCCGTGATGGAAGTCAAGGCCGGTTCCTCCGACGCGGCAATCATCGACGCCTTGATGGCGGCCGCCGTGGTGGGCGAGGGCACCAGCTATCCCGACCTGACCTACACCATCGGCCTGAACAGCGAGGAATACGGCGTGGCCTTCCGCCAGGGCTCCGAGCTGGCCGAACTGCTCAACGCCTTCTTCGTCACCGCCTGGCAGGATGGGACGATGCAGGCCATCGCCGAGACCTATGGCGTGAGCGCGGCGGTTATTGCGCAGGAATAAAACAGGACGTGTCAATTAAAGAATAGGAGAAGGAAAGAGAAGGTAGGAAGTAAGAATTAGGAAGTAGGAGTTAGGAAGTAGGAAGTAATTCTACTCCTGCTCCCGGCGTTACAAGCGCCGACTCGCAAACAATAATTACTTCCTACTTTCTCCTTCCTACTTCCTACTTTTTTCCTCCCGCACTAACTTCCAATTCTATTTTTCCGAGGCCTCTATGACTCCCGAACAATGGTCCATCGTCTTTAATGCGCTGAACGTCGGGTTTTTACAGACGCTGCGCCTGTTTTTCGTGACCCTGATCGGGGCGATCCCGCTGGGGCTTTTGATCATGCTGGCCCGGCGGTCTTCCTTCAGGCCGCTGTCCTGGCTCACCCAGGGCCTGACCTGGATCATCCGCGGTTCGCCCCTCATGATCCAATTGCTGATCCTGTATTACGGGCCGGGACTCGCCTTTGACTGGCACCCCTGGGGAGGCGGCGAGGCGGGGCGCTTTTCCGCTGCGGCCACCGCGTTCATCATCAATTACGCCTTCTATTTTGCGGAGATCTACCGCGGCGGCATCGCCTCCATCCCGGCGGGACAGGAGGAGGCCGGCCTGGTGCTGGGCATGACGCGCACGCAGATCTTCTTCAAGGTCAAGCTTTTGCAGATGGTCAAAGCGATCCTGCCGCCCATGTCCAATGAGGTGATCACCCTGGTCAAGGATACCTCGCTTTCGCGCATCATCGCGCTGCAGGAGATCATCTGGGCGGGCCAGAAATTCCTGAAGGGGAGCAGCGGCATCAGCGCCAGTATCCTGCCGCTCTTGTGCACGGTGGTCTATTACCTGATCTTCAACGGGCTTCTGACGATCCTGCTCACGCGCCTGGAGAAGCAGCTGAGCTATTTTAGGTGAGGTGAGAGCAAAATGATACTTGAAGTCAGCGGGATCCGGAAGTCCTTCGGCAAGGCGGAGATCCTCCGGGGCATCGACTTTGGGATGGACCGGGGCGAGGTGCTCTCCATCATCGGCTCCTCCGGCAGCGGCAAGACTACGCTGCTCAGGTGCCTCAACTTCCTGGAGACGCCGGACGCCGGGCGCATCGCCGTGAACGGGGAGACGCTGTTCGACGCGGCCAGCCCGACCCGCGACAGCGCCAAGGTGCTCAGGCGCAAGCGCCTGCACTTTGGCCTGGTGTTCCAGAATTTTAACCTCTTCCCGCAGTACACGGCCTTTGAAAACGTGACCCTGGCGAACCTGCTCCTGGCCAAGGATACGGACGCCTACCGCCAGAACAAGGCCGCCGTCATCGGGGGCATTGAGGAGGAGGCGCACCGCCTGCTCAAGCAGATGGGCCTGAGCGACCGGGAAAACAACTACCCGCACCAGCTGTCCGGCGGACAGTGCCAGCGGGTGGCCATCGCCCGGGCTCTCGCGCTGAAGCCGGACATCCTGTGCTTTGACGAGCCTACCTCCGCCCTCGATCCCGAGCTGACCGGCGAGGTGCTCAAGGTGATCCGGGAGCTGGCGGACCAGCGCATGACCATGATCATCGTGACGCATGAAATGGCGTTCGCGCGGGATGTGTCCAGCCACGTGATTTTTATGGACAACGGTATCATCTGCGAGCAGGGAACGCCGGATCAGGTGTTCGGGCACCCGCAGGAGGAGCGGACCCGCCAGTTCCTGCAGTCGTTTATCCAGTAAAACCGGAGGCGGAGCGGGACCATCCTATGGGAAGAACACGGCTGCTGCAGAACCTGCAGCAGCCGCGTTCCTTTCCCTTGACATTCTTCGGTGTCACGCGCTACAATATATAAGGCCAAACAGGCCTAATCGGCTGAACGGAGGACACTCGGTGCGCGCACAGGATTCGGAGGCTTTTAAGCTGGGGCTGAGGCATGGGATCCCGATCATGCTGGGGTACCTGGCGGTCTCGTTCGCCCTGGGCATTTCCGCGCGCAACGCGGGGCTCAGCGTGATCCAGGCGGGTGTCGCCAGCCTGACGAACATGGCCTCCGCCGGGGAGTACGCGGGCTTTCAGGTGATTAGGCAGGACAGCGGCCTGATCGAGATGGCGCTGATGACGCTGATCGCCAACGCGCGGTATCTGCTGATGAGCTGCGCGCTCAGCCAGAAGCTCGCGCCCGACTTGCGCACGCCCCACCGGCTGCTGTTGGGCATGACGGTCACGGACGAGATGTTCGCCCTGTCCGTCGCTGCGCCCGGGATGCTGAACCCCTGGTACCCTTACGGGATGTTCGCCGTGTCGGCCACGGGCTGGACGGTGGGCACCATGCTGGGGGTGGTGGTGGGCAACGCCCTGCCTGCGCGGCTGGTGAGCGCCCTGAGCGTCAGCCTGTTCGGCATGTTCCTGGCGGCCATCGTGCCCAAGGCGCGGGAAAACCGCTTCATCCGCGGGCTGATCCTGGTCTCCATGGCGCTGAGCGGGATTTGCTATCTGCTGCCGGGCATCGGGTCGCTCTCCTCGGGGATGCGCGTGATCCTGCTGACGGTGCTGATCTCCGGCGCGGCGGCGGTAATACGTCCTGTGGACGGGGAGGCCGGGGATGCGCAATAACATCTGGCTCTACCTGGCGGTGATGGCCGGGGTCACCTGGCTCATCCGCACGCTGCCGCTGACGCTGTTGCGCAAGCCGATCAAAAGCCGCTTCATCCGCAGCTTTCTGACCTATGTGCCCTATGTGACGCTGGCGGTGATGACCGTGCCGGACATCATGCTGGCGACCGACAGCGTGTGGGCCGGCGCGCTGGCGCTGATCGCGGGCGCGGCGCTGGCCTGGACGGGCGGCAGCCTGCTGACGGTGGCCGCTGCCGCGTCCGCGGTGGCGCTGATCGCGGGATTTATCTTTAAGTGACGAAATGAGGGAATAGATATGATACTGGCACTTGAACCATTCAAACAGTCCATCGGCACCAAGCGCGACAAGCTGACGGAGATCGCCGGCGGCCTGCACCTGGACGACCTCAGGCGCGAGCTGGAGGAGCTGAAGGAAGAAATGAACGCCGAGGGCTTCTGGAACGACCTGGAGCG
>CADAPM010000020.1 GCA_902789795.1 uncultured Eubacteriales bacterium
GCAAAATCAGTAGTCCGCAGCATCTGAATGTATCGTAGTCGCTGGTCGACAAAAAGGAAAGGAAAGTATGATTTCCGCTTCCGTAATTATCATACAAGGGCGAGAAAATGAGCACCAACGTTCAGTACAAAAAGCTCCCCCGCACGGGCTGGCACCGCAGGAAGCTGACCCACAGGATCCTGCTGTATGTGTTCCTCACGCTGTTCACCTTCGCGGTGGCGTTCCCGTTTTTGTGGATGATCTCCAGCTCTCTCAAGACCAAGAACGAGGTCATGAACTCCTTCTCCCTGATCCCCGACCAGTTCCTGTGGGGGAACTTCGCAGAGGCGTTCAACGGCGCGCCCTTCGGGAGGTACATCTTCAACTCCGCCTTCACTGCCGTCATGATCGTGGCGATCCAGATCGTGAACTCCGCGATGATCGCCTACGCGCTGACCCAGCTCAACTTTAAGCTGCGCGGGCCGATGTTCGCGCTGATCATGGGCACCAACATGCTGCCCGCGGCGGCGACCTATGTGCCGTCCTACCTGATCCTGGCGAAGATGAACCTGCTCAGCACCTATACGGGCCTGATCATCTCCAACTGTGTGTACATGTTCGGCATCTTCCTGATCCGCCAGGCCTTCCTGCAGGTGAACCGCAGCCTGGTGGAGGCGGCCTGGTCCGAAGGTGCGAGCCACTGGCACACCCTGTGGCACGTGCTGGTGCCCATCACCAAGTCCTCCTTCGTGACCCTGGGCCTGTTGAGCTTCGTGGCCAACTACAACAACTACATGTGGCCCTCCCTGATCACCACCAAGCAGTCCTATTACCTGATCTCCCAGGGCCTGCGCCTGTACTTTATCGAGGGCGGCGCTTATGGCATCAAGTGGCCCCAGATCATGGCGGCGTCCACCTTCACGGTCATGCCGCTGATGATCCTCTACTTCATCACCCAGCGCTGGTTCATCCAGGGCTTGTCCGATTCCGGCGTGAAGGGCTGACCCAATCTATCTATCCTGTACGCAGGGCGGCTGCAAGACCGCCTGCACAATACAAACCAATTAAGGAGGAAGCACCCATGAAGAAAACCGTATCTTTGATCCTGGCGCTGGTCCTGGCGCTGTCTCTGTGCGCGTTCGCTTCTGCGGACGATCGCGTGGAGGTCGAATTCTGGTATGGCCTCGGCGGCGCCACCGGCGAGATCATCAAGAACACCATCGAAGAATTCAACGCCATGCAGGACAAGTACACCGTGGTCGGCGTGACCAAGGGCAGCTACACTGAGACCTTCCAGGAGATCCAGGCGCCCATCGCCTCCCACAACCCGCCTGCCCTGACCATCCTGGAGTTCAGCCAGGTCTCCACCCTCGCCAACAAGAACGTGCTGGAAGACCTGACCGGCTACATCGCCAACTCCGATTACAACCCCGATGACGTCGTCTCCTCCCTGTTCAACCAGGGCAAGTTCGGCGACAAGGTGTTCGCGCTGCCGCTGCAGGGCACCACGCAGGTGTTCTACTACAACAAGAACCTGTTCGACGCCGCCGGCATCGAGAATGCCGACGAGCTGCTGGACAGCTGGGAGGGCGTGCTGGAAGCGTCCAAGAAGCTGGTGGCCGCGGGCTACAAGGGCTGGGAGCCCATGTGGGGCCGCTACAACCTGATCGACATCGCCTATTCCAACGGCGGCAAGCTGCTGAGCGACGACGGCCGCAAGGTGCTGATCAACTCCCCTGAATGGGTCGAAGCCTGGCAGTTCATCCGTGACGCCATCGCGGACGGCTACATGAGCATCCACTCCGGCGGCCAGGGCTGGGAGTACTGGTACGCGACCATCGACGACGTGATGCTGGGCAAGGCCGGCGGTTACACCGGTTCCGCCGGTGATCAGGGCGACCTGGACTTCTCCTACATCGTGGCGCACACCCAGCCCAAGAACGGCCTGAACGGCCATCCCGGCGCGGGCGTCACCGAGGCCACCCAGCTGGTCATCCTGAAGGATGCCTCTCCGGAAGCCAAGCAGGGCGCCTTCGATTTCGTCAACTACCTGACCAACACCGAGCACACTGCCCAGTGGTCCCTGAAGACCGGCTACATCGCCGTCCGCCTCTCCGCGCAGCAGGATCCCGCCTATGCCGCCTACGCTGCGGAGAATCCCCAGATCCTGATCCCGCTCAAGCAGGCCGACGAAGTGAGCGCGCCTTACGTGCTCGACCCGACCGGCAACCAGATCTATGACGCGCTGGACATCGCCTGCGACCTGGTGGAGATCGAGACCATCGACGCCCAGGAGGCCCTGGACGAGGCCGCCGAGACCGCCCAGAAGGCCCTGGACAAGTACTGGAAGTCCGTGGACGCCGGCAACTGATCTGATCGGAACAAACGGCATAACAAACGCCGCGGTGCTTATACGCACCGCGGCATCTTTATGCTCGCGAAAGGGTATTCTGTTTGCGGCTTAGCTCAGGCGAAGGTCTTGATCACCGTCATGTGCACCTCGCCGCCGCGGATGCCGATCTTCACGTTGTCGGCCAGACGCAGGAGCACGGACTGCTCGTAGCGGTCCCATTCGGGGTTTTCGATGCTGCGGCCGGACAGGTCCGCCTGCAGCTCGACCGGCAGGTCAAAGTATTCGTGGTCGGCGTCGGCGGTCATGGCCTCCTCAAAGGCGTCCCTGAGCCGGCCCAGGAAGCTGTTGGCGGCCTCATTCTTGCGCGAGGTGGAGGAGGAGAGGAGCAGGTAGCGCTTTTCCTTGTCCATCACGGTCTTGGTGGTCATGTGCAGCTCGAATTCGTGGCCTTCGCTCTCGATCCAGAAGGATGCCTGCATCTCGCCGGTGACGCTGCGGGCCATGCTGAGCATTTCTTCCGCCATCAGCTGCAGGCGCATGGTCTCTTTCGGGCTGATGCCCCTATATTCGGCGACCTTTTTCGTCTGCTGTACCGCTTCGCTGAAACCATTTCCCTGATTGTCGATCAGGATCACGTCGGATTTCATGTCATGCCTTCCTTTCCCTTGTGGCTGTGCCTTTACTCGATGTTCAGGACGTTGATGAAGCCGGTGACCTCGAACACTTCCTTGACCAGGTCGTTCGCGTTCACGATCTTCACGCCGCCCTTGTCGTATACCGCCTTGCGGATCTGCAGCAGCACGCGCAGTCCGGCGGAGGAGATGTATTCCAGGTTGCTGAAATCCAGGACTACGTTGTCGACACTGCCCAGCAGGGGCTTCAGCTCACGCTCGAACTCCGGGGCGGTGGTGGTATCCAGACGGCCTTCCACGGCGACAGTCAGGTCTTTGCCGTTCTGTGTCTTGTTGATGGTCATGTTGGTGTCCCTCCTTTGCATTGATGCGGTTACGATTATAGCACAGTTCGCCCGCGATGAAAACTGCTTTTTATCCGCCGCACGCCTTTTTCAGTGCCTGTATGATCTGCTTTTGCACGGGCAGGCGCTCCCAGGGCTTATAGCGGGCGGCGTATTCCCTGAGCAGCGCCGATGCGTCCTCCCGGTTGAGGAGCGGAATCAGGCGCAAGGCGTGCCGCTCGGCGGCCAGCAGGGACCAGTAAGCGTGCTCGGGCCACGGGCGCGTATCGGCCGCACGAAACAGTGATTGCAGGGCGGCGATCAGTTCTTCACGGCAGGGCGGCTGTGCGGCAAGCTGCACAAAGAAAGCTTCGATCTTCTGGTCAAATGCTTCATGGCAGGCCATGTCGCCGGGCTTCCTGCCAAAGCCCAGCAGTCCTTCGGCAGGTTTCCTGGTCCGGGTCTCGGCCTCGATCGCCCGCTCGTATTCGTCCAGAATGGTGTTCAGGGATTCGGTCACATTCATAGGCTTTCAAAACGACGCAATGCTGATCTGGCATTGCGTCGATATACCGTTCATTGCATACGGAATGAGTTATTATTTGCCGGTCTTGCGCCTGGACACGACGTCAAAGATAACGGCGACCAGGAGGACGCTGCCCTTGACCACATACTGCCAGGAGTCGGTGATGCCCATGATGGACATGCCCATGTTCAGCACGCCCAGCAGCATGGCGCCGATCACGACGCCGCCGATGGAGCCGCTGCCGCCGTAGGCGGACGCGCCGCCGATAAAGCAGGAGGCAATGGCGTCCATCTCAAAGGAGGTACCGGTCTGACCGGATACGGAACCGACGCGGGCCAGGCACAGCAGGCCGCAGAGACCGGCCAGCAGGCCCATGTTGGAATAGGCAAGGAAATAGACCCGGTTCGTATCGATACCGGACAGACGGGTCGCCTTCTCGTTGCCGCCGACCGCGTAGAAATAGCGGCCGAACGCTGTCTTTGAAGTGATGAAATGGTAGATCAGACAGATCGCCAGCACCCAAATGAGCATGACGGAGATGCCCTTATACTGGCTCAGCAGATTGCAATACCACATGATCAGCGCGCTGATGACCACAGCCTTGCCGTAATCGATCAATGCGATATTCTGCTGGTATCCGTTCTTTTTCTTGTTCAGGCGGGAGCGCACGGTCATGACGAAGATCAGGACCACGATGATGCCGCCGATCACCAGGGGAGACCAGATGTGGGGATTGTCAACGGGGTTCGCCTTCGTCGAGACCACGTCCAGTCCGGGTATGTTGATGTAGGAGGTGAACAGGTTGGTGAAGGCCTTGTCCTTGATCGGCACCGTTTTACTGTCCAGCACCAGACGACCAATGCCGCGGAAGATGAACATGCCGGCCAGGGTGGTGATGAAAGGCGGGATGCGGACATAGCCGATCCAGTAGCCCTGCCAGATGCCGACGATCAGGCCGACCATCAGGCACAGGAGCACCGTGAGGTAAGGATTCCAGTTAAGGTTGGTGCTCAGCACCGCCGCCATACCGCCGGTCAGGCAGATGACGGAGCCGACGGATAGGTCGATGTTGCCGCCGGTCAGGATGCACAGCAGCATTCCGCAGGCCAGCACCAGCACGTAGCCGTTCTGGAGCATCAGGTTGGACATGTTCTGCGGATACAGCAGTCTGCCGTTGGTCAGAAAGTAAAACAGAATAAAGACCGCGATCAGGGCGATGGTCATCGAGTTTTTCGTCAGGAATTTGACGATGCCCGATTTACGGTTGGCGGGTGCTTTTGTTGTGACTGTCATGGGGCGACACTCCTTTTTTATAAATCTCTACCGCCGGGATCCGGGTCATCTGCCGTCTCGCAGAATATAGCCCATGATACTCTCCTGCGTTGCCTCTTTAGCGTCAAGCTCGGCCAGCAAATTGCCTTCGTTCATGACATAAATGCGATCGCACATGCCCAACAGCTCCGGCATTTCCGACGAGATCATGATGACGGATTTGCCTTGGTCCACCATCTGATTGATGAGGCAGTAAATATCGTATTTGGCGCCGACGTCGATGCCGCGGGTCGGCTCATCCAGGATCAGAATATCGGGTTCAGCAAACATCCATTTGCCGAGCAGAGCTTTCTGCTGGTTTCCGCCGGAAAGGTTGGAGACCCGCTGCTCGACTGTGGGCGTCTTGGTGCCCATTTCTTCCTTCATTTTTTCGGCGGCGGCACGCTCCTTGTCCCGGTCGACGATGCCGTGGTCGCATACCTTGTCCAGGCGGGCCAGCGTCGTATTGAAGCGGATGGTCTCGTTCAGAAGCAGTCCGTTGGTCTTCCGGTCCTCCGTAACATAGGCCAGGCCCGCATGGATCGCGGCTTCGGGATTCTTGAGCGCGGTCTCCTTGCCGTGAATGAACAGCTTGCCGGTGATATTGGTGCCATAGCTCCGGCCGAAGATGGACATGGCCAGTTCCGTGCGCCCGGCGCCCTGCAGGCCGGAGAACCCGACGACCTCGCCCTTGTGGACTTTGAAAGAGATATTGTTGTCCACGACCTTTTCGGGATAGAGGGGATGGTGGACGGTCCAGTCCTTGACCTCCAGGCTGACCTCATCCTGAACGTGATGTTCACGCGTTGGATACCTGTCCTCCATGGGGCGGCCGACCATGCCCTTGATGATGCGGTCTTCACTGAAGTCATCGACGCCCTTGGTCAGCGTCTCAATGGTGGTGCCGTCGCGCAGGATGGTCGCCTTGTCAGCACAATAAATGATCTCATTGAGTTTATGCGTTATAATGATGGAAGTCAGGCCCTGCTTCTTGAACTCCATCAGGAGATCCAGAAGCATTTTTGCGTCTTCGTCATTCAGGGACGAGGTCGGCTCATCGAGGATCAGCAGCTTCACGTTTTTGGAAAACGCTTTTGCGATCTCCACCAGCTGCTGCTTGCCGGTGCCGATATCCTTGATCAGTGAATGCGAAGATTCTTGCAGCCCGACTTGCTTCATGTGTTTTTCGGCTTCTGCATAGGTTCTGTTCCAGTCGATGATGCCGGCGCTGTTCTTGAACTCGTTGCCCAAAAACATGTTCTCGCCAATGGAAAGCAGTGGAATCAGCGCCAGCTCCTGGTGAATGATCACGATGTTCTGCGCTTCGGATTCTTTGAGGGTCTTGAATTGGCAAAGCTTGCCGTTATAATAGATTTCGCCGGTATAGGTGCCATAGGGGTAGATTCCGGAGAGTACGTTCATCAAGGTGCTTTTCCCGGCTCCGTTTTCACCGATAAGAGCATGGATCTCGCCGCGTTCCACCACCAGATTCACGTTGTCAAGCGCTTTGACACCCGGGAATTCTTTGGTGATGTTTTTCATTTCCAGGATGACGTCAGCCAAGCGCGATTCCTCCTTTGATAGCGTCGATTTCAAATAAAGGGCGGGGCCTGAACCCCGCCCTCCATGCATAGCAGAATGCTCTGCCCCTTTTGAAGAGGCAGAGCAATGAGTTTTGCTGATTATTTGGCGAGCAGGTAAACCTGGTCAGCATCCCACTGATACAGGCCGATGTCGACCAGGTACTGCAGATTGTCCTTGGTCACGACGGTCGGCACGAGCAGGTAAGAAGTGGCGAAGTGGCCTTCAGAGGTGAAGTAGCTGGTGGTGTCGAACGCGCACTCGACATCGCCGAAGTTGGCGATCAGGCTTTCGTCCACGGGAGCGCCGCTCAGGATGGCCTTGGCAACTTCCAGCGTGACGACCGCTTCGTTCGCGACGTTCTTGTAAACGGTCATGGTCTGCTTGCCGTCCACGATGTTGCGCAGGTTGGCGATGTCGCCGTCCTGGCCGGTCACGATCACGGCGTTGTCACCGGCATAGTCGCTCTCGATAGCCTGGGCGACACCGGCGGCGGTGGAGTCGTTGGAGCACAGCCAGGCATCCAGGGTGGTGCCGTCGGCATAGTAGGAAGCCAGGATGTTCTGAGCGCGGCTCAGAGCAGTGTCGGTGCTCCACTGGTTGGTGGCGACCTGCTGGAAGTCAGTCTGGCCGGAAACCACGATGATCTTGCCATCGGCGATGTAGCCCTTCAGGACGTCATAGGCGCCGTTGAAGAAGTAGCCAGCGTTGTTGTCGGCGGGGTCGCCGGCGGTAAATTCCATATTGTAGGTCTTGTCACCGGCATTCGCCAGATCGAGGGCTTTCTCGACATATTCGCCCTGGAGCTTGCCGACGGTGTAATTATCGAAGGAGACATAGTACTCGACAGCGTCGTTCATGATCAGGCGGTCATAAGCGATGACGGGCACTGCTTCTTCAGCGGCACGATCCATAACGGTGTTCAGGCCTTCGCCGTCGATCGCGGAGATGATCAACAGGTCGATGCCCTGGCTCAGCATGTTGTCGATGTCGTTGACCTGCTGCTCGTTCTTGTTGTCGGAATAGGTCAGGATGGCTTCATAGCCGGCGGCTTCGAACTGGTTCTTCAGGTATTCGCCGTCACGGTTCCAGCGCTCCAAAGACTGGGTGGGCATGGAGATACCGACTTTCTTGGGGGCGGCGTCAGCGGATGCGATAACGCATACGCTCAGCACCATGATCAGAGCCAGAAACAGACTAACAAACTTTTTCATGGGCGATACATCTCCTTTTCTTTTTATTCCAGAAGTGACATCTGGAAATTTGATAGCCATACTATACAACTAAAGGGTGTATTTGTAAAGTACTTTTTGCATGGGCAATCAAATGTGAGGGCAAAATTATCGAACTTGTATAATTATGAGCATTGCCTGCGCAACAGTTGATCAGCAGTCGGTGACTTACAGCCGCCGGGCAGATGAAGATGGATGTGCGGTGTCATTTTTCCCCTGTCGGATGATCGTCGTTTCCGCCGTCCTTTTTCTTCTTTCCGTTCCGCCATATGACATATGCATAAGCGAGCACTCCGCACCCCACGAGTGCGAACAGCGCGATTAGCAGAATAAATGCTGTCCGCGACATATCCTGGGACCCGGACTGCAGGTTTTCAAACAGATGGTAGGCTGTGTATAATAGATATCCTCCGACAAGCAATAAGAGCATGGAATGCACATTGTCATTTTTCATGCTAAGTCCCTCCGGATCAGTATGGGCTGTCAAAATCCCGCTCGGCCTTGGTGACGGCCTCTTCGAGGGTCAGGCCCGCAAAGTACTGGGCGCCCAGGAAACGGCCGGACTTTTTATCGTCCGCAAAGACGCCCGCGACGATGCCGGGGATGGCGCTCTCGGGGGCGTTGGGGGCATGCTGGCCGCCCAGGTCGGTGCGGCACCAGCCCGGGTCGGTCAGGTTGATCATCACGTCGGTGCCCTGCACCTTGGAGCCCAGGTCGATGGTGATCTTGTCCAGAGCGGCCTTGCTGGCGGAATAGCCCGCCTGGCACACATCCAGGGCGATGCCGCTGGTGGTGTTCAGGATGCGGCCGGTGCCCTTGGCGATCATCTTCGGCAGGAAATGATAGCAGATCATGACCGGCGCGATGGTGTTCACCCTAAAGCTAATCTCATAGTCGGACACGGGCGTGCTGCAATAATCGGTGCGGTAGGCGATCTGCAGCCCCGCGTTGTTGAGCACGATGTCCACATCCACGTTCATCCGGTCGATCTCGCCGAGCATCCTTTGTACGGCGTCCAGATCGTTCAGTTCCGCTTCCACCGCGCAGGCCTGTACCCCCATTTGTCTGACCTCGGCCAGCACCTTTTCGGTGTGGCTGAGCTTCCGGCTGTGCAGGATCAGGTTGCAGCCCTGCCCGGCCATGAATTTGGCCGTCAGATATCCGATGCCCCGCGCCGCCCCCGTGATCAGCGCCCATTTACCTTTTACCTGGTACATGATAAAACCTCCCTGTGACAAATCCAAAGTACCACTTTGGATTTGTCATAGACTGATATTTCGATCCAAATATGAAACAGGGGCTGCCGGACGGCAGCCCCTGCGCTTGATTCAGCTTACTGGGCGACGGTGCAGTACATGAAGTACTTGTAGCCCAGCGGGTTCGCGAAGAAGCCCTGCACGTTCTCGGAGATCATGTAGATGTCCGTGTAGTAGTACAGCGGGGTTGGCGCCGGTGCTCATCAGCAGGTCCTCGGCGGCGTGCATCATGCCGTAGCGGGCTTCCTTGTCGCCGCAGGCCTTGATGGCGGCGATGGCAGCGTCATAGGTCTCGGCCCAGGTGCCGTTCTCCACCTTCACGTCGACGCCGTAGGGGGTCAGGTCGATGGAGTAGATCTTGGCTTCCGCGTTGGCGCCCTTGCCGAACTGGGAGTCGTTGTTGCCGGAGTTGGAGACCCACATATCCAGGAAGGAGATGGGATCGTTGTAGTCCGCCAGCCAGCCGTTGCGGGCGACGGTGTAGTCGCCGTTCTTGCGGGTGTTCAGGAAGGTGTTCCACTCCTGGTTGACCAGGTTCATGTTGATGCCCACGCCGGCGAAGACGCTCTGCAGGTATTCACCGATCAGCTTGTGGCCGTCGTTGGTGTTGTAGAGGTATTCGATGGTCGGGAAGTTGGTGAACTTGCCGGCGGCTTCGTCATAGGTGTAGTACTTCTTCAGGGTCTCGATGGCGGTGTCCCAGTTGGCCTCGTAGGCGTCCGCGGACACGTTCCAGTAGCCGGCATACTCGTCGGAGGGGCCGGCGACTTCATAGAACTGCTTGGCGCCGTCAGCGTCGGTCAGACCCAGCGCGACGAAGGAGGAGGCGGGCTGCTGGCCGGCCTTGCCGATCTCGGTCACGATGTAGTTGCGGTCGAAGAGCAGGCCCAGGGCGAAGCGGATCTCAGCGCGCGCCTTTTCGGCGTCGTCACCGGTCAGCTCGCAGCCTTCGGGCAGGATCTCGGCGTTCACGTTCCAGGACACATAATAGGTGCCCATCTGGGAACCGACGAAGAACTCGGTGGGATACTGGGCTTTCAGGGCGTCGATCTCAGCATTGGGCACGTTGTCGATCATTGCCCAGTCGCCGTTCTGATAGTTGGCCAGCATGTTGTTCTCATCATCGGAGAGATAGAAGTTGATCTCGTCCATGGTGATCTCGTCAGCCTTGAAGTAGTTGGGGTTCTTGGTCAGGGTGATGTAGGAGTTGTGCTCCCACGCGGTCATGGTGTAGGCGCCGTTGCTCACATAGGTGGCGGGATCGGTGGCCCAGGCTTCGTTGGAGACCACGTCCTCACGGACGGGCAGGAAGGTGGGGAAGGAGAGCAGCTCGTTCCAGTAGGAAACGTCGTTGTTCAGGGTCACGACCAGGGTCTTGTCGTCGGTGGCTTCGACGGCCAGCTCATCCGGATATCCCTTGACGACCTCGAACATGTAGCCGTAGTCGGCGCCCAGCGCGGAAGAAGCGGCGCGCTTCCAGGCGAACTCGAAATCCTTCGCGGTCAGGTCTTTGCCGTCGGACCACTTGAGGCCGTCCACCAGGGTGTAGGTGTAAGTGGCGGTGCCGTCCTCATTGATCACGGGCAGGGGCAGCTCGGTGGCCAGATCGGGTACGATCTGCAGGCCGCCGTTCGCGTCCTGGGACCACTTGCTCAGGCCGGAGAAGAGGTGGATGATCAGGGTGGCGCCGTCGACCGCGGAGTTCAGGGCGGGGTCGATGGTGTCGGGCTCGGAGGCGATGCAGACGTTCAGGGACGTCTTGGCGGCTTCCGCGTTCGTCACGGCGACGCAGGACAGCATCATCATGACAGCCAGCATGAGGGCAAACAGCTTTTTCATGGTAGGTTCCTCCTGTAAGTAATTTATTCATGAATGCGCAGTGCGCGCATAGATGAAGCTCAGTTGATCTCTTTCACGCGGTGGCAGGCGACGTAGTGGCCGGCGGCGACCTGCTCGAAGCTGGGCATGCTTTCAGCGCATTCCCGCCTGGCGTAGCGGCAGCGGGTGCGGAAGGGGCAGCCGGAGGGCGCGTTCAGGGGGCTGGGGATGTCGCCGGTCAGCACGATGCGCTTGTTGGCGCGCGCTGTCTTCGGGTCGGGCATGGGCACGGCGCTCAGCAGGGACTGGGAATAGGGGTGCAGCGGATGTTTGTAGATCTCCTCGGCGTCCGCCAGCTCCACCATCTTGCCCAGGTACATGACCGCGATGCGGTCGGAGATGTGCCGCACCACCAGTAGGTCGTGGGCGATGAACAGATAGGTCAGGCCCAGTTTGTCCTGCAGGTCGTCGAACATGTTGATGACCTGGGCCTGGATGGAGACGTCCAGGGCGGAGACGGGCTCGTCGCAGACGATGAACTCGGGGTTGACCGCCAGGGCGCGGGCGATGCCGATGCGCTGGCGCTGGCCGCCGGAGAACTCGTGGGCGTAGCGGGAGGCGTGCTCGCTGTTCAGGCCCACATAGCCCATCAGCTCCAGCACCCGGTCCTCGCGCTCCTTCCTGGTCTTGTACAGCTTGTGCACGTCCAGGGGCTCCGCCACGATGTCGGAAACCGTCATGCGCGGGTTCAGCGAGGAGTAGGGATCCTGGAAGACCATGGTGGCCTTGCGGCGGAACTCGCGCAGGGATTCCTTGCTGCTGATCTCCTGTCCGTCGTAGATCACGTGTCCGCCGGTAGGCTTGTACAGGTGCAGGATGCTGCGGCCCACGGTGGTCTTGCCGCAGCCGGACTCGCCCACCAGGCCCAGCGTCTCGCCCTTGCGGATGCTGAAGGACACATCGTCCACGGCCTTCAGTGGCTTCGAGCGGAAGAAGCCCATGTTGATGTCAAAGTACTGTTTGAGGTTCCGGACTTCGAGGAGCGTTTTGTTTTCAGACATGGGACGCGCTCCTTTCCACAGTGATATTGCCCGCGTCGATGCCGTCCTTGACGTTCATCCAGCAGCGGCTGATCTGCTCGTCGTTCATCCGCATCTCCTCCGGGCGCTCGGTCAGGCAGATTTTCATGGCGTGGTCGCAGCGCGGGGCGAAAGGGCAGCCCTTGGGCATGTTCAGCAGGTCGATGGGGGTGCCGGTGATGGGCTGCAGGCGCTGGCCGTTGTTCTCGTCCCGGGGGATGGAGCGCAGCAGGCCCTTGGTGTACTCGTGGTGCGGGTGGTAGAAGATCGCGTCCGCCGTGCCGCGCTCGCAGATGCCGCCGGCGTACATGACGATGATCTCATCGCACATCTGGGCGACGACGCCCAGGTCGTGGGTGATCATGATGATGGCCATGCCCAGCTTCTTCTGCAGGTCCTGCATCAGCTCCAGGATCTGTGCCTGGATGGTCACGTCCAGGGCGGTGGTGGGCTCGTCGGCGATCAGGATATCGGGCTCGCAGGCCAGCGCCATGGCGATCATGATGCGCTGGCGCATGCCGCCGGAATGCTCATAGGGGTACTGCTTCATGCGCTTCTCGGGGTCGTTGACGTTGACCAGCCTCAGCATCTCCAGCGCCCGTTCCCTGGCTTGCCTGCGGTTGCGTTTCGTATGCAGCATGATGGCTTCCATCAGCTGGTGGCCGACCGTATAGGTGGGGTTCAGGGAGGTCATGGGATCCTGGAAGATGATGGAGATCTTGTTGCCGCGCATGTGGCGCAGGGTGCTCTCATCCGCGCCTACCAGCTCCTGGCCTTCCAGCTTGACGCTGCCTCCAACGATCCTGCCCGTGGGGGCGAGGATCTGCATGATCGAATAGGCCGTGACGGATTTACCGGAGCCGGATTCGCCCACGATGCCCAGCACCTTGCCGTGGTCCAGGTTGAAGGAGATCCCGTCCACCGCTTTGACCTCGCCTGCGTCCGTAAAGAATGAGGTGCGCAGATCCTTGACTTCCAATAGTGCCATATCCAGTAATAACCTTTCCAGTGTCAGTCGCTCAGGCGTTGAGCTTGGGGTCGAAGGCGTCGCGCAGGCCGTCGCCGAACAGGTTCAGCGACAGCACGATCAGGCAGATGACCACCGCGGGGATGACCAGGCGGTAGGTGTAGGAGGTGATGCCGTTCAGCGCGTCGGAGGCCAGGGAGCCCAGGGAGGGCATCGGGGCGTTCACGCCCAGGCCCAGGAAGGAGAGGAAGCTCTCCGTAAAGATCGCGTTGGGGATCTGCAGCGCCGTGGAGATGATGATCACGGAGATGCAGTTGGGCAGCAGGTGCTTGCGGATGATCCAGCTGCCGCCGGCACCGGTGGCCTGGGCGGAGAGCACGTACTCCTGCTCGCGCAGGGAGAGGATCTGGCCGCGGATCAGACGCGCCATGCTGACCCAGTACAGCAGACCGAATACGATGAACATGGAGATCACGTTCGCGCCGATCTTGGCGAAGATCGTCCCGTCTACGTTCAGCGTCCGGTTCAGGACCACCGACAGCAGGATGATGACCAGCATGTCCGGCAGGGAGTAGATCATATCCACGATGCGCATGATCACGATATCGACCTTGCCGCCGAAGTAGCCCGCGATGGAGCCGATGGTCATGCCGATGATCAGCACGATGATGCTGGCGAAGAAGCCGACAGCCAGCGAGATGCGCGTGCCGTAGACCACGCGGATGAAGTAATCGCGGCCGTGGGAGTCGGTGCCGAAGATGTGGGGGAAGAGCTTCTCCCCGGCCTCGATGCGCTTGAGCTCCGTCTTGCCCCAGGTGAAGGGCTGCAGGTTGTTGTAGGAGCTGTCCGCCGGCTTGCCGGGGCGCACGCCCAGCATGGCGTCATAGGAGTAGGGCCAGACCATCGGCAGCACGATGGAGGTGATGGTCACCAGCACGATCACGATCAGGCTGATCGTGGCCACCTTGTTTCTGAGCAGGCGCTTGCACCCGTCCCGGAAGAAGGTGCTGGAGGGACGCATCTTGGAGATGTATTCCTTTTCTGATTCCGTCGCGGGACGGAAAGCGTCCGGATCCAGATGCATGCTGAAGGGTTTGTTGGCACTGAACATCGTTGCTTTCCGCCTCCTTTATTCGAATTCGATGCGCGGGTCGACGGCCTTGTACAGCAGGTCGCTGACCAGGTTCATGATGACGATCAGGGAGGCGAGGAAGATAGTGGTGCCCATGATCATGGTGTAATCGCGGTTGGTGATGCTGGACACGAACTGGCGCCCGATGCCCGGCACGGCGAAGATCTGCTCCACCACCATGGAGCCGGTGACGATGAAGGCCAGCATCGGCCCGAAATAGGTGATGACCGGGATCAGCGAGTTCTTGAGGGCGTGGCCGAAGATGATCCGCCACTTGGAGACGCCCTTGGCGCGCGCGGTGCGGATGTAGTCCTGCCCGAGCACGTCCAGCATGGAGGACCGGGTCAGGCGCGTGATATAGCTCATGGGATAGAGCATCAGCGTGATGACCGGCAGTACCAGGCCGCCCTTCATGGCGCCGTTGGCCGGCAGCCATTTGAGCGATACCGAGAATATGATCAGCAGGAACGACCCCATGATGAAGGACGGCATCGACACGAAGGCCGTGGTGATGACCATGATGGTCTTGTCCAGGATGGTATTGCGGCGGATGGCTGCCACAGCGCCTAGCACGATGCCGAAGACAGCCGCCAGTCCCGCGGCGATGAGGCCCAGCTTGGCCGAGGTCTTCATGCCGTCCATGATGATGTCGATCACCTGGCGTCCGCGCTGCTTCAGGGAGGGCCCGAAGTCGAACTTGGTCAGGATGTCCCTCAGATAGGTGGTGTACTGCTCAAAGAGGGGCTTGTCCAGCCCGTACTTGGCTTCCAGCGCCGCCTGGGCCTCCTTGGAGATGGCCTTTTCGCCGACGAACGGCCCGCCCGGCACGGCGTGCATGATGAAGAACGTCACCGTGATGACGATCCAGATGGTCAGGATCGCCAGCAGGACGCGCTTGAGTATGTAGAACATCAACTTTGAACTCATGAAAGCCCCTCTATCTTTCAACCGCTCCATGCGGCATGATCGATGCGACAGAACAATATCATTGCTCCATCAAACAGAATAAATTATACGCCATTCAGGCGTGGATGCAAGAAAAATACTGTATAAATACATTATTTATACAATCTGAAAACATAAATACAGGAGAAAAACATCTGATCATCTGATGAAAAACGCGGACGGACGATCCGCGGGAATATTCATTGACAGCGCAACTGATGCGCTGCGTCAGTTTCCCCTTGCCAAACCCGCCCTTCTTCTGTATAATAGCGCCTGAACGGGGAACGATGTCCGTCGTCCGGCACAGAGAGCGCGCCGCGGCTGAAAGCGCGCATGTGGACGTTGCCCGCCCCGGGATCATTTCCGCTGAAAGGCGGACGGCTCGTCACCGTTAGCGGACGGCAAAGCGGGCGCGGATCACGCGCCAAGCAAGGTGGTACCGCGAAGCAAGCTTCGTCCCTGCGCAAGGGGACGTTTTTTTGTTTTCGCGACAGTATTATTTCAAACATGAAGGAGATTCAGATCATGGCGGACAAGAAGCAGGAATTCGTAACACACATCACTCCCCGGGACAAGGACTTTTCCCAGTGGTATACCGACGTGGTCACCATGGCGGACCTGATGGATTACACCCCGGTGCGCGGCTGCATGGCCATGAAGCCCTACGGCAACCGCATCTGGGAGCTCATCCGTGAAGGGCTCGACCGCCGTTTCCAGGCCACGGGGCACGAGAACGTATCCATGCCCATGCTGATCCCGGAAAGCCTGCTGCTCAAGGAAGCGGAGCACGTGGAGGGCTTCGCCCCCGAAGTGGCCTGGGTGACCCAGGGCGGTACCGAAAAGCTGCAGGAGCGGCTGGCCGTGCGCCCCACCAGTGAGACCATTTTCTGCACCATGTTCGCCAAGTGGGTCGAGTCCTGGCGCGACCTGCCCCTCAAGTACAACCAGTGGTGCTCCGTCATGCGCTGGGAAAAGACCACCCGCCCCTTCCTGCGCACCGCGGAATTCTGGTGGCAGGAGGGCCACACCGTGCACGCCACCGCCGAGGAAGCGGAAGAGGAGACCATGCAGATGCTCTACGTCTACCGCGACTTTGCGGAGCAGGAGCTGGCTATCCCCGTGTTCTGCGGCCAGAAGTCCGAAAAGGAGAAGTTCGCCGGCGCCCGCGCGACCTATTCCATCGAGGCCATGATGCAGGACGGCAAGGCCCTGCAGGCCGGTACCTCCCACAACTTCGGCACCAACTTCTCCGTGCCCTACAACGTCCAGTACCTGAGCAAGGAAGGCAAGCTCGAATACTGCTATGAGACCAGCTGGGGCGTCTCCACCCGCCTGATCGGCGCCATCATCATGACCCACGGCGACGAGCGCGGCCTGAAGCTGCCGCCCGCCATCGCGCCCTACCAGGTGGTGCTGGTGCCCGTGGCCGCGCACAAGGGCGGCGTGCTCGAAAAGTGCGCAGAGGTGGCCGAGGAGCTGCGCAAGGCCGGCCTGCGCGTGAAGCTGGACGACCGCGACAACGTCTCCCCAGGCTTCAAGTTCAATGAGTGGGAGCTCAAGGGCGTGCCCGTCCGCGTGGAGATCGGCCCCCGCGACATCGAGAAGGGCGCCGCGATGGTCTGCCGCCGCGATACCTTTGAAAAGGCTTCCCTGCCGCTGGAGGGCCTCGGGGACGCGCTGGTCGGGATGATGGACGACATCACCGCCAACATGTTCAAGATCGCCGACGAGTTCCGCAAGGCGCACACCAAGGACGTTTTCAATATGGACGAGCTGGGCGAGCAGGTGAACGGCGGCTATGCCCGCGCCATGTGGTGCGGCGACCAGGCTTGTGAGGACGAGATCAAGGCCCGCTTCAGCGCCACGTCCCGCAACATGCCCTTCGACCAGACGCCCTTCGGCGAGACCTGCGTCTGCTGCGGCAAAAAGGCCCATAAGGTGATGTACTTCGCCAAGGCGTACTGAGGAGGACAAGATGGGTACCGAATCCAAGAACAAAGAAGAACAGCGCCGGGAGCTGAACGGCATCACCTATTTCGACCGCGGACGGTTGACCGGCCGCGACGGGAAGCAGTATGACCGGTTCGCGATCCAGACCCACTTCATCGAGGTGGGGGAGGACCAGGCGGAGCTGGTGAAGAAGTACGTGCTGCCGCTGTATCAGCCCGGCGACGTGCTGGCCTTCGGCGCGAAGGTGATGGCCATGTGCACGAAGAACGTGCGCACCAAGGAGCAGGTGCATCCCGGCTTCTGGGCCAAGGCGCTTTCCAAGCACGCCAGCGAGACCAAGGCGGGCATCGGCATGCACGACGCCTACAAGCTGCAGCTGGCCATCGACATGGTGGGCGCGCCCAAGGTAGTGTTCGCGTCCATCGCGTCCGCGGTGACCAAGCTGTTCGGCGTGCACGGCGTGTTCTACAAGATCGTGGGCCCCGGCGTGGCGGGGATCGACGGGTTCTACTACCGTTCGTCCTTCGACCGCTATAAGGACCTGGCCCTGATCAACAACGAGAACCCGGTGGAACTGTGCGACGCGCTGGAAAAGGCTACGGGCGTGCCTGTAGTGCTGATGGATGCCAACGATATCGACCAGAACCAGCTGGGCAAGTGCTCTGATTTCCCGCTCAGCGACGACCAGATCCAGGACGCGCTGAAGGATAATCCCTCCGGACAGGGCGGCGAGCTGACACCCTTCATTCTGATCCGGCCCGTGAAGGAAAACGCATGATCGGCGGAAAATACCTGTACGAGACCCACATGCACACGGCAGAGGCCAGCAAGTGCTCCGATACGCCGGGCCGGGAGTATATCGCGCGCTATCAGGATCTCGGCTATGACGGGATCATCATCACCGATCACTTTTACCGCGGCAACTGCGCGGTGGACCGGGCGCTGCCCTGGCCGGAATTTGTGGACCAGTTCTGCTCTGGCTACCGTCACGCCCGGGAGGAGGGCGAAAAGCGCGGCTTCCCCGTGTTTTTCGGCTGGGAAGAGCGGATCGACGGCGACGAATACCTGATCTACGGCCTCGACGAGCGGTTCATGCTCGAGCATCCCGAGATGATCCATTGGACCCGGGAGGAGCAGCACCGCATGGTGCGCGCCGCCGGCGGCTGCGTGGTGCAGGCGCACCCCTTCCGCGCCCGGGACTATATCAGCACCATCTGGCTCTCCCCGTACTTCTGCGACGGGGTGGAGGGCGTCAACACCGGCAATGAGGATCAATGGAACACCCTGGCGATGCGCTACGCGGAGTCCCTGGGCCTGCCGATTACGGCGGGCTCGGACAACCATCACATCGACCGCATGTGCCCTGAAAAGCTGGCGGGTGTCTTGCTGGAGGAGCCGCTGAAGGACGGACGGGACTACGCCCGGACGATCCTGGAGCACAGGCCCATCGGCCTCTTCCTGCCCCATCCGGTGCCGCCCTATACGCCAAAGATCGTGCCAGACCGGCCGGTCTTCTGGCTGGAAAAGGACGGGAGCATGATCCCGGAGAAGACAGTATTATAAACGTGTTCTGCTGCGGCGGAAGAGGAAATGCACCTTTTCTGCCGCATTTTTTTGTTGACAGGCGAAATTGTGTTTGATAAAATATAATTGTACCAAATCAAAGGAGGGAGTCACAATGGCAAGCATTTATGATTATACCGTACCGGCCCCCAAGGGCGAAGAAGTGAAACTCTCTGATTACGCGGGCAAGGTGATGCTCGTTGTGAATACGGCCACCGGCTGCGGCTTCACCCCGCAGTACAAGGACCTGGAGAGTATTTACGAGAAGTATCATGACCAGGGCCTGGAGATCATCGACATTCCCTGCAACCAGTTCGCGGGCCAGACCCCCGGCAACGACGAGGAGATCCAAGAATTCTGCACCCTGAAGTACAACACCCAGTTCCCGCAGATGAAGAAGTCCGACGTGAACGGCGAGAACGAGCTGCCCCTGTACGCCTACCTGAAGTCTCAGAAGGGCTTCGAGGGCTTCGGCAAGAGCCCGGCCGCGCTGGCGATGAGCCTGATGCTGAAGAAGATCGACAAGGACTATAAGAACAATCCCGCGATCAAGTGGAACTTCACCAAGTTCGTCGTGGACCGCCAGGGCAACGTGGTCGCCCGCTTCGAGCCCACCGCGAGCATGGCGGATGTGGAAAAGTGTGTGGCGAGCCTGCTGTAAGCTCCCAAACCCTTAATAAATATCAAACGGAGCCGCTGCCAGTGAGCAGCGGCTCCGTTTAATATTACCCCGCCGGCAGTAGCCGGCGGAAGGAAAGTCTTTTGAGGGTGGGGTGCCGGGGAGGGAAGCTTTTCTTCAGAAAAGTTCCCTCCCCGGCGAAAGCATACAAACCTTACTTGTAGAACACCGTCGTGTTCGCGACCGTCATGATGGTCATGAGCAGGCCGTTGGTGAAGGCGGCAGCCCAGATGTTGCCGGTGCGCTTGTAGAGGAAACGGCTGATGCAGGCAGCGACGGCCAGGGTCGCGACCATGGCGACCAGCACGATGCCGCTCAGGGCAGCGCCGGGATGCGCAGCCACGCCGGTGGCAAAGAGGGTGACATACTGGCGGATGAGCCAGAGCAGCGCGCCGCCCGCGTTGAGCGCGATGGCCACGCAGTAGCCCTTCCAGCCCTGCAGCCGCTCGGTATTGGTGTTGATGCAGATGGACGCGGTGCTGACGATGTAGAAGGCCAGGAAGGTGGGCAGGTAGCGCAGCATAGCGGGGCAGATGTTCGCGTCGAAGGTCTTGAAGGCGAAGGTCCAGATGCGGAAGTCCGTCTTGAAGATCAGGTCGATCAGGAACAGTACGGCGTAGGCTGCCACGACGCTCACGAGGGCGACGCACAGACCGCCGATGATGGCCATGGGCTTGAAGGTGACGCCGTAGTCCGCCAGGGTCACACCATCCTTGGACTTGTCAAACAGCCAGACCAGGCTCATGATGAGCAGGGAGATGAAGGTGCAGCCAACGGTCCATTTCGCGATGTCGTTGACCACAGGCGCGGTCCAGGTGGTGGCGGCGCCGTAGAGGCTCATTTTGCTCAGTACGGCCAGGATGCCGCCGGAGACCAGCGCGAAGCAGCCGCCGACCAGGAACTTCTTGTCCTTTTCCTTGGTGAACTGCATGACGCCGTAGGCGCAGCCGCAGACGCCCAGGACGATGGCCGCCCAGAAGATGATGTTCATGCCGACGGACGCGGTGTCCCAGCCGTACAGGGTCTCGAACAGGATGCCGGGCAGCAGGATCGCGACGACCATGATCACGATGCCCACGATGCGGCGGGTGCCCGCAGCGCCCTTCTGGGGCTTGAGCGCGCCGGTGTTCGCGTTGGAGAAGAAGGGCAGGCCGATCAGCAGTTTGGCGATGGCCAGCAGGAAGAGGATGAAGCCCACCAGCGCGACGCACTCGCTGGCTTCCTTCCACTGCCAGATCTGGTTGGTAGCGGCAATATTCTTGATGCCGTCCTGATAGCCGGCGAAGGCGGTGGTGTAGAACTCGATGGCGTTCGCGGTGGTCGTCTTGGAGAAGTGGTTCCAGGGGTGGGTCTGGGCAGGCTGGTAGATGATGCGCTTGCCGCCGTCGCTGGTGTCATACCAGGTGTTGGGCTGGCCCGCCGCCTGCTGCAGGAAGGTCTGGCCGTCGGGGGTCGCGACATAATTCTTCTTGCGCACGGTGCCGGCGGGATCGTCGGGCGCGTTGAAGAAGAACTCGTCGTACTGCGCGGCAACCTTACCCAGGGTGCGGCCGCCGCCGGCCTGGTTGAACACGTCGGCGGTGACGCCGAAGATGCCGGAGTAGCCGAAGTCGCTGCCCTCGGTCAGGTTCGCCATGATCTTGCGCACACCGGTGGTGGCGAAGGCCTGCTCGTCCTGCGAGACAGCCATGGTGCTGGAGAAGCCGCCCATGCTGTGGCCGGTGACGCCGATGACGCCGTTGCCGTTGGCATCCTTCAGCACGTAGGGCTGATCATACATGTACTGGACGGCGTCGTTCATGGAGTTGACCCAGAAGGGCGCCCAGGTCATCAGGAAGGCGCCGTAGGGGGCGTAGGGCTCGTATACGGATTCGTTGATATCGCTGTGGCCGTGGTCATACATGTCCAGCGCCAGCACCACATAGCCGCGGCGGCTGAGCTCGATGGCGTTGGCGTCCTGCATTTCCGCGGAGTTCAGGTAGCCGTGGGTGACGATGACTGTGGGCTTCGGGTTGGAAGCCGAGGCGTCCTTCGGCATGTAGAGCAGGCCGCTCAGTTTGCCGTTGGCGGTATCGAAGCTGATGCGGGATACATTGACGGAAAACATGCCCGTGTTGAACAGGCAGGCCAGGAAGCTGAAGCACAGCGTGATCACCAGGGAGATGATCAAAAGCTTCAGCGGCGCTTTGGACTTGGAAGAAGCCATAGGGTGTTCCACCTTTCAAATAAATATTTCCCTTTCGGGAGAGTGCTGAGGTGATTATACCACCCTACCGTTGCGAATGCAACAATGAAACGACAAAACAATTACAAATGCGTTGCGCAGACGGCCAGATCGTAAATGTTGACTGCCGGAAATGCAAGTGCAATGCAAAAGTTCATATGAAAAACGCAAAGACATTGCAAAAGTTCATATGAAAAACGCAAATTAATATCAAAAACTCCTATGAAAAACGCAAATTCTGTGCTATAATCTGAAAGACGGCTGGACAAGGAAAACAAAAATGTCAGGAAAGCAGGGAGTTACAGGAATGAAACGATCAATCACGAGTCAACTGTTGAGCTGGAAGGACAGTACGAGAAGAAAACCGTTGCTTCTGACAGGCGTCCGCCAGTGTGGTAAGACCTATACGCTGAAGGATTTTGGAAAATCTATTTTTGAAAACACTGCCTATGTGAACTTTGAAGAGCACGACAAACTGAGTGCCATTTTTGATTTTGATTTTAACACAGATCGAATCTTGAAGGAACTATCGTTGCAGGTCAAAACGCCGATTGTGCCTGGTTCTACGCTGCTTATACTGGATGAGATCCAGGAGTGCCCCCGGGCGATTACTTCACTAAAGTACTTCTGTGAAAACATACCTGGGCTGCATATCGTTGCGGCCGGTTCATTGCTGGGCGTTGCGCTGCGCAAGGAGCAGATCTCTTTTCCCGTTGGCAAGGTCAATCGGCTCCAGATGTACCCGCTTTCATTCCGCGAGTTCCTTGATGCGGAGGGAGAAGGAACCTTGGCTGAAATGCTCAGCGACTGGCCCGCTGACAGGCTACTGCCGGAACTGTATTCCGTTCCTATGGAAAAAGCGCTCAGGAATTACTATATCGTGGGTGGTATGCCTGAAGCAGTAAAAATATGGTGTGATACACGGGACTACGACGAGGTAGAAAAGGTCCAGAGGGAGATACTGAATGACTACAGCGACGATTTTGCCAAACACGCGCCGTTAAGTGAAGTAGAAAAGATCCGCTGGATATGGGATTCTGTGCCGGTCCAGCTGGCGAAGGAGAATAACAAATTCGTCTTTTCGCACGTCCGGGAGGGCAAACGCTCATCGGAATTGGAGGATGCCTTGCTCTGGCTTCGGGATGCGGGGTTAGTTAACCCGCTTTATAAAACAGAGAAACCGGAAATACCCCTGTCTGGATCTGTGGATGCTGCTTATTTTAAGGTGTATATGTCGGATGTCGGGCTGCTGCGTTGCCGGGCAGGTCTGTCCCAGGAAACGATTCTCAACGGAAATGCTTTGTACGAGAGGTTCAAGGGGGCACTGAGCGAAAACTATGCCCTCAATGAAATGCTGACCCAGGGAATACCTTGCTGTTTCTGGCGGTCCGGAAACACAGCAGAACTGGATCTATTGCTGGAAGATCGCGGACGGATGATCCCAATAGAAGTAAAATCCGCGGACAATACCCGTGCCAAGAGCTATGCTGAATTCTGCAGACGTTACTCGCCGGAGGTTGGCTTCAAAACGTCCTTGAAAAATATCGGAGAATATGACTGTGAAGGGTGCCGGACAGTGTCGTTGCCCTTGTATATGTTGTGGAACTGGAAGAGGTATCTGTAATCTTGGCTGTTATTCAGTATAATTTGAGGAGAATATGACGAATGAGCAATATAAATAAAGCTTATGACCATAAACTTGGTTATGGCATGCTTGAAACCAAACTGCTATCGATTTTTCAAAAGAGCGGGCCGCCAGATTTTGCAGCGGCAGATGAACTGATTTGCTTGGGGGCTGACATCAATGCAGAAGGTGACGAGTACGACGGAAATATTCTGTACGAGATCCTGTGTGGATATCAATGCTGGCAGACAGACGATGGTCATGAAGTCGATGATGAATTAATTGGCGAGTATATGCTTCAAGTCATTCATTATTTTCTGGATCATGGCTTTGATGTGAACAGAAAGAACGGACTCTATGGAGCGCAATGCTTATACGGTTTGGTATATTGAGTGTTGTTGATACGACGAAAAAATGGTTTACTGACTCAAATAATTTGATATCAAAAGGGAAGAACGTGATCAATACCGCGGTTAGTCGTGCAATAGATAGATTGATTATCGTGTGCGATCATGACTATTGGACGGACAGCAGTCAACAGTCACAGCTAATATACAAATTGTTGTCTATAGCAGAACCATATAACAGTTTAGAATAGTAGTAAAAGTCTTTTGAGAGAGGGGGCAGGGGAGAGGGCTTTTCTACAGAAAAGCCCTCTCCCCTTAGAATATTAGCAAACTCCCGTTTTCAAAAGAAGGTAGGAGCTTTCCGTTTCAATAACTTTTTTGCAGGAAAACAGGGATGTACAACGTATTATATACTGGTAACTTCAAAACTATGAAATGCGTGAGGTGCCGAAATGGACTTTGAACATGAGACCCCTGAAACTGAGATCGCGTTTCCGGAAGAACTGCAGCCGGAGGAGGTGCAGGCGGAGATCCGGCGCACCCGCCACCGCAAGGAGCTGCGGCTGTACCGCCTCCTGATCGTGCTGGGCGTGCTGGCGATTTTTTACGTGTTCTGGCGTGCGGGGGAGCGGCCGAGCCTGGAGGAGCTCCAGAGCTATGGCTACGGCGACCCGACCACCGTCACTATGCTGAGCACCATTGCCCTGATCGCCAGCCTGTTCACGGGCATCGGCGGCATCGTGATCTTCCTGATCAGCCTGCTCTTCCAATACTATGCCTACTACGGCGGACAGCTGGCCTACAGCATTCGCGTGTCTGAAAAGAACTTTCCGGAGATCTACCACAAGGCGCAGGAGTACACGCGCCTGCTGGGGCTCAAAAAGATGCCGGAGATCTACGTCCGGCAGATGAACGGCCAGGTGAACGCCTACACCAGCTGGGTGCCGGGCAAGACCTTCATCCAGCTGAACGCGGAGATCGTGGACCTGGCCTACATGGAGAACAAGGATTTTGATACGGTCTTCTTCGTGATGGCCCACGAGTTTGGGCACGTACACCTGCATCATGTGCAGCTGGCCTACACCCTGTGGCCGATGCTGGCGATGTTCTTCCCCGCCGTGGGCCAGCTGTTCTACCTGGGTCTGCAGCGTGCCAGGGAGTACTCCGCCGACCGCGTCGCCCAGGCTCTGACCGCCGGCAAGGCTGAGCTGGAGACCATGATGATGCTCTCCGCCGGCCGCCACGCTTATAAGCACGTGGACGCCGAGGACTATGTGGAGCGCATCAACGAGAACAACCGCGCTTTGGAGCGCTTCGCCCGCTGGTGCATCAATTTCGGCTCCACCCATCCCATCCATCCCTATCGCGTCCGCGCGATCCTGGACCCGGAGAAACGCAGCGGAAGACTGCTGTAATAACACTTCTGTCATAACAGTGGTTTTGCTGTAACAATACTTGATACTGGAGGATAATCGCCATGAGACGATGGCTTTGTTGCTGTGCGCTTTTTTTGATGATGACGGTCTGCATGTCCGCGCGGCCGGCCCAGAGATGATGATGGGGACTGCCGCCCAGGAATATGTGATCCCGTCCGGCGTCACGCAGATCGGGAGCAGGGCCTTTGCCCAGCTGCAGCAGACAGCGATCATCCGGATCCCGGCTACTTACTGTCAGCTCCATCGCCGAAAATGCATTTGAGGGCTCCTATGTGCTGTTCAAGTGCCCCGCCGACAGCTACGCCGCCCGGTTCGCCCGGGACCACGGCATCCCGCTGGCGGAGTAACAAAAAAGCGCCGCACCGACAGCGCCAATAATGTATAAATTATTAAAACACAGGTAAAGTCTTTTGAAAGAGGGGTGCAGGGGAGAGAACTTTTCTTCAGAAAAGTTCTCTCCCCTGCAATAACATTCACATATTATTCAAGCTGCAGCTCATACAGCCGCTTGTAGATCCCGTCCAGCTGCAAGAGCTCCTGGTGGGTGCCGCTTTCGCGCAGGCGTCCGTGGTGCATGACCATGATGCGGTCGCAGTCCTGGATGGTGGAGAGGCGGTGGGCCACCATGATGGCGGTGCGCCCCTGCATCAGCTTGTGCACGGCCTCCTTGATCCATTGCTCGGTCTCGGTGTCGATGTTCGAGGTCGCCTCGTCCAGGATCAGGATCTTGGGCTGGTAAGCCAGGGTACGCGCGAAGGACAGCAGCTGCCGCTGGCCGGCGGAATAGGTCGCGCCGCGCTCGGTCACGCGGGAGGAGTAACCGCCGGGCAGGCGCTCGATGAACCGCGCCGCGTTGACCTCCCGGGCCGCGTCCTCGATCTGCTGGTCGGTGATGTTTTCATCCAGCAGGCGGATGTTGCCGCGGATATCGCCGGTGAAGAGGAAGACGTCCTGCTGCACCTGGCCGATGGCGCGGCGCAGCTGTTCCCTGCTGAGCTCGCGGATATCCACGCCGTCCACGCGGATGGCGCCCTTCTGCACGTCGTAATAGCGCCCGATCAGGTTCAGGATGGAGCTCTTGCCAGCGCCGGTGGCTCCGACGAAGGCCACGCTCTGGCCCGGCTCGATCACGAAGGAGACGTCCCTAAGCACCCAGTCCTTCTCGTCGCCGGTGTAGGAGAACCAGACGTGGTCGAACTCGATGCGGCCCTTGATCTCGGGCAGGATCGTCGGGTGCTCGTTCTTCGGGATCAGCGGCTTCGTGTCCAGCAGGGTAAAGATCTTCTCCGAGGACGCGATGGCGCTCTGCAGGGTGGAGAACTGCTCCGCCAGCTCCTGGATCGGCTCAAAGAAGGAGCCGATGTACTGGAGGAACTTGTACAAGGTGCCGATGGTGATGACGTTCGCAAGCGCGGTCTTCCCGCCGAAAAACATGACGATGGCCAGGGCGAAGACGCTCAGCAGGTACAGCCCGGGCCTGAACAGGGCGAAGACCATCATCTCGCGATAGCCCGCCTTGTACAGGTCGTCGTTCTTCTCCGAGAACTCGTCCAGCTTCTGCTCCTCGCAGCCGAAGACCTGGATGATCTTCATGCCGGAAAGGTGCTCGCTCAGGTAAGTGTTGATGGCGGTCAGGCGCGTGCGCACCATGCGGTAGGTCTTGCGGGAGATCAGGCGGAAGATGACGGTCAGCACCAGCACCACCGGCAGCAGGATAAAGCTGTACAGGGCCAGCCGCGCGTTCAGCGACAGCATAATGATGATGAGGCCGATGATTTTGACCACGTTGCGGAACAGCTTGATCAGGATGTCGGTAAAGACCTCGTTGATGGACTCCACGTCGTTGGTGACGCGGGTCACCAGCTTGCCCACAGGCGTGGTGTCAAAGAAGCGCATGGTCAGGGACTCGATGTGCGTGAAGATCTGGTTGCGCATATCGTAAATGATGTCCTGGCCCATCTTCTGCATCATCAGGTATTCGAAGCGGTTGCACAGGAACAGGCCGATGAGGGCCAGCAGGTATTTCGCGCTGGCGATCAGGACGCCCCGGAAGCGCGCGTCCGCCATTTCCCCGGCCGCCCATTCGGTGCGCCCGCTGCTCAATACCACCTCACTCGTCTGGCCGGTGATGAACTCGTCAATGGCGTCGCCGATGATGATGGGACGCCAGATCTCGAGAGCGGTGGCCAGGAGCACCAGCATGAGGCAGATGAAGAAGGTGCGCAGATGCGGCTTCATGTAGGAGAGGATGCGGCGGATGGCGCTGCCTTCGTAGTGGATGCCGTCATCCTTGTCCGTTTCGGGCCGGATCAGCGAGAGCAGGCGCTCCTTGAGGCTCATGCGTTTGTTCTCACTCACGGGCCTCACCTCCCTTCGGGGCGGTCTCATCGTCGGGGTGTTCCTCCCGGAACTGCCGCTCCAGCTGCTGCTTGTCATAGATGGAGCGGTAAATGCCGCCCAGGGCCAGCAGCTCGTTATGGGTGCCGTATTCGGCGCAGCGCCCCTCGTCCAGCACCAGCACATGATCCGCGTGCTGGATGGTGGAGATGCGGTGGGCGATGATCACCGTGGTGCGGTCTTTGCGCATTTTCCTGAGGTTGCCGAGGATCTTCTCTTCGGTATCCGTATCGACGGCGGAAAGCGCGTCGTCCAGGAGCAGGATGGGCGCGTCCTTCATCAGCGCGCGGGCGATGGAGATGCGCTGCTTCTGTCCGCCGGAAACGGTCACGCCGCGCTCGCCCACCACCGTATCGTAGCCGTTGGGGAACTCGAGGATGTTCTCGTGCACCTGGGCGGCTTCCGCCACGCGGACCACGTCCTCATGGTCGGCGTCCCTCACAGCAAAGGCGATGTTGTGCTCCACCGTATCGCTGAAGAGGAAGCTGTCCTGGGGCACGTAGGCGATGTCCCGGCGCAGGACGGAAAGGGGGATGTGCCTGAGCGAATGCCCGTCGATCATGATCATATCCGGGAGCCGGGTGTCCCACAGCCGGGTCAGCAGGCTGGCCAGGGTGGTTTTTCCGCTTCCGGTGCGCCCGATCACGGCCAGGGTCTCGCCGGCGTTCACGTGCACGCTGATATCCTTGAGCGCGGGCCGGTCCTCAGCGCCCGGATAGGAGAAGGTCAGGTCTTTCAGGTCGATCATGCCTTTCAGCCCGGTGATGGAAGGATCGCCCTCGTCGCGGATGTCCGGCTTCTCGTCCAGGATGGTGCGGATGCGCCTAAGCGACGCCATGCCCTGGGAGACCGCGGAGACGGCCTCGCCCACGGCGATCATGGGCCAGACCAGCATGCCCACATAGCTGTTGAAGGCGACGAACTGACCGGGCGTGATCTCGCCGTAGATGGCCAGGCGGCCGCCGTACAGCAGGGTCGCCAGCAGGCTCAGGCCGATGATCAGCTCGAGGATGGGGATGAACAGGGCGACCAGCTTCACGACTCCCAGGTTCTTATCCCGGTTTTTGCTGTTGATCTTCGCGAAGGCCTTCAGCTGCGCCATCTCCTGCACGAAGGCCTTGATGACGCGGATGCCGCTGATGGATTCCTGCACCTGGTCGGTCAGGTCGGAAAAGGCCTCCTGCTTTTTCAGGAAGCGGCGGTGCATGTGCTTGCCGAAGAACACGTTGCCCACCACGATGACGATCATGGGCGCGACGGCGGTCAGGGTCAGGCGCGCGTCCACATAGGTGATCATGTTCCTGAGCACCAGGATCAGCATGACGGTGGCGTCAAAGATGGTGATGACGGTCATGCCCAGCAGCCTGCGCACGGACATCAGGTCATTGGTGAAGTGCGCCATCAGGTCGCCCGTCTTGTGCTCGTTATAGTAGTACATGGACAGGGTCTCGAGGTGCGCGAACATATCCCGGCGCAGGTCGCGCTCCACCGAGCGCGCGGAGCCGAACAGGAAGTACCGCCAGCCGAAGCGCCCGAGGGCGATGATCGCGCCCATGCCGATCAGCCGCAGCACGATGTTCCCGATCTCGGGCAGGCCGAAGCCCGTCTCCGCCCGAGTGGTGAGGCCGTCGATGAGCTCGCCGGACAGCAGGGGCACGTTGGCATTGACCCTGTCCACGATGAACAGGGCGACGATGCCGAGCAGGTACTGGACCCAGTATCTGCTGAGATAGCGGAGCGCCAATTTCAATTCTCTTTTCATACTGACCTGCGTTTCAGAAGTTTTTGCGGCTGTCCAGCAGAATGGTGACCGGGCCGTCGTTGACCAGGGAGACCTGCATGTGGGTGCGGAAGACGCCCGTCTCCACGGGCACGCCCGCCTCGCGGATCAGGCTGCAGGTGAGCTCGTACAGGCGGTTCGCCTCCGCGGGACGCTCGGCAGCGGTGAAGCCGGGGCGGTTCTGCCCGCGGGCATCGCCCAGTAGGGTGAACTGGCTCACGCACAGGATCTGCCCGCCGATGTCGACCACCGAACGGTTCATCTTCTCCTGCTCATCCTCAAAGATGCGCAGCTTGACGAGCTTGTTGGCCATATATTTGGCGTCGTTTTCGGTATCCCCGGTCTCGACGCCCAGCAGCACGCATAAGCCCGCGCCGATGCGCCCGCTCTCCTGTCCTTCCGATGTTACATAAGCTTCAGCGACACGCTGAACGACTGCTCGCATGGCCGACCTCCTGGTTCACACTCTGAGAGATCCGGGCAATTTGCCCAGGCAATCAGTATAAGACGTTTGTTTTGCGGCGTCAAGGACAAACATGACTATGGCGCGTGAATGGTCTAATAACAATGTGAAAAAAGGATTTTCGGGAAAACAGGAGAATAACTTACAGTGCTTTTTCAAGCAGTGCACGGCCCTTTGTATGAGGGAGATCCGTTCACCAGAGGCTATCATAGGAGAAACACTGATATGTCAGATGCGATTCAAAAAAAAACATACATACTCATTGCCCTGCTGCTGGTCTTTATGACCCTGTGTCCCTCCGTTTCCTGCCTGGGGGAGGAGAAGATCGTCAAAAAGCGGGTCACGAAGAATCTGTACTATATCCCGGCGGATGAGCGATATATCAACGATTACAAGGCTTTCGGCACCGGCCGCTTTTCCCGCTATGTCAAGAAACTCAATACCATTTTTGACGGGATGGAGCCGCACGTGCCCGTATACTGTTACCTGGCGGAGAGCTCCCGAACCCACCAGATCACGCCTGAATTCAATGAGAATTCCAACGCTTATGAGTACCTTCTGAAAAAGCTGCACGTGGACGGCATCGACCACCTCAAGTTTTCGACCTATGCCCAGTTCTGCGAATACTTTTATCAGACCGACCACCACTGGAATTACAAGGCGTCCTACCAGGGCTATATGGATATCGTCAGGATGCTCCTGGGCGACGAAGAGCCGCTGCTCACACCGGACGATACCGTGGTCACCGACGCGGTGTTCCAGGGCTCCTTTGCCAAACAGCAGAAAAACCCCGTTTCGGAGGAAGTATTCACTTTTTACCGTTTCGACCACCTGCCGGCTTTCAGCATTTATGTGAACGGCAAACGCAGGGCTTCATTCGGGAACATGAAAGCCTACCTGAACGGGAAATACAGTACCGACTTGTATACAGACCACTACAGCCAGGTCTACGGCGGGTTCCCCGCGCAGATCGTCTATGAGACGAACCGGGAGGAAAAGAAGAACCTGCTCGTCATTTGCAATTCCTATGCCGCGCCGTTGCGGCCGCTGCTGGCCTCCCATTACAATAAGACGGTATTCATCACTCCGAGCTTTTACCGGGACGAATTTGACCGCAACTTTTCGGTGAGCGCGGCGGTGGAGGAATACGACGCCGACCAGATTTTATTGCTCGGTGACGTCCAGCTGTTTATTGACCTGAGGGATGTTGTCAAATAGCATCGTGCGGCTTCAGTCTGACAGACCAGGCCGCCGCTGAAGGAAAGAATGAAATGAATCATCGTCGCTTCGCTTATTACCTGCTGCTCATCGGGTGTGCTCTGCCGATCCTGCTTCTGTCCGTGATCCTGTTCACCGGCCAGAGGGAGATCTCTGCCAGTGAGAACAGGGCCTTGGCCAAATTCCCCGTTTTTTCGCTCAACAGCTTCATGGACGGCAGCTACCAGGCCGACCTGGAAAAGGCCCTGGGGGATCAGTACCCGGGGGGCGAGCGCATCAAGGGCTTCGTGCTGGATGCGCAAAACGCAGTCACCAAAGCGGAAACCGCATTTCTGAGCGCTTTTGCAGCCCCGGATGCCCGGATATATACCGAGATCGCCCCGGGCTATTACCATTTTGCGGGGGATGAGCACAGGATCGTGGAGAGGCCCTGGGCTGAGGGAAACGATATGGAGAAGCTCCGCCGCGCAGCCGAGCCCTTCAACCGGGCGGAGAACGTCCGGAAATACCTGTACTTCGTGCGCAATTCCCGTTCACAGGACTTTACGGAGCCTTCTTCCGGGAATCCGGTTTTCGATCACGTGTGCGCTGCCTACCAGGCGGACGGCTATGGCTGTTTTTCCGCCGCGGATTATCAGGAATACTGCCGGCTGTTTTATCAGACCGATCACCATTGGAATGCGCAGGGCGCGGACCGGGCCTACCGCGAGCTCGTCGCGCTGCTGGGCATCGCGGATGAACCGGTACAGGCGGAAGGTGAACGGAGCTTTGACGTGGTATTCAACGGCTCCTACGCCCGCCAGACCAAGGACCTCTGCGCGGACGAGAAGTTCTCCGTGCTCACCTATTCGCTTCCGCCCATGAAGCTCAGCCTCAACGGCAAGCGCGGGCAGTACGGACATCAGTCCCTCTACGAAAGGAACCGCTATCCGGTGGATGAATTGCGGAACCATTACGCCTATTACTATGGCGGGGACTTTGGCGAGATCATCATTGAAAACCCCAAGAAGGACACCGGGCGGCTGCTGGTGCTCGCCGATTCTTACTCCAACCCCCTCAATCTGCTGCTGGCGTCGCATTACAGCCGGACGTACATCATCGATCTCAGGTACTACCAGCGCGACATGGGACAGGCCTTCGACCTGAATCAGTATATCGCGGAGCATCAGGCGGACACGCTGCTCATGCTGGGCGATATCGCGCTCTTTGCCGACGCGCAGGAAGAGGAGGCGGGGATCTGATGGTTTTTTCCAGCCTTGTCTTTCTGCTTTTGTTCCTGCCCGCGGTGATCCTGTGCTATTACATCCTGCCGGGCACCTGGGCCCGGAATGCGGTGCTGTGCCTGTTTTCCCTGGTCTTTTATGCCTGGGGCGAGCCGGTCTACCTCTTTTTGATGCTCTCCCTGATCCTCATCAACTATCTGCTGGCCCTGGAAATGGATGCGAAGGCTTCGCGTCCGCGAAAGAAAGCCCTGCTTCTGCTTTCCCTGTGCTGCAACCTGGGCACCATCGGCTTCTTCAAATACGGCAACTTTGTTCTGTCCAATCTGGGGGCGCTTTTCCACACGCAGATGCCCGTCATCGGCCTCAGGCTCCCCATCGGCATCAGCTTTTTCACCTTCCAGATCATGAGCTATGTGATCGATGTGTACCGGGGCGAAGTCCCGCCGCAG
This sequence comes from uncultured Eubacteriales bacterium, assembly GCA_902789795.1. Taxonomy (GTDB): domain Bacteria; phylum Bacillota; class Clostridia; order Christensenellales; family Aristaeellaceae; genus UBA4246. The sequence goes on from CADAPM010000020.1 coordinate 32,488, forward strand.
CGCAGCCTGCTCAAGCTGGCCACGTACATCAGCCTCTTTCCCCAGCTGGTGGCCGGGCCGATCGTCCGGTATCAAACGGTGGCGGAGGAAATCGACTCCCGCACCGAGAGCCTGCCCCTGTTTGCCCGGGGGCTTCAGCGCTTCGTCATCGGGCTGAGCAAAAAAGTCATCTTTGCCAATGCCATGGCGATGCTGGCGGACACGGTGTTCGACGCCGCCCCGCTTCCGGCGGGGGGCATCCTCTGGCTGGGCGCTCTTGCGTACATGCTCCAGATCTACTATGATTTTTCGGGCTACAGCGATATGGCCATCGGCATGGGCTGGATGTTCGGCTTCCATTTCCTGGAGAACTTCAATTATCCCTATATCGCGGATTCGGTCACCGACTTCTGGCGCAGGTGGCATATCTCCCTCAGCAGCTGGTTCCGCGACTATGTCTATATCCCCCTCGGCGGCAGCCGGAAGGGGCAGTGGAAGACGGTCCGCAACCTGCTGATCGTATGGCTCCTGACCGGCATCTGGCACGGGGCGTCCTGGAATTTCGTGCTGTGGGGCCTGTATTACTTTATTTTCCTGATAGCGGAAAAGCTGATCGGCAAAAAACGGCTGGAGCGCATCCCCAGCCTGATCCGCCACGTATGCCTGCTGCTGGTCGTCCTCCTGGGCTGGATCATCTTCCGCGTGGAGGACCTGGGAGCCATGGGAACGGCCTTTGCGGGATTGTTCCAGTTCAGGGGGCAGACCATCGGCTTCCTGCTTTCCCATCACGATGCGCTGTACCCGCTGTACCTGCTGCTGCCCGCCTGCGTCGGCTGCCTGCCGCTTGCTGGGTGGCTGAAAGAAAAATGCCCGGAAAAGTTCCAGCTCCATGCGCGCATCGTCTTATCGATCCTTCTCTTCTTCCTGTGCATCGCGCTGTTGCTGGGCGCTACGTATAATCCATTCATTTACTTCAGGTTCTAAGGAGGCCACGGAGATGAAACGGACTGTTTTGCTGCTCGTCCTGTCGATCCTGCTCGTGCAGTCAGCCGCTGCGGAAACGGTGATCGTCGACCCATATGCCAATTTCCCTGCGGAAGCGGCGCTCACTGACCATCTGGCGCAGGCGCTCACGGAAAAGCTGGGCACCGTCTTTACCGCCCGCCACGAAGCCGAGACCGCCGGGGCCGTGAATGCCTTTTTATCGCAGCCGGATGCCCTGCTGCTCACCAATCCGCAGGCGCTGATCCTTTCCTTGCAGGGGTACACAGATGAGGACCTGCGCACCGCCGTCCAGCCGGTGTACCGTGTGGCCGCGTCCGGCAGCGCCTTCTTTGCCGCCCCGGCCGTGGCTGCGTTGCTGCCGGATGCGACGTATGACGCCCTCGTCCAGTATACGGAGGGGCACCCTTATGAGCTCTTCCTGGCCCGGACCATTGACGCGAGCCACAATGATTATCTGGGCCTGGAGGCGACGCAGGATCTGTATGTCGATCAGAACCTGTACATGGATTACGCGGAGGCCGCGGCCGAGGCCCAGGCGGGCGCGCCGGACCTGATGGTCATGAGCCTGGCCATGCTCCCAGAGGAGGTCGTGCAGAACTATTCGCTCCTCTTCCCGTCGGAATTGCCCGGCATCTGGCAGGGCATCTTTGCAAAAACGGCCGGAGCGGCGGACTGGACTGCGAAGCTGAGCGCTCCGCTGGGCGAGATCACTGCTTCCCCCGAATGGCAGACACTCCTGGCTGCGGGCGGATATGAGGCCGCGTCCGGCGCGGACGCTCAGCAATTCACGCAGGAGTTTGCCCGGATGACAGAAGACTATATCCGCTACCTGACGATCGAAGGCCTGTTCTTCTACGAGCAGTGAGGAAATCCAGGGAAAAAGAGGTTCTTCACGTTTTCTTAGGGATTTAAACTCTGTTGAAACATGATAGCTTGTAATTGTACATGAACGCCCTCATCCGACCCGCTTTGCGGGCCACCTTCCCCCGAGATCGGGGGAAGGCTCTGTTGCATTCCTATGCTTGATTAAACAAGCACATTACAATCGCAGGCAGTTAGTTATGATAGGGAACCGTCCAAAAGCCTTCCCCCGATCTCGGGGGAAGGTGTCAGGCTTTAGCCTGACGGATGAGGGCGTTCACTTACAACAATGAACAAATCTGTTTCAATAGAACGTAGATTCCCTAAGTAAACGTGAAGAACCAAAAAAGAACGTCCGCACCTTTTCAGGTGCGGACGTTTTCATATTGTAAAGGTTTGTCAGATTCACGGCACCAGCAGCCGCACGCGGTAGACGGCGTCCAGGGCCTCGATGGCGCTCTGGGCTGCGCCGCTGGGCTTGTCGCTCAGGTCGAGCACGGTGTAAGCGTAAGCGCCGCGGGACTGGTTGACCATGTTCTCGATGTTCAGGCCCGCCTCGGCCAGGATGGAGGTCAGGGTGCCGATGACGTTGGGCACGTTTTTGTGCAGCACCGTCAGGCGGGGCAGGGTCACAGCCCCCAGCGCGCAGTTGGGGTAGTTGACGCTGTTGCGGATCTCGCCCTTCAGCAGGTAGTCCTCGATCTGCTCGCCGATCATGCGCACGCAGTTATCCTCGCTCTCAGGCGTGGACGCGCCCAGGTGCGGCAGGAACACGGTGTTCTTCACGTGCATGAGGGCAGGGACGGGGAAGTCGGAGATATAGGCGCGCAGCTTGCCGCTCTCCAGCGCCTCGGTCAGGGCCTGGTTATCCACCAGGGCGTCCCGGGCAAAGTTCAGCAGGGCGGCGCCGTATTTCATCTGCGCGATGGCGGCATCGTCGATCATCTTGCGGGTGCCGTCGGTCAGCGGGATGTGCAGGGTCAGGTAATCCGACTCGCGCAGCACTTCGCTCACGTCAGTGGAGTGCTTGACCGAGCGGGAGAGGTTCCAGGCATGTTCCACGGAGATGTAGGGGTCATAGCCCATCACCTTCATGCCCAGGGACGCGCCCACGTTGGCCACCAGCACGCCGATGGCGCCCAGGCCGATGACGCCCAGGGTCTTGCCCTTGAGCTCCGGGCCCACGAACTGCTTTTTGCCCTTTTCGACCAGCTTGGTCAGGTCGGGATCCTCTGCGTTGTCCAGGGTCCAGCGGATGCCCTCGGCGATGCGGCGGGAGGCCAGCAGCAGGCCGGCCACCACCAGCTCCTTGACGGCGTTGGCGTTGGCGCCGGGGGTGTTGAAGACCACGACGCCCTTTTCCGCCATCTTGTCCAGGGGGATATTGTTGACGCCCACGCCGGCGCGGCCGACGCACAGCCAGTTCTCTTCGATGGGCAGTTCCTTCATGTCCGCGCTGCGCACGATCACGGCGTCCGCCTGCTCGGCCTCGGGGCTGACCAGGTATTTGTCCGCTGCCAGGATATCCCGGTAGACCGGGGAAATGGGGTTCAGTGTTTTGATCTTAAACATCAGGCATTCTCCTTCTCAAACGCTTTCATGAAGGTGCACAGGGCCTGGACGCCTTCGATGGGCATGGCGTTGTAGATGCTGGCCCTCAGGCCGCCCACCAGGCGGTGGCCCTTCAGGCTCACCAGGCCGGCCTTGGCGGCTTCGCTCACGAACTTGGCGTCCAGCTCGGGGCTCGGGGTGGTGAAGGTCACGTTCATGCGGCTGCGGCTGCCGGGCTGGGCGGTGGGCTTGTAGAAGCTGCTGGCATCCAGGGTCTCGTACAGGAGCTTTGCCTTTTCGATGTTCACCTGCTCGATGCCCTCGACGCCGCCCTGGGCTTTCAGCCACTTCAGGCAGAGGCCCATCATGTACACGGTATAGGTGGGCGGGGTGTTGAGCATGGAGCCCTTTTCCGCCTCCAGCGTCCAGTTGAGGATCTTGGGACAGAGGGGAGAGGGATTGCCCAGCAGGTCGTTGCGGACGATGACCACGGCCAGGCCCGCGGGCCCGATGTTCTTCTGCGCGCCGGCGAAGATCACGCCGAACTTGTTCACGTCATAGGGCTCGGAGAGGATGTTGCTGGACATGTCCGCCACCAGCGGCACCTTGCCGGTGTCCGGCAGGCTGGGGTAGCGGGTGCCGAAAATGGTGTTGTTGGTGCAGATGTAGAAGTAATCCGCGTCCGGATTGACCATGTCCTTGGTGATCTCCGGGATATAGGTGTAGTTGTCCTCCCGGGAGGAAGCGGCGCAGCGGATGTCGCCGTAGGCCTTGGCCTGGGCGAGGGCGCCGTGGGCGAAATTGCCCGTGTCCGCGTAGTCGGCGGTGGTCTTGAGCAGGTTCAGCGGCACGGCGGCGAACTGGCCGGTGGCGCCGCCCTGCAGGAGCAGCACCGTATAGTTGTCCGGGATGTGCATGAGCTCCCGGAGCAGGGCGATGGATTCGTCAAAAATAGCCTGGTAGCCCTTGGAACGGTGGCTCATCTCCATGACGGACATACCCGTGCCCTGATAACTCAGCATTTCGGCAGCGGCGGTCTCCAGCGCCTGCTGAGGCAGCATCGCGGGGCCCGGTGCGAAATTGTATACTCTCTCCATGACTGATACCTCCTGTTCCGGCCTCACAGGCCGAGCTTGATAATGCATGATTTTACCGCAAAAAAAGGGGCCGCGCAACAGCTCTGCGCGGCCTGGATTGTTTTAATAATGCACAAAAAAGAAATACAAAGAACTCGTTGACAATGATAAACCACTGATCCATCTTCTTTGAATAATCTGGCGTTGCAGAAGTTGAATCATAGAACTTTTTGGATCTTTCGGTATCTTTAACAACGATCAGTACGTTTTTCAGTTTCATTCTCATGGCTCCTTTATCGGATGCTGGATGACGGTTTTTCACGTCACCGTGAACTCAGTCCATTCGATATGATTGTACTGCATCACATCGTCTGCTTTTTTCATGCCGCACTTTTCGTAGAAAGGTACGGCGCTTTCGTTGGCGATCAGATAGACTGCGATGTCCTTTTCACCGCCGGCCAGCTGATGGGCGGCTTTTATCAGGCGTTTGCCGATGCCCCGGCGGGTA
>CADAPM010000021.1 GCA_902789795.1 uncultured Eubacteriales bacterium
CCACTGCCACTGATAACTGCTGGCATTCTCGGCTTCGATCGTGAATGTCGCCGCAGTACCTACCGCACAGGTCTGGTCTTCAGGCTGCTTCGTGATCTTTACACTAGCCGCCGCATCCGCCACCTCAACTTCAACGACTTCAGACAGTTCTTCAACTTCATCAACGATCACGTCGGTCTCAACTTCAGCAACTTCAGACTCGTTGTCTACTTCACCGTTCTCAACTTCAACAACTTCAGACTTGTCGTCTACATTCTCAGTCTCAACCTCAACTATTTCGTCCGTCTCTGCGACATCGATGATGACATCGGTTTCATCTTCAGAAGGATCGTTAGTTTCCGGCTCGGTGGTTTCGGCAGCAGGGGTGGTGTTTTCCTCTGTCTGATCATCGGCCTCGGAGGTGGTCTGGGTCTGATCCTCGACCGATTCGACCGGTTCGGTGGCTTCTGAAGCCTCATCAATCGGCTCTTCGACGGGAGGCATTTCTTGTGCAGGGGTTTCTTCTGTAGAGGTTTCTTCTTCCACAATAGGTGCCGTTTCTTCTGCAGGGGTCTCATCTTCCGCTACGGGCGCGGTGAAGTCGACGGCATCCAGCTTGACGCCGTTGTACTCGACGCCGTCAGCGTGCCGGCCGTTTGCATAGGCAGCGGCGGCGTTCTCGTCCAGGTAGGTCAGACGGGCATTCTTGACATAGAAGGTGCTGATCCCACCGTCGACATTGGCCGCGATGCGGATGACATCGTTCTTGGCCAGTTCGCCTTCACCGGTGATGCGGGCGGTCGCGTAAACGATCGCTTCGGCGTTGATGGTACCGGCGAGCTCCTTCAGCTTCTCATCGGCGAACACGTCGCCGGCGGAGAGCTTGGCTAGGCCAGCTGCGAATTCGTTTGCAGCGGGTTCTTCGACAGCTTCTTCAGAGGTTTCTTCTTCCTCTGCGGCAGGCTCATCAGCAGAGGACTGCTCTTCGACAGGCTCTTCCACTTCGGGTTCTTCTGCAGCAGGCTCCTCTGCAGCAGGAACGATCTCTTCCTCTGCGGCAGGCTCATCAGCAGCGGGCTGCTGATCTTCAACAGACTCGTCCGCTGCGGGTTCTTCCGCGGCAGGAGCAGTCTCCTCTTCTGCGGCAGGCTCATCAGCAGTGGGCTGCTGTTCTTCAACAGGCTCTTCCGCTGCGGGTTCTTCCGCGGCAGGAGCAGTCTCCTCTTCTGCAGCAGGCTCATCAGCAACAGGCTGCTGTTCTTCAACAGGCTCTTCCGCTGCGGGTTCTTCCGCAACAGGAGCAGATTCTTCCTGAGCGGGGGCTTCTTCCACCGCCGGTTCTTCGGCAACAGGGGCTTTTTCCACCACGGGAGCTTCTTCAACTACGGGGGCTTCGACTACAGGGGCTTCTTCTGTGACCGCTGCCACCTCAGCATCTTCGCCTTCAGCGAACATGCCTGCGGGAATAGCGGTGAACAGCATGGTCAATGCTAGAAGAAGGCTCAACCATTTGCGATTTTGCATTCTTCCTCCATTCGGCTGCATGTTGGATTGGCCGCGTTCTGCGCGGCTCATGCAGTCTTACCTGACACGTTCACGCCCAGGCAGGAGGCGCCCTTCCGACGACGCTGTGCGCGATGCACTGCTCGAATTGTTCTGTTTTGATCTCTTCAGCGGGCCGCCACTGCGGAGAAATATCGTCTCCCTCAGCGGTGCCGGTGATGACAGTATCTGTGCCCGTTCTCTGAGCGCTCTCGGCAACGGGCACCAAGATACTTCCGGTTCCCGCATAGATCGCCGTGATCGGCTCGAAGGGCAGGCTGTTTTCCCTGGCATAGGTCCGGGCGTAGCTGCCCGGAGCTCCGGTGATGACGACATGGGTACTGCCCGCAAACGCGGTCCTCGCGATCTTTTCCGTATTCGCAGGGATCTTCACAGACAGCAGGGTCGGGATGTTCGCGAAGGCGCTTTCGCCCACGCTTTCCACAGTATCGGGCAGCTCGACGGAGATGATCGCCGTGCCCTCGAAGGCTTCATCCTCAATGAACTGCAGGGACGCCGGTAGCTTGAATACCGGCGCCGCTTCGGCGTTGGCCAGCGGATCGTCTTCTGTCAGGCTTCCCGTATCTGCGTGCACAGACCGGAGCGCAGCCCAGTCGACCAGGTCGGCCGGCCCATCATTCCTGACAGACGCGTGAGCGCAGGTGAGCGCCAGACACAAAGCCGTCACCAGCAGACCCATGAAGATGTACTTTTTCACCAGCGCTCACCTCCTTCCGTATCGCGTTAGGTCACTGCAGCATCAAACCGATGCAAAAAATGGAATCGTTACATCGCGCCCTTCCGGGTCACAACGTTCCAGACCGTCTTCAGCAAAATCTTGATATCCAGCCCAATGGACCAGTTCTGGATATATTCGGTATCCAGCTTTACGACTTCCTCAAAATCCGTGATCTCAGACCGTCCGCTGACCTGCCACATGCCGGTGATGCCCGGTTTCGTGGCCAGGCGCGCCCTGTGGTGGTACTCGTACTTTTCCCACTCGTCCGGCGTCGGCGGGCGGGTGCCCACCAGGCTCATATCGCCCTTCAGCACGTTAAAGAACTGCGGGAATTCATCCAGGCTCGTCTTGCGGATGAACTCGCCGATGCCGGTCTTTCTCGTGCCGTCCGGCAGCTCTTCATTGCCGATGATCCGCGGGTCAAAGTCCAGCTTGAACATCATACCGTCCTTGACACGGTTCTGCGCCATCAGCGAGGCCTTCCGGGCGTCGGCGTCCAGGTACATGGACCTGATCTTGATCATCTGGAACCGCCGGCCGTTCTGGCCGATGCGCTCGGACTTATAAAGGATCGGGCCGGGCGAGGCCTTCCGGATCATCGGCCCCACCACCGCCATCACGATCAGGGCCAGCAGGCTGCCCACCAGGCCGCCCAGGACGTCGATGATCCTCTTGATGATCAGCTGCAGCGGCGTGGCAAAATTGCTCGAAGAGGTCAGGACCGTGCTGCCGCCGATCTTCTCAACGAACTGCTTCGTGCCGTCCTGGCCGAGGCTGGGGACGTGATAATGGATCACGACGGACATTTCCACACAGCGCTCCATGAACTGCCGGACCTCCGGGCGGGAGCCCCGGGAGGAAATGAATACGCTGTCGATCCATTCGCGGCAGATATACTTTGCCGCTTCATCAAAGGCGCAGACGACCGGGACGCCGCCCACTTCGGTCTTACCTTCAGGATTGTCGGTCAGTACAAGGCCCGCCAGATGGTAGCCGTCCACGGGATTGCTCGTCAGGCGCTCGATCATTTTGTCGGCATATTCGGGATCCAGCACCGCTAGCATCGCCTGCTTGCCGCTGTCGGCCGCGCCGAACCGGTGCAGAAACAGCTTCCACAAGATTCTTACGCCGTAGCCGATCGCTATATGGAAGAGCAGCGTCAGGAAAACGACCGTCCGGCTGTAGGTATCCGAGTTGCGCAGGGTGAACATCCAGAGGATCGTCAGGAAAAAGACCATCAAACAGTGTTTGACGGTCTGGGTGAACTCCTTGTAGTAGCCTCGCTTGAGCACATTGTGCATGCTGTTCATCATGACGGCGACCAGCAGGTCGTAAACGAACAGCAGGATGCCAATGGCCTGGTACAAAGAGTTTGAGTATGGGAACAGGGTATGCTGACGAATGAGGTATGCGAGAATAAAGGCCGCCTGCAAGCAGACTTCATCCAGCAGGATGAAATCCAGATGCTTGAGCCAGCCCTGGGCTGCCCGCTTATACATGTTTCTATCCCTTTCTGTGGGTAATATCCGTTGATTCTATTCGGGAACCGATTCCCCTTGATCCGCCTCCGGGGCGTTTTCTTCCAGCTTCTCGATCACCTCGCAGGCGACCCAGGTGAAGCAGTGCATGCCCGCGAACTCGTAATCCACCCGGGCGCGCTGCTTTTTCATGTCCATCCGGGTGACGGTGCCCTGGCAGCCGTTGAACAGCGGGTCGGTCAGGCGCACCTTTTCGCCGGTGCGGAAGATGGTGAACTGCCCGACGACGCCGTTTTTCCGGTAGAGGTTCATGGCGAATTCCCGGTCCCCGCCCGTCAGCGCCCAGTTGTGCTCCCGGTCGCCGATGCGGCGGGCGATGCCCGATATCCCCTCCACCAGCTGCAGATAATCGTAGCCGGCCAGTTCTTTTTCAGAATACACAAAAACATATCCGGGAAGCAGATCGAAGACCCGGTCTTCATTGACGCCCTGCCTGCGTTGCCTGCGGATGATCTGCGGCGCAAAGGCCCGGTCGACCCCGCGCATTTCAAGCACGGACGCGATCAGCCCGCACTTCTGCGTCTGGCAGAACAAGCAATACGCGTACACGACCAGCTGCCTCCCTGTAAAAAAGTCATAGCTCCGCCATACGGAACGCGGGCGTTTTTTGCCCATTCCGTATTCCTTGCGGACCTGTTCAGCGCGTTTCTGCCCCGGCAAGCCACCGCGGGCAGAACTGCGCCTGCCTGTCGTCCCGTCCGGGCAAAGTACCACCCGGCAAGGACTTTCCTGAACCGTACGCCAAGAAGGCGCATAGTGCAGCAGTTAATTTTACCATATATTGAATAAGACTGCAATTGTTTTTTCCACAAATTGTGCTGATATTCCACCCCCATGTCCAAAAAACCAGCATTTGTAACAAAACATTGATCTTCCTATAAAAACAAGGGCCATGCAGCTGCACGGCCCTTGGCTCCTTGTTATTTCAGTTGTCCATATCCTCCTGCCCGGACAGCGCTTCCACCGCTTCGCGGGCGGTATCCCAGCCGTAGCCCCTGCGGACCAGGGCCTGCACGGCCTTGCGGCGGACATCGGGATCGGCAATATCCTTGCGAGCCAGCAGTTTTTCGGCCTGCTTCCGGGCGGAGGACGCCTCGTCTTCGGGATCCAGATCCTCCAGGGCTTCCCGGGCCACCTGGTCGCTGACGCCCTTGCGCCGGAGCTCGCCGTAGAGCCTCCGGCTGCCGTAGCGCTTGCCGCGGCTCTCCACGAAGTGGCCGGCAAAACGCTCATCGTCCACATACCCCGCCTGGGTCAGCATCTGCATCACCCGGGCCACGATCTCCTCGGGGTACCCGCTTTTGCGCAGCCGGTCCGCGGTCTCTTTTTCCGTCGCGTCCCGCACGCTCAGCAGCGCTGCCGCCCGCTCCAGCGCGAAGGGAAAGGCCTGTTTCACCCAGCCCGCGCGCCAGCTGTCCGGGTCCACCGTCTGTCCCACCCGCAGCTTGCTCAGCTGAAACAGCGGCGACGGCACATCCACCGCCGTCCCGTCATCAAAGCTCACCCGCACGCAGCCCGGAAGGCGGCGGAGATCGGAGACAACTGACATGATTTTCCCTCCTGAGTTAGGCTGAGTTATAGTGATAAGTGATGAGAGATAAGTGATAAGTTCAGGTACAAACTCCTCCTCTGCGTTACGGAGTTTGAATGATTGTTGCGGCACTTCGTGCGATATAGATGAAATTGCGCTCTGCGCAATTTCGACCGCAACTTATCACTTATCTCTTATCACTTATCCCTCGAAAACCGTCCTCCCCACATCCCTGTTCACCGCCGTAACGACCCCCTCCCGCTGTTCGGAAACGGCGGAGGTCAGGAGGGCGAAGGCGATGTACGGGGCGGGAGCGCCGTCGGAATAGAAGAGGCCGTGCACCGCGCCGTAGGCCAGGCCCTGGTGCCCGTAGAGCGGGAAGGGCAGGGCGGGATCCCGGTAGATGAAGCAGCCGAGGCCCTCCTGCAGGTGCCGATCCCGCTTCCCAAAGTCGGACAGGGGCCGGCGCATGGCGGCGCAGGCGGGATCCGCCCGTACGAAGGCCGCGATGCGCAGCAGGTCCTCCGCCGTCGTGCACAGCCCGCCGTGGGCGGTCAGATAGTCGTGCTCCGGATCCAGGGCGGGCAGGGGCCTCTGCCGCCGCGCTTCCGCGTCGTACAGCGGGCCCCGAGAGGGCGGCATCAGCCGCCAGGCGTCGGCCAGCCTGCCCGATAGATGCTGGGGCAAATACGATGCCCGGACCCCGGCAGGATCCAGGATCGCCCCGCGCATGATGTGCTCAAAGGGCTCGTTCAGCGCCGCCTCCAGCACTGCGCCGATGAGGCCCGCGCCGAGATTGCTGTATTCAAAGCCCGCATCCGGCCCGTGCTCCGCATAGGAATCCGGCGCGGCCAGCACCTCCCGGAGCGGAGTGGGCTCCGTCAGGGCCGCAGCGTAGCGCGCGCCGTCCCGCAGCCCGGCCCGGTGGGCCATCAGCAGGCGCAGCGAGATCGGCGTTTCCGGCGCTTTCGGGTGCCGGACCGCATAGCCCAGATAATCGGAAATGTCCCGGTCCGGGTCGATCTTGCCCTGGGCCGCCAGGCGCAGGACGCCCGCCGCGGTCACGTGCTTGGAGATGGACGCGCAGCGGAAGCAGTCGTCCGGGCGCGCCGGCTGCCGGTCCCGGAAACGGGAAACGCCGAAAGCGGCCGCGCTGATCGCTCCGTGCGCGTCCATCAAGGCCAGCACACCGCCCTGGGCGCGCTCCCGCTCCAGGATGCGGATCAGGCGCTCCGCCTTTTCTTCGGGAACAGAAAAGCCTGTCCATTCCCCGAACCGGAGCCGCGGCTTCGGTACGGCCTTGATGAGCAGGCGGTAGAGTTTTTTATTCAAGCTGAATGCCTCCGTCGGATGCCATAGCGGTACAGGAAATGCCCGCAGCCCAGCAGCACCAGCACGGCGCTGAGCAGCTGCGACACGCGGATGCCGGTCCCTCCGATGTACAGGCTGTCGCTGCGCAGGCCCTCGATGATGAAGCGCGGGATGCCGTAGACGATCGCGTACAGGGGCAGGCCGTCTCCGGTCCGCCAGCGCTTTCTCGTCATGAACATGATCAGGAAGCCGACCAGGTCCGCCGCGGACTCATAGAAGAAGGTCGCCTGGTACCAGGCCCCCTCCACCTGCACCGCATAGGGGAAGAACTGCAGCGCCGCTTCCGTCACCTGTTGGCCGTAGGCTTCGCCGTTGAAGTAATTGCCCCAGCGCCCGATAGCCTGGGCCAAAAGCACATAGGGGATGATCAGGTCCAGCAGCTGCGCGATCCTGACGCGCTTGATCCGCGCCAGCAGCGCGAGGCCCACGAAGCCGCCGATGAGCCCGCCGTAGATGGCGAGCCCGCCCTCCCAGATATAGAGCGCGGAAATGGGGTTTCCCGCGTAGACGTCCCAGCGGAACAGCACATAATAGAGGCGCGCGCCGATCACGCCCAGGGGCACGACCCACAGCGCCAGGTCGATGGTGATATCCTTCGACAGGCCCAGCCGCTTCTCATCCCGCCTGGCCAGCAGCACGGCCGCCAGGATGCCCAGGGCGATCAGCAGGCCGTACATGTTCGGCTCGAAGCGGATATCCGAGTTCCCTCCCCAGCCCTTCCTGTACACGTCACTCGTCCTCGCGCACGACGAAGCTGTTGTAGCCCAGGGTCTCCCACAGCGCCTCACGGTTGGCCGGGAAGTCGATCTCCTCACAGGAGCCGCTGGAATAGGTGATGGTCTTGTGGGTCCCGTCCACGGGGATGCGGAACTGGTCGATCTCGCTGTCCTTCAGGCTGAAGGCGATGTCCGCCGCCTCCAGCAGGTCCATGGCGGACATATCCGTGACCAGCACGTTGTTGACCACGATGTCCAACAGCTCCATCGCCTGGTCATAGGTGATGTTGGTCAGGTTGTTCTTGAGGGACACCAGCACGTTGCGCGCGCGGGTGGTGCGGCGGTAATCATACTTTTCCCCGTTGATGGCGGAGGCGGACTTGCGGCAGCGCATGTAGATGACCGCCGCGTGGGGGCTGAGCATATAGGTGCCCGCGCCGTTCAGGCGGGGCGTGGCCCAGCTGGATGTATAGGCGTCCTTGCCGCGCAGGTATTCCGTCTCGCCCTTGGTCAGCTCGATCTGCACGCGGCCCACGCCCTTTTCATCCTTGATGCCGGCGGCGTTGATGATGTTGCGCACCATGGACCAGTTGACCACCACATAGTGGTCGATCTTCACGCCGAAGTGGGAGGCGTAGATGTCGATGAGCTTTTCCACGGCCTCCTGGTTGTTGCCGTTGTTGGGCACGAAGCGGGACAGGCGGTTGAACTTGCCGTCGGGCTTCTGGATCAGCAGGTCGCGCACGAAGGAGGTCAGCACCACGCGGTTCAGGTAAGTATCCACCGTCACCAGGATCATGCCGTCGGTATTGCCCAGGGACTTGGGCGTGGAGATGTTCTGCACCGCCGTCTCGATCTCGTCGATGTACGCCGCATAATTGCTGTCCACATTCACGGCCGCGCCGGAAGTCTCCTCCGCGTCTTCGCTGCTGTCGATGGCACCGCCCTGGGCCGCATCCTCCTTGCTGCCCCAGGAGTCCACGCACAAGAGCAGGTAGTTGATGACGCCCGCCGGGGTACCGGGGATCTCCTCGACGCTGAGGGTCGGGATCGGCTTGGGCTGGTCCGCCAGCGCCGGAAGGGCGGTAACGAGCATCAGCACGCACAGAAGCAGGGATATGATCCGTTTCATGGGTAATGAGTTCTCCTTTCAGAAAACCGTTCGATTCTCATTCAGCCGCAGTTTCCGGCTCCATCTTTTCCACCAGGACCCCGGTCTCGCCGAAGATCTCGTGGGTAAAGTCGTCCGGGTAGCCCTGTTCGTAGACCACCCGTTTGATGCCGGCGTTGACGATCATTTTCGCGCAGACGGAGCAGGGCTGATGGGTGCAGTAGAGGGTCGCGCCCTCGATGCACACGCCCAGCTTGGCCGCTTGGATGATGGCGTTCTGCTCCGCGTGGATGGCGTAGCAAACCTCCGCCCGGGTGCCGGAGGGGATGTTCAGCTTCCGCCGCAGGCAGTAGCCCTTCTCCCGGCAGGTCTTCATGCCCTGGGGCGCGCCGTTGTAGCCGGTGGTCATGATGCGCTTGTCCCGCACGATGACCGCGCCGATGGCCCGGCCCGGGGCAAAGCAGCTGGTCCAGCCGGCGATGGTGTGCGCCATCTCCATAAAGCGGCGGTCCCACTTGTCAAAGCTCATAGGGCACCTCCTTGAAGTCATACAAAAACTCCGTCAGCAGCCGCGCGGAAGCGGCGGCGGCCTTGTCGGCGTTCAGCGCGTACTCCAGCCCGTTCCCGCGCAGGGTGTCGGAGATGGCGCGGTAGGCCGCATAGGGCACCTGGGCGGTCATGGCCACCTGGGCGATGGCCCCGCCCTCCATATCACAGGCGGCCGCCCCGAAGTCCCGGGCGATGCGCTGCTTGTCCTCCAGCCGCTCGATGAACTGGTCGCCGGTGGCGATGGCGGCGGTGACTGCCCGGAAGCCCAGGCGCTCAGCGGCTTTCCTGAGCCGCGCGGAGGCCTCCGCATGCACCGGCATGTGCACCACGTTGGGCCCGGAGATCAGCCCCGGCGGGTCGCCGATGGGCGTGGTGTCCATATCGTGCTCCACGGCGCTGTCCGCCACCACGATGTCCGCGATGTCCAGGCCGTCAATGAGCGCGCCCGCCACGCCGATGTTCAAAAGCAGGTCTGGATGATAGCGCTCGATCATCACCGCAGCGCACAGCGCCGCGAACACCTTGCCGATGCCGCACTGCGCCACCACCGCCGGCAGGCCGTCCAGCATGCCCCGGCAGCAGCGGATGCCGCACACCGTCTCCATCCGCGCGTTGGCCATCCTGGCCATGATCGCGTCCGTCTCCCGGGCCATCGCCCCGATGATACCGATCAGCATTCCCGTATCCGCTCCTTTATTGTACATATGGCCGCTGTTGTTTTCAAGCGGCACAAGTGGTTTTTACATCTGCTGCAGGGATCCCTCCCCCTTTGCAGTATACCATATCAAAAAAGGATGTTCAAGGGCACATATCCCGCCGCATCCCGTGGGTTCGGAGCGCCTGGAAAACTGTCCAGTGGACAGCTTTCAGCGGAGAACGGGCGGTAGCCCAGGACCGATGAAGGCGGGAGGAGTGCCAATGAGGTACAGAGCATCGCGAACGGAGTGAGCGAGGCGACAATACCGAATTGAGGACGGGTTATTGGATCACCTGCCTTATTGCGTCAGATGGTTTCCTGCGCTGATTCCTAAGATCAATTCTTGATAAGAGAGATGAATCACTTTTAAAATAGTCCTCTTGAAAGAGAGCGTTGCAAGACATCTATCTAAAATTTTTGCGGATTCCGCAATTTTTTCACGCAGTGACGCCTATTGGCGTCATTTTTTTCCCGCTGAACAGCATCAACAGCAGCACTCAAACAATAATTACTTCCTACTTCCTACCTCCTACTTCCTCCTTTCCACTCTCCACTCTTCACACTCCACTCTCATTAGTTGGTGTTTATTTCTTGTTCCCGCAATTGAGGGAAACGCCGTTCTGTGGTATGATGTGCCCCGGAATTTGCGCATGGGGAGGGTGGCTATGTTCGGCCTCGGCACTGTGATCAATTGCGCCGCCATCGCAGCGGGCGGGCTCATCGGGCACTTTACGGGAAAGCTCTTTAAGGAGGACCAGCAGGACGCGCTGAAGAAAGCCTGCGGGGTCGGCACCCTGTTCATCGCCCTGGCCGGCGCCATGGAGGGCATGCTGGCCCTGCGGGACGGCAGCATCGTGAGCGGCAAGTCCTTCCTGGTGGTGCTGTGCGTGATATTGGGCACCCTGGTCGGGGAGCTTTTGCGGCTGGAATCGGGCATCGAGCGCTTCGGCGAATGGCTGAAGAAAAGCACCGGCAACAGCGGGGATAAGAACTTCGTGCACGCTTTCGTCACCGCGTCTTTGACGGTGTGCGTCGGCGCCATGGCCATCGTGGGCTCCATCAAGGACGGCATCTCCGGCGACTGGTCGACCCTGGCGGTCAAGGCGGTGCTGGACTTCATCATCATCGCGGTCATGACCTCGTCCATGGGCAAGGGCTGCGCCTTCTCGGCCATCCCGGTGCTGATCCTGCAGGGCGGCGTGACGCTGCTGGCCAGCGCCATCGCGCCGGTGATGACGGAAACCGCGGTGCAGTACCTGTCCCTGATCGGCTCGGTGCTGATCTTCTGCGTGGGCGTGAACCTGGTCTGGGGCAAGACGGTGCGGGTGGCCAACATGCTGCCCGCCCTGATCCTGGCCGTATTAGCAGCATATCTGCCCTGGAGTTTCTGATCATGCGCAGAGAGACCGTCAAACAGGCCTTCCTGTCTTCGATCCCGGTGATGGCGGGGTACATCGTGCTGGGCACCGGCTTCGGCATCCTGCTCAGGAACGCGGGATACGGCGTCGGGTGGGCCTTTGCCATGAGCCTGCTGATCTACGCGGGCTCTTTGCAGTATGTGGGCGTGAGCCTGATCGCCGGCGGCATCGTGGTCGGCCTCCAGGCATGGAAAAGAAATTCCCTGCTCAGTATCCTGGCAGGGACGATCGTCTATATGGTATTGGTGCAGGCGGTGTTCTGAGGTTCAGGCCGTCCCCAGCATCTTTTTGCTGACGGCCCGCAGGTAGAATACGTACACCACCGAGGACAGGGACCAGGTGAAGGGATAGATCCAGCACACCAGCCGGATGTCGTGCCAGACGCGGCCGATGGTCAGCAGCACCGCCACGCGCACGAAGCACCAGCAGACCAGCATGACCACCATGGGCGTCATGGGCTTGCCCAGGCCGCGCGCCACCGCGCTGGCCGTGTGCGAGAAGCCCACCAGCACGTAGAACAGGGCGCAGATGCGCGTGCGGGTGACGCCGTAGGCGATGATATCCGGCTCCTGATTGAAAAGCGTGATCAGTTGCGGCGCGAACAGGTACATGAGCGCGCCCATGACCACCAGCATGCCCGCCGTGCTGCCCAGCCCGAAGCGCATCCCCTCGCGGATGCGTTCTTTTTTATTCGCGCCCATGTTCTGGGATACGAAGGTCGTCAGCGCCATGGAGAAGGCGGTCACCGGCAGGAAAGCGAAGCCCTCGATCTTGGAGCTCGCGCCCAGGCCCGCCATGGCCTGGCTGCCGAAGCCGTTGATGTAGGACTGGATCAGCATGTTGGACAGGTCGATCACGCAGCCCTGTAGCGCCGTGGGGATGCCGTAGCGGAAGATCTGGCGCATGTTGTCCCGGTCGAAGCGGATCGCCTTCGGCCGCAGGCGGTAGCTTTCCGTCGTGTTGAGCAGCAGCCGCGCCACCAGCACCATGCTCAGGATCTGGGAGATCACCGTGGCCAGGGCCGCGCCCTCCACATCCATTTTGAAGACGCCGATGAACAGAAGGTCCAATACGATATTCGTGAGCGAGCTGATGACCAGGTAGTAGAGCGGGTGCTTGCTGTCCCCCGCCGCCTGGAGGATGCCCACGAACACGTTATACATGACGATGGCGACGGAGCCGGAGAAATAGACCCGCAGGTAGCGCACCGCCTGATCCATCACGTTCTCCGGTGTGCTCATCCAGGTGAGCACCGTGGGCGAGAAGAAGATGCCGCAGAGGGTCATGAGCAGGCTGAACACCAGGCCCAGGCCCACCGCCGTGTGCACGGCCTTGCCCGTCTCCGCGTCGTTGCGCGCACCGATGTGCCGGGCGATGACCACGCCCGCACCCATGGCGAAGCCCATGAAGAAGGCCGTCATCAGGTAAATATAGGACGCCGTGGACGCCACCGCCGCCAGCGCCTCTGCGTTGATCAGGTTGCCGACGATCAGCGAGTCCACAGTGTTGTACATCTGCTGGAAGAACTGTCCGATGAAAACGGGCACCGCGAAGCGGATGATCTTGCCGTGGATATTCCCTTCCGTCATCAGGTACTGTGACAAGCGCATCCTCCCCCCTTCGTGCCGCGGCGGCCCCGCCGCAGCTGCTTGCAGAGGCAAGATAGCACTTTCCGGCACGGACGTCAAGAGAGAATCCGTCCGCATTTGAACGCTTGATCAATTGCGGTTTGCTGCGTATTTTGCCTAACAACACAAAACCCCGCATACATTCATACGATGTGTAGCGCGTATGTATACGGAGTTTTGAGTTGTTGAGCGGAATGATCTTCTATGTAAGTTGACCGTAGAACAACAGAACAGATTCTTCGCTCGCCCCTCAAGCGTAGGAGGGGCGGCTCAGAATGACAGCGAGGGGCGGCGCTTTCCTTTATTTGTTAGCTGAGGCGTTAGTATTACAGCAACGAAACCGCACAAACATTAAAAGAAAGAAACAACAACCACTGTCATTCTGAGCAGGCCAGGGCGGGTACGCCCAGGCCGCTGCGAAGAATCTGTTCTGTGGCAAACCTAAGTCAACATGGGTAAATAAAACATATAGCACCGAATCAAATACGCTTTTCCCCGTCCAAACGCACAGGAAGACAGCGTGAAAAAAACAGGTCAGCGACCATTGTGATCGCTGACCTGCTTGATTCTTTAATTATTCCTCGACGGGAGCTTCGGCTTCGTCAACGGGAGCTTCCTCAGCGGGGGATTCCTCGGCGGCCTCGTCAGCCAGGGCTTCACGGACGCTCAGGCTGATGCGGTGCGCTTCGGGATCCACGCCCAGCACCTTGACCTTGACCATCTGCTCAGGCTGCAGCGCGTCTTCGACCTTCGCAACGCGGGTCAGAGCGCACTGGGAGATGTGGACCAGACCGTCCACGCCGGGCTCCAGCTCGACGAACGCGCCGAAGGGGCGGATGCGGACGACCTTGCGCTCGAGCACCATGCCCACGGGGTACTTCTCTTCGATGTTATCCCAGGGGCGGGGCTGCAGCTGCTTGTAGCCCAGCTGGATGCGCTCACGCTCGCGGTCCAGGTTCAGGATTTTGACTTCGATCTCGTCGCCGATCTTCAGCACTTCGCTGGGATGGCCGATGCGGTACCAGGCCATATCGGTGATGTGGATCAGGCCGTCCACGCCGCCCAGGTCGACGAAGGCGCCGAAGTCCGCGAAGCGGCGGACGATGCCCTTGACGACAGCACCGACTTCCAGCTTGGACCAGGCTTCGTCCTTCTTGCGGGCGGATTCTTCACGCAGGTATTCCTTGCGGGAAGCCACGATGCGCTTCTTTTCCTTGTTCACGTCGATGATCTTCAGCTTCATGTCCTGACCGACGAACTGCTGGATCTTCTCGACGTAGTGCTGAGCCAGATGGGAAGCGGGAACGAACGCGCGCACGCCGCCGGCATCGGCGATCAGGCCGCCCTTGACGGCTTCCTTGCCCACCGCGTCGATGTACTCGTTGTTCTCGAACTTCTGCATGAGCTCTTCCCAGACCTTGCGGTTCACGATGTTGCGCTGGGAGAGGATCACGTTGCCGTCGCCGTCGTTGACCTTGACGATCTCGACTTCGATCTGGTCGCCGACCTTGACATCCTGATCAGACAGGTCGCTGCGCTTGATCAGACCATCGGACTTGTAACCGATGTTCACGCAGACCTCGTCCTCGCTCACCTGCACGACCGAACCGGTAACAGTCTGACCGGGACGGATGCGGACCAGCGTCGCTTCGATGTCATCCATAAAGCTGCGCTTGTTCTGCTCCTCTTCGGTCAAGGCGGCTTCTTCTTCGACCGCAGCTGCGGGTGCCTCTACTGCCTGCTCAACGGCTTCCTGAGCGGCTTCTACCGCTTCCTGCGCAACAGTTTCGACGGCAGCTTCGGCTTCAGTGACTTTGTTCTGTTCCAGTTCGTTCATAAAAGTGACAACCTCCTTATATGACCAATCCGGCGTGGATGCGCCGGCGGCTATTCCAAGTAATTCTGTCCGCGTGTCGCAGAAATCTTCGGGGATTTCCGCCACAGTTTCGATCAGCAGGGTCCGCGGACAGACTGCCCTGCAGGTCTCATACAGCTTGCGCGTGTTTGCGCTGCCCCGGCCGCCCACCACGATCATGGCGTCGGCCCGCTGGGCCAGCTCCAGCGCGGCGGCCTGCCTGCGGCTGGTGGCCTGGCAGATGGTGCGCTTGGCCTCGAGGTCCGGATACCGGGCTTTTAGCACCGGCAGCGCCGCTTCCCACCGGTCCGGGGGATAGGTGGTCTGGGCCACCAGCACCGGCGCCGTCATGGGCGGCAGCGTCTCCACCGCGCTCGCGTCCGGGATCACGTGCACCCACTTCCCGCCGTACCCCGCCGTCCCGATGATCTCGGGATGATCGGGATTCCCCAGCAGGATGACTGGGCGCTGTTCTTCCGCGCACCTGCGCACCGTCTCGTGCAGGGCCCGCACGAACACGCAGGTCGTGTCCGTCACGTGCAGGCCGAGGGCCTGACAGCGCTCCAGGGTCTCCGGCGGCTCGCCGTGGCTGCGCAGGATCACCTGCGCGCCCGCCGGCGCTTCCTCCGGCGTTCGGATCACGCGCACGCCCTGGGCGGTGAATTCGCGGAGCGCCTGGGCGTTGTGGATCAGCTCTCCCAGCATCACGGCCGGCCGGCCGTGGGCCCGCGCATCCTCCGCGGCCTGTCTGGCTGCGGCGATCGCTTTCATAACACCGTCGCAATAGCCCGCGAACCGAGCGACTTCACACGGCATGACGCCTAAACGCACCTCCTCGGCGGTATTCATTCAATTATACGCCAAAACTCTTGAAATTCCTGCAAAGTAATCCCAAAATTTCTTTAAATTATTTGCCGCAGCAATGTTTTGTCAAATTTGAACAAAAATTGTGTCCAACAAAACAATTCCGTTGTCTTTTTTGCCGGGATGGCATACAATAAGGGCAGTCAGCCGGTATGGAAAACCGGCCCCTTTTCCCCTCGAAAGGAGTGATCAGCTTTGGACAGCACCGTTTCGCAGGCCTCCGCCCTGCCCCGCACCGGGAATACGGATTTTTCTTCACGCGTTCTGACGGATATGAGCACCGGCGTGCTGGTGTTGAGCGACACCGGCGTCATCCGCTATGTCAACCCGCCCGCCGCCAACATGCTGGAGCTCGACATGAGCCGGCTGCCGGAGGGCAAGCATTTCCACCTGATCACCGCGGACCGGAACAACGACGAGTTTTCGGACTACATTTTGAACGCCATCCAGAACAAGACCGTCACCCACAAGGGGATGGTGCATTACACCGCGCCCGGCGGGAAGGCCTACGTCTTCCGGATGTCCAGCTCCTACCTGTCGCCCGGCGCCTCCGGTGATCGGGGCGAGATCGTCATCACCCTGACGGACGAGACCCGGGCTGCCGAGATGCGGCGCAAGTACATCGACGCGTCCCACTGCTTTTCGATCACCGTTTTCGCGGTCTGCCTGTGGATCATGATCTACGCCGCCTGGCGCTCGCTGAGCCGGCCCTTCTCCCTGGAATACATGACCCACGGAGCCGAGGTGCTGGGCCTGATCATGATGTACTTCGTGTTCCGGTACACCAGCTTCACCCGCCAGGAGATGGGCATCGTGGCCGAAAACCCGAAAAAGACTATCCTGACTGCGCTGCTGATCTCCGCCGCGACCTTCGTGTTCCTGGTGCTGGTCAAGCTCGTGGGGCGGCTCATCGACCCCACCCTCTTCGAGCCCAATGCGCCCTTTATCGACTTCAGCCGGTTCGGCTGGCAGCAGCTGATCTACATTCCCACCGCGGGCCTGCAGGAGTTCATCGCCCGCAGCATCATCCAGAACAACATCCGCCGCATCATGGTGGGGCGGCACTCCGCGCTGTTCGCCATCCTCCTGTCCTCCCTGATCTTCGCGGTGCTGCACGTGCAGTTCGGCTTCTTCTTCATGCTGGGCGCGGCGGTCCTGTGCGGCCTGGAGGGCATCCTGTACGAAAAACAGCACAACGTTTTCGGCGTCTGGATCGTGCACTGGTTCTTCGGCGTCGCCGGCACGCTGCTCTGCCTGGTGGAGCAGGTGCACTGAGCCCGTTGTATTCCTCTTGTACTCCGTGCCGTTTTCGCACGGAGCTTTCTTGAATTCGCGCCTGCGCCGCGCTATAATTTCATCACACACCACAGTTGGGGAGGCAAGACCATGAAGGTGATCGACCGGATCCGGGACGAGGCCCTGAGCCTCTCCTTTGAAGTTTTCCCGCCCAAGAGCGGGGCCGCCTTCGACGGCGTCATGGGCGCCGCCGCGGAGATCGCGCGCCTCAGGCCCTCCTACATCTCAGTCACCTACGGCGCGGGCGGCACCGGCAGCCGCTATACGGCGGAGATCGCCCGCCGGCTCCAGCAGACGGAGGACGTGCCCGTGCTGGCCCACCTGACCTGCGTCGGGGCGGACCGGGAGACGATCCGCGCCTACCTGAAAACCCTGCGGGAGGACGGCATCTGCAACGTGATGGCCCTGCGCGGGGACCTGCCCGAAGGCATGACCCCCGACACGATGCGGGACAGCCCCTATCCCCACGCCTCCGACCTGATCCGCGAGATCCGGCAGAACGGCGATTTCTGCATCGGTGCGGCCTGCTACCCGGAGATCCACCCCGAGAGCACGAACCAGCAGCAGGACCTGCGCTCCCTGCGCGAGAAGGTGGAGGCCGGCGCGGACTTCCTGACCACCCAGATGTTTTTCGACAACGACGTCTTCTATAATTTCATGTACAAGCTGCGGGAGGCGGGCATCACCGTGCCCGTGGTCCCCGGCATCATGCCCATCACCGGGGCCAATCAGGTGGTCCGGGCGCAAAAGCTCTCCGGCTGCTTCATGCCCCGCCGCTTCATCAGCCTGGTGGACCGCTTCGGCTCCTCGCCGGAGGCCATGCAGCAGGCCGGCATCCTCTATGCCGCCGACCAGATCATCGACCTGTTTGCCAACGGCATCCGCCACGTGCACATCTATACCATGAACAAGCCCGACGTGGCGGCGGCCATCCAGCGCCGCCTGTCCCGGATGCTCGGGAGGGTCTTCTGATGGATCCCGCCCTGCACTGTGTCGACCTGGGCCTGATCCCCGCGGAGGAGGCGGAGGTGCTGCGCTACGCCCAGTGGCCCCAGGCCGCTGCGATCCCCGAGGACCTGCCGCTGGCCGAATGCCTGCGCATGGCGGAGGGCCGCGTCCGCTGCCGGGCCGTCTGGCGGCAGTACCCCCTGATCGTGACGGAAACGGAGCTGGACCTGGGCTTCGCGCGCACGGCTTCCCATAGCCTCAAGAAGCATCTGGAGGGCTGCAAAAACCTCCTGCTCTTCTGCTGCACCGCCGGGGCGGAGATGGACCGGCTGATCGCCCGGGCCCAGCTGCGCTCGCCTCTGCACGGGCTGCTGATGCACGCCCTGGGGGCCCAGCAGGTGGAGGGGGCCTGCGACCGCCTCTGCGAGGCCCTGGCCCGGTCGTTCCCGGAGCACCGCTTGACCCCGCGCTTTTCGCCCGGGTACGGCGACGTGCCCCTGAGCCTCCAGCGCGAGATCTTTTCCGCCCTCGACTGCGAGCGCCAGATCGGCGTGACCCTGACCGACAGCCTGCTCATGCGTCCCGGAAAAAGCGTGACGGCGGTGGTGGGGCTGAAATCATGCTGATGCTGCCTTAGTTTTGCATTTAGAATGCTGCGTCATGGATTGACAGCGGCTCTTTTTTCTGATATGATACATTTAGTGTTTGCAAACACTAATTTCTATATGATTTTAATGTTTCCAAACACTAATCATCTCAAAGGCGGGAGGCATCCATGGAATTCAGTGATCTTTCGACCTTATATGAACTGTCGGCGCGCCGGACCCGGGGGATCTCCCTGAAATTCAGGCGTCATCTGGCGGACAGGATCGACTGGGAAAACCGGCTGATCTCCCTGCGCGGCGCGCGGGGCACCGGAAAGACGACTCTGCTGTTGCAGAGGATGAAGACCGCCCTGCCCGATCCCCAGCAGGCCGTCTATCTGTCCCTGGATCACCTGTGGTTCAGGGCCCATTCCGTCTATGACGCGGTCGAAGCCCATGTGCAGAACGGCGGGACCCACGTATTCCTGGA
Source organism: uncultured Eubacteriales bacterium (assembly GCA_902789795.1). Taxonomy (GTDB): domain Bacteria; phylum Bacillota; class Clostridia; order Christensenellales; family Aristaeellaceae; genus UBA4246. Next base: position 18,857 of record CADAPM010000021.1, read on the forward strand.
CGAGGTGCACTACCAGGAGCATTGGGAGACGCTGATCAAAAACCTGTACGACGATTTTCCCGGGCTCCACATCGTGTATACAGGCTCCTCCATCCTGAAGCTCAAAAAAGCCGAAGCCGACCTTTCCCGGCGGCAGGCGGAATACACGCTTCCCGGCCTGTCCTTCAGTGAGTACCTGGAGCTGGAAGACATCTGCGTGATCCCCCCGCTCTCCCTCGAGGAGCTGTTGCACGACCACGTCCGGCACGCGATGGCGATCACCGACGGCCGGAGCATCCTAAAGCATTTCCACACCTACCTGCAGACGGGCTATTATCCATTCTACAAGGACGTCCACAGCGGGTATGAAGAGCGCATCCAGCAGGTGATCAACCAGATCCTGGAAAGCGATTACCCCACGGTGGAAAACGTCAGCACCGCCACAATCCAGAAAACCAAGAAAATGCTGATGATCCTGGCGGAAAAGACGCCCCAGACGCCGAACATGAGCCGGCTGTACGCCGAGCTGGAAACAGACCGCAACCAGGGGCTGCGCATGCTGAAGGCGCTCTCCGAGGCCAACCTGCTGAATCTGCTGTCTTCCGAGGCCAGCTCCTTAAAGAATATGTCCCGGCCCGACAAGATCTACTGCGACAACCCCAACATCATGGCCGCCCTTTGCCCCAACGCGGATATCGGCTGCCTGCGGGAAACCTTTTTCCTGAACCAGATCCGTTCTGCGGGACACACCGCCGTCTATCCCAGGCAGGGAGACTTCCTGGTGGACGGACAGCGGCTGTTCGAGGTGGGCGGCAAGGGCAAGTCCTTCACCCAGATCAAGGACCTGCCGGACAGCTATCTGGCGGTCGACGATACGGAGATCGGGGCCGGAAACCGCATCCCTCTGTGGATGTTCGGCCTGCTGTACTAAAGGAGGAAACCCTATGACACTGCTTGAACACCTCCGCACAGGACCCTTCTTTCTGGACGGCGGCATGGGCACGCTGCTGCAGGCGGCGGGGCTGCGCCCCGGCGAAGCGCCGGAGGGCTGGAGCCTGAGCCATCCCGACGTGATCACCGGCATCCACCGCGCCTACTACGAGGCTGGCAGCGACATGGTGCTCACCAATACCTTCGGCGTGCACCCCCTGCGGTACCCGCTTGAGCAGTGCGAGGCCATGATCCGCGCGGCCATGGACTGCGCCTTCGCCGCGCGGGCGGCCCTTCATGACGGGCGTGAGCGCTTCGTGGCCCTGGATATCGGGCCCTGCGGGAAGCTGCTCAAGCCCCTGGGCACCCTGGATTTTGAAGAGGCCGTCGGCTGTTTCGCGCAGATCGTGAAGCTCGGCGCGGCCTGCGGGGCCGATGCGGTCTTTATCGAGACCATGAACGACGGCTACGAGACCAAGGCCGCCCTGCTGGCGGCCAAAGAGAGCTGCAGCCTGCCGGTGCTGGTCTCCAACGCCTACGGCTCCGACGGCCAGCTGATGACCGGCGGCACGCCGGCCTCTCTGGTGCCCATGCTGGAAGGCCTGGGCGCGGACGCGGTGGGCGTCAACTGCTCCCTGGGTCCCGACGCCCTGGCGCCCATCGTGCAAAGCTACCTGGCCTGCGCCTCCGTGCCCGTGCTGATGAAGCCCAACGCCGGCCTGCCCCGGGACGAGGGCGGCAGGACGGTCTATGACGTGACCGCCGCCGGTTTCGCGGCCAGCGTGGCGGCCCTGATCCCCCAGGGCCTGCGCATCCTGGGCGGCTGCTGCGGCACCACGCCGGAATATATCAAAGCCCTGCGCGAAGCCGTAGGCGGCACGATGCCGCCGCCTCTTGAAGATAAAAATATCTCCGCCGTCACCTCCCGCAGCCAGGCCGTGGTCCTGGGCCAAGCGCCGGTGATCATCGGCGAAAGGATCAATCCCACCGGCAAGAAGCGCCTGCGCCAGGCCCTGGCGGAGGGCGACATGGGCTACGTGCTGAACGAGGCCCTGGCCCAGGAGGAGCGCGGCGCGCAGGTGCTGGACGTGAACGTCGGCGCGCCCGGCCTGGACGAAGCCGCCCTGCTGACCCGGGCCGTAGAGGAGATCCAGGCCGTCACCGACCTGCCCCTGCAGCTGGACACGGCGGATCCCCGGGCGATGGAGCAGGCCCTGCGCCGCTATAACGGCAAGGCCATGATCAACTCCGTCAACGGCAGCGAGGCCGTGATGGACGCGGTGCTGCCGCTGGCGAAGAAATACGGCGGCGAGCTGGTGGCCCTGACCCTGGACGAGCATGGCATCCCCGACACCGCCGAAGGGCGGCTCACCATCGCGGAGCGCATCCTCGCCCGGGCGGAAGCCCTGGGCATCTCCCGGAAGGATATCCTGTTCGACCCGCTGACCATGCCGGTGAGCGCAGACGGGCAAGCGGCCCGCATCACCCTGGATGCCCTGCGCCTGATCCGGGAGCGCACCGGCTGCGGCACGGTGCTGGGGGTCAGCAATGTGTCCTTCGGCCTGCCCGCCCGGGAGCTGATCGGCAGCGCCTTCCTGACCATGGCCCTGCAGGCCGGGCTCACCGCCGCCATCATGAACCCCTGCTCCGACAGGATGCTCGGCGCGTTCCTGAGCGCCCGGACCCTGCTGGGGCATGATCCCGCCTGCGCCGCCTATATTGACCACGCCAGCGCTTTGTCCGTTCAGACGGCCGCCGCCGCACCTGCGTCTCCAGCCTCAACGCCTAACGCCGCCGAGCCGGAGGGCCTGCGCCGCGCCGTGCTCAAGGGCCTGCGCGGGGAGGCCGCATCCCGCACCCGGGCTGCCCTGGACGCCGGTCAGGAGGGGCTGGCCATCATCCAGTCCGAAATCATCCCCGCCCTGGACGAGGTCGGGCGCGGGTTTGAAGCGAAGACTATCTACCTGCCCCAGCTGATGATGAGCGCCGAAGCCGCCGACGCCGCCTTCCGGGAGATCAGGGCCGCCATGGGCGGACAGGCCGAGGCCACCCGCTGCAGCATCGTCCTGGCCACCGTGAAGGGCGACATCCACGACATCGGCAAGAACATCGTGCGCCTGCTGCTGGAGAATTACGGCTTTGCCGTCACCGATCTGGGCAAGGACGTGCCGCCCGAAGCCATCCTGGAGGCCGTGAAGCGCCTGCACGCGCCCATCTGCGCCCTGAGCGCCCTGATGACCACCACCGTTCCCGCCATGGCGGAGACCGTCGCCCTGGTCCACAAGGAAGCGCCCTGGTGCAAGGTGATGGTGGGCGGCGCGGTGCTGACCGAGGCCTATGCCCGGGAGATCGGCGCCGACGGCTATGCCAAGGACGCCATGGGCGCGGTGCGCTTGGCGGAAACACTCGAAAGATCAGCACTTTTTACATAAAAGGGCTTGCAATGATCCCCCATTTTACGGTAAAATAAACAGGATACTGATTTTTTGCGCATCTGTATGCCCCGCAGGCGGTCACCGTCTGCGGGCAATGGTCGAACTTTTCTGTAAGAGGGTCATGCCAATGCGAATCCTTTCCCGCATCTCTGCTGTTCTCGTCCTCCTCCTGCTGCTCTGCGGCACCGCCGCCCTGGCGGAGGGGACGCTCACCCTGCCCGCCGGCCTGGAGGTCGTCGAGGAAGAAGCCTTCTATGGCATCACCGCCTTTGACCAGGTCATCCTGCCGTCGGGCGTGCACGAGATCCATTCCCGGGCCTTCGCCGGCACCGGGATCACGGAGGTCACGCTGCCCGACTCCCTGACCTTCATCGCCGACGACGCCTTCGACGGGCCGGGCCAGGTGCACGTGACCGTGAACCCGGACACCTACGCCTACCGCTGGGCCGCCGGCCTGGGCTACCTGCTGGACGCGCCGGTGCAGGCAAACTCCAAGGGCCTCCGCAACAAGATCACCGTGAGCTGGGAAGCGGTCGAGGACGCGGCCGGCTATAACGTATACTACGGCACCAGCAGCAATATTTCCGACGCCACGGAGATCAAAGGCGTCACAGAAACCACCTGGACTATCGACAATCTGGAATCCGGAACGGTCTACTACACCTGGGTCAAGGCCGTGAACGGCATCCGGGTCAGCGTCGCCTCGAACATGAAGAGCGTGATCACCTACCCCGAACCCCCGACCATCACTTCGGCCTCGGTGTCCGGCAACAGCATCACCCTGAACTGGGAGCCCGTGACCGGCGCCGCTGTCTACCGCATTTACTACAACACGGAAAACAACTTCGATTCCACCACCGCCACCCCCGGCATCCAGGACACCACTTACACGATCAGCGACCTGCAGTACAGCACGATCTACTATCTCTGGATCGCGTCCGTCAACAGCAGCGGCGGCCTGGCGACCAGCACGCCCCGCTACCTGTCCACAGAAGTGGATCCCTTCATCCCGGTGCAGAACGCGTCCGTCGGCCAGCAAAAGGCCGTGGAGGTCAGCTGGTCCGCCGTGGAGGGCGCTGACAGCTACAACGTATACTACGGCACCTCCGAGGACATTTCGGAAGCCGAGGAGCCGATCACCGGCATTACGGCCACGGAATACAGGATCCCGGACCTGCAGTCCGGCACGGTGTATTACACCTGGATCAAGGCCGTGCGCGGCACCGAGGAGAGCGGTCCCTCGAACATGAAGAGCGTGATCACCTATCCCGCCGTGCCGAGCATGAACGAGCCCGCCGTTTCCGGCAACAGCATCACCCTGAGCTGGAACGCCGTGACCGGCGCGGACTATTACCGCCTCTATTACGGCCTGACGGACAACGTCAGCGACGCCGCCACGGTCAATAATATCACAAACACCGAGTACACCCTGGAGAACCTGGAATACAATACCGATTACTACTTCTGGATCGCGTCCTTCAACACGAGCGGCGGTCTGCGTGCCGCCAACGCCCGGACCACGACCACCGGACCCGAACCGTCCGCGCCGGTCCAGAATACGCCCCAGGGGCAGAAGAACGCCGTCACCGTCAGCTGGAACGCGGTGGATGGCGCTGAAAGCTATAACGTCTATTACGGTCTCACGACGGATATTGCAGAGGCGACCGAGCTCACCGGCATCGACGGAACGAGCTGCACGATCTCCGACCTGCAGTCCGGCACCGTCTACTACACCTGGGTCAAGGCTGTCACCGCAGAGGGCCCGGGCCCGGTTTCCGCCCGGATGAGCGCCATCACCTGGCCCGACGCGCCGACGCTGAAGCCGATCGTCGTTTCCGGCAACAGCTTCACCCTGACCTGGACCGAGGTGCCCGGCGCGGTGCTCTATCGCATCCGTTACAGTGCCACGGACGATTTTGAAACCGCGACCCGGATCGATGATATCAGGACAACTAATTATACCATCGAAAACCTCGAATATAGTACTCAGTACTATATCTGGGTCACAGCAGCCAATACCAGCGGGACCCAGCGGAGAAAGTACCAAAAGACCACGGACCCGGATCCGCTTACGCCGATTCAGAACGCCTCTCAGGGGCTGTTCCAGAAAGTAAAGGTCAGCTGGGAAGCCGTTGAAGGCGCGGTCAGCTACAACGTCTATTACAGCGAAAGCGACGATATTGCCGGCGCTTCCGTCCTCACAGGCATCACGGGAACAGAACACACGATCCCCGGTCTGAAATCCGGCACGGTCTATTACACCTGGATCCGGGCGGTCGACGCAGAGAGGACCGGCGCCGCGTCCAATGTGCAGAGCGTGATCACCTGGCCGGATTATCCGACACTGAATGAGCCCGTCGTTGACGGGAACAGCATCACCCTCAGCTGGAACGAGGTGCCGGGTGCCGCTGTCTACCGACTGTACTACAGCACTGTGGAAACTTACAGCTCACAGACCGCTACCACGATCGATAATATCCATGAAACGACCTATACCCTCGAAAACCTCGAATACGACACGACCTATTACATCTGGCCCGGCGCGGCCAACACCAGCAGCGGCGTCCGGAAGCCTTCCTACGTCAGCGTGACCACCGGTCCAGAACCGGATGCGCCTACGGAGTGATGCAGACTGACGCTGCCGGATAACGAGAGGCATATAAAAAGCTGCGGCTGATGCCCTGACAATGGGGCATGGCCGCAGTTCTTTATTTGTATTTCACAAAGGCACAGACAAGCAGACCCCGGCATCATTTATGCCAACAGGACGGGCGGCCCGGTGTGCATCTCGTGCGCGGTGCGCGAGGCGCTTGCGCCCGCGGTGCGTGCGCGATCCAACCGCCCCTACAAGGTAACCAAGATTGTGTCCTTCGAAAGGAAATCATGCTTCCTACGTTTGATTACGGCGATCTCCTACAGGGAAAAGTGTAGGCTTTCCCCGTAGTATTTTGTATCAACTAAAACTTGATTTAGCATTCAAAACGGTGTATACTTATCGTGAAAAACGAAAGGAGGGCACCGTGGTGAATGGCAAAGAGA
>CADAPM010000022.1 GCA_902789795.1 uncultured Eubacteriales bacterium
GACCAATTGACGCGCTATGCCTTGATGGCGATGCTCAGGACAAATATAGAAATCTTCAAATACACCACTCGAATGATAATCAAAAGTCGAAAAACCGACTGTAATAGAACAGCAGCCAATCAGAGTGTTGTCCTTCCAAACTCCATAGAAAGAAATCTTACCTTTGTCGATTGCATCAGCTAAACGTTCTTTCCCGTCGTCACTAGGTTCATCTTCTCCGATTTCTGCCTTATATTGTTTTTGAAGATCCCAGAGAGCATTCACTTCGGAAGGATTGATTTTTCTGTAGTCCATAGTAACCTCCACAAATCCCGATGGATCGTTCGTTGATTGATTTGATGGTTAAGAACACCGGGTCAGGGCCTATGCTCGTTGCCCCAGGTGCACAGCTGATCCAGGACCTGCATGAGCGAGCGACCGCGCTCTGTGAGGGTGTACTCGACCTTTGGCGGGACCTCCGGGTACATTTCCCGATGGATCAGGCCGTCCTGCTCCAGCTCTTTCAGGTGCAGGCTCAGGGTCTTATCGGTCACCTTGCCCAGGTAGCGCTGCATTTCGTTGAACCGGACGGGCTCGTATTCCATCAGGCAATAGAGGATGATGGGCTTGTACTTGCCGGAAATGAGGGACAGCGTGTAGCTGTAGCCCGTGTCAGCAAAATTGGCTTCCGCGATTGGATTCATACTTTCCTCCGGGATAGTACCTTTCTATAATGATGGTACTTGCTTTGTGATCGAAAGCATGATAACATGAAACCGCCCGTGAGGCAATAAGAATTTGGAGGGAAAACCCATGAAGAAGGATCTTGGTGTTCTGCAGGCCGTATATCCGATGCCTGTTCTGATGGTGGCGGCGTATGACGAGAATGGTAAAGTCAATGTGATGAACGCGGCGTGGGGGATGATCTGCGCCATGGATAAGATCGCCCTGTTCATCGATGAAGACCATAAGACCACGCAGAACCTGCTGAAAACGAAGGCCTTTACCGTGGCCCTGGCCGATCAGGCCCACATGGACGTGGCGGACTTCTTCGGCATCGCGACCGGCAACAAGATGGAAGACAAGTTTGAACGCACCGGTTATCACGCGACCAAGAGCGCCCGCGTGAACGCGCCCATCGTCGAGGAATTCCCCGTTGTGATGGAGTGCGAGCTGGCCGAGGTGGTCAATACCGAAAACATGTATGCCATCGTCGGCAAAATCGTCAATGTGGCCGCCGAAGAAGCGGTGCTGGATGAGAAGGGCAATGTGGATCCTGCGAAGCTGAACGCCCTGACCTTTGACCAGTTCAGGCACGGTTATTACGTCTCCGGCGAGCAGGTGGGGAAAGCCTGGAACGCCGGCGCGGGCCTGATGAAGAAGTAATATAAATCGCGCTGAGAAAAGAAAAACAGCACAGCCGGGTCATGATGATCCGTTGTGCTGTTTTTCGTTGTGTATTATCTGCAGCATGCCGCGCGCGGTGGGTGCGCAAATCCTTTTGCGCTGTTTCAGCAGCCTTTCCTGCCTTCTCTGTGATCGGAGATAGAGCAGGCGGCGGGGGAGCCGTACTCGATCAGGCCGGCGTCCGCCGGGTCGATGGAGACGCGCCCATCCTCGAACACGAAGGCGGGGATGCCGACGTCGCCGATCTCCTTGCAATGGTCGAAGACGGGATTTGTGTCCCTCAGACGGGTGAACGCGCCCATGTTGCGGATGTTTTCACCGATGTTGATGTACTCGAACTCGTCCTCGCGGCCCTTGACCTGCTCGTGCACATAATCGCAATAGGGGCAGGTGGGCATTCCGTAGATCTTGATCATGCTGGACCTCCATCTCGTGCTTTTGTCAGACTGGTTAAGATATTCTGCATTGGATATATAATTCCTGTCGTGCAGGAGTTTCCTTGCTCATTCATACCCGCCGATGTCGCCGATCCACTGCCCGCCGGGCTCGCGCCAGACATAGAAGGCCAGGTCTTTGGCGGTGCAGTCGCTGCCCGCGATCTCGAAATCATAGTAGGAGATAGAGCGGGCCGTGCCGTAGAACTTCATCCATTCGATGCCATCGGGCACATTGGTGGGCCAGTTCTCCAAACTGTTGTCTTCGTCGCTGTATCGGAGCGAGATCAGTGTTTCCCCGGCAACTCTGCCGGTATAGGCGTCCGCCACGGCCTGCATGGCGGCGCGGATCTCTTCCTCCGACCACACAGAGGACGGCTCAATGGTTTTCATGGTAAACGCGTATCCATGGCGGGTATCGAGGTCATCACGCCGCACGAAGCCCCAGTACGGCTCGCCATAATCATAGATCTCCACCAGCACCCAGCCGTTCATCTCTGCCAGGCAATGGACGCTGTCTCCGGGATGCAGGGGGTAGATGAAGTCCTGATCAGACTCCAGCACATCCACCATGCGGCATTCTTCTATGACAGTGGCATACACATATTCCGTGCCATCGTCCCCGGGAAACACCAGCTCCGGGCAGTATTCAAACATCGAGGCAGGAAGCCCGGCCGTGCTGATCCAGCCATAGCGGGTGTGTCTGCCGGAGATGCCATAGCTGATGAGCATCCAGTCTCCGCGAACACCATATACCATGATGGTGTCGTTGGTGGAAACGGAAGCCTTCCCGTTGGCGCTTCGGCCATACTCCCTGCCGGGACCGCGATAGACCTCATAGGTTTTTTCTCTCGGAAACTGTCCGCCATGGCTGGTCAATCCCGGTATGGAAAAGAACGCTTGCTGCTGCTGTGAGGCCAGAGACAGCTCCGACTGGATCAGCCGGTATGCGTTCTCGTAGATCTCAACCTCCGGGTTCCGGAGGTAGTTCTCATACCAGCTGACCGGGATCTGCGTGACGTCTCCGACCTCATCGCCCACGCAGACGAAGATGGCGCAGGGAGTGAAGCGCAGCGCCACACGGAAATGGGTTTCGGCATCCCAGCCCCAGGCCAGGATGAAGTGCAGTGAACCTTCCCAGTTCAGCCGCGTGCTGACCCCGGTCAGGCCCATGGTCTCCAGCCGGGCGGTCATGGTTCCGTTCATGGCATCCATGGCAAGATTGTCGAAGGCGTCCGCTGTGCCGTCGGCGCGCTTCTGCTCGATCTCCGCCATGATCGCCGCTTCGCCGGGCTGTAGTTCGCGGGCGGTGGGGTCTACGCTGCCGGTGAGCATCCGCTGCTCGGCCAGCTCTTCCCGCACGTTTTTGAGGGCAGCAGACGCGGTCTGGTAATACGCATGCGCTGTCAGATCCTTGCCGATCCCGCCTCCGCTCGTCCATTTGGATTCGGCTGTCCCGATGGCGACGGTCAGATCGGATTCCGTAAAGCGGACGGTCAAAGACTGGTCCTCGTCCAGCTGCCATGCGTCAACGTTGACGCTCTTTTCCTCCCCATACCAATCTACCTGGGCGTTGACGCTGCGGAGATTCAGGCGCTCCGCCAGTGTGGGCTCCAGGGTATCGTTCAGGTAGTCCATCACCAACGCATCGAATTCCGTCATCTCCCCGCGGTTGTTCCGGCCCTCGATCTCCGCGCGGACGGCTTCCTCGTCGAAGCGGGCATAGAAGCCGCCGGCCTCCTCCTCTGTGAAGAGAATGCGGGAGTCCACCCGTTCCAGCGTATACCGGGTGACGGTACCCTGGCTGTCCCGGCAGATGAAGCTGTCCCCGTCCAGCTGCCAGGTAAAGCTGTCACCGGTTTCGTGCAGGTGCTTCGGCGGACAGTGCTCCATGTCCTCGCTGTCCAGCCATCGGCCTGTGCCGTCCGCGTTCAGCCGGAAGCCGTAGCCCATCAGCTCGCCGCCGCCTACGAACTGCCATGCGCCGACGAGGGCCAGCTCGGAATAAACTCCTGTCAAAGCACTGGCCTGTTCAAAAACAGGGAACCTGGCAACATCATAGGTGGCAAGTTGGGAATACCCTGAAAGCTGCGGCGCGGGAACATACTCGACAGACTCACGAATCGTATTTCCATTTTCATCATCTATAAAATGGGTAAACACCATTTCGCCGCCATGGTTTTCGCGCCAACCGATGCAGGTCAAGGGATAAAAAGCGCCTGCGGCTTCATTGCCTGCGATCTGCGCTTCCACCTGACCCCATACGCCAGCTTCCCGCCAGCTACTGAATACCATGGCAGTTTTGCCATCAAAATTGTTGTACTCCCAATAGATCGCCGTGTCTGTGTCTAAATAAAGCTCCGGCCAGCTCCACTCCTGAATCAGCGCGGTTGGATTGTCGATCACGATCTGCCACGCGCCGTCGTGCCGCTCCAGAACGAGCAGTCTTTTGACGCCGTCCGTCTCGGCGAAGCAGGCAGCGGTATCGCCCCATTGGGAAAGCTGCACGGGCTCGGTGATGCCCGCGGTTTGCAGGGCTTCCGTGACGCTGGCCTCTGCCTGTCCCGCGGCGGCGGATATGGCGCATAGCGCGAACAAGGCGCTTATTATGAGTGCAGAGATCAGTCTGCGCATACAGGATCACCTCCATCATGATAGACGGGATCAGAGAAAGATTTCTTTCATCTTTGCCCCAATATTATAGGTCCGGCGGATGGAAAAGGCAAGGGTCGGTCCGGATCAAGCATGCCTTCGGCCTGGGGGTGCAGAAGGCCAAGCCGGAGTATGAGGATATCGCTGATCTGGCCCGGAAGAACGGCGTGAGCCTGCAGGCCGTCCGGGACGCGGTGACAAAGAAGGGCTGACCGCTGGGTCCTCCACAAGGGAAATATCGGTAGAGCCAGGCAGGGTTTTCGGTTATCCCGGCGAAATATGGTTACTGTAAAATGCCGGGCCCGTCCCGGAATAAGGAGAATCGTCATGGACCTGAACGCTTTTCAATGGACGCGGACGCCGAAAGCCTGGAAGGCTGAGGGCGGGACCGTCCGGATCACCACGCTGCCGCACACGGACCTCTGGCAGCGCACCTATTACCACTTCCGGAACGACAACGCGCCGGTGTTCCAGATGGAGACGGAGGTGCGGTTCTTCAGCTTCATCGTGAAGACCGACTTCACCGAGAGCGCCCACCGCTTCGACCAGTGCGGCATCGTTTTGTACCTGGACAGTGAAAACTGGCTGAAGGGCTCCGTCGAGTACGAGAACGCGGAGTTCCAGCACCTGGGCACCGTGGTCACGAACCACGGCTATTCCGACTGGGCGACCACTGAGATCCCGGCCGATGTGAAGACCATGTGGTACCGCCTGAGCCGCCGGGAGGACGACTACTGCATCGAATGCTCGTCGGACGGCGAACGCTGGCGGCAGATGCGCGTCTGCCACCTGGCGGAGGGCGGCGGCAGGATCCGCTTCGGCATCTACGCCTGCTCCCCGGAGGACTCCTCCTTCACGGCGGTGTTCAGCGACCTGCAGCTGACGGAATGTGCCTGGAAGGCTCACGACGGCCAGCAGCCCGACTGACATGACCAACTATCAGCAGTACGGCGACACGTCGTCGAAAAACCATTTTATTCAATTAGGGGATGACCACGACCTCGGCCTGATGGAGTCCGAGGCGGCGCTGGTGCGGGAAATGACCGGCAGCGCGGACTGGTGCATCACCGCTTATCCGGTCAGGGATTGGGACCGGGACCTGACGCCCTGGAGCGCCCCGCCGGTGTTCGGGAAGCGGCCCTTCGGGGACGGCGCGCCTGAGACCCTGCAGGCGCTCATGGGCCTGATCGAGCCGGGCAGCCGCACCTATCTCTGCGGCTATTCCCTGGCGGGGCTGTTCGCCCTGTGGGCAGCCTGCCAGACCGATGCCTTCGCGGGGATCGTGGCGGCATCGCCCTCGGTGTGGTACCCCGATTGGATCCCCTACGCGCAGGAGCACCCCATGCGGACGCCCGCGGTCTACCTGAGCCTGGGGGACCGGGAGGAGAAGGCGAAGAACCCGGTGCTGGCGTCCGTGGGCGGCGCGGTGCGCAGGCAGCACGAGCTGCTGACCGCCGCGGGCATCCGCACGGTGCTGGAATGGAACCCCGGCAACCACTTTGTGGACAGCGACCGCCGCCTGGCCAAGGGCATCGCCTGGCTGCTGAAGGCGGGAGGCGCAGAGAAGCCATGAGGTACAGGCATACCGACCGTCCGGGCTTCTGGCTGGGCTTCATTGACTTTTTTACCGCGGGGCTCTTCTTCCTGATCTACATGCCGCTGGGCGGCCTGCAGGCGGAGTTGGAGGAGATCCTCGGCCATCGGCTGATGCCCTACTGGAAGGCGTACCTGCTGGGCATCCCGACCCTGTTCATCTACCCGCTCATCTGGATGGCCCGGATCTCGGAGGAACTGAAAGCCGTGGCGGATCGGTTGGGCCTCCCCGGCCCGCACACGTCCTGGCGGCACATGTTCCTCTGGAACACCCTGGGGCTCCCGCTGATGGGCCCCGCCGTGGCCACCCACTGCTTCTTCCGGACGCTGAACGGGATAGAGAAGACATTAAATGAAAGGGTACGATGATGAGCACTGAAGTGATCCTGGGGATCCTGATCCCCTTTGTGGGCACCAGCCTCGGCGCGGCGCTGGTGTTCGTGCTGAAAAAGAGCATCTCGGAAAGCCTGCAGAAGGTCCTGACGGGCTTCGCCGCCGGCGTCATGGTGGCGGCCTCCTTCTGGAGCCTGCTGCAGCCGGCCCTGGAGAGCAGCGAGGGCATGGGCAGCCTGTCCTTCCTTCCCGCCGCGGTGGGCTTCCTGGTGGGTGTGGGCTTCCTGCTGCTGCTGGACGAGGTGATGCCCCACATGCACATGGACAACCAGGACGAAGGCCCGCGGTCGGGCCTCAAGCGCACCACCAAGCTGATCCTGGCGGTCACCCTGCACAACATCCCCGAGGGCATGGCCGTGGGTGTGGTATACGCGAGCTACGTGGCCGGGAATTCCGGCATCACCGCCGCCGGCGCGCTGGCCCTGGCCCTGGGCATCGCCATCCAGAACTTCCCCGAGGGGGCCATCGTGTCCATGCCGCTCCGGGCGGAGGGCATGAACAAGGGCAAGACCTTCCTGTACGGCGTCCTCTCCGGCGTGGTGGAGCCCATTGCCGCGGCGGTGACTATCCTGGCCGCCGGAACGGTGGTGCCCATGATGCCCTACCTGCTGGCCTTCGCGGCAGGCGCCATGATGTATGTGGTGGTGGAGGAGCTGATCCCCGAAATGTCCGAGGGCAAGCACTCCAACTGGGGCACCATCGCCTTTTCCCTCGGCTTCGTGCTGATGATGGTCCTGGACGTGGCCCTGGGCTGAGGAGGGCGCTATGATCGAGACCCTGCTCACCCGGCCTTACTGGATCATTGATATCCTGCCCGCCCAGGTTCCTGCCGACAGCGCCGGGCAATACTTTGCCGTGGAAAAGTATTTTCTGTCGGAGCCCCGGTACACGGACCTCCGGCAGCGGTACGCGGAACTTTTGCTGAAGCTGAACTGCTATTACGACCTGGAGGTGGGCTTTCCGGGGAAGGAGGGCTCCCGCCTGAATCCGCCCCCGGAGAAGCTCCACGCCTGGCTCGTCCGGGAGCACCGTGACCTGTGCGTCCTCCTGCCTGGGGAGGAGGCCCTGCTCACCCTCGACCACGGGGACACCTACATGACGGTCTACAACCCCGGGGAAAAGCTGTTGGCCTTGCTCGGACAGCTGGCACGGGCGAGCGGGCTGTTCCTCTGGCAACCGGCGGTCAGTGATAAGTGATAAGAGATAAGGGATAAGTTCAGGTGCGGATCCCACCGCTGCGCTATGGGATCCGTTTTATTTTAAACGGAGATAGGAACGCAAAGTAGGGGCGGGACACCTGGCCCGCCCGTCCTGATTCGCGTAAACATAATTCGGATAGTGTTTTCAAATCCGGTTTTGTCCTTAAACACCTATCTCCGTTTTTACGCTAACTGGGCGGGCGGCCCGGTGTGCCGCCCCTACAAGGCAACCGAAATTGTCCTTTTCTTTGTTTGGCAGCTAAGCCAAGACAGTAAACCTTATAAATCAAAGAAATCGCGTAAGCGATTTCCACCTGAACTTATCACTTATCTCTTATCACTCATCACTAACGGCCTGTGCCCTCTTGATCTCCAACAGCTCTTTCATGACGCTGTTCGGATCCTGCCCGAAGAGGCGGTAGAGCTTCGCGTACAGCTGGTAGAGACGCTCGTAGGTCCGGTGGCTGACGGGATCGGGCTCGTAGACCTTTTCGGCCTTGGGCGCCATGTGGCGGATGGCCTCCTGCACGGTGGGATAGCAGCCCGCGGCGGCGGCGCCGGCGATGGCGGAGCCCAGAGCGCTGCCGTGGGAGGCGGGCAGCACCCGCACCGGCATATCGAGCACGTCGGCGTAGATCTGCATCATCATCGCGTTCTTCTGGCTGATGCCGCCGGTGACCAGCAGCTTATCCACCCGCACGCCCCGCTCCCGGAAGGTATCGATGATCAGGCGCGCGCCGTAGGCCGCCGCTTCGGCCAGGGCGCGGTAGATGTCCTCCGGGGCCGTTTTCATATCGAGGCCCAGGATCATGCCGGTGAGGCCGCTGTCCATCAGGATGCTGCGGTTGCCGTTGAACCAGTCCAGCGCTAAGAGGCCGGTCTCGCCCGGCTTTTTTTGCGCGGCGAGAGCGCTCAGGTACTGATGGACGGAGACGCCCTGCGCTTTCGCCGCCTGCTGTACGCGCTCGGGCACGCACTCCCGGGTCATCCAGGAGAGCATGTCGCCCACGCTGTTCTGGCCGCCCTCAAAGCCCCAGAGGCCGGGCAGCAGGCCGTCCCGGACCGCGTAGCAGCCGGGCACGCTGCGGTAGGTCTCGCCCGAGACCATCAGGCAGGCGGAGGTGCCCAGGATCATGACCATCTCGCCGGGGGCCGTGATGCCCGCCGCCGGAACGCAGGCGTGGGCGTCCACCAGGCCCACGGCCACGGACGTGCCGGGCGTGAGGCCGAGGCGGCCCGCCATCTCCTGTGTAAGCCCGCCCGCTTTCGTGTAGAGGGGGGAGACGGGCATGGAGCACTTGTCCTCGATGATGTGGGCGAGGCGCGGATCCAGGCTGGCGAAGTAGTCATCGGAGGGATAGCCCTCCGGGGCGCAGTACAGGTATTTGTAGCCCGCGCAGCAGCTGCTGATGGTGATCTGCCCGCACAGCTGCCGGATGAGCCAGTCCACCGCCTCGATCCAGTAGGCCATGGCGTCATAGACTTGGGGGGCTTCTTCCAGCACCTGCCACAGCTTGGGCAGCGCGCTCTCCGAGGAGACCCTTCCGCCGTAGGCCCCCAGCCATTTTTCGCCCCGCTCCACCGCCTTTTCGGTCATGCGGTCGGCATATTTCTGGGCGGCGTGGTGCTTCCACAAATGGATGTAGGCGTGGGGCTCGTCCCGGTACTCGGGCAGGAAGCAGAGGGGGACGCCCTCCCGGGTGACGGGCAGGACCGAGGAGGCGGTGCAGTCCACCCCGATGGAGTGCACGTCCCCGGCGCTGACGCCGGCCGTTTTCATGACCTCCGTCACGGTGTGGGTGAGGACCTCAAGGTAGTCCGCCGGATGGTGCAGGGACCAGTCCTGGGGCAGCAGCTTCCCGCCGGGCAGGCAGCGGTCCATGATCCCGTGGGGGTAGTCCATGACCGAGGAGGCGAGCACGGCCCCGTCGCTGATGTCCACCAGGACCGCGCGCCCGGACAGCGAACCAAAATCGACGCCGATGGCATATTGCTTCATATGGATCTCTCCTGTCGGTTTGTCGTATGCAAAAAAACTGTCACCCTTATTTTATCCAAGAGGGTGCAAAGTGTCAATTCTCATTTTTCGTTTCCGGGGCGGCGTTTTGGGCTTTTACATCATTTATGCCTTGACAAAATGGGCGGTAATTGCTATGCTATATACAACAATATGTCCCCAATCGCCGGGCGCACCGGCGAAATATTATATGGAGGGAAACACGATGAAAAAGCTGTTTGCTCTGCTCCTGGCGCTGATGATGGCGCTTTCCTGCGCGGCGTTCGCGGCCGCTGAGGACGAGATCACCCTGGACGTGATCATCTGCCAGTACGGCCCCAACACCGAAAACTGGTTCCTCGGCACCGGCATGGACGGCACCAACTTTGTGGCCAAGTTTGAAGCCGAGAACCCCGGCATCAAGCTGAACCTGGACGTGGTGTCCTGGAACGATGTGTACCAAGAGGTGTCCACCCGCATCGAAAACAAAAGGTTCCCTGACATCCTGAACATCGACGTCTTCGCCGACTATGCCGCTGAAGGCCTGCTGATGCCCGTGAGCGAGTACTGCCCCGAAGAGCTGTACAAGGACTTCTTCCCGCAGTTTATCGAGCAGTCTGTGATGGACGGCACCGTGTGGGCCGTGCCGGACCTGGCGTCCGCCCGCGCGCTGTACTACAACGTGGATATGCTCAAGGAAGCGGGCGTCGAAAAGGCTCCCGAGACCTGGGCGGAATTGGAAGACGCCTGCCAGGCCATCCTGGACTACTATGGCGGCGAAATCTATCCCTGGGGCGTTGACATGACCACCGACGAAGGCCAGGCTGCTTTCGCTTACTATGCCTGGGGCAACAACGGCGGTTTCGTGGATGAAGAGGGCAACTGGACCGTGAACAGCGACGCGAACGTCGAGTCCGTGAAGTTCTCCGTTGGCCTGGTCAACAAGGGCTTCACCAACCCCAACCCCGCCACCCAGACCCGTTACGACCTGCAGGATATGTTCGCTGCCGGCAAGATCGCCATGATGATCGCGCCCAACCAGCTGCCCACCATCGTCAAGAACAGCGGCAACGAGATCAACTTTGCTACCGCTGACATCCCGCACAACGAGGGCGCTGGCTCCGCTTCCGTGGGCATCATGGACCGCATCATGGCCTTCAAGAAGGACGGCCTGACTGAAGAAGAGAACGCCAAGCGCAACGAAGCCATCGGCAAGTTCCTGACCTTCTTCTATCGTCCCGAGAACTACGTGGGCTGGGTCAGCATGGAAGACTTCCTGCCCGCTGTCAACAGTGCTGTGGCCGCTCTGGTGCAGGCGAACCCCTCCTTCGAAGCCTGGCTGAACGTGCTGGCCAATGCGAAGTTCTATCCCACCGCGAAGCCCGAGTGGAACTCGGTCAAGCAGGGCGTCATCAACGTGGAACAGAATGCCCTGATCGGCGGCGACGTGAAAGCGCTGCTGGATGAGCTTCAGGCCTCTCTGACCAAGTAAATCCTACCATTCACGGGGCCGGGATGACCGGCCCCGCTTTCTGTTTTATTTAAAGCGTGTCTATTTGGTTTCATTAAGGGAGTCGAACGATGAACGAGATCCTGGTCCGTAAAAAATGGGTGCCCTATCTCTGGCTGCTGCCCAGCATCATCCTGATGTCGGTGTTCGTGGTCTTTCCGATCATGATCGTTTTTAAGCTGGCCTTCAGCGAGATCAGCCGGGCAGGCGTGGTGGGCGGCTTCATCGGGTTCGACAATTTCGTTGCCGCGTTCAATGACAAGGCCTTCGGCACCGTCATGCTCAACACGCTGGTCTGGGTGGTCAGCGTGGTCGGACTGTCCACGCTGTTCGGTTTTATCGTTGCCATGGCGCTGAATACGGAGTTTTTCGGGCGGAAGGTCGCCCGCTCCATCGTGGTCTTTCCCTGGGCCACCTCGCTGGTGATCCAGGCGTCTGTATGGAATTACATCATCAAGTACGAGTACGGCAACCTGAACAATGTGCTTCTGAACCTGGGCATCCTCAAGAACGCCGTGAACTGGCGCCTCACCTACCAGATCGAGTTCGCCTGGGAGTGCGGCGTCGGCATTTTCGTCACCATCCCCTTCGTCACCTTCTGCGTGCTGTCGGGTCTGCAGTCCATCGACGCGGCCTACTATGAAGCCGCCACGGTGGACGGCGCGGGCTTCTGGAAGAAGCTCAGGCACATCACCCTGCCCCTGGTGCGCCCGTCGCTGACGGTCAGCACGGTGCTCAATATCATCTACGTTTTCAATTCCTTCCCCATCGTGTACACCATCACCAAGGGCGCTCCGGCCAACAAGACCGATACCATGGTGACGCTCTTATACATGCGGGCCTTCTACGACCAGCAGAAGGGCCCGGCGACGGCCATGTCGGTGATCGGCTTCGTGATATTGTGCATCGCCGCGGGCGCTTATATGATGCTCTCCATGCGGAAGGAGGATGAACTGTGAAAAAGCTTTCTCCTGATCGCCAGGCGTCGAGCCTGCGAAATGGCCGCATCCTGATCCTGGTCTCGCTTTTGCTGATCGTGCTGCTCTTCTGCCTGCCGCTGTTTGAGACCACGACGGCGGTGTACACCAAGAAGTCGCCCAACACCTTCGTGGGGGACGAGAAGTACCAGACCGTGAAGGCGGAAGTGGAAGCCGCCGTTGCGGACTACCGGGAGTTCGGGGATGTGGAGCTGGGCGAGAGCGTCACGCTCCGGGATAAATCCGACGGCACCCAGTCCAGCATGGTCACCTTTACCGCGTCGACCCGCAG
This sequence comes from uncultured Eubacteriales bacterium, assembly GCA_902789795.1. Lineage (GTDB taxonomy): Bacteria > Bacillota > Clostridia > Christensenellales > Aristaeellaceae > UBA4246. The sequence continues at coordinate 12,433 of CADAPM010000022.1, forward strand.
CCACCTGAACGGCTGGAAGCTGGTCTTAAGCGGGCTGCCCTCCGGGACCGTCCTGTCCCTTCTGTTCATCTTCGCCGTGCTGGCGGCCGGCCTGTCCTTCATCCCGCGCAAGGGGGCCCAGGCCTGCGCGGTGGCCTTCGGCATCCTGGCGCTCATCCTGGTGCCCGCCTTCTCCATGACGTTCACGCGCTTCTTTACCCGCACCATCGGGACGGTGCTTTCCGGCGCGCGGCAGGCGGACATCACTGGGGAGCTGGCCCTGGCGGACAAACTGCTGTACGGGGGACAGGGCGGCGACCGGATCAGCGCGCTTTTATCCGGCATGAGCTTTAGCAGCACGCCCTGGCTGTGGCTCTTGCTGATCCCCGCCTTCGGGCTCATCTGCGGGACGGTGATGGTGCAGAACATCGAGCTGTCCTCGGCCCTGAGCCGCGGCTTCCTGTACGCCTTCGTGATCGCGCTGTGCGTGCTGATCCTCTATCCCTACTACGTCATGTTCATCACCGCCGTGCGCACCCCGGCGGAGACCAACGACATGCACTTTTTGCACATGCTGCCGGTCAACTGGATGTGGGGGAACTTTGGGGACATCGTGCGCCGGAACGTGCTCACCTACCTGGGCAACAGCCTGCTGCTGTCCATCGGCGCGACGGTGATCAGCCTTCTGTGCGGCATCCCCGCCGCCTATGCCATGGCGCGCATGAAGTTCCGGGGCCGCAGGGCTTTCCTGGGCTTCGTGATCATGAGCCAGATGTTCTCTCCCGTGGTGCTGCTGGTGGGCATCTCGCGGCTGATGATCGGCCTTAAGCTGAACGACTCCGTCCTGGGCCTGATGCTGATCAACGCGGCCTTCAACCAGGCCTTCGCCATCTGGCTGCTGCGCGGCACCTTCGTGTCCATCTCCTCAGAGATGGAGCAGGCAGCCTGCATCGACGGCTGCTCGGTGGTGGGCGCGCTGATCCGGGTGCTTCTGCCCATGGCGGCCCCGGGCATCGTGACCACGCTCATCTTTGTGTTCATCAACTCCTGGAATGAGTATACCATCTCCACGGTCCTGATCTCCACCCCGGCGCGCAAGCCCATCACCGTGGGCATCACGCAGTTCTCGTCCTTCAACATGATCGAATGGCACTACCTGTTCGCCTCCGCCCTGCTGGCCACGATCCCGGTGGTGATCCTGTTCATGTTCATTGAAAAACACCTGGTCTCAGGCCTCACTTCCGGCGGCGTGAAGGGATGAGACGGGCGGAAACAATAGGGTAACTTAAGATGCGGCGCTCCTCCTGAAGGCGGGTGCCGCATCTTGTATTTTAAGATTAAATGTGGTATCTTTATACTGGATCGGTAGGGCGGTATCTTGCGCGGTCAGAGAAAGGAGTGTCTGTGCATGATCGACCTTGAACGTGTGGCGGAAACCCTGCGGCCGTGGCTCGGCGACGAGCTCGTGCGCCGGATGCCCCGGGTGATGACGGAGGTACAGCGCCGTCTCTCTACGTTTACGATCGGCAGGGATGACTTGAGTCAGCTGAGCCAGAGCCTGGAGGGCCTCATGTACACTTCGGTCCGGAAGGAGACGGAGGCCGCTTTCCTGGTGACCCTGGCCGACGGGAGCCAGATCCGCATGGAGACGGAGGATTTTGCCGTCATCGCGGATGAGCTGATGTGGCTTTTGTTCGAGCGCTTTCCTGTGGATGCCCGCCATCTGATGCTGCTGAGGGATTATTCCATGCGCGCGTCCAGCCTGTCGGCGATCCGGGCGCTCTACGAGCGTTTCAGGGAGTACGAGACGGCAGACGAGCTCAAGGCCCTGCGCCGCGTGGCGCGCGGGAGCTATCCGGAATACCGGTGGCGGTCCTGGCTGGGCTACGGCAGCGGACAGTAACCGGTCTCAATCAACAATGTGAACTGAGGTCTTTGAATGGGTAAGATCATTGCGGTCGCCAATCAGAAGGGCGGCGTAGGAAAGACGACCACCGTCGTGAGCCTGAGCGCCTACCTGGCGGAGCAGGGGAAGCGTGTGCTGCTGGTGGACGCCGACCCCCAGGGCAACGCCACCAGCGGCGTGGGCTGCGAGGCGGACAAATATACACTGTATGAAGCGCTGCTGATGCAGTGCGAGATCGAAAAGACGATCCAGAAGACGAAGCTCGACCGGCTGAACGTGTGCCCGTCGGATATCCGGCTGGCCGGCGCGGAGATCGAGCTGATCGACGTGGAGCGCCGGGAGTTCCGCATGCGGGCGGCATTGAGCAGGGTCAAGGACCAGTACGATTTCATCGTCATCGACTGCCCGCCCTCCCTGAGCCTGCTGACCATCAACGCGCTGACAGCCGCCCAGAGCGTGCTGATCCCGATCCAGACCGAGTATTACGCGCTGGAGGGCGTGACCGCGCTGATGGACACCATCCGCAGGGTGCGCCACAGCCTGAACACCGCGCTGGAGATCGAGGGCGTGCTCCTGACCATGTACGACGGGCGTACCAACCTGAGTCTGCAGGTGGCGGCCCAGGTCAAAAAGCATTTCAAAAACCAGCTGTTCCGCACCGTGATCCCGCGCAACGTCCGCCTGGGCGAAGCGCCGAGCCACGGGGAGCCCATCAGCCGATACGATCCCAGGAGCCAGGGCGGTCTCGCTTACGCCGCGCTGGCCGCCGAAGTGATCCGGAACAACAGATAAGGAGCGCATATGCCGAAAAAAATGGGGCTCGGACGCGGCCTGGACGCGCTGCTGCCCGAGATCGAGGAACAGGATGCATCCATCCGCGAGATCTCCGTCACGGAGATCGACCGCAATCCGCAGCAGCCGCGCCGCACGTTCGATGAGGAAGCGCTCAAGAGCCTGAGCGATTCCATCAAGCAGAGCGGGGTGCTGACGCCGCTCCTGGTGGTGCAGGACGGTCGCCGTTACCGCCTGGTGGCGGGCGAGCGCCGGCTGCGCGCCTCCCTGATGGCGGGCCTGCAGACCGTGCCCTGCGTGGTGCGGGACTTCACGCGCCAGCAGGAGATGGAAGCGGCCCTGGTGGAAAACCTGCAGCGGGAGGACCTGAACCCCATCGAGGAGGCTCAGGGTATCCGTGCGCTCATGGAGCAATGCGGCTATACCCAGGAGCAGGCGGCCGAGCGGCTGGGCAAATCCCGCCCGGCGGTGGCCAACAGCCTGCGCCTGCTCTCTCTGGAGGATGAGATCACCGACGCGGTGCGCACGGGAGCGCTTTCCGCCGGCCACGCCCGCGTGCTGGCGGGCATCCGCGACAAGGAGGAGCGCAAGGCCCTGTTCCGCAAGGCCCTGAACGAGCATTTGAGCGTGCGCCAGCTGGAGATGCTGGCGGCGGACCTGGCAGCCGGCGTCAAATTCGCTCCCAGCAAGAAGAAGGCCCCGAAGGCCCTGAGCCTGGAGCTCAAAGACATGCAGGAGCGCCTGCGCTCGGTTATCGGCGTCAAAAACGTGACGATCCAGGGCGGCGAAAAGCGCGGCAAGGTGGTGCTCAACTACCGCAGCGCCGAGGAGCTGGAGCTGATTTACGCGGCGCTGGAGACGCTGGAAAGGAAATAAAACCGCGGTGCGGCGCTGATGGTTTGAGACATTGGTTCATGTTTATGGGCAGGAGGTGAATGGCTCTTGTACGAGGAGTTGGTTCGGGGTCTGCTGAGGATCCTTCCCGATCAGACCGTGCAGATCGTACTGTACGGCTCAACAGCCCGGGGAACGGCAGAGGAGGATTCGGATATCGACATCGCCCTCTTTGTCAACGGGCCGCTAACTGCGGTACAGGAGGACCGGCTTTCCGATCTGATCGTAGACATGAATCTGAAATATGACAAGATCTTTTCTGTCATCGACATCGATCAGCAATCCTATCTGAAATGGCGGAAGGTATCGCCCTTTTATCAGAACGTGGATCGGGAAGGGATCGTGCTATGGAAGGCAGCGTAACTGATCTGGCCATGTACCGCCTGAACAGGGCGGCGGAGGATCTGGAGACGGCGGAAGAAAACCTGAAGGCGGGGAAATACCGGGCGTCCGTCAACCGCTCTTACTATGCTGTGTTCCATGCGCTCAGGGCGGTCACTGTCCTTGACCAGTTTGATTCAGGCAAGCACAGCGGTATCATCGCGTATTTCAATCAGCATTATGTCAAAACAGGCATATTCGACCGGGAGATATCCAAACTGGTGGATTCCAGTTACCGTCTCAGGGAAAAGGCGGATTACGATGATTTCTACTTGGTTTCCGGAGAAGAAGCGCAGCTGCAGATAGAAAAAGCGCGGGCAGTCGTCGCTGAAGTAAGGAAGTATCTTACAGCAATGATCAATAAAGAATCAGGAGGACACAAGGATGCTCAACCACATGCCGATCACTGAAAAGCAGCTGAACGCCTGGTCCAGGGAGTATCAGTCCAGCCGGGAACGCCAGCTTTCCACCATGGCGCTGTCCCGCAGCGACATCCAGGACGTGGCGTACGTCTGCGCGGGCGAGGACAAGATGCGGCACAAGTTCTCGCTGGAGCTGAAGACCCTGCCGGTCACCAACCAGAAGCATTCCGGCCGCTGCTGGCTGTTCGCCGCGGCCAATGTGCTCCGCGAGCGCATCGCGAAGGACCTGAAGCTGGAGAACTTTGAGCTCTCCCAGAGCTACCTGGCCTTCTGGGACAAGTTCGAGCGCTGCAACTACTTCCTGAACGCCATGCTGGAGCTGGCGGACCGGCCCACGGACGACCGCACGGTGTCCTTCCTGCTGCAGACGGGCGTGCACGACGGCGGCCAGTGGGATATGTTCGCCAACGTCGTGCGCAAGTACGGCGTCATCCCCAAGGACGTGTACGATGAGACCTGGCAGTCCGAGAACACCCGGGGTATGAACCGGATCCTCAACCGCGGCCTCAAGGTGGCGGCGGCGAAGCTGCGCAAGATGGTCAACGACGGTGTGGACGAGATGCTGATCCTCAAGCGCAAGAACGAGCTGCTGGGCGAGATCTACGGCTTCCTTTGCTGCTGCTACGGCGAGCCGCCGCGCCAGTTCGACTTCGAGTACGTGGACAAGGACCGGAATTACCACATCGAGCGCGGCCTGACCCCCGTCGCCTTCGCGGAAAAATATGCCCTGCCGGTGCTGGATCAGACCGTCAGCGTCATCCACGCCCCGACGGCGGATAAGCCCTATCACGAGACCTATACCATCCGCTACCTGGGCAATGTGGAGGGCGGCCGCCCGGTCAAGCACCTGAACCTGACCATGGACGAGTTCAAGGCCGCGGTCATCGCGCAGATGAAGGCGGGCAAGGTGGTCTGGTTCGGCAGCGACGTCGGCCATTACGGCAACCGCGACAAGGGCATCTGGGATGATAACTGCTTCAATGACGAGCTGCTCAGCGGTATGGATTTGCACATGAGCAAGGCGGACATGCTGGATTACGGCCTGGCCGCCATGAACCACGCCATGGTGCTGACCGGCGTCAACCTGGACGAGAACGGACAGCCGACCCGCTGGAAGATCGAGAACTCCTGGGGCGACGAGCGCGGCAAGAAGGGCTATTATATCTGTTCTGACAGCTGGTTTGACCAGTATGTCTTCCAGGCCGCCATCGAGCGCGAGTACCTGGGCGACCTGGCCGCCTGCGCGGACAAGGAACCGCGCATGCTGGATCCCTGGGATCCCATGGGAACCTTGGCATAATCGGCTGGATCCGGTATTTCAGCTCCCCGAGGCCCTCGGGGAGCCTGTTTGTGGAAACGCGGATATGCGCGGACGGCTGTCTGCGGAACACTTTATAATCATTTTTAGCAGGTGACGTAAGAACATGAGACTGAATGAGCTGAAGCCGGGCCAGACCGCTGTGGTCGAGGCCGTGGGCGGAGAGGGCGCGCTGCGCCAGCATTTTCTGGATATGGGGCTGATCCCCGGCGTGGAGGTCACGCTGGTCAAGTTGGCGCCCCTGGGGGACCCCATGGAGCTGCGCATCCACGGGTATGAGCTGACCCTGCGCCTGGCAGACGCCGGGCAGATCGACTGCCGGCTGTCGGAAACAAAGAAAAACGAACAGGCCGAGGGCAGGCGCAAGCCCCGCGGGCTGGAGCACCCGGGCCTGGGCGAGGAGGGCAAGTACCATCCCAAGGGCAGCGGTGACCCGCTGCCGGAGGGGACCAAGCTGACCTTCGCCCTGGTGGGCAACCAGAACAGCGGCAAGACCACGCTGTTCAACCAGCTGACCGGCGCGAACCAGCACGTGGGCAACTTCCCCGGCGTCACGGTGGACCGGAAGGACGGCGTGATCCGCGGCTATCCGGACACCCTCATCACCGACCTGCCGGGCATCTACTCCATGTCCCCCTATTCCAGCGAGGAGCTGGTCTCCCGTGACCACGTCCTGAGGGAGCACCCGAAGGCCATCATCAACATCGTGGACGTCACCAGCATCGACCGCAGCCTGTACCTGACCGAGCAGCTGCTGGAAATGGGCGTGCCCACGGTGGTGGCGCTGAACATGATGGACGAGATGACCGGCAACGGCGGCGCGGTGGATGTGAACGCCATGGAAGCCATGCTGGGCGTCCCCGTGGTGCCCATCTCGGCGGCGAAGAACGAGGGCATTGACGAGCTCGTGAACCACGCGGTGCACATCGCGAAGTACCAGGAAAAGCCCATGCGGCAGGACTTCTGCGACGCCCGGGACCACGGCGGCGCGGTGCACCGCTGCCTGCACGCGGTGATCCACCTGATCGAGGATCATGCCGAGCAGGCCGGGCTGCCGGTGCGGTTTGCGGCAGCCAAGCTGATCGAAGGGGACCAGCTCATTGCCGATCAGCTGAAGCTGGACCAGAACGAGAAGGAAATGCTGGAGCATATCGTGCTCCAGATGGAGAACGAGCGGGGCCTGGACCGCAGCGCGGCCATGGCGGAGATGCGCTACTCCTTCATCTACAAGGTCTGTGACGAATGCGTCACCCGCCCGAAGGAGAGCCGGGAGCACCTGCGCAGTCAGAAGCTGGACGAGGTGCTGACCGGTAAATGGACGGCGATCCCTGTCTTTATCGTGGTCATGGGGCTGGTGTTCTGGCTCACCTTCTTCCTGATCGGGCCCTTCTTCCAGGATCTCCTGGAGCAGGGCATCGGCGTCCTGGCGGAATGGGCCGAAGGGGCCATGGCATCCGGAAACGTGAACCCGGTCATCCAGAGCCTGGTGCTGGAAGGTCTCTTCGAGGGCGTCGGCAGCGTGCTGAGCTTCCTGCCCATCGTGGTGACCATGTTCTTCTTCCTCTCGATCTTAGAGGACAGCGGCTATATCGCGCGCGTGGCCTTCGTCATGGACAAGCTCCTGCGCCGGATCGGCCTGTCCGGGCGCAGTATCGTGCCCATGCTTATCGGCTTCGGCTGCACGGTGCCGGCGGTCATGTCCACCCGCACCTTGCCCAGCGCCCGGGACCGCAAAATGACCATCCTGCTGACGCCCTTCATGTCCTGTACGGCCAAGGTGCCGATCTACGGCTTCTTCGTGGCCGCCTTCTTCCCGGGCCAGAGCTGGTGGATCATCACCTGCCTGTATCTCCTGGGCATCGTGACCGGCGTGCTGGCGGCGCTGTTCTTCAAAAAAACGCTGTTCAAGGGCGAGGCGGTGCCCTTCGTCATGGAGCTGCCCAATTACCGCCTGCCCAGCCCGCGCACGACGCTGATGCTCTTGTGGGACAAGGCGAAGGACTTCCTGCACCGCGCCTTCTCCATCATCCTGATCGCCACCATCGTGGTCTGGTTCCTGCAGAGGTTCGACTTCCGCTTCAACATGGTGGCGGACGAGCAGGACAGCATCCTGGCAGTGGTGGCCGGCTGGATCGCGCCCATCTTCCGCCCCGCGGGACTGGGGGACTGGCGCATCGTGACCTCCCTGGTCAGCGGCTTCATGGCCAAGGAGAGCGTGGTCGCCACCATGGAGGTGCTGTTCGGCGACGGGCTCATGAGCCTGGGCACGCTGACAGCCGTCTCCATGCTGGTGTTCAGCCTGCTGTATACGCCCTGCGTCGCGGCCATCGCGGCCATCAAGCGCGAGCTGGGCTTCAAGTGGAGCGTCAACGTCGTCGTCTGGCAGTGCATGATCGCCTGGTGCGCAGCCGTGCTGGTGCAACTGATCGGCCGGCTGTTCGGCCTGGGCTGACGGGCCGGAAAGGAAGGAACCATGAATATCTGGGATATCCTGATCCTGGCGGCGGTGGCGGCCGCGGTGTTCTTCGCGGTGCGTCGGGTGCATAAGACCCGCCGCTCCGGCGGCTGCGGCTGCGGGTGCGAGGGCTGCACGAAGAGCGCCTCGTGCGGGACGAAAACGCCCTGAGCAAAGGCCTGTTCGGCCCGGCGGGGCCGGAAAAGGCAAGGCCTGAGCAGTTTTTGTACTTTTTGTTGAACAGATTTGGATAATGTGCAAAGTTTATTTCTTGCACATTTTCTCATGCAATGCTATAATAAAGTGTTTCCGTGTGCCTGTGCTTTTGCGCGGGCTACCAACGAAGGAGGATGATTTCATGGCAAATGTCAAGGAGCAATATGAAGCTCTGGACCGCGTCATAGCGGAAAACAAGGACCTGCCCGGCGCTTTGATGCCTGTACTGCAGGGCGCGCAGGAGATCTTCGGCTGTGTGCCGATGGATGTGCAGAAGTACATCGCTCAGGCGCTCCACACCACGCTGAGCGAAGTGTACGGCGTGGCGACTTTCTATTCTCAGTTCTCCCTGCAGCCCAAGGGCGAGTACCTGATCAGCGTCTGCCTTGGCACTGCCTGCTACGTCAAGGGCAGCCAGAAGGTGCTGGACAAGCTGTCCGAAGTGCTGAACGTACCGGTGGGCGGCACGACCCCCGACGGGCGTTTCACCCTGGAAGCGACCCGCTGTCTGGGCGCCTGCGGTCTGGCCCCCGTTATGACCATCAATGATGAGGTCTACGGCCGTCTGACCCCGGACGCCATCCCGGACATCATCGCGAAGTACCGCAAGGTGGAAGAAGCCTGACATGCGTGATATATCCCTGCACCTTTCCGACATCGTGCAGAACAGCATCACCGCCGGCGCGAGCCTGGTCGAGATCGGCTTTAGGCTCGGCGAGGACCGGGTGCTGACCGTGTCCGTGAAGGACGACGGCTGCGGGATGAGCGAGGAATTGCTCAAACGGGTGCAGAGCCCCTTTACCACCACCCGCACCACCCGAAAGGTGGGCCTGGGGATCCCCCTGCTCATGCAGAACGCCGAGCTTTCGGGCGGAAACGTTCACATCGAGAGCAAGGTGGGGGAAGGCACCCTGATCGAGGCTGCGTTCCATACGGACTCCATCGACTGCCTGCCGGTCGGCGACCTGGCGGAGACGATGGCGACCCTGGTCCTGAGCAATCCGGACCGGCCCGACTTCAGCCTCGAATGTGTGTCCCCGGACGGCGGGATGGAATTTTCCACGGCGGAGATCCGTGCGGCCCTCGGCGGCGTATCGCTGGCGGAGCCGGAAGTATATCAATGGATACTTTCTTCACTGAAAGAAGAAATCGAACCTATATTGGGAGGGATCATGAAATGAAATCCTTGGCAGAGCTCGAACAGATCCGCAAGCAGACCCTGGAGCGCATCAACCTGCGCAAAGAGGACAAGTCGGACCTGACCCGCGTGGTCATCGGCATGGCCACCTGCGGCATCGCGGCCGGCGCGCGTCCTGTCATGCACGCCTTTATGGATGAGATCGGCAAGCGTCAACTGCAGCACGTGACGGTGTCCCAGACCGGGTGCATCGGCATGTGTCGCCTGGAGCCCATGGTGGATGTGATCAGCCCTGACGGCACCAAGGTCACTTATGTGCACGTGAAGCCGGAAATGGTGCCGCGCATCGTCGCTGAGCACGTGGTCAACGGCCGTCCGGTGGAAGAATTCACCATCGGCGCTGCGGAAGACGCCTAATTGAGCAAAGGAGACGGCAGTATGGATATTTATCGCGCTCATGTATTGGTCTGCGGAGGCACCGGCTGTTCATCCTCCGGTTCTGCCAAGCTGATCGAACGCTTCAACGAAAAGATCAAGGAAAATGACCTGGACCGCGAAGTCAAGGTCATCCGCACCGGCTGCTTCGGCCTGTGCGAAGCCGGCCCCGTGGTCATCGTCTATCCCGACGGCACCTTCTACAGCCGCGTGAAGGAAGAGAACGTCGACGAGATCGTGACCGAGCACCTGCTCAAGGGCCGCAAGGTGGAGCACCTGGTCTACACCGACCACGCCACCCACGAGCAGAACGCCAACAAGTCCCTGGAGGACATCAACTTTTACAAGGATCAGACCCGCGTGGCCCTGCGCAACTGCGGCGTCATCGATCCTGAAAACATCGACGAGTACATCGCCTTCGACGGCTACCGCGCCCTGGAAAAGGCCCTGACTCAGATGACCCGCGAGCAGGTCATCGAGGAAGTGCTGGCCTCCGGCCTGCGCGGCCGCGGCGGCGGCGGTTTCCCCACCGGCCTCAAGTGGAAGTTCGCTTACGGCGACGGCAGCCTGGGCCAGCAGAAGTACGTGGCCTGCAACGCTGACGAGGGCGACCCCGGCGCGTTCATGGACCGCTCCATCCTGGAGGGCGACCCGCACAGCGTCATCGAAGCCATGACCATCGCCGGCTACGCCATCGGCGCTTCCGAGGGCTATATCTACGTCCGTGCCGAGTACCCCATCGCCGTGCAGCGCCTGCGCACCGCCATCAAGCAGGCGGAGGAATACGGCCTGCTGGGCGACAACATCTTTGAGACGGGCTTCAACTTCCATCTGCACATCCGTCTGGGCGCCGGCGCCTTCGTCTGCGGCGAAGAGACCGCGCTGATGACCTCCATCGAAGGCCATCGCGGCGAGCCGCGTCCCCGTCCGCCCTTCCCGGCGGTCAAGGGCCTCTTCGGCCAGCCCACCATGCTCAACAACGTGGAGACCTATGCGAACATCCCGCAGATCATCCTGAAGGGCGCTTCCTGGTTCTCCTCCATGGGCACTGAAAAGTCCAAGGGCACCAAGGTCTTCGCCCTGGGCGGCAAGATCAACAACACGGGTCTGGTCGAGATCCCCATGGGCACCCCGCTGCGCAAGGTCATCTATGACATCGGCGGCGGCATCCCCAACGGCAAGAAGTTCAAGGCCGTGCAGACCGGCGGTCCCTCCGGCGGCTGCATCCCGGCGGAGCATATCGACATCCCGATCGAGTACGACAGCCTGATCTCCATCGGCTCCATGATGGGCTCCGGCGGCATGATCGTCATGGACGAGGACAACTGCATGGTCGAC
>CADAPM010000023.1 GCA_902789795.1 uncultured Eubacteriales bacterium
CGAATTTCCGTTTGGCCTCCATTTCTCCATGAACAAGGAAGATATCGTGCGGCTCATTCGTAAATCCGGAAAGCCAAGCGCGGGTCTGGATGAAGCGCTTACGAAGAAAGTCCCTGATTTCTCAAGGACTTTCAACGTTGGTGGTCGCAACAGGACTCGAACCTGTGACCCCATCGATGTGAACGATGTGCTCTACCAACTGAGCCATGCGACCATATATGTGATCCGATTTCTGGGCTTGACGGCCTATGTCACATCCATAGACACCCATCGCATCGGTTGAGCGACTCGATTTGGATCGTACATATTGCTATGCACTCTCCGCCAGCACGTTCCCGTTAGGGGCAGTGCGAACTTCTGCATACGGCCTTTCGGCGCGGCAGCTTTCTCAGCTGCGGGAAATACTATACCATAGCCCCGGAAAATTGTCAATGCAGTTTTTGCGATATATCTTGCACGGGTGAACGTTTTTTGCGCTTTTCACGGCAACAAACGGATAATTATGTGAACATTGCCGTGCTGAGCACAAAAAGGTTCAGGATACCAGGCGGTGCCGAAGGCATTTCCACTCTTTACATGGTCCCGTGGGTGTGCTATCATTTCCCCGACGAGATAAAAGGTTCACCCAAGGAAAGCAGGTGGTGTCATGAAAACCCTGATCGAGCTGTACGACGAGCGGCCGCTGGACAATGTGCTGGCTACGGAGATGTTCAAGCCTGAGGAGACGGTCTATATCTGCCCGCCGGAGGTCGCGAAGGATAGGGCGCTCACCAGCATCATGCGGCGCTATTTCAAGCTGCGCGGCTGCAGCACGAGGCTCACCTTTGAGCCGGTCAGCATGCTGGATGAGGGCAGCATCGAGGCGAAGATCCGGCACGTCCTCGACACCCGGGAGGACTGCGCCATCGATATTTCCGGCGGCACGGACGCCGCCCTGTTCGCGGCCGGCGCGGTCGCCGGGGACCGCACCCCGGTCTTCACCTACAGCCGCGGCAAAAACACCTTTTACGAGATCAGGAACGCCCCCTTCGCCCGCAGCGTGCCGTGCACCGTAGCGCTGGACGCCCGGGCCTGCCTGATGATGGCGGGCGGCGAGCTGCTGCCCGGGCGGGAGGATAATGCGCTCCTGCGCGACCGGCTGGACGACATCGACCGGCTGTTCGAGGTCTACAGCTGCTACCGCCGGGGGTGGAACAACCAGATCGCCTATATCCAGCGCATCTCCCAGGCGGATGACCCCAAGCTGCTCGCCGAGGGCAGACGCGTAGGCAAGGCCAACAACCGCACCGTGGCCCTGGACGAGGGCCTGCTGCGCGATCTGGAAGACAACGGGCTGATCCGCAATCTGCGCCTGGACAGCGAACGCGTCTCCTTCCGCTTTGCGGACGACACGGTGCGCTTCTGGCTCAGGGATATGGGCTCGGTGCTCGAGCTGCAGGTGTACCGTGCCTGCGTGGAGGCCGGGTGCTTTGACGATGTGATCCTGAGCGCCGTGGTCAACTGGCAGGACGAGGATCCCCCCGCCCAGGCCGTTACCAACGAGATCGACGTGATGTGCGTGCGCGGCGTGATGCCGCTGTTCATCAGCTGCAAAACCTGCGAGATCAAGACCGAGGCCCTCAACGAGCTGGCCATCCTGCGCGACCGTTTCGGCGGCAAGGGCTCCCGCGCCGCCATCGTGACCAGCGCCAGCGCCACCCGCAGCCGCCGCGTGATGCTCAAGCGCGCCGCCGAGCTGAACATCGAGGTCATCGAATGGGAGGATATCGCGCTGTATCACCTGATGTCCAAGCTGATAAGAGACGGCCATGCCTGAGCGGCCAGTCATATCAGGAGGACGGGAGCCCCGCTGCCCCGTCCTCCTCTCTTTATTCTCCGCGTTGCATCTCCCCCGGTTTTGTCGTATAATCACACTATGTGACTACACTTTCACGGTGAAGGGAGGGAAAGCGCGTGGCTGAGGATCGTCTGACCGGGATCGTCCGTGGGACGGTATTCCGCAACGAGGACAACGGCTACAGCGTGCTTTCCGTGACCGTGGACGGCGAGGAGACCATGGTGGTGGGCGTGCTGCCGCCCCTGGGCGAAGGCGAGCGCGCCGTGTTTTACGGCGGCTGGGTGGAGCACCGGGATTACGGCCGCCAGTGGAAGGCCAGCGGCTGCGAGGTGGAGGAGCCCACCTCCCTCACCGATATCTACAATTACCTGGCTTCCGGCCAGATCAAGGGCATCCGCGACGCGACCGCCGAGCTGCTGGTGAAGACCTTCAGGGAAAAGACCTTTGACGTTCTCCTGGACGTGCAGCAGCTGGTGAAGGTGAAGGGCATCGGCAAGGCCCGGGCCAAAATGATTGCGGAAAGCTTTGCCGAGCAGTACGGCCAGCGCCGGCAGATGATGTTCCTGCAGCGCTGCGGCGTTCCCCCGGCTCTGGCCGCGCGCATCGCGAAGGCCTACGGCAGTGAGACAGAGGCCGTCATGCGCACCAACCCCTACCGGATCATCGATGACGTGGACAAGGTTGGCTTCCTGACCGCGGACCAGATCGCCATCCGCATGGGCCTGGCCCCGGACAGCGAGCACCGCATGCAGTACGGCATCAAGTACGTGCTGGACGAGGCCGCCGCCTCCGCCGGGCATATCTGCCTGCCCGTGCCGGAGCTGCTGAGCCGCGCCTCCGAGGTGCTGCGCTGCAGCCCGGACGCGCTGGAGAGGCATCTGCAGGCGCTGCTGATCCGCCGCGACCTGGTGCTGTCCGAGCAGGAGGGCCGGTCCTACGCTTACCTGAGCTCCATGTATTACGCCGAGGTGGAGACGGCCATGCGGCTGATCAAGCTGCAATTGACCGCGCCCTCGGAAAAGGACAACAGCATCAGCGACCGCATCGCGGCTTTTGAGCGCGCCCATTCCATCACCCTGTCCCCCCAGCAGAAGCAGGCGGTCAGCGGAGCGGTGGAGCAGGGCGTATTCGTGATCACCGGCGGACCGGGCACCGGCAAGACCACCATCATCCAGTGCATCCTGTATCTGCTGGGGACGGACCACAAGACCATCCTGACCGCGCCCACGGGCCGCGCCGCCAAGCGCATGGCAGAGGCCACCCGGCACGAGGCCATGACCATCCACCGCACCCTGGTCTACGACGCCCAGACCGGTCAGTTCGAGCACGGCGAGGACGACCCGCTCAAGTGCGACTGTGTGATCGTGGACGAGATGTCCATGGTGGATATCTTCCTGATCCGCAGCCTGCTTAGGGCCCTCAGGGACGGCACCCGCCTGATCCTGGTGGGCGACCAGGACCAGCTGCCCAGCGTAGGCGCGGGCAATGTGCTCAAGGATATCCTGCAGTCCGGCGTCCTGCCCTACTGCCGCCTGACGGGCATCTACCGCCAGGAGGAGCACAGCATGATCGCCATCAACGCCCACCGCATCAACGAGGGCGAAATGCCGATCCTGAACCGCCGGGACTCCGATTTCTTCCTGGACCGGCAGGATGGGCCGGTGAACGCAGCCAAAACCGTGGTGCGGCTCTGCATGGAGCGCCTGCCCGGCTTCCTGGGCCTCAAAGACGGCTGCCGGGACATCCAGGTGCTCTCCCCCATGAAAAAAGGCCCCTCCGGGGTCATCCAGATGAATAAACTGCTGCAGCAGGCCTATAATCCGCCCGCCTACGGCAAGCCGCAGATCGAGTTTGGTGAGCTGACCTTCCGCAAAGGCGACAAGGTGATGCACATCCACAACGACTACCAGCTGCACTGGGTCACCGAGGACGGCGACGACGGCGACGGCGTATTCAACGGCGACCTGGGCTTCATCCGGGACGTCGACGCCGAGAGCGACGAGCTGACCGTCCTCTTCGACGACGGGCGGCTGGTGACCTATGGCCGCGCCGACCTTGAGGAGCTGGACCTGGCCTACTGTACCTCCGTGCACAAGAGCCAGGGCAGCGAATTCCCGGTGGTGGTGATGCCCGTCATCCGCGGGCCGCACCTGCTGATGACCCGCAACCTGCTGTACACCGCCCTGACCCGCGCCCGGCGCTTCGTGGTGCTGGTGGGCACAGAGGACGCGATCCGCACCATGGTGGAAAACGATTACGTGACCACCCGCTATACGGGGCTCTGCCAGCGGCTCAAGGACCAGGCCTCCCCCGTGCCGCCGCCATTGGAGTTCGAGCTGTGATGCTGCCGCACCTGCTGAGCCCTGTCAGCGCTCACTGCGTCGCCTGCGGGCAGGTGGCGGACATTGCGGACGGGCTGCCCCTGTGCCCGGACTGCCTGCGGCGGCTGCTGAAGGCGCGGCACAGTGTCGACGCCCTGTGTCCCCGCTGCCTGAGCGTGCTGAGCATCGGCCATCCCTGCGCCGTATGCCGGCGGGATCCCGACCGGCTGGTCAGCCGCGCCTTTGCCCCCTACCGCTACCGCGGCACTGTGCGCGGGCTGATCCTGCGGCTCAAGTTTTCCGGGGATACCCCGGCGGCAGCCCTGCTGGCCCCGGCCATGGCGGAGGCCGCCCGGGCCGCCCAGGCTGACCTGCTGGTGCCGGTGCCCCTGGGCAGACGCCGCCAGCGGGAGCGCGGCTACAACCAGGCGGCGCTGCTGGCCATGCTGACGGGCAAGCTGCGCGGCTTGCCCATGGAGGAAGCGCTGATCCGCACCCGGGAGACGAAACGGCAGTCCGGCCTGCACACGATCCTCGCGCGCAGGCAGAACCTGATCGGCGCCTTCGCGGTCCGTCCAGGGACAGATATCAGTGGAAAACGCATCCTGCTGGTGGACGACGTGCGCACCAGCGGCGCCACCGCTCTGGCCTGCGCCAGAGCCCTCCGGGAGGCGGGGGCCGCGGACGTGCAGCTATTGTGCGCCGCCATCGCGCCGGGCGCCGGCCGGTACTTCCGGCCCTCCGCCGCCGCGGGAAGACGATATCGGAGAAAGGAGTGAATCGGCATGCCCTATATCACGACCCAGGCCATCGTGCTGCATACCGCGGATTACCGCGAGAACGACCGCATGCTGAGCTTGCTTTCTCCGGAGCACGGGAAGCTGGATGCCCTCTGCCGCGGCTGCAAGAAGCCCCAGAGCCCCCTGATGTCCGCCGCCCAGCCCTTTTCCTACGGCGAATACGTGCTCTACCAGTCCAAGGGCCGGATGACCGTGACCTCCTTCAACCTGATCGACAGCTTCTATCCGCTGCGGGAGGACTACGAGCGCCTGCGCTATGCCGCCTGCATGCTGGAGATCATGCAGCTGCAGGCTCTGCCTGGCGAGGGCAGCCCCAAGCTGTTCCTGCTCCTGGCGCGCAGCCTGAAGCGGCTGTGCTATATGCCCCTGGAGCCCCGCGCGGTCACGGCGGCCTTTCTCCTGATGGATGCGGCCCTGTCCGGCTGGCGGCCCCAGCTGGATAACTGCGTGCACTGCGGGAAGCCCATCCCGGCGGGCGAGCCTGCCTTTTTCGATATCGACGGCGGCGGCCTCCGGCACCGGGACTGTGTGGACGGGAACACCCCCGCCCTGCCCCTGACAGCCGGCCAGACCGCCTGGCTGCGGGACGTGATGCGGAACGGGATCGAAAAGACCGAAATCCCGGCCCGGGACGCGCCGCTTCTCCCCCTCCTGCATTACCTGGAAGACCGTCTGGACACCCGCATCAAGGCCGCCAAGGGGCTCCGCTGAGGTCGCATTGGATTTTTGGTTAGACAACTCTAATTTTGTTGCATTTTACCAAGGGAAATGATATCATATCCCCACAGGATGAGCGATCGCTCTACTCTGTCCATTTGACGAAGGAGGCTGAACCATGGCTTACAAAATTACTGATGCCTGCATCGCTTGCGGCGCCTGCGCTGCTGAGTGCCCCGTGGAAGCGATCTCTGAAGGCGACGGCAAGTACGAAATCGATGCCGAAAAGTGCATCGACTGCGGCAACTGCGCTCAGGTGTGCCCCGTTGGCGCTCCCGAACAGGCCTAAGCTCAGAACGACGGAACCTTGCGTTTCAAAGCCTGCGGCGTGATTACGATCACGCCGTTTGCTTTATGCGTTCATTTAAAAGCGGCATAACTGCCGCGCACAAAGCCGGTCTTGACCGGTACGAACTGGAGACTTTATGATCAAGAAAGTGTTTGCGCTGCTGGCCGCCCTCCTCCTTCTGGCCGCTTATGTGCCTGCCCTGGGCGAGGAAATCATCATCAACAAGATCAAGAACCCCGATGACCCCTTTGAATTCGACCCGGACGCCAAGCTGCTGGAAGTCTATTTCCCCGAGATCTTCGGCGTGGACGCTGCCTACGTGCGCTATGGCGATTACGGCATGCTCATCGACTGCGCTGGCTTTGAGTGGGAGCTCTTTGACACGCTGCTGAACGATCTGGGCGTTACCCATGTCAACTATGCCGTCAATTCCCACCCCGACGCCGACCACATCGGCGGTTTCAACCGCGTGCTCAAGCACATCGCCTGCGACGAGTTCGTACTCGGCTTCCCCGAGGACTATGAGGAAGGCGACGAGATGCGCTTTGCCGTGTACAAGGCGCTGCATGAGATGAACATCCCCTTCCACCAGGTGAGCAACGGTGACACCCTCGAATTTGGCGATGTGAAGGTCAGCGTTCTCCAGCGCACGGACGATCACCTGGTTCGGACCAACAACCGCTCCGTCATGCTGATGATCGAGCTGGGCGAGCGCCGGATCTTCTTTACCGGAGACATCCAGGCGGACACCCAGAACCTGCTCAGCACGGAGACCGACCTGGACCTCCACGCCGATATCCTGAAATACCCCCACCACGGCTACAACAATATGCGCGACGGCTTCCTGAAAAAGGTGGATCCGAAGATGGTCGTGATCACCGGCGGCTCTACCCTGATCAAGGGCAAGGAGATCCTTGACAGATACAAGATCAAGTACGTGTTCACCCTCAGCGGCGCGCTGCGCTTCGCAACCGACGGCAAAGTATGGACCGTGGAGAGGGTCAAGAAGTGATAAGTGATGAGAGATAAGTGATGAGTTTGATAATGTTCTGACTATCTTATCACTTATCTCTTATCACTTATCACTGAAAAGAGCCGCTGCAGTTAAACTGCAGCGGCTCTTTTAGCGTATCGTGTTATTCCGCCTGCGCTTCGGGATATACGCAGGCCTGCTTGCCGTCACGGCCTTTGCGCTCGAAGCGCAGGATGCCGCTCTCCTTGGCGAACAGGGTGTCATCCTTGCCGATGCCCACGTTCAGGCCGGGCTGGATGGCAGTGCCGCGCTGACGAACCAGGATGTTGCCGGCGAGCACGAACTGACCGTCCGCGCGCTTCACGCCCAGGCGTTTGCTTTCGCTCTCACGGCCGTTACGGGTGGAGCCCATACCTTTTTTATGGGCGAACAATTGCAGATTCAGCTGAAGCATTTGATTACCTCCATTCGGATACCGCCCTCGTATCGAGGCGGAAATGGTTGGGATACTGCGCTGCGATCTCGCGCAGTCCCTCAGTCATACCGCTTAACAGGGTATTCGCGTCCCGGTTTTCCGTGCCTTCAGGCAGCCTGGCTGCCAGGAAGCCCGGCCCGGTGCGGACCATCGGCCTGACCTGCGCCACGCGCTCCAGCGCGTTCACACAGGTTTGCGTAAGCACCGATACCGCCGCGCAGACGATGTCCTGCCCTGCCTCCGCATAGGCCGCATGGCCGGTGCAGAGGAAGCCGATCACCTGTCCTTCACGGGTATACAGGACGCAGCGGGTCATATCAGCCGTTGATACCGGTGATCTCGACCTGCGTATAGGCCTGGCGATGGCCGGCCTTGCGGCGATAGTTCTTCTTGCTCTTGTACTTGAGGATACGGATCTTTTCGCCGCGCAGCTGGCGGATGATCTTACCGGTCACGGTAGCGCCCTCGATCACGGGGTTGCCGACCGCAATGGTCTCGCCGGAGAGCATCATTACCGGGAAGGTCACGATGTCGCCCGCTTCGTTGTCCAGCTTCTCCACATAGATGGTATCGCCCTCAGAAACGCGATACTGTTTGCCGCCAGTGCAAATAATTGCGTACACTTTAGCAGCGGTGCCAGACCGTGAGGCAGTGCATTAAGCGCACATTTAAAAGCCCCTCTCAAGCGGCTGCCCGAATAAGATAACATAAACAGGCTGGAAAGTCAACAGATTTTTTGCCGAAATGCCGCTCCGTCCAGCGCCGGATCAGGCCGGTCCCGCCGTCCCATTCCCCCGCATAAAAAGACCGCCCATGTCGGACGCACGGCGGTCAGAACTGGGGCTGACGGGACTTGAACCCGTACGATATCACTATCAGCGGATTTTAAGTCCGCTGTGTCTGCCATTCCACCACAGCCCCAGACAGCTGGATTATACACCTGAATCACTGGGATTGCAAGATTTATGTACAGTCAGGGCGTATGTTTTACGGTTTTCTTACAGTTTGTACCCTTCCGCGTTTCTCGGAAAACGTCTGTTTCCGCTGATCCTGACGGACAGAAAAGCTCCGCGCCATGCTATTGCGCACAGCGCGGAGCTCATTTCCGCATAAGACTAATACGATTATTTGTTCTTCGCTTCGTGGGCCTTCAGGCATTCGAGACCGACATCGGGATAATTGGTGATCAGGATGTCCGCGCCTTCTTCCAGCACGCGGTTCAGGTCTTCCCGGGTATTGACGGTCCAGGTGTTCACCTGGATGCCGGCCTTGTGGGCCAGGGCGCATTCCCCGCCAGGGGTGATGACTTCGGAGAAGTGCGGATGGATGGCATCCACGCCCAGCGCCACGGCGTAGGCCCAGGGGCGCACCAGCGAGGCTTCATACAGCAGGCCGCAGGGCAGGCTGCTGTCGATCGCCTTGACGCGGAGCATGCTCTGATGGCTGAAGGAGGAGAAGAGCAGCTTGTCCAGCATGTTCTCCTGGGCGGCCAGCTCGATCACCCGCTTTTCCAGCTCCGGATAGTCGATCGCGCTGTTCTTCAGCTCCACATTGATGCGCAGTCCGGTGGGACGAAGCAGCTGGAAGACCTCCTGCAGGGTGGGGATGCGCGCATCCTTGAATTCCGGATGGGTGCGGTTGAAGTGCAGCGCCTTGAGCTCGCTCAGGGTCATGTCCTTGACCCAGCCTTCGCCGTCGGAAACGCGCTGGATCGTCTCGTCATGGGTGACCACCAGCTCGCCGCTGCGGCAGATGTGCACGTCCAGCTCCACGCCATGGGCGCCCATATCCGCCGCCATCTTGAAAGCTTCCAGGGTGTTTTCCGGCGCGTAGGCAGAGGCGCCGCGATGCGCATAAATATACTGACTCATCGTTCTCTTCTCCTGTTCATGTATTCGTCAAGCTTTACAGCATGGCTTCAAAGATCTCGTGCCGCGGCGAGGGGATCACGCAGGTGGAGACCAGCGTGCCTTCCTTCTTGGACGGCACAGTGCCCGCGTCGATGGCAGCCTGTACGGCTGCCACCTCGCCGCTCAGGGTGACATAGCTCTTGCCGCCGATGCCCAGGCCCAGGCGGACCTCCATCAGCTGCACGTCCGCCGCCTTGGCGGCCAGGTCGCCGGCCACCACCGCCGCGGCGATGGTATAGAATTCCATGACGCCCATAGCGTTCAGGCTGCTGGGCGGATTGCCGCCGGAGATGGCCTGCACCATCTGCGGATCCAGGCTGGCGATCGTCAGGTCATCCACCAGGAACTCGCCGGCATAGCGCTTGCCCGCGTCCATGGAGGCCGCCACGGCCGCCACTTCCCCGTAGATCACCACGGTATATTTGCCGGGGCACACAGCGCCCGCCTTCAGCAGCGTGACCTCCGCAGCCTTCAGCATGGCATCGCCCGCGATCACGCCCCGCGCGATGCTGTTGGTTTCCAGCAGACCCAAAGAAATCATGGATGTCGTCCTTTCCGATGTTCACTCATCTCAGGCGCCGGCCGTCCGGTCCGCCCGGATGACCACCCAGCCGTTTCCGGCCTGTTCCACGGTACCGCAGACGCTGGCATGGATGTCCGCGCCCAGAGCACCGTCCGCCATGCGGCCAATCACATCACCGCGGCGCACCGTGCTTCCCGCGGTGACACAGGGCTCCGCCGGAGCGCCGATATGCTGCTTCATGGGGATTCGCACGACCTCGGTCGTGACCTCCACCGCCTCGTCCGGCACGGGGATATCATACTGGGCAGCATGGATGCGCGCCAGCACGCGGCCCGAGGGCGCCTGATGGTATTCCGCCAGGGCGGGGGCTTCCTTCAGTTCAAAGGCGGGACGCTCTCCCTTGGCCCGCAGTTCCGCCTTGTGCATCTGCTGAACGCGCCGGGGGTTCAGGCCCATGGGGCAGGCGTACAGCTCGCAGATGCCGCATTCCATGCACAGCATGGCGGAGGGCTCCAGGCGGTTGCCCGCGGCGAAGGCGCGCATGGTCAGGTGCGGGTAGATGGGATGGCCCAGCAGATGCCTCGGGCACAGGTCCGTACAGGTGCGGCACTGGATGCAGGCGCTGCGTGCTCTGACGCGGGCCTGTTCCATGGAGAGCATGGCGTGGTTCACCAGCACGTGCTCCGCCGGGAGCACCAGTACGCCGCCCAGGGTCTTGGTGACGACGCCGGGGTCCTTTTCATCCGCCAGCGGGCCCATCATGGGGCCGCCCAGCACCAGCCTGTAGCGCGGGATCGTCGCTCCGCCAGCCTTCTCCAGAAGCTCCTGTACGGGCATGCCGATGGGCGCGCGGTATACGCCGGGTCGGCGCACCTCGCCCGCCACCGTGACAAAGCGCGCGGTGACCGGCTTCCCGTTGAGGGCACGCAGAGCGTTGAGCGCCGTGGAGACGCTGACCACCGTGCAGCCGACGCTGCCGGGCAGCGCTCCGGGCGGCACGGTCTTGCCCGTGGCGCTGTGCAGCAGGGCCTGCTCGTCGCCGATGGGATAGACCGTGGGCAGAAGATGCAGCCGCACGGGCGGCGTGAACGTCCTCTGTTTCAATACCTCACTGAGGGCGGCGATCTGGGGCGCGTAGTGATCCTTGAGGCAGATCACCGCTTCCCGGGCGCTGACGATGGCCGCCAGCCGCGAAGCCGCCTCAATGAGCTGCGCCGGATAACGGCGCATCAGGTACTGGTCGCTCTTCAGAAGCGGTTCGCATTCCGCGCCGTTGATCAGCAGCTGCTCCGCCGGTGCGGCCAGCTTCTTCCACAGCGGGAAGCCCGCGCCTCCGCCGCCCACCACGCCGCCGCGGGCCAGCAGATCAAGCTCACTCATTTCTGTACCTCATGGATATCGATGATCGCCACGATGGCGGCATCCACAGGAGATTCCTGCTGTCCGACAGCCTTACGGGCCGAGGAACCCTGGGCCACGATGACCATTTCACCGATACCCGCGTCGATGGTATCCACCGCCACCAGCTGTTCGCCAATAGGGGTGCCATCCAGCTTCGCAGGCTCCACGATCATCAGCTTGCGCCCGACCAGCGTCTCCTCCTTGCGGGTCGCCCACAGGTTGCCGACTACTTTTGCAATGAACACTTCTATTTACCCTCCGAAACTCAGTGTGATGCCCAGGGCCTTGGCGGTATCCCGGGCCAGGGGGGTGATCAGCTGCCCCTTCGCGACGCACAGGGCCGTCGCGCCCTGGGCGTGGAGAGACTTGATATCAAACTCGGTGATCAGTTTTCCGGGCAGGGTCGTGCAGCCCTGGGGCTGGGCGGGATGCTCCGCTGCTCTGGGAGCACCGCTGCTGGGAGCGCAGCATGCTCCGGTGGCGCTGACGCCCACGATCCGGCAGGTGCAGTCCTTGCCCGCGCCGGCGGCATTGGCCTCATCCGTATCCATATGCAGCGCCAGGGCCGAGGCTTCGGTCACGCGGACGGGCACATCCTCCAGGATCAGGGGACGGCTGCCCATGACGCGCACGGACACGCACTGGCCGTTGCTGACGCCGAAGGCTGCCGCGTCCGCCGGCGTCATATGCAGATGCCGGCGCGCGATGATGGCCGCCTTCCGGGTGATCAGCTTGTTCCCGGCCTGCAGCGTGATCTCCGCCGCATCACTAAGTTCACCCGAAAGCCGCACCGGCGCGGACACGCCCAGAGTGCGGGCGTCTGTCGCGGAGATCTCCACCTGGGTCTTCCCGCGGGTGGGGCCCAAGACGGCCACGTTCTCCAGGATCCCCTTGGGTCCGATCAGCCGCACACGGCAGCCGGATAAGAACTGCCCGGGCTGGGAGATATTGCGCACGCACTCGAGCTTCTCGAGGCCGAAGAGCTCCCGCAGGTCCTCCTGGGACAAATGCACGTGGCGGGCAGACATTTCCGCCGGGATCGGCTTGTCGCAGCAGGCCGAAGACTTGCTGCTGCCGCCGCCCTGCAGCCGTGAAAGCACTTCACGGACAATGGCTTCTATCTGGTTCTGGTCCATGGTCAGTCCTCCTCTGCTCAGCGGCGCGCAGCGCGCAGCTCGAGCACATAGAAGTAGCTGGAAAGCCGGTTCAGCGCCTGTATGATATCCTCCCGCGTCACCTTCTGCCCATCCCAGAACGCGGATACCGCCGCCAGCTCCGTCTCACGGCTGAGCGCCCGCAGGCGGTTCAGCTGCGCCGCAAACAGACCCTGCTCCGGTGAGGGCAGGATATGGCCGGGAAAGCCGAATTCCTCGGGATGGTGGGAGCACCGATGGACCTCCTCCGGGCCCATGCCGTCCAGCTTCCAGGCAGGCACAGGGACCTCCCGCACCTCCGCAGACAGGATGGCGCGGGTCAGGAGCAGGGCATCATTCAGCGGAGCACGCCACTCCCCCGGGCAGGAGCATTCCAACACCAGGATCTCGCTTTCCAGGGTGTCCAGCTTGCCCCTGAGCAGGATGCGCGGGTGTGTTTTGCACACCAGCGTACGGGCGTTCAGGTTGGTCATGTGCTCCGGCTTGCGCGCCCCGCTGACCGGCACCGCCTTCGCCTGGTTGGGCGAAGCAGGGTGCCGGTACAGCTTGAGGTCCAGCAGGTACTGCCGGGCCGCAGGGGTCAGCATGCAGCCGGAGGGGATATCATACCGGTCCGGAACGCCGGACGCGAACTGATCGCGCAGTTCGCGCTCGGTAATATAGCGCATAGCGAATAAGCCTCCTTATATCAGGAGCGCGTCAGGCATTGATTGATCAGCCTTCGATGTGCGGCAGGATGCCTTCCACCTCGCCATGAGGACGCGGAATGACATGCTGGGAGATCAGGTTGCCGACACGCTGCGCGGCCGCCGCACCGGCGTCCACAGCAGCCTTGACGGCGCCGACTTCGCCGCGGACCATGACGGTCACGAGACCGCCGCCCACGTGCACCTTGCCGATCAGGGTGACGTCTGCTGCTTTGACCATGGCATCGGCCGCTTCGATGGAGCCGATGAGGCCGCGGGTTTCGATCATGCCCAGAGCGATTCTTTCAGGATTCATGTTGAACCTCCTAATATTGATCCGGTTATCTGGATTCGGGGACGGTTAGGGCGGGATGCCTCACAGGTCGAGATGGGGCAGGATGCCTTCCACTTCGGGATGGGGACGCGGGATGACGTGCACGGAGACCAGCTCGCCCACGCGCTGCGCCGCCGCGGCGCCCGCATCGGTGGCGGCCTTCACGGCGCCGACGTCGCCGCGGACCATCACGGTGACGAGTCCGCCGCCCACGTGCACCTTGCCGATCAGGGTGACGTTGGCAGCCTTGACCATGGCATCGGCGGCTTCCACCGAGCCCACCAGGCCCTTGGTCTCCACCATGCCCAGCGCGATCTTTTCATAATCCTGTGTCATACATGTTCCTCCTTATGGTGTATGGGGAATTGTTAGTTGTTATCATCACGCCCAGCCGGGCGGAAGGATCAATGCAGCCCGCGCAGCTGGCGGACAACGGCCTCCACGATGCGCTCCATGTCGCTGGCGCTCATATCCGATGAGGCGCTGGCGGGGTACGGATCGCTCTTGCAGCCGCAGGCCTGGCGGCTCACATCCTCGGGCTCGATCAGGCCGTAGGCCGCCCGGCGGATCTGGTACAGGTGGTGCACCGTCACGTTGTCGCTGGTGGCGCTGCCGCCCACCGCGCCGCAGCCCAGGGTGAAGGAGGGGCTGATGCCCGTGGTGGCGCCGATGCCGCCCTGGGTGGAGCCGGTGTTGACCAGCAGGCGGGAGACCGGCTTCTTGAGCACGAAGGTGCGCACCAGTTCGGGATTGTTGGTGTGGATGGACAGGCTGTGGCCGATGCCGCCGAAGCGAAGCAGCTCCAGGCACTTCTCGCAGGCGTGCTGCCAGTCCGGCTCGCAGTAGAAGGCCAGCAGGGGCGAAAGCTTCTCGATGGAGAAGGGATAATCCTTGCCGACCTTGTCCTGCTCGCAGAGGATCACCTTGGTGTCCTGCGGGATCTGGATGCCCGCCATCTTCGCGATCTCCAGGGCGCTCTTGCCCACGATGCGCGGGTTGACGGTATCCGCGCCGGGCCGCTTCATGACGGCCTCCAGCTTCTTCTGCTCCTCGCCGGAGACGAAGTAGCCGCCCTGGCGTTTGAACTGGGCGATGACCTCATCCCGGATGCAGGCTTCGGTCACGACGCTCTGCTCGGAGGCGCAGATGGTGCCGTTATCGAAGGTCTTGCTGGCAATGATGCGCCGCACGGCGTTGGGGATGTCCGCGGTACGCTCGATGTAGGCCGGCACGTTGCCCGGTCCGACGCCCAGGGCGGGCGTGCCGCTGGAATAGGCTGCCTTGACCATGGCGGAGCCGCCGGTGGCAATGATCATGTTGCTGCGCTTCATCAGTTCCGCCGTGCCGCCCAAGGTGGGGATGGTCATCATCGTCACCAGGCCGTCGGGCGCGCCGGCTTCCATAGCGGCGGCATTCAGGATGCGCACCGCCTCGCCGATGCAGTTCAGCGCCGAGGGATGGGGCGACACGATCAGGGCGTTGCCCGCCTTGACCGAGATCAGCGCCTTGAAGATCGTGGTGCTGGTGGGGTTGGTGCTGGGCACCAGGCCGGCCACCACGCCCACGGGGATGGCGACCTCCAGCATCTTCTTTTCGGTATCCTCGCGGATCACCCCGATGGTTTTGGCGTCCTTGATGTAGTTGTAGACGGTCCGGGCGGCAAAGAGATTCTTGGTCACCTTGTCCTCTTCCTTGCCAAAGCCCGTGTCGGCTACCGCCATCTGCGCCAGTTTGCGCGCCGCGTTTTCAGCGGCCCGCGCCATCGCGGCGACGATGCGGTCTACCTGCTGCTGGTCCATTTCGGCCAGCACCGCCTGGGCGGCCTGGGCTTTCCGGACCAGATCCCGTGCTTCCTGTATGGAAGCCAGGTCCCTGTCAAGTTCCATCGCGTTCCCTCCCTTTCATCTTACGGGGATCAATGTGTTGCGTAGTAGGCGGCCAGGGCCTCCATCAGGCTGGCCTTATTGGCATAACGGATCTCACTCGGGCTGAGCGGGAACTCCGGCAGCTTGCGCACGAAGCTGCGCAGCGCCAGGACCTTCCAGCCCTTCAGCTCCTCCAGCGAGGGACGGCCGGACGGCTTTGTTTCAGCGGGGGCTGTAGCTTTTGCAGGCTTTGCCGGGGCCTCCGCGGGCTTTACAGGCGCTGCCTTTTCCTCCGCTTGGACCGGGGCGGTCTTTTCCGCCTTTTTGCAGGCGCGCAGCTCGCGCATGCCGCCTTCACAGCCGCCGCAGGCCGCGCAGCCACCCTGATGGCGCTTGCCCGGCCCGACGCCGGGATCGCTGGCCAGCATACAGAAGACTTCGGGCATGGCCCGCGGGATCACATGCGAGCTCAGGACGTAGCCGACGCGCTGGGCGGCCATGGTGCCCGCATCCACCGCGGAGCGCACCGCCGCCACCTCGCCTTCAAAGCGCACCATCACCAGCCCGCCGCGCACATAGTCCGTGCCCAGCAGGCGCACGTCCGCCGCCTTCAGTCCCGCGTCCGCCGCTTCAATGGCGGTCAGCAGGCCGCTGGTCTCGATCATGCCCAGGGCAGTGATCTCCATGGCGCGTCATCCTTTCTTACCATAATCGTTAATAGACGGAATAGTTGAGCGGGTTCGACGCTACGTCGATGACCGCTTTGGCGAAGGCCTCGCAGGCTGCCCGGCAGTCCGCCTGGGTGCCGGTCAGCAGACCGCCGCCGAAATTGGTGGGGCTGGGCGGGCCGTAGAACTCGACCAGCTGCACCTGGGCTGCCTTCAGCGCCTTATCCATGGCGTACATGCTCTCCAGGGGCGGCGCGATCAGGTAGGCCAGGGGGCTGCCCTCGGGGATGCCGCACTGGGCGGACAGGTAGCTGCCGGTGCGGCTGATGCAGTGGGCGTAGTACACCACGCTGTCATCCGCGTTGGCCGAGTAGAAGCAGGCTTCATGCTCGATCATGTGGATGGCGGCGGCCAGGCCGCTTTCCACATCGGACGGGGACGGCCCCGCCAGGATGCCCAGGAATTCGCCCGCCAGCGCCGTGTTGGCGTTGGCCGCGCCGGCGTACATGGACTGGGCGTAGCAGACGAAAACGTCCGCCTTCTTGGTCGCCTCATCCAGAGCGGTATAGCCCACGTCGTCGCTATCACAGGTCAGGAGGCCCAGGGACTGGACGCGGCTGTCCAGCTTGAAGCGCTCCTTGAGCCCTGCATCCACCCGCGGGATCAGGCGTACAGCCAGCACCTTGGCCGGCACGCGGTCTCCCTGCAAGCTGCACCTCCCCTTTCCCCTATGGTTTCATCAGATCGGCAGGTCCGTTCCGCTGGCTTTCTTTTCAAGCATCAGCTGGATCAGATCCACAATGTGGGCACCGGCTTCGACCGCCGGTGTTCCGCCCCTATGGATATTGGCCAGCACTGTGCGCCGGCTTTCCGCCATGCCCACCGTGGGCCTGTAGGCGATATAGGCGCTCATGCTCTCGGCGGTCACCAGGCCGGGACGCTCGCCCAGGAGCACGCACACCACGTCCGCTCCCGTCGCTTCCCCGATCTGGTCCTGGGTGGCGACGCGCCCGAAGCGGACAAAGAAGGGATCGTTCACCTTGAGGCCCGCTCCCCGCAGGCCCTCCAGGATCACCGGCAGGATGTTGGCGGCGTTGGCGTGCACGGCGCTGGACGACAGGCCGTCGGCCACGTACAGGACCACCTGGGTGCCCGCAGGAACGGCCGCCTTGATCTTCTGCAGCGTATCCGCGGAAAAGACGCGGCCCTTGTCTGGACGGGTCAGGAACTCCTCCCGGTTTTCACAGGTCGTCTGGAAAGCGGTCCATCCCATCTGCTGCAAAAACTCATCCGGCACGTCGGAGAACACCGCGTCCTGGGCCGCGGCATGGTCCGCCTGGAAGCGGAGCATGGTCTCGGTGCGGTAACGCGCGCCAGCGTGACCCACACCGATGCGGGCGGGGGTGCGCTCCTTCATGGCCAGGAACGCGGCCTGGTCGTGCGGGTGCTCCACCAGGTACTGGCGACGCAGATCCACCGCCATGATATCCGGCAGGGCGTCGCCGGACGCTTCCTGCTTCGGCAGCGCCTGGGGCTTTCCCTCCTGCTGCAGCTGGCGGAGCACCTGCTCCACCACCGCGCGGATCTGTTGTTCTGTCATAGGCTCTCCTCCCTCTTCCTGCGCTTACAGGAAAACGGACGCGTCACCCGCATTGGGCCCTAAATGCCCGTCCTGCCAGAAGCCCCACTTCTCCATCCACTTCTCGAAGGCCGAGATGGGCTTCAGATCCATCGCTTCGCGGATGGCGGCGATGTCATGATAGCCGGTGGACTGGTAGTTGAGCATCACGTCGTCCCCATGGGGCACGCCCATGAAGTAATTGCAGCCCGCCGCCGCCAGCAGCACGGCCAGGTTTTCGTTGTCGAACTGGTCGGCCCGCATGTGGTTGGTATAGCAGCAGTCACAGCCCATGGGCAGGCCGTGGAGCTTGCCCATGAAGTGGTCCTCCAGGCCCGCACGGATGAACTGCCGGTTGTCATACAGGTATTCGGGGCCGATGAAGCCCACCACGGTGTTGACCAGGAAGGGCTGGAAGTGCCGCGCAAAGCCGTAGCACCGGGCCTCCATGGTCACCTGGTCCCAGCCGTTGTGGGCGTCCGAGGAAAGCTCGCTGCCCTGGCCAGTCTCAAAGTACAGCTGGTTGGGGCCGTGGCTGGTGCCCTCCCGGGCCATCAGGTCCTTGGCCTCGCCGATCATGGCGTTGCTGATGCCGAAAGCGGCGTTGCCCTTTTCGGAGCCCGCGATGCTCTGGAAGATCAGGTCGCAGGGCGCGCCCTGGCGCACAGCCTCCATACCGGTGGTCACGTGGGCCAGCACGCAGATCTGGGTCGGGATATCGTACTTCGCCTTCAGCTCGGCAAAGCGGCTCAGGATCGCCTTCACGCTGTCGGTGGAAGCGTCCACCGGATTCAGGCCGATGACCGCGTCGCCCACGCCGTAGGTGAGGCCCTCCAGGGTGGAGGCGGTGATGCCCTCCACGTCGTCGGTAGGATGGTTGGGCTGCAGGCGCGCGCTCAGGGTCCCGGGCTCGCCGATGGTCGTCACGCAGGTGGCCTTGACGCGCATTTTCTTAGCGGCGTACACCAGGTCCAGGTTGCTCATCAGCTTGCACACAGCGGCGATGACCTCGCTGGAGAGGCCCCGGCGCATGAAGGCCAGTTCTTCGGGCGGAGCGGCCAAGATACGCTCCCTGAGCCCGCCGATGGCCATATCCTTGTACTGATCATAGATGCGGGTGTTCAGGTCGTCCAGGATCAGCCGCGTCACCTCGTCCTGCTCATAGGGCACGGCGGGATGCTCACAGATGTCCTTCACCGTGAGATTGCTGAGCACCACGCGGGCCGCGACCCGCTCCTGCGGCGTTTCCGCGGCCACGCCGGCCAGGCGGTCGCCGGATTTTTCGTCGTTGGCCTTGCCCATGACTTCCCGCACGTCGCGGAAGCTGTAGGTATGGCCACCCAATTTTACGCTGAGCCGCATGTGTTACCTCCCGGCATCCTGAGAAAATGCAAAGGTCTTTACGAT
Source organism: uncultured Eubacteriales bacterium (assembly GCA_902789795.1). Lineage (GTDB taxonomy): Bacteria > Bacillota > Clostridia > Christensenellales > Aristaeellaceae > UBA4246. Next base: position 18,979 of record CADAPM010000023.1, read on the forward strand.
CACCGGCACGACCCGGCCGTCGCCCAGGGGCGCGCCGATATCCACCGTGTCGCCGTACATCAGTTCGATCCCGTCCAGACAGAGGAAGGGGGTGTCCTTGGGCCACAGGCGTCCCAGCGCCTGGCCCAGGGCCTTGGCCATATCCTCCCGGAGGATGATGACCTTGGGCTCGTGCTCCGCCATCGCCCGGGCGATCTCCTTGGCTGCGTCCGATACCGTGCTCCAGTCGGGAGACTGGACGCCCTGCAGGTAAATGGCGCACTCGCCGTCGAAGATGCGGTACTGCTCCTCGATGGCGCTGGCGAGCCCGGAAATGTCCGACGGGGACTGGAAGGGTACGCTGGCCACCGGCAGCGACGCCATGGGCAACTGCACGTTTTTGAACTGGATCGTACTCCCCGACACCGTCACGCTGTAGGCGCCCACGCCGATGACGGTGGCATGGCTGGTCTCGTTGGGGCGCACCACGCGCTCCTGCTCGAAGAACCGGGAGCGGGCCACCGCGCGGCCCAGTCTCTCCCCCAGATCACAGAAATCGGCGCTGTTCCTGGACAGGCCGTACACGCAGTCCGCCACGCCACCGGAAAAGGTGAACAGGTCCGCCCGGATATCCTCCGGCAGGCCGTGCTCCACTACCAATTGACTGTACAGCGCGCTGCGCTCCCTGAGGCCCGCGGCCTCCTCCAGGATGCGCGCCATGCGCTCGGCCAGGCGGTCCTGGTCCGCGTCCGTCAGGCGCTGGCCCTCGCGGAGCACCATGCCGACGTCCTCGGCGATCCTCTGCATGGCCCGGGTAAAGGAGAGCACCGTCTGACGGTCGCTCTCAAAGCGCAGCAGGCGGCCGCCCAGGTCGAGACAGCCGTCGCACACCGGATCCCCGGCGACGAAGAGGGCCATATTGGTGGTGCCTCCGCCGATGTCCAGGTTGAGCACCCGGCGGCCCTTCTTGGCGGAAAGCTCCGATGCTCCGGAGCCGCGCCCCGCTAAGATGCTCTCCAGCGCGGGACCCGCGGTCGCCACCACGAACTCCCCCGCGAACCGGGACAGAGCCTGGGTGACAGCGCGGGCGTTGGCCTTGCGCGCGGTCTCGCCGGTGATGATCACCGCGCCCAGCTTGATGTCGGACGGGGCGATGCCCGCCTCGCGATAGTCCTCGCGGATCATGGCCTCCAGCGCGGAAGCGTCGATGGTGTCAGCGCCCAAGAGCGGCGTCAGCCGCACCGGAGCACGGTAGAGGATCTTCTTGTCGGTGATGCGGATACGGGGCACGGAAAACGCCGACGCCGTATTGCTCAGCGTCAGTCGGCTGAACACGCACTGGGTGGTGGACGTACCGATGTCGATTCCCACGCTCAGCAGTTCTTCCTCCCGCATCCCAAGCCCCTTCCTGGCCGCGTTCAAAGCCCATTTACCTACACTAATGCAAACTACTTATATCATACGCGGTGCTCTCTTGTCAATCAGCGAAGCACGTCTTTGGCCTTTTGAACAGGCGGAGCCGTTCGTTTGTCCATCCTCGGCTCAGCCCTGGTGCAAAAGAGCATGCACGTTTTCCACCGAGATATCCCTGAACTGCTCGATGCCGATCATCAGGTACAGAGTCAGCGCGTCGCGGAACACCCGCAGGTCGTAGCCCGTCTGGCGCTTCAGCCGGTCCATCCGGTACAGGAGGGTGTTCTTGTGGATGAACAGAGCCCGCGCCGTATCCGACACGCTGAAGCCCTGCTGGCACCAGCACATGATCATCTGTTTGATCTCGTCCGCGTCCTTCTGCTCGCCGATGATCTTCATGGCCCGGGCCGCCGCCTGGCTGTAGGTCTTGTCCGGGATCCTGGAGATGATGCGCTCCAGCACTACCTCCTCGCTGCTGAGCACGTCCGGCCGCGGCGACAGGCGCATGGCGATGTTGGCTGTGAGCACGGCATCCCGGCAGGACTCCTGCAGGTCCGCGATGCCGGAGGCGGGACTGCCCACCCCGATCACGCAGGGCAGGTGGTGGACCTTGCTCAGGCTCTCGTGCAGCTTCATGCACCGGCTCATGACATCCCCCGCGCCGGAACCCCGCCTTCCTTCGGAGGACCGCGAAGCCAGCACCATCACCTGCCGGGGCGAGAACGCGCCGACGATGTCCTTGACGGGGTCGAAGATCTGGCCCACCGCGTTCTGCAGGGTGTCCGGGTCCTCCGCCTTTTCGTCGGTCTGCACCAGGATGGCGGTATGGGGAGCGGCCAGATTGAAGCCCAGGGCCCCGGCCTGGCTGCCGATGCGCACGTCCTGGTCCTCCGCCCCGTTATAGTACAGGATGTCGCGGATCAGGTTCAAACTCTCCCGGTCGCGCACCACGATCTGCTTCTGGCCCGCGCGGAAGCGCAGGATCATCTCGATGAAGGCGCGGATCATCTGTCCGTACTGCTCCACCCGCTCCGGATCCCCCGTGATGCCCACGGAGCCGACCACCTTGTCCTCGTATTCCAGGGGCAGGGTGATGCCGGCGAAGGTCCCCTTCAGGCTGCCGGCGGCGTCCCGGTCATGGGAGTTGGACCGCCCGGTCTGCATGACGTCCAGGGACGCCTCGTGCAATTCGCCGATGCGCTGTGCATCCGTACAGCCGATGATGATACCGGCGGTATCGGTGATCAGCACTTTTTCCCCGATCAATCGCCCGGAGAGCTCCACCAATTCCTGACTGAATGACTGCAATGTGTTCATGGTCATGCCTCACATCTTTGGTATTCGATCAACAGTTCAGATTCAGTTCATTTATACAAGAAACAGCTTATGTTTATCTTATTATATACTACTTTTTGTAAAAGTCAAACGAAAATAACCAAAAATACCCAGATTGCACATAAAAAACCGGCTCCCCGGATGCAGGGAGCCGGCGCAGGCTCAATTGTGCTTACAGGAAGCCGTAATAGGGCGTCTGGGTCACGATGGTTTTGGCGTAGCGGATGAGGGTGATGGCGTCATAGACCGGCAGGCCCAGTTCCGCCTGGATGCGGTGGGCATAGGGCGGCATATCTGTGCACTCCAGCAGGATCGCGCCGATGTCGGGATGCTCCTTCACCAGCTCCCGCGCCATGCCGCAGACCTCGTCCCCCACCTTGTCGTAGTCCAAGCCGCCTTCGCCGGTCAGGATGTTGGGGAACTCCTCCTGATCCTGAGCGCCGGCGACCACGCAGCGGGCGCGCATTTCCGGCGTGATGCCGCAGGCCTCGAACAAAGACGGCGTCAGGGTGTGCTTGTTGGCGGTCAGGATGCCCAGCTTCTGGCTGGACTTCATCGCCACCAGCGCCCAGGGCACCTGCACCATGGAAGAAAGATAGCAGGGCACGTCCAGCTGATCCGCCACCAGCCGCTGATAGTGCCCGAAAAAGCCGCAGTTGGCGCAGATGACGCGGCAGCCGTCCATCTCCAGCTGTTTGGCCGCGGCCACGATGTTATCCACCAGCGACATATCCCCGGCCAGGATATTGTCGATGCCGGAGCCCTTGACCTCCAGAAACTTGACCGGGAAATCATAGGTATAGGCGTTGGAGACATTCCCCGGGAAAAACGGCAGGTGCGCCCACAGCTGCAGGATGCCCACCGGGAAGCCGTTCATCAGCTGCCCGCGGGTCGTGTCATATCTGCGGTTCGGCGTCGTGGGACCCATATAGCCCCAGTTGCGGATGATCTTTGCCATGCGTTCATGCCTCCTTCTTCACGATGCAGCAAAGTGGGTTCAAACAGGTCATCCGGTCGTTTGGTGAAAGGTCGGTTCGTACATAGCCCGCATTCAGTTATTTGTTGTTGTGCGTTCAGCCAGAGGCTCAGCCAGTTGGCCTGATTATATTGCGCTTTTTTCGGCCCGTCAATCCCCGCCCTTGGGCGCGGCGCGGGCCCCATTTTCCGCTCCTCAAACAGCGCAAGCTTTTACGCTGTCGGCGTTTGAGCAGGACATCTGCCAGGCATCGCCCGTTCCAAAACCTGCCGCAATCATAGAAAAAATGGATAAATTTTGGTTGTTTTATACGAAAAAATGATAAAGTCCTGTGGTTTTGACTACTTGTAGAGCCGCGCCCAACTGTGCTATACTGTTCACGATTGAAAGAGCTTGGCGCGGCGGAAAGGCGCGCGGAATGCATAACGACACTCCCGGAATGCTCCTTGACGTGACCCGGGCTGTCTGCATTGCGCCGGGAATCCGCGCCGGCCGGATCACCACGTTTCCAAACATCCAAAACACATACGATTGAATGGAGGTAGAAGCTACATGACCCCGAAAAAAATCGCGATCCTGGGCGGCGGCAACGGCGCGCACACCATGGCAGCAGAAATGACCCTCAAGGGACACACCGTCAATCTGTATGAAATGCCCCAGTTCAAGCAGAACATGAAAGAGGTCTTCGAGACCAAGACCATCAACCTGAAGGGCAATATCCCCGAGCTGCAGGGTCCCGTCAAGCTGAACATGGTGACCGACGACATCGCCGAAGCGGTGGAAGGCTGCCACTACATCTGCCTGGTCACCCCGGCTTTCGCGCACCTGGGCTATGCCAAGCTGCTCAAGGGCCACGTCAACAAGGACCAGATCATCGTCACCTTCCCTGGCGCTTTCGCGGCCCTGGTGCTCAAGAACGTGCTGGGCGACGACTGCCCCGTGTGCGCAGACGCCAACAACCTGCCCTATGACTCCCGTCTGGTCGCCAAGGGTTCCAACACGGTCAATGTGTTCGGCCGCAACCCCATCAACATCGCCTTCCTGCCGGCGGAAAAGGGTCCGGACCTCATCGACGAGATGCGCGAAGACCTGTTCCCCTTCGAGAAGATCTATACCGACGTGCTCGAGTGCGGCCTGGCCATCGTGAACCCCGACTGGCATGCCGGCCCCGTGCTGTTCAATATCTCCAACATCGAGAGCCCGCACGTGACCTTCTATCTGTATGAGATGGGCTGGACGCCCTCCGCCTGCCGCCTGAACATCGCCATGGACAAGGAGCGCAAGGCCATCGGCGAAGTGCTGGGCTACAACCTCCGCCCCATGGAAGACTTTGCCGGCCGTCCCGCCGACTATAAGTGGACCTGGCAGGATCTGTACAAGGAAGGCCACGGCTCCATCGGCCTGACGCCCATCTGCGGCCCCAACGAAATCACCAGCCGCTACCTGACGGAAGACGTGCCCTATGGCCTCGTGCCCTGGGCCGCCATCGCGGAAGTCATCGGCGTGCCGATGCCGCTGACCAACGGCTTCATCGACATCATCAACGTCGTCCACGAGAAGGATTGGCGCAAGGAAGGCTGCGGCCTGGAAGAGCTGGGCATCAAAGGCATGGACAAGGACACCCTGCTCAAGTACGTCCGCACCGGCAAGCGTGAATAATTGACCGCATATCTGATACAGAGTCAGGTATCGGGGGCACACTGTTCCTGTGTGCCCCCTTTTTGTATCTGTGATGAAAGGACTGATCCCCTATGATCCGGAAATACCTGCAGAACCTGCACACCCACTCGACCTACTGCGACGGGGCGGACCGCCCTGAGGAGATGATCGAGCGCGCCCTCGAACTGGGCTTTGACACCATCGGCTTTTCCGGCCATTCCTATATGTACTTTTCGCCCCTGATCGGCATGACGCCCGAGGCCACCGAAGCCTACAAGCGGGAGCTCCGGGAGCTGAAAGCCAAATATGCGGATCGCATCCGAGTGCTCTGCGGCCTGGAGTTCGAGATGCTCTCCCAGGTGCCGCTGACCGGTTACGATTACCTGATCGGCTCCTGCCATTACCTGAAGATCGGGGACGAGATCGTGGGCATCGACCGCAAAGCCGACGAGGTCAAACGGGTGATCGACACCTATTACGGGGGCGACGGCCTCCGCTGCGCCCAGGCCTATTATGAAATGTTCAGCCACCTGCACGAATACGGGGATTTCGACATCGTCGGCCACTTCGACCTGATCACCAAGAACTGTGAGAAGGCCGACCTGTTCGACGTGGATTCTCCCGGATACAGAAAGGCAGCGCTGGACTGCCTGCACGAGCTGAGCAAGCATTTCAGGCTGTTCGAGGTCAACACCGGCGCCATCGCCCGGGGCTACCGCACCACCCCCTACCCAGCGCCCTTCCTCCTGAAAGAAATGAAGCGCATCGGCTGCTCGGTGCTCATCAGCTCCGACTGCCATGACCGCCGCAAGCTCGATATCGGCTTCGACCAGGCCATGCAGCTGATCGCCGACTGCGGCTTTGATGAAGTGATCGTCTATTCCGACAGGGGGTTTGAAGGCGTCAAGATCGATCTCTGATTCCCGGGTGTTCACCGCGCCGCACAGTTGCTTTTGCCAATAATATTCTATTTGGCCGTTTTTTGGTCATAATGGACAAGCGATAATGTATTATATGGTCGAAAAGTACATTGACAAGCCATCATTGCGTATTATATGATTAATGTAACTAAATGCAGTTATATACTGCGGCGTTTATTACAAGTGAACATTCAACAGGAAAGGAGAATCGCAATGAAACTCTGGAAGAAACTGGCTTGCCTGGCAGTGGCCTGCATGATGCTGCTGACCGCAGTATCAGCGCTGGCCGAATGGGACGGCACGATCACCATCGTACAGTCCTCCGACGTCATCGGCTTTGACCCGACCGCCTCCACCGACACCAACAACAAGAACGTGCTCAAGAACATGGTCTCCCGTCTGTATGAAACCGATGACTACTTCAACCCCGTCCCCGTGCTCGCCACGGAATACAAGCAGCTGGACGATTACACCTGGGAATTCAAGATCGCCCAGAACGTCCAGTTCCATGACGGCACCATCCTGACGGTGGATGACGTGATCTACAGCCTGGAGCGCGCCAAGGCAAAGTCCTCCTCCGGCAAGACGCTGCTGGGCCCCGTCACCAGCTTCGAGAAGATCGACGAGGAGACCCTGCGCATCACCACCGGGACCGTCTACGGCTCCATGCTGACCGCTCTCTCCAACTCCGCCTGCACCATCCTGTCCAAGGCCTGGATCGAGAAGGCCGAGGCCGGCGAGTGCACCTGGGACGATGTCATCCGCTACGGCGCCACCGGCCGCTACATCCTGGGCGAGCGCAATATCGGCAACTCCTGCACCCTGATCAAGAACCCCAACTACTTTGATCCCAACGATGCGGCCCAGAACGAAAAGCTGATCTTCCGCATCATCCCCGAAGCCACCACCCGTACCATCATGGTGCAGACCGGCGAAGCGGACGTCAACGTCAACTTCGACACCGCCGCCATGAACGACTGCCTCAAGGACCCGAACGTACAGGTGCTGCAGCATGAGTCCTCCACCATCTACTACATCGCCCTGAACTGCGAGAAGGGCCCCTTCACCAACAAGGCGCTGCGTCAGGCTGTGGCCTGGGCCATCGAGCGCGCGGACTGCCTGGAAGTCGGCTACAACGGCTACGGCAAGGTTTGGTCCAACGTCTGGGCGCCCACCGTATACGGCGCGAAGGATGATCCCTACAGCTATGATCCCGCGAAGGCTGAAGAGTTGGTCAAGCAGTCCGGCTATGCCGGCCAGGAGATCAAGGCCTGCGTCAAGACCGACGCTGAAGAGCGCATCGCCCAGGTGGTCCAGTCTTACCTGAGCATGGTCGGCATCACCATGAACTACTCCCGCATCGACAACACCGTTCTGACCGAGGTCATGGCCAACAACGAGTACGACATGGCCTTCGACTACACCGCCTTCTACAATGACCCCGAGCTCTTCGTCGGCCGCCAGTTCCAGGCCTCCGGTATCGGTGCCAAGAACTATGCCCACTACACGAACCCCGAGGTGGATGAGCTGCTGATCAAGGCCAAGGCCACCCTGAACGAGGAAGAGCGCGCGGAATACTACCATCAGATCAACAAGATCTTGTGCGACGACTGCCCGTGGATCGGCATGTTCAACAGCAACCTCTACGCCCTGGCCCGCACCGGCATCTCCGGCGTGAACATCAACGTAGAAACGACCTACTGGTATAACACCATCTGCTACAAATAATAAACACTGACGCCCCATTCTACCGGGATTGCCCCTCCGGGCAATCCCGGGGTTACATTTGAAGGTGATGCAATGATAAAATACTCTTTGAAGAGACTTCTGTACATGATACCTGTCACGGTAGCAGTTATCTTTATCGTGTATCTTATCATGTATCTGACCCCGGGCGACCCGGTAGCGCTGCTGCTGGGCGCGGACGCGACGCCTGAGCTGATCGCGGAAACGCGGCAGAAGCTGGGGATCACCGATCCGTTCTTCGTACAGTTCGCACGCTATGTCTGGAACCTGATGCGCGGTGACTTCGGCATGTCCTGGTATACGGGCAACCCCGTATCCGAGCGCCTGTTCGCCGCGATCCCCTACACCGTCACGCTGAGCCTGCTGGGCATGCTGGTGGCGCTGATCATCTCAGTGCCCCTGGGCGTCATCGCCGCCGTGCGGCGCAACACCGTCTGGGACTACTCTATCAGCGTGTTCGCCATGATCGGCGTCTCCGCCCCCACCTTCTGGGTCGGCACCATGCTGATCCTGCTGTTCGCGCTGGAGTGGAAGATGCTGCCATCGGCGTTCAACAACCAGTGGACCAGTTTCATCCTGCCCACTATCACCCAGGGCTTCAACATGCTGGCCAGCGTGGTCAGGACCCAGCGCTCCTCCATGTTGGAAGTGCTTAGCTCCGACTATGTGCGCACCGCGCGGGCCAAAGGTGTCAGCCACTTCAGCGCCACCTACAAGCATGCGCTGCGCAACGCGGTCCTGCCTTCGATCACTGTGGCCGGCCTGAACTTCGGCCAGCTGGTGGGCGGCTCGGTGGCCATCGAGACCGTGTTCGCCATTCCCGGCGTAGGCCGCCTGATGATCGACAATATCAAGCTGCACGATACGCCTACCGTCATCGGCTGCATGGTGTTCGTATCCGTCATGGTCAGCATCATCAACTTGCTGGTCGACATACTCTACGGGCTGATCGATCCGCGCATCAAAGCCCAATATGTGAAGGGAAACAAAAATGGCAAAAGAAAGAACAAGTAAGAAGAAAGAGAGTCAGGCGCGGCAGATCTGGAAACGGTTCCGCAAGAACAAGATCGCCATGGCAGCCCTGATCGTGCTGGGAATCATCATCCTGGCTGCGTGCTCTGCCGACTTGTTCTGGGACTATCAGAAAGACGCCTGCAACATTCACGTGCCGCAGAGGCTGCAAAAGCCTTCTGCCGAGCACTGGCTTGGCACGGATGAGCTGGGCCGCGACATGCTCTGCCGCATCGTTTACGGCGCGCGGGCATCCCTGACGGTCGGCCTGGCGGCCACCACCTTCGCGCTGATCATCGGCGGCATCCTGGGCTCCATCAGCGGTTATTACGGCGGTAAGCTGGACAACGTGATCATGCGCTGTACCGACGTGCTGCTGGCCATCCCCGGCCTGCTGTTGGCCATCGCCATCATGAGCGCGTTCAAGCCGAATGTTTTCTATATCAGTCTCGCCCTCGGTATCTCCTACATCTCCAAGTTCACGCGCATCGTGCGCTCCGCGGTGCTGACGGTGCGCGAGCAGGAGTATATCGAGGCGGCCAAGGCCATCGGCGCCAAGGACCACGTGATCATCCTCAAGCATCTGCTGATGAACTGCATGGCGCCGATCTTCGTCCAGTACGCGCTGGCCATCGGCAGCCGTATCCTTTCGGTATCCACCCTGAGCTACATCGGCATGGGCATCCAATCCCCGACGCCTGACTGGGGCAACATGCTGTCCGGCGCCAGAGCGTACATCCGCGGCAACAGCTATCTGGTGCTCGGACCCGGCATCGCCCTGCTGCTGACGATCAGCGCCTTCAACCTGATCGGCGACGGCCTGCGCGACGCGATGGATCCCCGACTGAAGAAGTAGGTGCGAAGATATGGAAAAAGATACGAGACCGATGCTTGAGATCAAAGACCTGGTGGTCGAATACCGCACAGAGGAAGAGACCGTCCAGGCCGTGAACGACATCAACCTGACCATCCGCAAGGGCAAATCCCTGGGCCTGGTAGGCGAGACGGGCGCCGGCAAGACCACCACCGCCCTGACCATCCTGAACCTGCTGCCCGAGACCACCGGACGCATCGTGGACGGCACGATCGCTCTGGATGGGGATCCCATCATCACCAAGGACAGCTCCGGCAAGAGCGTCGCCGCCAAGACGGACGTGGAGATGCAGAAGATCCGCGGCAACAAGGTGGCCATGATCTTCCAGGACCCCATGACCGCGCTGAACCCGATCTTCACCGTAGGCGACCAGATCGCCGAGGCCGTGCAGCTGCACCAGAAATGCACCCCCAAGGAAGCCGAAAAGCGGGCGGAAGAGATGCTGGAACTGGTGGGCATCCCGGGCAGTCGCAAGACGGACTATCCGCACCAGTTCTCCGGCGGCATGAAGCAGCGCGTGGTCATCGCCATGGCGCTGGCCTGCAACCCCGCCCTGCTGATCGCGGACGAGCCCACCACCGCGCTGGACGTGACCGTGCAGGCGCAGGTGCTGGAGATGATCAAGGAGCTGAAGGAGAAATTCGGCACCTCCGTCCTGATGATCACCCACGACCTGGGCATCATCGCCGAAATGTGCGACGAGGTATCCGTCATGTACGCCGGCTCCATCGTGGAGCACGGCACCCTGGAGGATATCTTCGACCGCACGCGCCATCCCTACACGCGCGGGCTGTTCAACTCCCTGCCCAATATCAAGGACCGCACGGCCCGGCTCAAGCCCATCCGCGGCCTGATGCCCGACCCGTCCAACCTGCCCAAGGGCTGCGCGTTCGCGGACCGCTGCGACTACGCCACCGACCGCTGCCGGGAGGGCAAACCCACCAAGCGTATGCTGTCGGATACGCACTTTGTCGACTGCTGCCTGTACGAAGACGGCAAAGATGAAGACCGTTTGTAAGCGAGGGTGAGCAAATGAGTGAGAATGTCAAAAAGGATATCCTGCTGGATGTGCAGCACCTGAAAAAGTACTTCAGCACACCGCGGGGAATGCTCCATGCCGTGGACGATGTCTCCTTTCAGATCGAAAGGGGCAAGACCCTGGGCATCGTGGGCGAGTCCGGCTGCGGCAAATCGACCATCGGCCGGTCCATCCTCCGTCTGCTGGAGCCCACCTCGGGCAAGGTGATCTTTGACGGACAGGACATCACCGCGCTGAACAAAAACGAGATGCGCGCCCTCCGGCAGAAGATGCAGATCATTTTCCAGGACCCCTTCTCTTCTCTGGATCCCCGCATGACGGTCAGCCAGACCATCGAAGAGCCCCTGAAGCTGCACGGCATCATCAAGGACAAAAAGCAGCGCGAACAGCGCGTGCTGCAGCTGATGGAGACCGTGGGCCTGGCGGAGCGCCTGTACGACACCTATCCCCACGAGCTGGACGGCGGCCGCCGCCAGAGGATCGGCATCGCCCGCGCTCTGGCCATGAAGCCCAAGTTCATCGTCTGCGACGAGCCGGTCTCCGCCCTGGACGTGTCCATCCAGGCGCAGATCCTGAACCTGATGGAGGACATCCAGGCGAAAGAGGGCCTGACCTACATCTTCATCACCCACGACCTGTCCGTGGTCAACCACTTCGCCGACGATATCGCCGTCATGTACATGGGCCGAATGGTGGAGAAAGCGCCCTCCGAAAAGCTGTTCGAGAACCCGATCCACCCCTACACCCAGGCGCTGTTATCAGCCATCCCCGTGCCCGACATCCACCACCAGATGAAGCGCATCGTGCTTAAGGGCGAGGTCACCTCCCCCATCGAGCCCAAGCCCATCTGTCGCTTTGCCGCCCGCTGCCCCTACGCCTGCGACCAGTGCATGCACAGCGAGCCGGAGTTCAAGGAGGTCGAGCCGGACCACTGGGTCGCGTGCCACGTTAAAGGCTGAGGCCCGAAGCACCAGAAGGATCGCTGCGAAAGACAGTAAGAGTGTGAAGGGTGGAGTGTGGAGAGTGGAGTTGCGGTAGAAACGCCTCCGGCGTTTCGAACTATGGCAGATGATTGATGCTCTATGATTCAGAAGTCTCTGCCAGACGCGAGGGATAACCGCCATCATCAACATTGTTTAACTCCACTCTCCACTCTTCACACTCCACACTGATCCAAAAGAATAGTGAAAAGTACAAAAAGAAAAAGCCGCTTACGCGACTTTTTCTTTTTGGCACCCCCAATGGGATTCGAACCCATGTTTCCGCCTTGAGAGGGCGGCGTCCTAGGCCTCTAGACAATGGAGGCAAATGGCTGGGGAACAAGGATTTTGAACCTTGACAATACGAGTCAGAGTCGTAGGTGCTGCCGTTACACCATTCCCCAATCCCTGTGAGCTCACTCACAGGCGATATTATATCCGCAATCGGGCCATCTGTCAAGCTTTTTTTTCAGCCTGTGAAACGGGATAAAAACGCCGTCAGCGTCTCGCGGTACAGGTCCGGCTGCTTCAGCGCCGATTCCGCATGACCCGCGCCGGGGATCAGCTTCAGCTCGCTCCCCTCCCCCGCCGCGCGGTACAGCGCCTCGCTGTGGGCGGGCAGGATAAAGCTGTCTTCCGCGCCGTGGATGAACAGGATCGGCACATGCTCCTGCTTCAGGCTCTCGATGGGGCGCATCTGCGCATAGCTGTAGCCATAGCGCAGCCTGGCGCACACGGAGGCCACCCGCACCATGAAGGCCGGCATGTGCATGCTTTTCAGGCCGCCCTCCAGCACGGGCACAATATCGCTGAAGGCGCAGTCCGCCACCGCAAAGGTGATATCCGGCTGATAGCGAAGGCACGCAACGGTGGACGCCGCGCCCAGGGACTCGCCATGGAGGCCCAGCACCCCGTAGCCCGGGAAGCGGGACCGGGTATCCCGGACCAGGGCCGCCAGATCCCGGCTTTCCCGGATGGAGTAGGTGCAGAAGGTCGCCTCGTTGGCGCCGTGGCCGCGCAGGTCATAGACGATCACGTCATAGCCCAGATCGAGATAGTTTTTCGCGTACTTGAGCGCGCCGAAGCGGTTGTCGGTGTACCCGTGGGAGATGATCACCGCCCGGTCCGCCGGTTTGGGATTCACGAGCCGCTGCACATGCAGCACATACCCGTCCTCCGCGGTTACGGTGTAGTCCTCTTTCTGCAGCGCGTCGTACCAGGACAGGTCGTAATGAGCCTCCTGCCACTTCCGGGCCTCCTCCAGCGTCTGGCGGCGGATGCCCATGGAAAAGCCGGCCATCTTCCAGCCGGCCGCGAACAGCGCCGCCAGCAGGATCAGCAGAACAACGATCACGATCACCATCATTTTTCTCCGTTTCATTCGTTCACCCATGCAGCCATTATTGGCTCCGCCGGGGTCAGGGCCGATCCTCCCTCGGGATAAAGCCTTCAAAGATCTGGATCTCATAGCGGGCCTTGAGCCCATCCATCTGCTCCTGGGAGCGCACCGTCCAGGCCGCCCAATGGGCCGGGAACAGCCGCAGCAGGCGCAGGGGCAGGCTGTGGTCCGTCACCGCCTCGGCGGCGATAAAGTCCGGCCGGGTCAGCACGTTCATGATCTGCGAGGCCAGCAGGCGGAACAGCGGCGCTTTCGGCCTCTTCGAGGGCTTGACCAGCCCAAAGGTCAGCTGTCCCCGCCGCACCTCGGGGCGGTGCTTCCGGAACCACCGGACCGCCCGGGGGTCGAAGCTCTCGACCATGTACAGGCCGTCATAGGCCTCCAGGCGCTGGCTGACCATGGAGCACAGCTGCTCGATCCGGGGATTAGACTTGATCTCCACCAGCAGCGGCACGCGGCCATGGACGGCCTCCAGGAACTCGTCGAAGGTGGGGATCACGCAATCTGTGTTCCCGAGGCGCAGGGCGCGCAGCTCGGCCAGGGTGCAGTCCGCGACCTTCCGGCTGTCGCCGCACATGCGCGTGAGCTCATTGTCATGGAAGACCACCAGCCGGTCATCCCGGGTCAGGTGCACATCCATCTCGATGCCGTAGCCCCGCTCCGCCGCCGCGCGGAAGGCGGGCAGGCTGTTTTCAGGCCGCTCCTCGTTCCACAGCCCGCGGTGAGCGTACCAGTGGCCCGTCAGGGCGGACATATCCCGCCGCCCGAACCGCGGCGCGATCAAGTATAGATAGAACAGACACAGGCCAAAAAGGATCAATAATAGACCTATCCAGATGCTCAAAGTTCTTTCCTCTTCCAAACAAAACAAGTCTTAAAGCTAACCGTTATTATGCGGTTGTGATTGAGCTAAACCCGTAAGTTCTTTTCTGAATTTGTAAACCAGCACATTATTTGAGTACTATGAGCGTTATCGACACATCAATCACGTTTTTCTGATACTATAATAACTTTATCATCACAGGTTATTTCACATATCGACCGATTAATAATATACATCAGTTTAGTGCATTCATCAAACGCATCATCTGCAACTGATTGACATAAAGCTGGTATTATAACAACTTGACAATCTGTTGATGAAAATGCATTTGACTCTATTTCAATAAGTCCCTCTGGAAGCTGCATTACATTCATTTCTGAAAGTACGGGGATTATTCCAATGACCTTCTTTTGCTGCATGAATGCCTGATTCTCAAATTCATTGCTCTCGTAATAATACTCTATCGGCTCATTCATAGAAAGCGCTTCGATCAATAATCCTGATACCGTTACTGTCTCTGTTTCACTGATCGTATTGTCAATACTTCTGACTCTTGTGGCGGTAACTGTACTATTGTCTTCTGACCATGTATACTCGGGTTCCCCCCACGCGCCAAGACAGATGACAATTAACGGTTTAACCATTTCCGCATAGCCACCAATTGCATTACCCGCATAATTTATGCTCACTTCGCTCCACTGTTGCTCGTCACCCTCATAGTAAATCGGCCAATCAGGTTGATTATAATTATCAAAAGCCATGAAACTATAATCTACTAGGCTCAATGGAATCGTCATAGAAGAAATGGCATGACATTGATCAAATGAACCATAAGCAATGTGTAATGTACCATCTGGAATAGAATAATTTGCAGCTACTCTTCCCGATGGATAAACCAATAAAGCAGAATCCGCCTTTCTGAACAATACACCATCAATAGAGTAATAACTAGGATTACTATTCTGTACATCTATGGCGGTAAGGCTGCTACATGCTGCAAATGCAAAATTTCCGATTTCAACAACACCCTTAGGAATTAAAATGGATTCTAAACAAGTACATCTTGAAAATGCACCATATCCAATATGAGTTAGACCTCTGCCAAGAGTAATTCTTGTCAGTTTTTTATCCGAGGCAAATGCCCAGGAACCAATGCTCTTAACGCTATCCGGCACTACACATTCAATTATTCCACATGAACTAAATGCATTTGCTTCAATTATCTCCAGACCTTCTGATAGCGCTATAGAAGTCAGGTTAGTGCAGCTATCAAATGCTCTTTCTTTAATTGTTTTCACACTACCTGGGAGAACGACCGAACTGAGACCATAGCATTCCTGAAACAATGCTCCTTCAATACTAACGACACCTTCTGGGCAAACAAACTCACCTAAAAAGTTAGGCGGAACAAGAACGATGCTCGTCATATCTCGGCTGTATACTATACTATCAATAGAAACATAATGCGGATTCTCTTCATCAACAATTATTGAAGACAAAGCTTCGCATTTTGTAAACGGATTGTTTCCGATTACTGATAAGCTAGCAGGCAAATAAACAGTTTTTAAATTGTAACTATAATAAAATGCACTATCGCCAATAGAGACGACATTATCTCCAATAATGACCTCGCTTAAGCCATCACACCGATAGAAAGCATATTTCCCAATTGAACGTACCGTATCCGAGAAAACTATCTTTGTTATTCCTGTACCCTCAAATGCATAATCGCAAATTATTTCCACGCCATCAGGAATAGTATATTCGCCCTGATAGCCGTTTGGACAGGAAATCAAGGATTTTGCATCATTGCTGAACAAGACCCCATCAATAGAACGATATGATGTATTACCCTCTGAAACATTGATACTGGTTAACTCATAACAGTTAACAAAAACACTCGTTCCATCTATACTTACAACACTAGCAGGTATCGTTATTGCTTTGAGCTTCCAACAACTGTAAAAAGCAAAGTCTTCTATATATTTGACCCCATTCTCAACAATAATCGTTTGAGCATTAATACACTCATTAAAGCAGCCTAAGCCTATTCTTTCTACATGAGACGGGATCACGATTTCCGTTAAACTATGACAAGACTTAAAAGCCTGCTGGCCCAATACTGTAACAGTGGTCGGTAGGACGAACTGTTGCAGGTTGATGCATCCGTCGAATGCATTATCACCAACATTAGTTATCCCTTTTCCAATGCGAACGTCATTGATGCTTTCAATATATGGATACCAAGGAAGCTGATCGCTGGTAACATAGTTTCTCATGTGACCGATGCCGTATATCGTTAACACGCCTTGATCATCAAATTTCCAACATGCGTTATCACTATACTCTACGCTGTATCCTTCTTCATCTAATGTCCAGCTTTTAGCATCACCGCAATAGCCAGAGTCGATTATCACTTCGCCCATCTTAATAATCGCTAATTCATGTGGCGAATATTGTCTCAGTGTATTCTCATCATAGGTATAAGATATTTCACCTCCGTTTGTTATAAAATCATGCTTACTCGAACAATCCCAATTATTGCATTTTGTCAATAACAATTGATCAGGATTGCCAATAGTTCCTTCGTCAATATTCGTCACATCTACCAAATAGTTATTTCCGTCTTCTAATTTGACGACATTCCACATATGAGCGCCTTCACCAGTCCCGCCGCTCATCGTACCCGTTACAGTAATCACACTGATGTTGCCCGAAAAAGAGGAAATATTAAACAAGTATTGGAAAGCTTTGGCGTACCCCTCGCAAACAACATTTGTATTTGAATTCCCATCAAATACCCATATAATCTGCCAGGGATTACCGTAATGAGTCTCATTACCCAATGCTTCAAAATTGTAGCTCGTCAATGAACAAATCTCATTGGCATATCCAGTTAACCTATCACGATCTGACGCATCTGCATACTTATTAACGATAGTACTCGCGTTAGCAGCGGCATTTTTCGCACTCTGTCCAAACATCGTATCACACTGGTATTCATTACCATCCAATGCGTAATCAGATGAAACACAGAAGGATGCTGTAATATTACCAACAATAAAAATGGTTTCACCGTCTGTATTGATGCTGCTTGGATACTCAATCGTGATACCCATAGTTTTATCGTACCAGTATAACTCATACGGGCAATCTAGCAATAAAGCTGATATAACCGGATCAATATCAAAACAGATAATGCTGTTGATAGCATTAATGGCGTCTTGGGTAAAATCTCCTGTCTCATCTAAAATAGCATCAATACCAAGATCAACAGCTTTGTACTCAGTACTCTCATAAACGTCTGCTGCATCATAACTCATAATTGTGGATGACCTTGTTCCGTTCGCAACAGCAGATATATCTTCACGTAATAGTGTATATAGATTCAACAATGTGCCCTTCAGTTTTGTTCCTTGCATTGCTTTTGCTTTTAGTGTTCTATGCTGCTTAAGGGGCATAACACTCCTAATATAGTCAGATGCAAGTTGTTCGTTATTATCCAGATTATTTGTTGAATAAACTCGATTTTTACTTGGCAACTCTACTGTCACGGTATTATCAGCGTCAGCATAAGTAACCGTACACAGAAATGATATAAGCAAAATAATCATTATAACGCAACCTTGTTTCATTCTTGCAGATACCATATTATACCCCTTTCTATAAACACATCAGCGTTATATTCCTCGCGGTTAGATAATGCTCTTGAGTATTTTAACACAATACCGATATTTAGTCTACTTGTTTCAAATAATCTTAGTCATATCACAAAAAAAGCGTCACTTTCATTTGCAACACGAAAGCAACGCTTCGATCATTGTTTACTTGAGTATAAATTTGTCCGTCCAAACCAGCAGGCAGGGCAGCAGCAACAGCACCAGGATCAGGGAGGCGATAGCGCCCCGTCCCAGCATGATGCCGATGGAGGAGATGTAGAATACGCTGGAAATGAAGCCCACGGCGTAGCCCGCGATCACCAGCGCCAGGCCGGAGGTCAGCAGGGTGGGCAGGCTCAGGGTCAGGGCCTCCCCCACGGCATCCCAGGGCTGCAGCTTTGCCCGCTGCTCGCGGTAATGGGTGGTCAGCAGGATGCCGTAGTCGATGGTCGCGCCCATCTGCAGCGCCATGCAGATCAGGTAGCACATGAAGAAGATACTCCCGTCCAGCAGGCCTGAAATGGCCATGTTGATCCACACCGCGCCCTGGATCACCAGCACCAGGATGGCCGGGATCAGGAAGGAGCGGAAGGAGAACAGGATGATCAGGAAGATCGCGCCGATGGTCAGCAGGCTCACCCGCCGCACGTCGCCCTCGAAGGAATTGGCGATATCATTGGTGGCGACCATCATGCCAGTCAGCGCGGCGTCGCCGCCGTAAACGGCGTTGAGCGCGTCCTTGATCTCCGAAATCACCCGCCCCCGGGCGGGATCCGTGCTGTTCAGGTCGAGGGTGATGACCGCCCGCCCCTGGCCGTTCTGGCGGAAGGCCGCTTTCGCGGTGTCCAAGAGCCCTGCCACCTGGTCGAGCATGGCCAGCTGCTCCTCATTCGCGAAGGCAGAGAGGGTCCCGCGCATTTCGAGCACCTTTTCGATCAGCTTGTCCCCGCGGATGGGGTAGCGGATGCCCGCCAGCGTGGACGCCATGCTCACTCGCAGGGTGTCCATGCCCAGAAGCTTCGCCACGTCCGCTGCGCTGTACTGCTGCACCGCCATGGCGCCGGTGGTGGTCATGGCAAATACATCCTGGAGCACCGGCCTGCCGTTGGCTTCGATCTTGCCCAGACGGTCGAGCAGTTCCCGCTCGCGGGCATAATCCTCGTCTGAGCCGTCGCCGGGATAGATCAGCGCCACCTGGTTCGCGTTGCCGAAGATCCGGCTCAGGTGGGCGGATTCTTCGTCGAAATCATGCACTGTGTAGGTGTACACGTTCCCGAACTGGATCACCGCGCCGGCCACGATCAGCAGCACCAGCAGGACGGCGATCCCGCCCCGGCTGCGCCTGAGCAGGCCCGCGATACCGTTCCCCCGCAGCCTCAGGTGGAAGCGGTGGGTGGTTTTCCGGATCACCGGCGTCAGGATCACCAGCAGCCCCGGCATCAGGAAGAACACCGTGAGCATGCTGATCAGGATGCCCTTGGCCAGCACCATGCCGATGTCATAGCCGATGGTGAAGGACATGGTGACCAGGGAGAGCATGCCCGCCACCGTGGTCAGGGAGGACGAGAGCACCGGCATATAGGTGGCCGCCAGTGCCCGGGCCATGGCCTGGGCGGCGTCGCTTTCCACCGCCAGCTCCCGGTCATAGGCGTTCAGCAGCATGATGGAATAGTCCATCGCCAGAGCCAGCTGCAGGATCGCCGTCACCGCGAAGGTGATGAAGGAGATCGAGGAAAAGACCATGTTGGTGCCCATGTTCAGCACGATGGACACCGCGATGATCAGGAAGAACAGGAAGGGCTGGACCCAAGAGTGGGTCATCAGGAGCAGGATCACCAGCACGATCAGGCAGCTCACGATCATGACGCCGGGCATCTCGCTGCGGATGCTGTTCTGCAGCGTGCGCCCGTCCTTGACGGAGCCTGCGCTCAGGTGCGGCACGTCGTTCAGCAGCGCCTCCGCGGCGTCATACACCGCTTCCGCGTCCTGTTTGGAGGTAATGACCTCGATCAGGCGCCAGGTCGTCCCCTCCTCCACGGCGTTCTTCTCAGGATCGAAGGCCGCGCTCATGGTGCCGGGCAGGGCGCCGATCTGCTGGGCGAGGGCCGCCGCCTCATCGTCCTCCACCTTCAATGCCACGCGAAAAGAGGCGGTCTCCTCAAAGGCCGCCTGCATGCGTTGAAGCCCGATGCTGGTGTCCGTATCCTCGCTCAGATAGCTGGTCAGGTCATAATTGATGGGCGTCGCATCGAGATGCATGAACGCCCATCCAGTCGCCAGTATGAATAATACGATCAGGACCGCCCGATACCGGACGGTAAAACGCGCTAATTTCATTTGATCCATGCTCCGGGACGAACCGTCGCCGTCCGGTTATCCACGATGGGATCCAGGACCATGACGGCCTTTTCATCTTCCACAACGCGCTGGCTGCCGCGCACCGACAGGACGAAGCACGCACCGGTGACTTTGATGCCGAACTCGGCCATCAGGGACACCATGCCACGGGCCGTGCCGCCGCCGCGCTTGAAGTCATCCACGATCAGTGCGTTCTGGCCCTGCTGGACCGCGCGCTTGGGCAGGGACATCATTTCGATCTGTCCGCCGCCCGAGACGTAGCTGATGTTGACCGTGCCGCCCTCATAGACCTTGATGGAACGGCGCGCGATCACCAGGGGCAGGTGGAGCGCCGCCGCCGTCTCCAGCGCGACGGGGATGCCCTTGGTCTCCATGGTGAGGATGAAGTCCGCGGGCGTATCATAGTACTCCGCGGCGATCAGCTCGCCCAGCTGGCGGACGGTATCCGGCTCAGACAGCATGTCCGACAGGTACAGGTATCCGCCGGGCAGGATGCGGTCCCGGTCCATCAGGCGCTGGCACAGGCCGGACACGAAAGGACGCGCGTTCACCACGTTGCCGCTCATGCGGTAGCGCACGCCGCCGCCTGCGCCGGTGACCGTCTCGATGGTGCCCATGCGGAAGGTGCGGAAGGTGCGCGCCAGAATGGCGGTGTCCTCACTGATGGTGGACTTGGCTGCGGAGAACATCTCGCAGAAATATGATAATGTATAGATCTTGTTAGGCGTCGCTGTGAGCACTCTGCTCATGACCGCCAGGCGCTCTCCGCGCTTTACCTTATCCACGGTATACCTCCATGTCCTGCCCTGTCCCGGGTGAGCCGCAGAGGCTGCAAGCCCCTGCGGCGTAGATTGCTGTTACTCTGCGATGACCTTGTGGAAGACCTTCTTGCCCTTGCGGATGACCACGCCGGCCTTCAGATCCTCCGCGGAGACGGTGGCGTTCACGTCAGCGGGCTTTTCGCCGTTGACGGTCACACCGCCCTGCTGCACCAGGCGGCGGGCGTCAGACTTGCTGGCGCACAGGTTGCAGCGGGCCAGCAGATCCACCACGTTGTAGCCGGCTTCCGGGATCTCATCCGCCGTCAGCAGGGTCTTGGGCATGTTCTCGTCATTGCCCTGACCAGAGAACAGGGACGCTGCGGTCTCCTCGGCCTTCTTGGCCTCTTCTTCGCCATGCACCAGCTTGGTGAGCTCGTAGGCCAGGATCTTTTTCTTCTCGTTGATGCGGGAGCCGTCCCAGTGGTCCATCTCCTCGATCTCGCTGAGGGGGATGAAGGTGAGCATGCGGATGCACTTCATCACGTCCGCGTCATCCACATTGCGCCAGTACTGGTAGAACTCGTAGGGACTGGTCTTTTCGGGATCCAGCCAGACAGCGCCCTTGGCGGTCTTGCCCATCTTCTTGCCCTCGGAATTGAGCAGCAGGGTGATGGTCATGGCGTAGGCGTCGTCGCCGGTCTTCTTGCGGATCAGCTCGGTGCCGCCCAGCATGTTGCTCCACTGGTCGTCGCCGCCGAACTGCATGTTGCAGCCGTAGTGCTCATGCAGGTACCAGAAGTCGTAGCTCTGCATGATCATGTAGTTGAACTCCAGGAAGCTCAGGCCCCGCTCCATGCGCTGCTTGTAGCATTCCGCCCGCAGCATGTTATTGACGGAGAAATGAGCGCCTACTTCGCGCAGCAGGTCGATATAGTTGAGCTTCAGCAGCCAGTCCGCGTTGTTGACCGCGATGGCCTTGTCCTCGCCGAACTCGATGAAGCGGGAGATCTGCTTTTTGAAGCACTCGCAGTTGTGCTCGATGGTTTCCGGCGTCATCATGCTGCGCATGTCCGTGCGCCCGGAGGGGTCGCCGATATAGCCCGTGCCGCCGCCCAGCAGCACCACCGGCTTGTTGCCGGCCATCTGCAGCCGCTTCATCAGGCA
Source organism: uncultured Eubacteriales bacterium (assembly GCA_902789795.1). Classification (GTDB taxonomy): domain Bacteria; phylum Bacillota; class Clostridia; order Christensenellales; family Aristaeellaceae; genus UBA4246. The sequence continues at coordinate 41,075 of CADAPM010000023.1, forward strand.
CAGCGCCATGAAATGGCCCACGTGCAGGGAATCCGCCGTCGGGTCAAAGCCGATATAAAAACGCGCGCCGCCCCGGTTGATCAGGTCCCGGATCTCTTCCTCATCGGTGACCTGAGCGATCAGTCCCCGCGCCTGTAGTTCTTCATAAATGCCCATGTTCACGCCTCATTTCCGAATGTTTCCGAAGTTTTTGACAAACTTCATTCGTATTTTACCTGAAATGGTTTGAAATTGCAAGCCTTTTAGAGTGATAATCAATAAATAATACAAACAAAGGGCGATAGATACAAAATTGCCACGGCAGCTTAGCTACCGTGGCAATTGATTGAGCTCACCCTTTGATGCCCTCGGCGCTGCGTACGCGGTTCTAACGCGTGCCCCAGCCTTCAGGCTTCAGCGGAAAGCAGCCGGATCACACCAGCTCGAGAATGACCATCTCAGCAGCGTCACCGCGGCGGGGGCCCTTCTTGATGATGCGGGTGTAACCGCCGTTGCGGCCGCGATACTTGGGGCCATACTCACGGAACAGCTTCTCGATCACGGGATGGCTGTTGTCCTTGGTACGCTCCTTGTAGTCAGCCTTGCTCTCATCGTCCTTCTTGGCTTCGGGGATGTCATACAGGTAGGACATCATGATACGGCGGGCAGCCAGCTTGCTGGGCGCGTCGTTCGTGCTCGTCACCTTGACGATCTGCTTCTTATCGTTGGTCGTTTCCTTTTCGACTTCGACACTCTTGTCGTACTCGCGGGCAGCCAACGTGATCATTTTATCGGCAATGCTGCGTACTTCCTTGGCGCGGGACACGGTGGTCTCGATCCGGCCGAACCACAAAAGCTGTGTGGTCAGTCCGCGGAGCATGGCTTTGCGCTGGCTCGCCGTGCGGCCCAGCTTGCGCTCAGTTGCCATAGTGGTTTCCTCCTCTTTACTCTTCGGTGGCGCGCAGGCTCAGGCCGAGACCTTCGAGCTTCTGCTCCACTTCTTCCAAACTCTTCTTGCCCAGGTTGCGGACCTTCATCATGTCCTCCTGGTTGCGCTGAACAAGCTCATTGACGGTGTTGATCCCCGCCCGCTTCAGGCAGTTGTAAGCGCGGACCGAGAGATCCAGCTCTTCGATGGTCATTTCCAGCAGGCGCTCGACCTTGTTATCTTCCGGCTCGACGACGGTCGGCGGAATGATCTGGTCAGTCAGGCGGCAGAACAGCGAGAGCTGTTCGGTCAGGATGCGCGCCGCGGTGGAGATCGCCTCATCGGGCTGGATCGTGCCATCCGTGGTCACTTCCAGGGTCAGACGGTCGTAGTCGGTGATCTGGCCGACGCGGGTATCGTCTACCGTGTAGTTGACCTTGCGGATGGGCGTATAGATCGAGTCGATGGGGATCACGCCGATGGGCGTCTGCGCGTCCTTGTTCTTATCCGCCTGGACATAGCCGCGGCCATGATCCATGGTGATGAACATATGCAGGTGAGCGCTCTCGTCCAGGGTGGCGATGTGCAGGTCGGGATTCACGATCTCGACTTCGTCGTCCACATGGATGTCGCCCGCCGTCAATTCACAGGGACCCTTGACATCGATCTCGATGCGCTTAACATCGTCTGAGAAGAGCTTGATCGCCAGTTCCTTAAAGTTCAGGATAATTTCGGTAACATCTTCTTTGACACCGGGGATCGTGGAGAACTCATGCTGCACCCCTTCGATCTGCACGGAGGTCACAGCAGCGCCGGAAAGAGAGCTCAGGAGCACTCTGCGCAGCGCGTTGCCCAGCGTATGTCCGAAGCCGCGCTCCAGCGGCTCGATGACAAAACGGCCGAACTGATTGTTGTCCAGAATTTCGGTGCACTCGATGTGAGCCTTTTCGATTTCTGCGAACACTGGTTCCAACCCTCCCTATCAGGTAACACCGCGTATAGCGGTAAAAAGCGGTAAGATGGACATCAGCGGCTGTAGAATTCGACGATCATGTTTTCCTGCACTTCGTAATCGATATCGTCACGGGCCGGCAGGGCACTGACTGTACCAGTCAGATTCTGGGCGTCAAACGTCAGCCACTTGGGCGTGAGCACGGAGGTGCCTTCACGCAGAGACTTGAACATCTCATATTCCTGAGAACGCTGACGCAGGGTGATGACGTCCCCCACCTTCACCTGGTAGGAGGGGATATCCACCTTATTGCCGTTCACGCGGATATGGCCGTGGCCGACCACCTGGCGCGCCATACGGCGGGTCTTCGCGAGACCCAGACGGTAAACTACGTTGTCCAGGCGCAGCTCCAGCAGAGACAGCATGTTCTCGCCGGTAACGCCCTTCATGTTGGAAGCTTTCTCGAAGTAGTGTTGGAACTGCTTTTCCAGTACGCCATAGATGAAGCGGACCTTCTGCTTTTCCTTCAGCTGAGCGCCATACTCAGAGACCTTCTTGCGGCGCTGGCCGTTGGGGTTCCTCTTGGATTTCTTATTCGCGTAGCCCATGGCCGCCGGCGTGATATCCAGCGCGCGACACCGACGGGCGATCGGCTGCTTATTGTTAGCCATTCAAATACTCCTCCTTCAAATCAGACACGGCGGCGCTTCGGCGGACGGCAGCCATTGTGCGGGATCGGGGTGACGTCCTTGATCATGGTGACCTCAAGACCAGCGGTCTGCAGCGCGCGGATCGCGGCTTCACGGCCGGAGCCGGGGCCTTTGACCAGCACGTCCACATACTTGAGGCCGTACTCGAGAGACGCCTTCGCAGTTGCCGCGGAAACCCATGCCGCCCGCGCTCGCCCAGGACAGGGCCGCGCCGGTGGGATCCGTGATGGTGACGATGGTGTTATTGAAAGAAGAACGGATATGGGCAACACCGCGCTCTACGAGCTTCTTTTCGCGGCGTTTGCGGGACGTCTTCTTCAGCTTAGTTTTGGGTGCCATTTTTTTCCCTCCGTATTCCCTCTGTTCGGGGAATTCGCTTCAGAATGTCTGACGTTTAGTCAGATCAGCAAATGATTACTTCTTCTTGTTGCCGACGGTGCGCTTCGGGCCCTTGCGCGTACGCGCGTTGGTCTTGGAACGCTGGCCGCGGACAGGAAGGTTCCGGCGATGCCGGACGCCGCGGTAGGAGCCGATTTCGACCAGGCGCTTGATGTTCAGGGACACCTCACGGCGCAGGTCGCCTTCGACCTTCAGGTGATGCTCGATGTAGTCGCGCAGTTTGCTGATTTCGTTCTCCGAAAGGTCCTTCACACGGATGTCCGGATTGATTTCCGTATCCGCCAGGATCTTTTTGGAGATGCTGGGGCCGATGCCGTAGATGTAAGTCAGACCGGCTTCGACGCGCTTGTCTCTGGGCAGGTCAACGCCCGCAATACGTGCCATGGATAGGATACACCTCCATTAGTTTGGTTGCCTTCGCCGCTCTCTCCCTCCTCAGCCGCGCGTAGATCACGTCCGGGGACGGCGGGGCGAAATGCGCCTGCATACGTACCTTTCGGCCGGCAGGCTTTGTATATATGGTAAGCTTAACGTGGTCTCATCGGCAGACAACCCCTGCCTCCGAGCAGCCGCCCACGCCGCTGACCATGACGAAATTTGTGCTGCGGCACCTTCCGGCGCGCAGCCTCCGCCGTCGGATTCCGGCGGCGGAGGCTGCGCTCCCAAAGGGAGCGCTATCGCAGTTTAGCCCTGGCGCTGCTTGTGCTTGGGATTCTCGCAAATGATCATCACGCGACCCTTGCGCTTAATCACCTTGCACTTTTCGCACATCGGCTTCACAGACGGACGTACTTTCATGGGTATTCCTCCTTTGCGGGATTTTCATGCTCCTCCGGAACGCCCCGGATAAGCCAGACAGCGTCAGCTCTTGCTGCGCCAGGTAATCCTACCGCGAGACAGGTCGTAGGGGGAAAGCTCCACCGTGACCTTGTCGCCGGGATAGATACGGATAAAGTTCATGCGCATTTTACCGCTGATATGCGCCATGATCCGGTGGCCGTTCGCTAACTCCACCTGGAATACGGCGTTCGGCAGCGCATCGACCACCTTGCCATCCATTTCGATTACATCATCTTTGGACAAATGTGCGACCCTCCTCGGAGACTGACGTTGCGGGATCCGGCCCTTTCGTGGGAAAATTGAGCTTTGCTCGCACCTGAGCGAGCGCTTTGCGGACATCGCTGTCCTTGAGCTGGCCCTGATCGGCCAAAGCTGTGATTTCCGGCAGCGTGACGGGCAGGGAAGACAGGTGAAGACGCTTCTTTTTCTTGGGATGGTCCAGCTTGCGGGTGTCGCCGTCGCAGATCATCGCAAAATCAGCGTCCAACATATATAATACCACAAACACCCGGCCTTTGTCACGCCCTTTTTTTGAAAGAACGGCACTTCCGCGAAAAATTTCCGCTTTCACGACCGTCCTCCCCTGGCTCCGCCGTCCGGTAGGGTCAGAATCTCAGGGCATCCATCCCTGCGGATGACCATGGTGTGCTCATAATGGGCCGCCGGCGAGTGGTCATTGGTGACTACCGTCCACCCGTTCGCCAATTCGTGGCACTGGTAATGTCCCCAGGTGATCATGGGCTCGATGGTCAGGGTCATGCCCGGCCGGAGCCTGGGCCCTCTGCCCGCGATGCCCGTGTTCGGGACGCTCGGATCCTCGTGCATGTCCTTGCCGATGCCGTGACCGGTGTACTCTCGCAGGACGCCGCAGTGGCGGCTTTCCGCGTACTTCTGCACCGCCGAGCTGATGTCGCCCACGCGATTGCCGTTCAGCGCCTGCTTCCAGCCTTCCCAGAAGGCCTTCTCGGTGACGTCGATCAGCGTCTTTTTATCGTCGCTGATCTCCCCCACCGGCACTGTCAGGCAGCTGTCCGCCTGCCATCCGTCCTTGACGAGCGTCAGATCCATGGAGATGATCTGGCCTTCCTCCAGGCGGATATCGGGCGACGGGATGCCGTGGATGACCTCATCATCCACGGAGGTGCAGATGGACTTGGGGAAGCCCATGTACCCCAGCTCCGAGGGAACTGCGCCGTTCTTGCGGATCATTTCATCCGCCATCCGGTTGATGTCTTCAGTAGTGATCCCGGGGCTGACCTGGGAAGCCAGGTACTGCAGCACGTCGTACAGCAGGTGTCCCGCGGAACGCATATGCTCGATCTGGATAGGGTTCTTGATGATGATCATTCTTTAGCCTCTCAGCCGTTGATCGCCTCAAGGACTTTCTGGAAGTTCTGCTCAACGCTGTCTTCACAGTTCACGGCTTTGAGAAGGCCGCGCTCCTTGTAGTAGCTGATCAGGGGAGCAGTCTGCTCCTGGTATACGCGGAGGCGGTTACGGATGGTCGCTTCAGAGTCGTCCGGGCGCTGGATCAGCTTTTCGCCGTCGTTCTCGCACACTTCTCCGTTTTTCAGCAGAGAGATGTGGTAGGTGGCGCCGCACTTGGGGCACACGCGCCGGCCGGACAGGCGGTTCACGATAATCTCATCGGCCAGCTGCAGCTCGATCGCCACATCGATCTTGGCGAACTTGCCCAGCTCCTCGGCTTGATAGACCGTGCGCGGGAAGCCGTCCAGCATGTAGCCGTTGGCGCAGTCAGGCTCCTGCAGGCGTTCGCGAACGATAGCGATCACGACGTCATCCGGGACCAGAGCGCCGGATTCCACATAGCGCTTGGCTTCGAGACCGGTCTTGGTGCCTTCGCGCATCGCTTTGCGAAGGATCTCACCGGTGGAGATCTGCGGAATGCCCAGTTCTTTGGACAGCAGCTGCGCCTGGGTGCCCTTGCCGGCACCCGGAGGGCCCAGGAAGATAATGTTGCTCATTTCCGTACCTCCTGTTCGTGGAGAATGGGAGGAGGACATGTCCCCCTCCCAGTGATGATACAAAATTCATCCAAGGACGGTTTTACAGCCGTTCAGGCTGCTGCGCCGATCAAAGGAATCCCTTGTAGTGACGCATGGTCATCTGGGCTTCCAGCTGACGCAGCGTCTCCAGCGCGACCTGCACGGCGATCAGGATGGACGAAGCGCCGAAGGGCACCGTCACGTTCACTGTACGCCAGAGGAAGGTCGGCAGGGTGGCCAGCAGGGCCAGGAACAGCGCCGCGAACAGCGTGAGCCGCTTAGAGGTGCGATCCAGGTACATGGTGGTCGCAGTGCCCGGACGCACGCCGGGAATGTGGCCGCCCTGCTGCTGGACGTTCTTCGAGATATCCTCCGGGTTGAAGGAGATCGCGGAGTAGAAGTAGCTGAAGCCGATGATCAGCAGAGCGCAGATCAGAGCGTAGAGCCAGGACTGCTGGTTCATGTTCTGCTGCCACCACTGATAGGCGCCGGAGCTCTGGTTGATCATCGCCATGATCGTTCCGGGGAACGCCATGAAGGAGTAAGCGAAGATCAGGGGCAGAACGCCAACGGCCAGCAGCTTCAACGGGATGTGGGTGGCCTGGCCGCCGTACATCTTGCGGCCCACGACGCGCTTGGCATACTGGACCTGGATGCGGCGCTCGGCCATATCCACGAAGGTGACCAGTACAACGATCACCACAGTGGTCAGCAGGATGATGATCACGTCATCCAGGTACTGGCCGTTGCCGCCGAACAGAGCCGCGACAGCGCTGATGATGCCGTTGAACAGGTTGGAGACGATACCTACGAAGATCAGCAGGGAGACACCGTTGCCGATGCCCTTCGCAGTGATCCGCTCGCCGATCCACACGGCCAGCATGGTGCCGGCGGCCATGACCAGGGAGATCAGCGCGTAGCCCCAGAAGGTGTTATAGCCATCTTTCAGGACCTGCGTGTTGTCCGCGGTGGTCATGCGCTGCAGCGTCATGATGATGCCGATGGACTGGAGGATCGCCAGACCCACGGTGACGTACCGCGTGATCATGTTGATCTTCTTGCGGCCTTCTTCGCCGCCGTCCTTGCTCAGCCGCTCCAGCGCGGGGATCGCCACGCACAGCAGCTGGATGATAATGGAAGCGTTGATGTAGGGCGTGATACCCATGGCCATGACAGTGGCCTGAGACAGGTTGCCGCCGGTCATCATGTTGACCAGGTTGAGCACGTCTACGCCCGCAACCGCGGAGGAAACAGCTTCAGGATTCACGCCGGGGGTCGGGATCACACCGACCAGGCGGAACAGGAGAAGCATGCCGAAGGTGTAAAGCAGCTTTTTGCGGATATCCTTAATGCGCCAGGCGTTTTTCAAGGTTTCCCACATCGCTTACTTCACCTCCACCTTCCCACCGCAAGCTTCGATCTTTTCCTTGGCGGAGGCTGTCACTTTTTCAACCTTGACCGTCAGTTTCTTGGTCAGCTCACCGCCGCCAAGAACCTTGACACCGGCCTGCACCTTGTTGACCAGACCCGCATCCATCAGGATCTCGGAGGTGACTTCGACGCCATCCTCAAAGGCGTTCAGAGCGCTCACGTTGATGGTGGCATACTCCTTGCGATAGATGTTGGTAAAGCCGCGCTTGGGCAGACGGCGGGTCAGAGGCATCTGACCGCCTTCAAATCCGGGGCGCTTGCCGCCGCCGGAACGCGCTTTCGCGCCCTTGTGGCCCTTACCGGACGTCTTGCCGAGTCCGGAGCCTACGCCTCTGCCGAGGCGCTTCGGGGCAGTCGTCGAGCCGATAGCCGGCTGCAACTCATGCAGTTTCATTTTAGGGGCCCTCCTAATCGTTGTTATTCGTTGATCTCTTCGACCTTGACCATGTGCTTTACAGCAAAGATCTGGCCTTTGATCTGGGGCGTCGCGTCATGGATGACGGACTGGCCGATCTTCCTGAGGCCCAGGGCCTTGACGTTGGCCTTGTGCTTGGGAAGAGAAGCGATGGGGGACTTGACCAGAGTGATCTTCAGTTTCATTGTTCAGTCCCTCCTCAGCCCAGAATGTCTTCCACGTTCTTGCCGCGCATCTGAGCCACGGTCTCCGCGTTGCGCAGGAGCTTCAGGCCTTCGATGGTCGCCTTCACGGTGTTGATGCGGTTGCTGGTGCCGAAGGTCTTGGTGCGGATATCCTTGATGCCCGCCAGCTCCAGGACGGCACGCGCGCCGCCGCCGGCGATAACGCCAGCGCCCTCTTCAGCGGGCAGCAGCACGACTTTCGCGGTGCTGAACAGGCCGTCGACGGGATGCGGGATGGTCGTTCCCACGATGGGAACATTCACCAGATGCTTCTTGGCGGCTTCCGTCGCCTTGCGGATGGCTTCGGGCACTTCCATGGCCTTGCCGATGGCGCAGCCCACGCGGCCCTTCTCGTCGCCAACGACGACCAGCGCCGCGAAGCGGAAGTTCTTACCGCCCTTAACGACCTTCGTGACGCGGTTCAGCGACACGAGGCGCTCTTTGAATTCGCTAACAGGTTCTTCTCTGCGATACATCTGCGTTGACCTCCCTTAGAAGTTCAGCCCGGCTTCACGAGCACCGGCAGCCAGTTCGGCCACACGTCCGGTATAGACGTAGCCGCCGCGGTCGAAGACCACGGTCTTGATACCGGCATTCAGCGCACGCTCGCCGACCAGCTTGCCAACCAGTTTGGCAGCGCCCTTCTTGTCCACGTCATCCAGCTGGCCCTTGATCTGGGGATCCAGGGTGGAGGCGGAGACCAGGGTCACACGCTTGGTGTCGTCGATGATCTGAGCATAGATGGACTTGTTGCTGCGATAGACGCTCAGACGCGGCATATCGGGGGTGCCGCTGATCTTTTTGCGAACGCGGGCGTGACGGATCACGCGCACTTCATTGCGGTCGCGCTTTTTGAACATATGCGTTCACTCCCTTCCTTACTTCTTGCCGGCCTTGCCTTCCTTGCGCAGGATCCGCTCGCCCTGGTACTTGATGCCTTTGCCCAGATAGGGTTCCGGAGGACGAATGGCGCGGATGTCAGCGGCAAGGTTGCCGACCACTTGCTTATTGATGCCCTTGACCACGATGGTGGTCTGGTTGGGCGTTTCAAAGGACACGTTTTCGGGCGCGTCCAGGATGACCGGGTGAGAGAAGCCGATCGCGATATCCAGCTTCTTGCCGGAATCCTTGGCCTCGGCGTGATAGCCGGTGCCAACCATTTCCAGGGTCTTGGCGAAACCATCGGTCACGCCGACGACCATGTTGTGGATCAGCGCACGATACAAGCCGTGCATCGCGCGGTGTTCCTTATCGTCGGAGGGGCGGGTCAGCACCAGCTGGCCGTCCTTCTGTTCGATCGTGATATCAGGGTTGACCTGCTGGCACAGCGCCCCCTTGGGGCCCTTGACGGTGACGAGATTGTTCTCAACGTTGATCGTCACGCCGGCAGGGACGGTGATCGGCATTCTTCCGATACGAGACATAATATTTTCCTCCCTTAAATTAAAGCGTGATGATTACCACACGTAGCAGAGCACTTCGCCGCCGAGGTTTTCCTTGCGGGCAGCCTTGTCGGTCATGATGCCTTTGCTGGTGGAGATGATCGCAATACCGAGGCCACCCAGGACCTTGGGCAGATCTTCACAGGCCGCATAGACACGCAGACCGGGCTTGCTGATGCGCTTGAGGCCGACGATGACGGGCTGTTTCTTGTCCAGATACTTCAGGGTGATCTTGATGTTGCCCTGCAGGCCGTCGTCGATGAACTCGTAGGACTTGATGTAACCTTCCTCCTGGAGGAGTTTCGCGATGCTCTTCTTCATATTGGAAGCGGGCATCGTGACGCTGTCATGCTTCGCAACCTGAGCGTTGCGGATACGGGTCAGCATATCAGCAATGGGATCATTGACTACCATTGTAAAACCTCCTCCTTACCAGCTGGCCTTGCGGACGCCGGGAATCTGGCCCTTGTAAGCCAGCTCTCTGAAGCAGATACGGCAGATGCCGTAGCGGCGGAGAACCGAGTGCGGACGGCCGCACAGCGTGCAGCGCGTGTAAGCACGGGTGGAGAACTTGGCCGGACGGGCCTGACGGACCTTCATAGATGTCTTTGCCATAATGTTTCTCCTCCCTTACTGCGCAAACGGCATTCCCAGCAGACGAAGCAGTTCCTTCGCTTCTTCGTCCGTCTTGGCAGTCGTTACGAAAATCATTTCCAGGCCGCGGATCTTCTCGACCTTATCGTAGTCGATTTCGGGGAAGATCAGCTGTTCCTTGATGCCCAGGGCATAGTTGCCGCGGCCATCGAACGCCTTGGTGGATACGCCGCGGAAGTCGCGGACACGGGGCAGCGCGATGGAGACCAGCTTATCGGTGAACTCTTCCATCCGGGCGCCGCGCAGGGTGACCTTCGCGCCGATGTTCTGGCCCTCACGGACCTTGAAGTTCGCGACGGATTTCTTCGCCTTGGTGACCTGCGGCTTCTGGCCGGAGATCAGGGTCAGCTCCGCCACGGCGGATTCCAGTGCCTTTGCGTTGTCCTTGCAGTCGCCCAGGCCCATGTTGATGATGACCTTGACGAGCTTCGGGATCTCCATCACATTCTTGTAGCCGAATTTCTGCTGGAGCGCAGGCACGGCTTCATTGACATAACGATCATGCAATCTTGTTGCCATTTCCCCGCGCCTCCTTTACTCTAATTCGGTGCCGCACTTCTTGCATACGCGGATGACGTTGCGGACCTTCTTGCCGTCCTTTTCAGTGACGGTCACTTTGCTGCCGAACCGACGGCCGGCATTGCACTTCGGGCAGAACAGCATGACGTTGCTCGCGTCAATGGCGGCTTCCTTTTCGACGATGCCGCCGGGCTGGCCCTGCATGCGGGGTTTCTGATGCTTCTTGACCATGGCGACGCCTTCGACGACGACACGGTTCTTCTTGGGTTCAGCGACCAGGACCTTGCCCTGCTTGCCCTTGTCCTGACCGGTGATGACAACCACAGTGTCCTTGGATTTTACGAACATGCCATTGTCCTCCTTACAGTACTTCGGGCGCAAGGGACACGATCTTCATGAAGTCCTTCTCGCGCAGTTCGCGGGCCACGGGCCCAAAGATACGGGTGCCGGTCGGCATCTTGTCGTCGTTGACAAGCACGGCTGCATTGTCGTCAAAGCGGATGTAGCTGCCGTCGGGACGGCGCTTGGGCTGGTGGCAGCGCACGATAACGGCCTTGACCACATCACCCTTCTTCACCGCGCCGCCAGGCGTGGCGCTCTTGACGGAGGCGACGATAATGTCGCCGATGGAGCCGGTACGACGGAAGGAACCACCCAGCACGCGGATGCACATGATTTCCTTGGCGCCGGAGTTATCGGCAACCTTGAGACGCGTTTGCGGCTGAATCATAGGGATATCCTCCTTTATATTTCCTCTTCATGCGGCCCTCAGGCCCATGAGAGGTTGAAAGCGCAGCGATTATTTCGCCTTTTCGATGATCTCGACGAGGCGCCAGCGCTTTTCACGGGACAGCGGACGGGTTTCCATGACTTTCACGGTGTCGCCGATGCCGCATTCGTTCTTTTCGTCATGCGCCTTGATCTTGGTGGTCTTGTTGATGTATTTGCTGTACAGGGGATGCTTTACGCGGGTGGACAGCTTCACGACGATGGTCTTGTCCATCTTGTCGCTGACGACCACGCCGATGCGGGTTTTCCGCATGCCCCGGTTTTCGGTCATTTCAGACATGTGTCTTTCCTCCTCCTATCGGCTTACTGGTCGGCCTTCAGCTGCTTCTGCCGCTGGACGGTCAACGCACGAGCGATGTCCTTACGGACTGCAGACAGCTGCATAACATTTTCCAGCTGACCGGTGGCAAGCCGGAAACGAAGGTTGAAGAGTTCGGTCTTCAGATCAGCGATCTTCGCAGTCAGCTCTTCATTGGTCATGGATTCGAAATTGCTGGCCTTCATTTGCTTTCACCACCCGCTTCATTAGGTTTCACATCGTCCTTGGAGACGATCTTGGTCTTAAGCGGCAGCTTACCGGACGCCAGACGCAGCGCTTCCTTCGCGATCGCCTCGTCGATTCCGCCGATCTCAAACAGTACACGGCCGGGCTTGACCACCGCGACCCAGTACTCGGGAGCGCCCTTACCGGAACCCATTCGGGTCTCGGCCGGCTTAGCGGTGACAGGCTTGTCAGGGAAGATCTTGATCCACACCTGACCGCCGCGCTTGGTGTAACGGGTCAGGGCGATACGAGCCGCTTCGATCTGCTGGGAGGTCACCCAGCTGGGCTCGGTCGCCGCGAGACCCCAATCGCCGTAGGCGACAAAATTACCGCGATGCGCCGCGCCCTTCATACGGCCGCGGAACTGCTTGCGGTGCTTGACTCTCTTAGGCATCAGCATAATTATTTGCCTCCTTCGATGGCGGCCTTGGGCTGCTTCTTGGCGGCCGGCAGAACCTGGCCCTTGTAGATCCAAACCTTGATGCCCAGACGGCCATAGGTCGTCTTCGCCTCGGCAAAGCCGTAGTCGATGTTGGCACGCAGGGTCTGCAGGGGGATGGAACCTTCATGATACTGCTCGGTGCGGGCAATATCAGCGCCGCCGAGACGGCCGGAGATGCTGGTCTTGATGCCCTTGGCGCCGGCCTTGGTCGCGCGCTGGATGCTCTGCTTCATCGCGCGGCGGAAGGAAATGCGCTTTTCGAGCTGCTGAGCGATGTTCTCAGCCACCAGCTGAGCGTCGGTGTCGGGGGACTTGACGGGCATGACGTCTACATGCACCGCGTGGCCCACGGACTTTTCGATCTCGTTCTTGAGGTCGTCGATGCCCTTGCCGCCGTGGCCGATGATCATGCCGGGCTTGCCGGTGAAGATGGTCACGTTCATGCGCTGGGCGCTGCGTTCGATATCAATGCGGCTGATGCCGGTCTGATAGAACTTTTCTTTGAGCATATTCCGCAGCTCATAGTCTTCCTTGATCTGAGATGCGAAAAGTTTCTTGTCGCTGTACCACCGCGTGCTCCAGTCGAAGATAACGCCGACGCGCGCGCCGTGGGGATTGACTTTCTGTCCCATATTAATCCTCCTTCGCCTGTTTGCTGTTCAGCACCACGCTAATGTGGCAGGTGCGCCTGAGCATCGGGGAGGCACTGCCGCGGCTGCGGGCTACATAGCGCTTCAGGGTCGGGCCCGGGTTCGCGTAGCACTCGGCGACGTACAGCGTGCTTTCGTCCATGTTCTTGTTGTTCACGGCGTTAGCCACAGCGCTGTTCAGCACCTTGAGGATGACCGGGGACGCGGCCTTGGGGGTGAACTCCAGGATACCGCGGGCCTGCTCAACATCCTTGCCGCGGATCAGGTCCAGCACGATGCCGGCCTTGCGGGAGGAGATGCGGATATACCGGGCGTGTGCCTGGGGCAGGGCATTGGCGCGCTTTTCGGCGCGGGCCTGGCCCTTTTTCGTAGTATTGGTTGCCATCTTTCTTCTCCTTCCCTCTTATTTGCCGGTTGACGATTTCTCGCCGGCATGGCCCCTGAAGGTGCGGGTCGGGGCGAACTCGCCCAGCTTGTGGCCGACCATATCCTCGGTCACATAAACCGGCACATGCTTGCGCCCGTCATGCACAGCGATGGTGTGGCCAACAAACTCGGGGAAAATGGTGGATGCGCGGCTCCAGGTCTTCAGCACCTGCTTGTTGCCGCTTTCATTCATTGCGATAACGCGCTTCAAGAGCGCTTCCTGAACATAAGGTCCCTTTTTAACGGAACGGCTCATGCATGATCCTCCTTCCTTGCCGCAGGATTACTTGCCCGCGCGCTTGACAATCAGACGATTGGAATACTTCTTGTGCTTGCGGGTCTTGTAACCGAGCGCAGGCTTGCCCCACGGGGTCACAGGCGCAGGCATACCGACGGGGGATTTGCCTTCGCCGCCGCCGTGCGGGTGATCGTTCGGGTTCATGACGACGCCGCGGACGGTGGGACGGACGCCCATGTGACGGGTGCGGCCAGCCTTGCCGATGCGGACGTTCTCATGATCCGTGTTGCCCACGGTACCGATGGTCGCGCAGGCGTCGATCGGGATCCTGCGGACTTCGCCGGAGGGCAGACGAACCTGGGCGAAATCGCCTTCCTTGGCCATCAGCTGAGCGCTCAGACCAGCGGAACGGACCAGCTGGCCGCCCTTGCCGGGCTTGATCTCCACATTGTGGATCAGCGTACCGACGGGGATGGAGCGCAGGGGCAGCGCGTTGCCGGGCTTGATATCGACGTTCTCACCGGCCACGACCATGTCGCCGACCTTCAGGTCCAGCGGGGCCAGGATGTAGCGCTTCTCGCCATCCGCGTAGGTCAGCAGGGCGATGAACGCGCTGCGGTTCGGATCGTACTCGATCGCGGTGACCTTGGCCGGGATGTCTTTCTTGTTGCGCTTGAAGTCGATGATGCGGTAGGTCTTCTTGTTGCCGCCGCCCTGATGACGGACGGTGATCTTACCCTGGCTGTTGCGGCCGGAGTGCTTCTTGATGTGTTCCGTCAGGGATTTTTCGGGCTTCTTCTTGGTGATCTCCTCGAAGGTCAGCACCGACATGAAACGGCGGGCGGACGACGTCGGCTTATATACTCTGATTCCCATAATCCTTGTCCTCCCCTATCACACCATACCCTCGAAAAACTCGATGGGCTTGGAATCTTCAGTCAGAATCACATACGCCTTCTTGACTTCGGCGGTACGGCCCTGGGTGCGGCCCTGGCGCTTCATCTTGCCGATGGTCCTGAGCGTATTCACGCGCGCTACCTTCACAGGCGGGAAGCAGGCTTCAACGGCCTTCTTGATCTCCGTCTTGTTGGCGTTGATCGCGACTTCAAAAATGTACCGCTTGTCCGCGATGCCATCGTAACCTTTTTCGGTCAGGACAGGACGCAGGATAACGATCTTGTCAGCGTTGAGCAGGTCGTACACGTTGATGGTGTTGACGTAAGCGTCTTTCACACCGGGGATGTTCTTGCTCGCGCGGACCACGTCTTTCTGGTCCTGCTCGACCACCAGCAGGGTCTTCTTCTCAGACTCGAGAGCCTTGAGCATCTGGGCCACATACTTGGTCTTGGCTTCCGCCAGCTTGATCTGATCGACGACCACGATCTCGTTGGCAGCGAACTTGGAGCTCAGCGCGCTCTTCATCGCGAGACGCTTGATCTTGCGGGGCACGTTGATGACATAATCCCGGGGCTGGGGCGCGAACACGACGCCGCCGTGACGGAACTGGGGAGCGCGGTTGCCATGGTGGCGCGCGTTGCCGGTGCCCTTCTGGCGATAGATCTTACGGCCGCCGCCACGGACCATTCCGCGGCTCAGGGCGCTCTGGGTGCCCTGGCGCTGTGCGGCCAGATAGGAGCGGACCATCAGGTGCATGGCGGCCACGTTGGGCTCGATGGCGAAGATCTCGTCATTCAGCTCCATGGTGCCGACCTGCTTGCCCTGCATATCCACTACTTGAATATTCGGCATGACTTTCTTCCTCCTTGTCAGGCTTTCACGGAATCACGGATCAGCAGCAGACCCTCGTTGGGGCCGGGCACCGCGCCGTGGACCAGCAGCAGGCTGCGTTCCGCGTCGACCTTGACGATCTCAAGATGCTGGATGGTCACACGCTCTACGCCGTAGTGGCCGGGCATGTGCTTGTTCTTGAACACACGGGACGGGTCAGAGTTCGCGCTCATGGAGCCGACGCCGCGATGATACTTGGAGCCGTGGGCCATGGGGCCGGTGTGCTGATTCCAGCGGTAGATGGCGCCGGTGAAGCCGCGGCCCTTGGTGGTGCCGGTGATGTCCACGGTCTCGCCTTCGGCGAAGATGTCCGCCTTGACAACCTGGCCGACTTCGTAGCCTTCGCAATCGTCCAGCCGGAACTCACGCAGCACGCGCTGGGGGGCGACGCCCGCCTTCTTGTAGTGGCCGTTGACCGGCTTGGTCAGCAGCTTCTCAGCGCGCTTTTCGGTGAGCTCACCGAAGCCGAACTGGATGGAATCATAACCGTCCTTGCCGGACGCAGACTTCTTGGTCACGACCGTGCAGGGACCCGCCTGGATGACGGTCACCGGTACGAGGCGGCCGTCCGGCAGGAAAATCTGGGTCATCCCCAGCTTTTTGCCAATAATTGCCTTTTTCATGATAGCCTCCTGCCTTACAGTTTGATCTCGATATCGACGCCTGCCGGCAAATCAAGCTTCATCATGGCATCGACGGTGCGCTGGTTGACGTTGTACACGTCGATCAGGCGCTTGTGCGTGCGGCGCTCAAACTGCTCGCGGCTGTCCTTATACTTGTGCGGAGAACGGAGGATCGTCACGATCTCCTTCTCGGTCGGCAGCGGGATAGGTCCCGAAACGCGCGCGTTGGTACGCTTAGCGGTTTCCACAATACGCTCGGCGGACTGATCCACGAGGTTGTGCTCGTAGCCCTTGAGCTTGATGCGGATCTTCTGGTTGGCCATAGGTTTTCCTCCTTAGTTCGTAACTCTCTGTCGTCGGGGGGAGATATTGCTGCGTCCGCCGTAGGAAGACTCGCAGGTGACTTCCCTTTGCTGACGCGCAAACCCGGCGATGCCGGATTTTCCGGCTTCGAGTCCGTTCGCCCGATTTCCGGGCCTGGTCCACGATAATTACCCGTTCCGGCCAGAACGGCAACTTACCGCTTCTACCCATAAACAGACAACAGGCCGATTATATATCCTTTTTTACAGAATTGCAAGTGTTTTTCAGATGTATTTTGAAATTTTTCTGATATTTTTTGACGAAAAACACCGATATTACTGCATTTTTGGATGGAGGCATTATACGTTGCGCCGGGCGTTTAATTTAATGAGGAATTAGGAATGAGGAATGAGGAGTTCAGGTGCAAATGCCGCCGCTTCGCTCTGGCATTTGTTCGATTGTATATCGCGCGTAGCGCCGCAACAATCGAAGAATACTCCGTAACGCAGTGGAGGAGTTTCTTCCTGAACTCCTCACTCCTCATTCCTAACTCCTAACTATTTTTCTTCCTCTTCTTCCTTTTTATCTTCCACTTTCGGTAACACAGCCCGGCGGGCGGCCTGCCGCTTGTGCTCCTCGCTCATGGCGGCGTAGTGGCGGCGGGTGGTGTTCACGTCCGTGTGGCCGAGCACGTCCGCTACCAGGTAGATGTCTCCCGTCTCCTGATAGAGGTTCGTGCCGAAGGTGCTGCGCAGCTTGTGGGGGCTTAACCGCTTTTTGAGCGGCGCGGCGACCAGGGCATATTTCTTGACCAGGTTCTCCACCGCCCGCTGGGTGATCCGGCGCTTCTGCAGGGACAGAAAGAGCGCGTCCTCGTGTCCCGGCAGCGGCTCGATCTCCGAGCGCTCCTCCATGTACCGCTTCAGAGCCTCCCCTACCTGGTCCGGATAATACAGGATGGTCTGGTTCCCGCCCTTGCGGGTGACCTGGAAAGCGTTGTCCTCAAAATCGATATCACTGATATTGATGCCCACCAATTCGCTCACACGGATGCCCGTGCCCAGGAACATGAGCAGGATCGCCACGTCCCGCCGGGCGGTCTTCCGGTTGGAGGCCTGCTGGCGCGCGGTCAGTCCCTCCCCCGATTCGGCGCTGGCCAGCATCTTCACCATTTCCTCGTAGTCCAGGCGCAGGATGGGCTTCTCGTGCAGCTTGGGCAGGGTGACCAGGGTCGCGATGTTGGCGGGGATGTGGCCGCTTTTGAACAGGTATTCGAACAGCGAGCGCAGGGAGCACAGCTTGCGCATGATGCCCAGCTCGTGGTTCTGCATCAGGGAGTCGTCCCGGGTGAAGTACTGGCTCAGGTAGTCCTGGAAGCCCTCGATGTCCCGAGCCTTCAGGCGGCTCAGCTCCTGATCCCCGATCAGGGGGATGCTCAGCTCGGCGAAATCTCCGTTCTCCTTCTGCAGATAATCAAAGAACAGCCGGTAGTCATAGGCATAGGCCAGGCGCGTCAGGGTGCTGGTGGTATGCTGGATCGACCGGAAAAAGTCCGTGCACACCGCCGGCAGCTCCCGCTCCAGCTGCCGCAGGCGCTCGTTCCGGCGGATGTCCTGCTGGGTCTTGTAATCGGCTTTCTGCTGATAGGGCATGCGCGCCTCCTGTATAATAGGTAATTACCCGTACATTATACCATACTATTCGTAAAAAACAACAGGAAGGCTGCTGCCCTCCTGTTTCCTATTTAATGGATCCCGGCTGCGTCCAGGATTCCCCTCAGTTCCTTGAAGCGCAGGGATATCGCCGCCTTCCCCACCGGCGGGTCGCAGAGCGCCCCCAATTCCTGCAGGGAGGCCTCCGGGTGGTCAAGCCTCAGCTGCGCCGCTTCCTTTAATCGGGGCGGGAGCTCGTCCAGGGAATGATGAGCCTGATAAGCCAGGATGCGGTCATACTGCCGCGCGGCCGCCGTCAGCATCCGGGCCGTGTTCGCCGTATCGCAGTTGGTCTGACGGTTGGCGATGCCGCCCGCGGCGCGGCGGATCCGCGCGTCCTCCAGTTGAAACAGCGCCTGGTGCGCGCTCATCAGGGCCAGCAGGTCCCGGACCTCGTCCCCACGCTCCACATACACGATCTCTTCCATGCCGCGCTGCCGGGTCCGGGGCTCGATGCCCGACTGCCTAAGCAGCTGCTTGAGGGTCTCCGCCCGCTCCTCGCTGTCCATGGCGAACTCGATCAGATAGGCCGTTTCCGGATCCCGGGCGTGGCCCTTCGCGATGTACGCCCCGCGGATGAACGCCCGCCGGCAGCAGCGCCGGGTGCGCGTGCCGCGCGGGATATGGTGCAGCATGACGCTGCCCGACTTGGGGTCGAACATGTGCAGCATCAGCAGCAGGCGCTTGGCGTCGTACTCGCTGATCGTCAGGTCGATCAGCCTGCGCTTGCGGAAGTGGGGCTCCACATGGAAGGAGATGGTAGGCGTCATGTCCAGCCTGCGCTTGAGCAGCAGGAAGACCATGCGCGCCGTGTCCCCGTCCGGCAGGCGGTAGCGCACCTGAAAGCGCCCGCCGCCCTTCAGCAGGATGACGCCGTAGCCCTGGGTCAGGGCGTTCAGCTCGCTCTGCAGGCAGCAGGGCTTTTCCGGGAGGGTCTTCAGCAGCTCCTTCCGGACCGACTCGGAGAAGCCGGCCATCAGGCCTCCTCCCCGATAATGCGGACCTCGGGCTCCAGCCGGAACCCGCTATTCTTATAGACCGTTTCCTGCACCTGACGCATCAGCGCCAGGAAGTCCGCGGCGGTCGCCCCGCCCGCATTCACCAGGAAGCCCGCGTGCTTTTCGCTGACCATGGCTCCGCCCACGCGGCAGCCCTTGAGCCCGGCCTCGTCGATGAGCTGGGCTGCGTATGCGCCTACGGGCCGCTTGAAGAAGGAGCCCGCGCTGGGCAGGTTCAGCGGCTGCTTGTCCTGGCGGCGGACCCTCAGGTCCTCCATCCGCGCCCGGATGGCCGCCGTATCGTCCTTTTGCAGCCGGAAGCGCGCGGACAGCACCAGCTCGCCCGTGTCCTGCATGCGGCTGTGGCGGTAAGAGAGGCCGAGGGTCTCCCGGTCCAGGGCCAGGATCTGCCCGCTGCTCAGCACTTCCGCGCTCTCGATCACCTGCGCGATCTCCCCGCCGTAAGCGCCGGCGTTCATCACCACGGCGCCGCCCAGGGTACCGGGGATACCGGAGGCGAACTCCAGCCCCGTCAGCCCGGCCTTCAGCGCCTGCTGCGCGAGGTCAGACAGGAGGATGCCGCCCTGGGCCGTGATCGTCTCCCCCTCGGTGGCCGAACAAGAGAACGCGCGCCCGAAGCGGATCACCAGGCCACGAATGCCGCCGTCGCGCACCAGCAGGTTGCTGCCGTTGCCGACCACGGTCACCGGCACGTCGCAGCGCCGCGCCAGCTCCAGGGCCGCCTTCAACTCCTCCACATCGGAGGGCTCGGCCATACAGTCCGCGGGGCCGCCCACGCGCAGGGTCGTGTACCGGCTCATCGGGACGTCCGTCTGCACCATGAGCGCAGGGCAGGCCGCCCGCAGTTCTTTCAAAAAAATCTGATCGATCATTTTCCAAGCCCCAGCTGCGGATAAGCGTACAGGAAGCGCTCGCCCCTCAGCCTGACCGGCACGCAGTCAGCCGGGATGGCGGCGGTCTGTCCCGCCTTCAGGGGGATGTCCTCCCCCGGCAGCTCCATCATGCCGTCCTCAAGCGCGGTCAGGATGCCGAAGCGCCTGAGGTCCGTGATCAGCTGCATGTCCGCGCACTTCGTCAGGCGGTCCACCACAAAGTATTCCGTGTTCAGCACGCGCTCAAAGGTGCCCTGGGCGTTCAGGCCCACCAGCTCGGCTTCGACGAGCTTCGGCTCCACGTCGAGCCGGGTCACGTTCAGCGCCTTGTCCAGGTGCAACTCGCGGCCCTTGCCGTCCTTGTCCTTGCGGTCCCAGTCATAGAAGCGGTAGGTGACGTTGCTGGACTGCTGGATCTCATACAGCACGATGCCCGCGCCGATGGCATGGACCGTGCCGGCGGGGATGTATACGGCGTCCCCAGCCTTCACCGGCAGGTAATTCAGGGCCTCCTCCACCGCCGCGCCTCGCTCGCAGAGCGCGCGCAGGGAAGCCAGGTCATACCCCGGACGGATGCCGTACACCAGCTTCGCGCCTGGCTCCGCGTGCAGGATGAACCAGGCTTCCGTCTTTCCGAGCTTGTGCTCCGCCTTCGCGGCATACGCGTCGTTCGGGTGCACCTGCACGCTCAGGCTCTGCCGCGCGTCGATCAGCTTGAGCAGCAGCGGCACCGGCTCGTGGATCTCGGTACCCAGCAGCGCCGCGCCGTGCTCCGCGATCAGCTCCGTCAGGGTCCTGTCCTCCGCGTCCGTACTGTTTAAGCCCGGCAAGGCGCTGAACTCCAGCGCCTCGCCGGTGTGCTCGTCGGGGATATCCTGCCCGTAGATGGTCCTGAGGGAGTCTCCGCCCCAGGGCGTCATGGCGCCGTACCGGTAGGCCGGCGTCATCACGATCGGTTTCAGGGACATATCAGCACGCACCTTCTTCGCAGGCCAGCGCGATCAGCGCGTAGGTGAAGATGCGCAGGTTCTTGCGCAGGCTGTCCAGGCTGATGAACTCATCCGCGTGGTGCGCCAGCTCCGGTTCGCCGGGGAACAGCGCGCCGAAGGCCACGCCTTCCTCCAGGCACTTGGCATAGGTGCCGCCGCCGATGGCCATGGCATAGCCTTTTTCGCCAGTCACGGCTTCATAGGCCTTCAGCAGCTTCTGCACCAGCTCGGAATCCTCGGAGACGTAGTGCGGTTCCGTCCGCTTGGCCACGGTCAGCTTCATGCCCGGCAGAGCGCGGGCCGCCTGGTCGGCGATGCCCTGCAGGTCCGCCAGGATGGGGCAGCGCAGGTCCAGCGTCACGCGGATGCCGTTCTCATCGGCGCGGATGATGCCCATGTTGCAGGTCAGCGCGCCGGACACCTTGTCCTCCATCTTGATGCCCAGGGAAGCGCCGTCGTATTCGGTACCCACCTTGTCCGCCAGGGTCCGGATGTCCCCCTCCGCGCCCAGAGCCTTCAGGGTTTTCAGCAGCAGGCCGATGGCGTTGCAGGTGCCTTCGGGCATGGCCGCATGGCCCGGGATGCCCTCGGTGCGCAGGATCACTCCCTCGTCCGTGGCTTCCGCCGTCACCGGCCAGCCGTAATCGGTGGCGTTGATCATATCCGCCAGCGCCTGGTCGCCCGCGATCAGCGCTTCGGCGCGGCCCGGCACCACGTTGGGCCGGTCGCCGGTATCAAAGCGGATCACCGGCAGGCCCTTGTCCGAGAGCTTGCCCTCGATCTCCAGGTGCAGGCTCCCCTTTTCGATATTGATAACCGGATAATCCGCGTCCGGGGAGAAGCCGCTGCGGGGCATGCCGCAGACCTCGCGGTAATAGCGCATGTCCTCCCAGCCGCTCTCCTCGTCGGTGCCGAGGATCAGGCGGATCTTGCGCCTGAGGGGCAGACCCAGCTTCTTCACCGCCGCCATGGCGTACATGGCCGCCACCACGGGGCCCTTGTCGTCCGAGGTCCCGCGGCCGTACATCTTGCCGTCGCGGATCTCCGCGCCGAAGGGCTCGCAGGTCCAGTTATCGCCGATGGGCACCACGTCCAGGTGGCCCAGCACCGCCAGGGCGTCCTCGGTCGTGCCTTCGCCCAGGTCCGCGTGGCCCGCGTAGCCGTCGATGTTCGCGCAGTCAAAGCCCAGACCCACGCAGATCTCCAGCGCCTTGTCCAGCGCTTCCCGCGCGGGCTTGCCGAAGGGCGCGCCGGGCTGCGGCTCCGCCTTCACAGAGGGGATGCGGACCAGGGTCTGCAAGGTGTCGATCATGGGCTGTTCCAGTTCAGACAATACCTGTTCGATCTTCTGACGATCCATGTTCATTACTCCTTTACTGTTGATTAAGTGCATGTTTCATCCGTTTGACGCCCTCGGCCAATTGCGCCGCCGGGCAGCCGAAATTGAGCCGCATGAAGCCCTCGCCCTCGGGCCCGAAGAAGGTGCCGGAGGTCAGGGCCACGCCCGCGTGAGTGAACTTCTGGCTGAGCCGCGCGCAGCTGCCTTCATAGGCGCTCAGGTCCAGCCAGGCCAGGTAGGTGGCCTCCACCGGGCTCATCCGCGCGAAGGGCAGGTGCTCCTTGAGCAGCCGCTTCAGCAGGGAGAGGTTGTCCGTCAGGTAGTCCATCAGCCCGTCCAGCCAGGCCTCGCCTTCGGTCCAGGCCGCCCGGGTCGCGGTGAGGGCAAAGATGTTGCCCATCACGACGCCGGCGGCGTCCCGCTCCTTGCCCAGCGCCTCCAGCAGGACGTGATTGGGGCTCAGGGCATAGGCTTGCTGCAGTCCGGCGATATTGAAGGTCTTGCTGGCGCTCATCAGGCTCACGACCTCGTCCCCGGCCTCCGTCAGGCTCAGGATCGGCACGAAACGCTGCGGCGCGAACACGAACTCCGCGTGGATCTCGTCCACGCACAGCTTCACCCCGTAGCGGCGCGTCAGGACTAGGACCTTTTCCAGTTCCTCCTTTGTCCAGCACCGGCCCACGGGATTGTGCGGGCTGCACATCAGCATCACCCGGACGCCGGAGCGGAAGGCCTCTTCCAGCCGGTCGAAGTCGATCTGGTACCGGTCGCCCCGCCCGCGCGTTAGCGGCACCCGCACCGCCGTACGGCCGTTCTGCTCGATGGACATGGTGAAGGGGCCGTACACCGGGGTCAGAATCGCCACCCGCTCCCCCGGCTCGGTGAAGCAGCGCACGAACAGCTTGAGCCCCGTCACCACGCAAGGCAACATCAGCACGTCCTCCGCCGCGTTCCTGAGCCCGTGCCGGCGCTCGTTGTAGGCGAGAAACGCCGCAATATCTTCGTCCGTGATCATCGTATAACCGTAGCACTCGTGGGCGGCCCGGCGCGCGATGGCTTCGCCGATGGCCGGCGCGCAGCGGAAGTCCATGTCCGCCACCCACAGCGGCACCGCGCCTTCGTTGAGCACCGCGCGGTCGTCCCACTTCTCGCAGTCCGTCCCGATCCGGTCGATACCGGCATCAAAAAACTCACGGTCAAAATTCATGTTTATTACCCCACGCAATAAAGGTTGAAGGGTGAAGGTTGAAGATTGAAGGTTTAAAGTAGGAAGGAGAAAGTAGGAAGTAGGAAGTGATTAATGTTCCGCTGTTACGGATGCCCGGAAGGACAGAAAAGCAAAAGTAGAATTACTTCCTACTTCCTACCTCCTACTTCCTACCTGTGCACTTTAAGATCCAAAAGCCTTTTTTCCGTTCGATCAGCTCCACGGAGTTAAAAAGCGTTTCCAAGTACTTTTTCGCGCTCTCAGCGCCCTGCTGCTTGCGGATGACCAGGTAGAGAGCGCCATTTTCGGCCAGGTGATCCCGCGCCTCCTGAAAGAGCCGGTAGATCACCGCCTTGCCCGCCCGGATGGGAGGGTTGGTCACGATGGTATCAAAGGTGCCTGTGAGCGCGGAAAAGCCGTCGCTTTCGACCACTATGCCGGACACGCCGTTGCGCTTCAGGTTTTCCCGGGTCAGGGCCAGGGCGCGCTCGTTCACGTCGCTCTGGGTCAGTTCCACCCGGTTGGCCTTGCCGATGCTCACGCCGATGACCCCCGCGCCGCAGCCCAGGTCCAGCACCCGTCCGCTGAGCTCCGGCAGGCTGTTGAGCAGCAGGGCCGAGCCCTCGTCCACTTCCCCCCGGGAAAAGACGCCACTGTCCGTCATCAGCCGCAGCGTGTGTCCCCGATAAGAGAACTCCGTTTCCACCGGCCTGCTCTCAGCGCTGGGCTGTTTTGCAAAATACTGTTCCGCCATCGTTTATAACTCCACCGCCTGTTTAAGCGCCGTCAGTTCATTTTCGTTGAGCGCCCGCATCTGCCCGGGCTCAAGCGCCGGATCCAGGGTGAGCGGGCCCACGCGCTCCCGGTGCAGGGTCAGGGTCTGATGCCCGCAGGCCGCCAGCATGCGCCGCACCTGGTGATACTTGCCCTCCGTCACCGTGATCCGGCCCGTGTGCGCGTCCACGATCTCCAAAGTCGCCGGGAGCGCCGTGAAGTCGCTGAGCGTCAGCCCTTCCGCGAAGGCCGCGACCTCCTCGGGCCGGAATGCCGTGTCCACCGTGGCCAGATACGTCTTTTCAATGGCGCGGCGGGGCGAGATTAGCCGGTGCGCAAGCTCCCCGTCCGTGGTGAGCAGCAGGAGGCCCGTGGTATCCTTGTCCAGGCGGCCCACCGGCATGCACCCAATGCTCGTATACACCGGGGGCAGCAGGTCCATGACCGTCTTCGCCTTCGGGTCCCGCGCGGCGGTCAGCACGCCGTCGGGCTTGTACAGCATCACCGTCCGCTCGATCCGGGAATCCACCGGGTGCCCGTCCACCGCCAGCGGCGCTCCGGGGAGCACAGCAGCGCCCGGGTCCCGGATGGGCGTCCCGTCCACCGCCACAGCCCCGCGCCGGATCAGCTTCTGCATTTCGCTCCTGCTCCCCAGCCCCAGCCGGGTCAGGAGCGCGTCAAGCCGCATCGCGCATCTCCGCCGCCGCCCTGGCCGCGCTGTTCTTGCGCAGGCACCACAGGGGGCAGTAGACGAGGATGAGCACCAGCAGCATCTCCACGGCGAATGCCCGCTGGGCAAAGATTTCGCCAAAGGAGTTCACTGCCCGCGTCGCCTTCATCATCAGACCATTGACGCCGCTCACGATAGGCGCCATGTGCAGATACAGGATCACCGCCCACAGCACATAGGCAATTGCCGCCAGCAGGAAGCTTACGAAGGCGCGGCGGTCAAAGCGCGCTCTGCGGAAAGGCCGCAGGGTGCCCAGATAGTCGTTCGGCGTGCCCCGGAACCACAGGACCGCCAGCATCACCAGGAAGATCATGAGCGATACGAGCACGATCCCGAAGCCCACGTCATAGCCGGGGCGCTCCGGCATGCCCAGCAGCGTGCCCACGGAGCCGATATCCCTGAGCACCGCCAGGGTCTTTAAATTGCTGCCGGCCAGCGTGTAATAGAGCAGCAGCCCGAGCCCCGCCGAGGGCACCGCCGCGCCGCTCACGCGCAGGAAGCGGTTGAGCCCCAGCCGGAGCGCGCCCGGGTAGGAAAAGCTGCCGCCGTCCTCCCCGCGCAGGCGCATGGCTGCCCAGCCGCAGAACCGGTGCGCCGGCAACACCATAAACAGCCATAAAACGAGCGTAACGGCGCAGCGCAAAAGCGTGGTCAGATCCTTGTTTCTTCCGGCCTCCAGGTAGACCCAGGGCAGCACCAGCAGGCAGCGCAGCGCCACAAACAGCGCGCTCAGTCCCGCCCAGGCGCACAGCCTTTTTCCGTTCGTCCAGTCCTGTTTTTGCATCAAACTGCTTCCTCTCCCAAGTTTCCTGACATATTATATAGGATGCTTGCAAAATTCGCAAGCATCCGTGTATAATATTGCTTACGCTGAAGCGTAAGCCTTGGCGGGGAAATCCTTCCCCCGCCAATACCACCCTCTGGGCGGATTTGCCTGTCGTACCTAGCGGTACTCCCGGGCGGCAAATCCGAGAGGAATGAATTTTTGCTCCCGGATGGCAAGCTGATACTAAATTCCATCTGAGAAATGTACAAATGTCAGAAGGATTTTGTGTCAGGTCAAGGAAGACGCCCGAAAGCGTACCCGTAGGTACGGTGAGGGTGGCTGACGCAGAGATGGCACAAAAGCTTCTGACAGTTGTGCATATTTAGATGGAATTTAGTATTTCCTCCGCAAAAATTCTCCTCGAACCGGCAAAGCCGGTCCTGCGGATCACACTGAAGGGGGCTGCGGCCCCCCCTCACCCCCCAGAGCCGCCTTTCATCCCGATTTCATGATCTATTATCCATTTGCCCTGTATCGTTGCCGGAGGTGGTCAACCTGAACGTTTGCGGCATCATCGCGGAATTCGATCCGTTCCACCTGGGACATCAGCATCTGCTCAGAGAGGCGAAAAGGCTCACGGGCTGTGACTATACCGTCTGCGTGATCAGCACCGCCTTTTTGCAGCGCGGGACGCCGGGGCTGTTTTCGACCCGGGACAGGGCCCGCATGGCGCTGGAAGCCGGGGCGGACGCTGTATTCGCGCTGCCCGTCAGCTTTTCCTGCGCCGCGGCGGACCGGTTCGCCCTGGGCGGCGTGCGCCTGCTCAATGCCACGGGCGTTGTGACCATCCAGGCCTTCGGCTGCGAGAACGCGGACGACCTGCCCCTGCTCATGCGCGCCGCCGCCTGCCTCAACGAGGAGCCTTCTGCCTTCAAGGACGCGCTGCGCGTCCGGTTGCAGGCCGGCCTGCCCTACCCCAAGGCCCAGGCGGAAGCCCTGGCGGAAAGCTGCGGCATCCCCGCCGACCTGCTGAGCGCGCCCAATAACATCCTGGCCGTCGCCTATCTGCGCCAGCTGGAGCTTTCAGGCTCCCATATCCGGCCCGTGGCCATCCAGCGCCGGGGCAGCAGAAACGAGCCGGCGTCCACCGGCTTTCTCCCCTCCAGCGCCCTGCGCGCCCGGGCGTTGCAGGACGGCCCTGCCGCGGTTAAGGGCGCCGTGCCGCCGTCCACTGACCGGATCGTGGAGGAATGTTTCGAGTCCGGGCGCATCTGCAGGCCCGAAGCCCTGACCCAGGCCCTGTTCTACCGCCTGTATACTGGGAGCCCGGAGCAATGGGCCGGTCACCTCTCCCATCAGGAGGGCCTGGAGGGCCGCCTGCAGAAGGCCCTGGATCAGCACCCCGCCACCCGGGAGGAGCTGCTGGCCCTGGTCAAGACCAAGCGATACACCCACGCCTTCCTGCAGCGCTGGCTGAGCCGCATCCTGCTGGATCTGCCCCCGGAGCGGCCCGACGACAGCCCCCGGGCCCTGCGCCTGCTGGGCTTCCGAGCCTCCGCCCGGCCGCTGATCAGCGCGATCAGCGACAGGGCCTCCCTCCCCCTCATCACCAAGCCCGCCCGGGGCAAGGAATACCTGGAGGAAGACGCGCGGGCGGAACTGGTCTGGAGCCTCGGCACAGGCCAGCACGCGAGCCTGTACGAACAGTCCCCCGTCATCCTCCCCGACGACCATGAGGAATAAACGCCATGAGAGAAATATCCTGCGAACAGCTTCGCACCGCTGTGGCCGAGCTCTTTCTGACAGCCAACCGCCAGATCTCCTCCGATATCCGCGCCGCCATGGAGCAGGCACGGGACCGGGAGACCTCCCCCGCCGCGCGCTACGCCCTGGAGCAGCTGACCGAAAACTACGTCTGCGCGGAAGAAGACGGCCTGCCCATCTGCCAGGACACCGGCATGGCCATCCTGTTCGCCGACATCGGGCAGGACGTGCACTTTACCGGGGGCAGCTTTGAAGACGCGATTCAGCGCGGCGTGGCCGACGCCTATGTGGGCGGCCTCCTGCGCAAATCCGTCGTCAGTGATCCGCTGTTCGACCGCAAAAACACGCTGGACAACACCCCGGCCATCATCCACGCCTCCATCGTTCCGGGCAAGCAGGTGCATCTGCTGGCCATCGCCAAGGGCTTCGGCAGCGAGAACATGTCCCGCGTGGGCATGCTGACCCCCTCCGCCGGGGAGGAAGGGGTATTCAACTACATCCTCGAGACCGCCCGGCTGGCGGGGCCGAACCCCTGCCCGCCCATCGTCATGGGCGTGGGCATCGGCGGGGATTTTGAGCAGGCGGCCCTCTTAGCCAAACGCGCCACCGCCCGCCCCCTGGGAGTGCGACACCCGGATGCCCGCTATGCGGCGCTGGAGACGCGCCTCCTCGACGCGGTCAACGCCCTGGGCATCGGCGCGGCGGGCTACGGCGGCCGGACCACCGCGCTGAACGTGGCCATCCTGACCGCCCCCACCCACATCGCCGGGCTGCCCGTGGCCGTCAACATCTGCTGCCACGCGTCCCGTCACGCGGAAACGACCCTGTAAGGAGGCTGCGCCATGACCCCCATCGAAATCAGGCTCCCGCTGGATGACGCCCAGATCGCCAAACTGCGGGCGGGCATGACCGTCCGCCTGTCCGGCCCCTGCTATACCGCCCGCGACGCCGCCCACAAGCGGCTCACCGAGATGCTCGACCGCGGGGAGGAGCTGCCCATCCCCCTCACGGGCCAGTGCATCTATTACGTCGGCCCCTCCCCCGCGCCCGAAGGCAAGCCCATCGGCGCGGCGGGGCCCACCTCCAGCTACCGCATGGACGCCTACGCCCCGCGGCTGCTCAGCCTGGGCCTCAAGGGCATGATCGGCAAAGGCGCCAGAACCCAGCCCGTTCTGGACGCGATCTGCCGCGAGCGCGCCGTCTATTTCGGCGCGGTAGGCGGCGCGGCGGCCCTGCTGGCCCGGCACATCACCTCGTCCGAGCTCATCGCCTTCCCCGACCTGCAGTCCGAGGCCATCCGCCTCCTGACCCTGGATCATTTTCCGGCGGTGGTGCTGATCGACGCCCTCGGGAACGTGTTCCCGGAGCGCGCCTGAAGAGCGGGGGCCGAACCATGAAAAGACTGACCGTCCTGCTGCTCTGCGCGTTCCTCGGCCTCCTTATGCAGCCCGCCTGCGCGGAAGTCACCCAGCCCTCGACCCTGATCATGGTCTACATGACCGGGAGCGACCTGGAGACCAAGGCCGGAGCCGCTTCGGCGGACCTGGCCGAGATCGCCGCCGCCCTGCCGACGGACGGGTCCATCCAGGTGCTGGTGATGGCCTCCGGGGCCAAGGCCTGGCACAACGGCATCGACCCGGACGCCACGAATATCTACCAGCTCACGCCGCAGTCGCGTTCTTCCGTGTGCGATCTGCCCCTTTCCAACATGGGCGATCCTGGGACGCTGCTCACCCTGCTCCGCTTCGGCGGCGCATGGGCGGCGGACCGCTATGCCCTGATCCTGTGGGATCACGGCGCCGGGCCCATGAACGGCCTGTGCTTCGACGAGAACTTTGCCGCGGGCGGACAGACCGACTACCTGACCCTGCAGGAGCTGCAGCAGGCCCTGCAGGAAAGCCCCTTCGCGGAAAAGAAGCTCAGCTGGATCGGCTTTGACGCCTGCCTGATGGCCTCTGTGGAGACGGCCTGCGCCGTGGCTCCCTATGCCGAGTACATGATCGCCTCCCAGGAGAACGAACCGGCGGAGGGCTGGGATTACCGCTTTCTGAGTGCTCTGCCGCCCCGGGCGGACGGCGCGGAAGCCGGGCGGCTGATCATGGACGCCTATGCCAAGGCCTATCCGGACAGCCTGGCAGACCTGACCCTGTCCTGCGTCGATCTTGCCCGGATGCCCGAGATCTCAGCCGCCTGCGACGCGCTGTTTTCCGGCCTCCAGGTCACGCCCGCCAGCTACGCGGATTACGCTTCCCTCCGGCTGACCTCCCGCACCGTGGGCAGCGGCGTGCCCTTTGACTACGACCTGGTGGACTTCATCGACCTGATGGAGATGTACCGGGACGCCGATATTGCAGGCAGCGGCGGTCTGCTGTCCCTGCTCCGGGAAAGCGTCGTCTGCTCCTGGTCCAGCAATCCTTTTGACCACGGTCTGAGTTTGTACTATCCCTTCTACAACAAAGTCTCCTTCCTTTCCCCCTGGTCCAGCCGCTCCGAGAGCCTGTCCTTTTCCCGGGGCTATACCCGCTTCCTGGACCAGAATGCCGGCATCTGGATGGGCACCGCCCTGACCGACTGGAAGATGAGCGCCGTGACGGAGGAAGGGGCGGGCGCTTCCGTCCACCTGAGCCTGCAGCTCACCCCGGAACAGTTCGCCCAAACGGCCAAGGCCCGGCTGGTGGTCATGAGCGAGGTCATGCCCGGGCAGTACTTTTTCTGCTATGCGACGGATGACGTCGTCATTCATCCGGATGGTCTGGCAGACTGTGTATACAACCATGAATCCCTGTACATTGTCGATAAAGACGGCCTCCCCCTTTCCAGCGCTATCGGGTACCGCATAAAAAACGGCGACCTGTTTCTGATCACCATTCTCAACCGGTATTTTGATTTTGACACGTTTGATCTATCAGAGGAATGGATGAAGCCCGCGTACCTGGTATATCGCCAGGATGAGAACGG
This sequence comes from uncultured Eubacteriales bacterium, assembly GCA_902789795.1. GTDB lineage: Bacteria > Bacillota > Clostridia > Christensenellales > Aristaeellaceae > UBA4246. The sequence continues at coordinate 71,507 of CADAPM010000023.1, forward strand.
CAGCTGGAAACTGTTGCAGATCCTGGATCTGGATGCGGAGACCGATGCCTGGGGCAAAAGCACGATCCGTCTGGATGAATGGGATTATATCAGTTTGTTGGATGTCGGCCGTATCCCGACCCGGGACGAAAACGGCAACCTTCTGCCGTTCACAAGCTGGGATGCCAGCGACGGCCTGGCCGGTGATGACATTGACATCAAAGATCTGGAACAGGGCGAGCCTCGTTTCCTGCGGCTCCAGGACGGCGAAAAGCGGTTCGCCATGCTGGAGATCCGGGACTTGCAGAACAATACCATCACCAGCGAACTGATCCCCCTGTCCAATCCATACAGGCAAACGATAGACTTCACAGGCGACAAGCAGGTGGACTGTGAATTGTTCTCCTTTGAGCTTCAGGAGATCACTGCGGTCACCGGGACCTATCCATCCCTTGATTTCTCGTTCCGGGCAGAGAGCCATACTGACCAGCCGATCCAAGTATGGCTGAGGGATTTCAAAGTGAACGGCCAGGAGACAGACAGCGTGTTCTTCGGTTCCTCGATCAGACTGAAGGACAAGGCTGAAGAAATGAGCGTCGCTCAAATGACCGCTGAGAAGCTCCAAAAAACCGGACAAACCTTCATTCACAGTATCGACTGTACCCTGCGGGTCAACGACAATGACTATAACGTCCTGTTCAGCCAGCCTGTTCACCTGGAACTGGAATACGACGCGCGTACGCTGCTGCGGAACACCGAACAGTAGCGGCAGCCGTTGGCCACGTAACAGTTTCGTAACATTTTTCTTTACCTGATTGCCAAAGGCCCGTCCATCTGATATAATAAAGCGCCGTCCGAACGGACGGTACAATCCACAGTGATCGGAGCAACATGAAGCAGAAACGCGTGACCCTCTGGCAGTGCCGCGCCGCGGTCGCTATTGCCTGCGCCGTGATGATCCTGACCGGGCTGATCCCGGTGATCGCGCGCGCGGAACAGCCGACCTACGACCCGAACTACCCGCAGAACCTGCAGCCGGAGCATCTGTCCTGCAGTTCCGCCATCCTGGTCGAAGCGGAGACCGGAGAGGTCATTTTTGAAAAAAACGCGGATTCCCGGATCTATCCGGCGTCCACCACAAAGATCCTGACCGCCTACTTAGGCCTGCTGCTGAACGACCCGGACCGGCAGGTCACCATCAGCGCGTCCGCCATGGACGTGGAAGAAGGCTCCTCCATGATCCCGCTGAGCTTTGGCGAGACCGTGCGCTTTGAGGACCTGATCTACGCCACGGTCCTGCGCTCGGGCAACGAAGGTGCCAACGCCATTGCCGAGACCGTATCCGGCTCCATCCCGGCTTTTGCCGACCTGATGAACACCGCTGCGGAGAGCTTCGGCTGCGTAGCGACCCATTTTACGAACCCCCACGGCCTGCATGACGAGAACCACTACTCGACCGCCCGGGACATGGCTTTGATCGCGCGCACTGCCATGCAGAACGAGACCTTCCGCGACATCGTGCGGCGCGACCATTACGAGATGCCGGAGGACAACATCTACAAGGCGCGCACCCTGCCGACCAACAACCGCTTCATGCGCAACACCGCCGACAACGCGGAGACCTATTACCCCGACGGTATCGGCATCAAGACCGGTAACACCAGCGCGGCGGGCTACTGCTACGTCGGCGCGGCGGAGCGCGACGGCGTGACGCTGATCTCCTGCGTGTTCCACGCGCGGTCCGACGCCGCCCGCTATACGGACACCATCAAGCTGATGGATTACGGCTTCACCCAGTACACCGGCGTCAGCATCGCTGAACTGTACACGCGCAATCCCCGGGTGGTGGACATCGCGCACTACGCCCTGACCGACTCCAACCTGGGCAAGCTGACCCTGGCCCTGCACCAGATCGACAAGCAGGGTGAGGACAAGATCGTCACCTCCATGAGCAATATCGACTATCTGTCCCACCACCTGAACGACATCACCATCACCGAATACACCCGCGCCTTCAGCGCGCCCATCCAGGAGGGCGAGGTGATGGGCACCCTGACCTATTACGATGATCAGGGCCTGCCCACGGTCTACCAGCTGCTGGCGACCCGCTCCATCGCGCGCCGTCCCCAGCTGGCGCCCAGCATCGAAGATATCATCGCCTACACGGAATCGGATAAGAACCCCTTCCCCCGCCTGACCTTTGAATTCGCCTTCTTCTACATCTTCCTGCCGCTGTTCGTGATCTGGCTAATCGTCCGCTTCTTCAAACGGCTCAAGCAGCGCCACACCAGAAAAAAGAAGCGCCACCGCGAGATCGAGCCGCAGGAGCGCTACTTCAGATAATCAGTATAACAGGGCTGCCCGTTGGACAGCCCTGTTTTAGTGTGGAGGGTGAAGAGTGGAGAGTGGAGTGGCGGTCGAAACTCTTCGCCTGCGGCTCAGAGTTTCTTTGATTTTATTTCACATCCGTAACTCCACTCTTCACACTCCACTCTCCACACTTAACCTTCTCTCCGTCCAATGACCACCCGGTCCAGACCGGCATAGTCCTGCTGGACTGTAATGTCTGTAAAGCCTGCCTCCGCCAGCAGCTGCGGGACCGACTGGCCCTGGTCGCTGCCGATCTCGAGCATCAGGTACCCGACTGGATTCAGGTGGGCGGGCGCTTCCTGGGCGATCCGGCGGTAAAAACTGAGGCCGTCCTCCCCGCCGTCCAGGGCCATCATCGGCTCAAAGAGGACCTCCGCCTGCAGGGCGGGCAGGTCCTTTTGCGGGATGTAGGGCGGGTTGCTGACGATCAGGTCGAACCGCTCCCCCTTAAAGGGGTTGAACAGGTCCCCTTCGTAAAAGCGGATATCAGCTTTCAACGCTTCCGCGTTGCTTTGCGCCAGGGCCAGGGCATCCTTGCTCAGGTCTGAGGCGCGCACCTCCGCTTGGGGGCAGAGCTTTTTGAGGGCGATGGCCAGGGCTCCGGTGCCGGTGCACAGGTCCAAGGCGCGCATGCCCGGCCTGAGCACGCTGAGCGCCGCCTCGCACAGGCGTTCTGTGTCCGCCCGCGGGATCAGCGCCGCCGGGGACGTCTTCAGCATGAAGCCCATGAAGGGCTGATTTCCCAGGATATACTGCAATGGCTCGCGCCGCTCCCGGCGGGCGAGCCATTGTTCATAGGCGTTCAGCTGTTCATCGGTCAGGACACTGCCGCCGTCCGCGATCAGATGCAGGCGGTCCAGGCGCAGGATCTCGGCCAGCAGGTATTCCGCGTCCAGCCGCGCGTCCGGCACCCCGGCCTTCTCGAGCCGATTCGCGCCCTTTTTCAGCGCTTCGCGGATGGTCATGCGGCCTTGGGCAGGATCACCCAGCCCTCGGGCGTCTTCTGGCCTTCCGGCAGGCCGTTCAGGGCCGCGTTCATGGACGCGATCGCCACCTCGCACATCTCATTGGTGGGCTGACGGGTGGTCAGGCGCTGCAGCTGGAGCCCCGGCCAGCGGAGCATCCGGCAGACCTTCGTTTCGGAATGGGCCAGGCCCTTGAGCGCTTCATAGCTCACGCCCGTCACCAGCGGCAGCAGGAGCAGGCGGCTCAGCACTTTGATGAAATAGTTGGAGGATAGATTGAAGCCCGTCAGGCCCAGGATGATATAGTCGATGGTCGTGTACAGCAGGATGGACAGGATGAAGGTGATCAGGATGAAGCTGGTGCCGCAGCGCGGGTGCAGGGTGCTGAACTTCTGCGCGTTTTCCGGCGTCAGGGGCAGGCCCGCTTCATGGCAGTACACCGTTTTGTGCTCCGAGCCGTGGTACTGGAAGGTGCGCCGCATATCCGGCACCTTGCCCACCGCCCAGATGTAGGTGATCAGCAGCACGATGCGGATCACGCCGCTCATCAGGTTCACCGCCAGGGGCGACCAGCCCGCTTCCGTCAGGAGCCGGGTGGGGATGTTGGGCAGCAGCACGAACAGGCCCAGGGAGAGGATCACGGCCAGCACCATGGCGATGCCCATGACCACCTTGTCCACGCCCTTGCCGAGCTTTTCAGCCAGCCATTTTTCAAACTTGGTGGGCTCTTCCTCGGCCACGCCCAGCATCTGGGAGGATTTATCCAATACCTTCATGCCCTGGCCCAGCATGGTCACAAAGCTGACTGCGCCGCGGATAAAGGGCTTGCCCATCCACGGGTGTTTTTTGCTCAGGGGCTCATAGGTCTCCCGGGTGACCACGATATCGCCATTCTCGCGCCGCACGGCGATGGCGATGGCCTCCGGGCCTTTCATCATCACGCCTTCCAAAACAGCCTGGCCGCCGATGTCGACCGGCTTTTTCTGTTCAGACACAGCAGTTAGCCTCCTTTTACCACAATTGCGTCAATTATCTGACACATTTTCCTTTATGCTAAAAAGAAGCCGGGATAGACCGGCTTCTTTTATATTTGCCTCAGATACCGAAACGCTTCTTGAAGCGATCGACGCGTCCGCCGCTGTCAACCAGCTTCTGCTTGCCGGTATAGAACGGATGACACTTGGAGCAAATTTCGACACGCAGCTCCGGCTTGGTGGAACCGGTCTCGAAGGTGGCACCGCACACGCAGCGAACGATGCACTTGCTGGCACTCTATGAGCCGCAAAAGCGATTATAGCACAGACGCTTGCAAATGTCTACCATAAATTTTCTGTTTTTGGCGGTTTTTTCTGCGCAGCATCAATATCCGATCTCTTTGAGCACCTTGTCCAGGGTCCGGGCCACGGACATGGAAAAGCTGCGCGTGACCATCGGCTTTTCCTCCCGGCGCACGCAGCGGCTCAGCTGCTCCAGCTCCAGGCGGTAGTTGTTGGGCACGAGGATGGTTTTCGTCTCCTCCTTTCCATCCCGCACCACCGTGTAGGGGATCTCGCCGCACTGGTTGAACTGCACGGGCGAATAGATCTCCCCCCAGGTGCCCAGGATGTGGAAACGGTCCATGCGCGGGGCGTTTTCCAGCATGCCGCCGTCCAGGCTCGCCACCAGGCCGTCCTTATACTGGAACATCACCGAGGTAAACAGGTCGACGCCCTGGTCAGAGAACTGCGCCATCGCCCGGACCCGATCCGGCTCGCGGCCCAGGAGCCACAGCGCCAGGCCGATGGGATAGCAGCACAGGTCGTAGGCCGCGCCGCCGCCGGCCGACTTGCGCCAGCGGTAATCGCCCTTGCGGGGCAGGCCGCCCAGGAAGGCGGACGCCAGGTAACGGACTTCGCCGATGGTGCCCGCGTCCAGCTCGCGCTTGACTGCGGCGATCAGCGGGCTGTGCAGGTAGGCGAAGGCCTCCATCAGGTACACGTTGTTGGCCTCGGCCGTGCGGAACATCTCGTCCTCCTGCGCTTCATTGAGCGCCAGAGGCTTTTCGCACAGGACATGCTTGCCCGCGGTCAGCGCCCGGAGCACCCACTCATAGTGCAGGTCATTGGGCAGCGGGATATAGACCGCCTCCACATCCGGGTCCGCCAGGAGGACGTCATAGTCCGTATACACCTTCTCAAAGCCGAATTCCTCCTGGAACGAGCGCGCTTTCTCGGGATCCCGGCCCGCGATGGCACACAGGTCGCAGTTTTCCGCCTGCTGCATGGCCGGTATGGTCTGGGACCGCGCGATGCCCGCTGTCCCCAGTACGCCCCAACGAACATTTTTCACGTCTGTGTACCTCCTGTCACCAGTCGATCGGATGGATCACGGCGGGATCGATGTGCTCAAGATCCGCCGCGCCCGTGCGCATCATCATGGCCTTCAATTCGCCGGCCGCGGTCCCGCCTAACAGCATCCTCTGTTCCTCCCCTTCCCGTCCGTTCCCGGTTCAAAGGCTCGCCGTTATTTCATCCGGCCATGCTTTGCCGGGTTGTACAGCGCGGTTGCCACGTTGATGGCCTGGTCCGAGCAGCGCTCAAGATCCGTGCACATATCCGTGAACACGACGCCGCACAGCGGGTTGCAGGCAGTCACCATCAGACGGTCGATGTGGTTCTGGATGAACTGCTCCTGCATGTCGTCCACGCGCTGCTCCAGGGCTTCTGCCTTGGGCAGGAGGTCGAACTGCTCATTCTCAAAGACCTGCATAGCCACATCCAGGGTCTCCAGCACCGCGCCGGACATGGCGCGCAGCTCCGCGGTCCCGGCCTCGGAGATGGAGGCCTTCGCGTTCTTCAGGCGCTCGCCGAACTCGATCACGTTCTCGGCGTGGTCGCCGATGCGCTCAAAGTTGGACACCACGCGCACCAGCCTGGACAGGCGGAAGACGTCGTTGTCCGACAGCTGCAGGCTGCGCAGGGTGACCAGCTTGTCGCTGATGGCGTGGTCCAGATAGTCGATGGTCTTTTCCCGTTCCTCCACCCGGACGTAGAGATCTTCCTTCGTGGGATCGAAGAAGTAGTTGAGGGCCGTCTCCAGGTTCTCCCGGGCCATATGCCCCATGCGGGTGACCTCCAGCATGGCCTGCTTCATGGCCACCGCCGGGACGACGCGCTTGTTGTCGTCCACCAGGTAGATCAGCTTCTGCTCGTCCGCGCTGCGCTGTTCATAATCCTTGAGCGGGATGGTGCGCTCCGCCAGCTTCACGATCACATTCGTGAGCGGCAGCGCGGCGATCACGGCGGTCAGGGCGAAGATAGTATGGGTGTTCGCCACCTGGCGCGCCACGTCGTCGGGCGACAGAGCTTTGATCCAGGTCAGGATGACCGGGAACAGGGTGATCAGGAGCAGGAGCAGCGCCGCGCGGAACAGGTTGAAATACAGGTTCAGCAGCGCGGTGCGCTTTCCGTTGCGGTTCGTGGTCAGGGAGGCCAGCAGGTTCGGCGCTACGGAGCCGATGGCCGCGCCGATCACCAGGTACACGCACTGCTCATAGGTCAACAGCCCTTCCACCGCGAAGGCCTGGAAGATGACCACTGAGGACGAGGAGCTTTGGAGTAGCGCGGTGAAGGCCACGCCGAAGATCACCGCCACCAGCGGGTTGGACAGGGTGGTCAGGAAGCCCTGGAATTCCGCGCTGCCGGACAGGGGGACGATGGAGCTCTTCACGAGTCCGATACCCACGAACAGCATGCCGAAGCCCAGGATGATGCTGCCGATGTGCTGCACCAGGGGCTTCTTGATGAAGATGTGCATGATCGCGCCGATGAAGACCATCAGCGGCGCCAGGGCCGTCAGGTTGAAGGCCGTGATCTGCGCGGTGACGGTGGTACCGATGTTCGCGCCCATGATCACGCCGATGGCCTGGGAAAGGTTCATGAGCCCCGAGTTCACGAAGCCGATGACCATCATGTCCGTGGCGGAGGAGCTCTGGATCAGCATCGTCACCACGATGCCGATCAGCACCGCGGCGATCTTGTTGGAGGTGACCCGTTCAAGGATCGTGCGCAGCTGGTCGCCCGCGGCCTTTTTGAGCCCCGAGGACATGATCTGCATGCCATACAGGAAAAGGCCCACGCCGCCCAGCAAGGAAATTGCGTCCCAAATCGTCATTCTGTCAAAAAATCCTTTCAGGTTCAGTCAGAGATCTTATAGGCTTCCGTCCAGTATTCCTGGTTGTAGATATCGGTGAGCCGGTAGGTCAGGCGCGCGTTGGAAGCGTCGATGTACACGTCGGTGACCTTCAGCGTATCCGCGGTGACGGTGATCGGGTCGCCCAGGTACTGGGTCTCCAAATACTGGCCCTCATAGGTGTAATAGTCGCACAGGAACTGCAGCTGCGCGCCGATGGGCAGGCCGGACAGGGACTTGGCGATGGTCTCGGTCTCGCCGTTCACATAGTCCGCCCGGGCGCCGACCAGGTAGCCGTAGCCTTCGGGATCGAAGGAGATCAGCAGCTGCACGCGGTCGCCGTTCAGCAGGGCGGGCACGTAGCCGGTGCGGCTGTCCGCGTCGCCGGAGAGCTGGTAGTAGGGCACGGGCTGACCGTCGATGGCGAGCCAGGTGCCCTCGGTGTCGGCGATAAAGCCGTCCTCCGTCAGCGTGTACAGGCCGTCCAGGCCCATGTCGATATACCCGCTGCCGTCGTCAAAGAACAGGTTCAGCTCGATGTCCTGCACCAGCGCCCACTGGTCCTCGGGCAGGCTCAGGCGCTTGCCGTCCGCCGTATCCCGGAACACGAGCAGGTCGGGATCGATCATGTTCTCGGACAGGTAGGCCGTCAGCTCCTCCCCGGTCAGGTTAAAGTCGCTCAGGAAGGCGGTGTTGTCCGCGCCCATGCCGCGCACGCGGCCATAGCTGCCGCCGCTCAGCAGGCCGCTCAGCAGCTCGGTCAGCATATCCGCGTTGCCGTAGGCGCTCTGGGAGGAGTAGCCCGCCCCGGACAGCGCACCCCAGGGGTTGGAGTAGCCGCCGCTGACCGTCTGGCCGCTCAGCTCCAGGCTGGCGAACTGGCGGATGCAGTCGATATAGCTGTCGTCCATGCCCAGCTGGTTGTAGGCGCTGACCGCCTTATCCACGTTGGAGAGCTTCTTGTAGGGGAAGTAGATGGACAGGCCGTGGGCAAGGGCCGCGCCCTCGTTGGTGCCCATGCGCTGGGCCAGGTCCACCAGGTCCACCTGGTCCAGGCGGTTGCTCTCGGCAAACTCCCGGGCGCCGTTGCGGGCGTTGGAGACCGCCTTATAGTCCTTCTGCTCGATCATGCCGGAGATGGACTGGGCCCAGGCCGTGAGCCGGCTCGGCACCGCCGCGTTCAACTGCGCCAGGTCGATCACCGACAGGGTGGTCTTCTGGCCCGCGGCCTGCTGGCTGCTGGTGCGCACGAAGTCGTCTACGATCCGCTGGCCCAATTCCACCGTGGGCATGGAGGTGTTCTTGCCCAGGGCCGTCAGCCAGTCGGTATAGTACCAGCCGTAGCCGGGCTCCGTCTCCTCGGAGGCGATCAGGTAGTCGGCATAGCTGTTCAGCATCAGGGCGTTCTCCACCGTGGCCATCAGGCAGGCGTCGAAGCCCACGAAATCGAACTTGATCCCGCCCCGGTCCAGGGCCTGGCTGATGCCCGCCAGGGTCATGGAGCCGGCGCGCGGGTTCGTCTCGTCATAGCCGTAGCCGCTCACGGAGCCGGAGCCGTGGTCCCACATGATCAGGCCGTAGCGGTCCGCGGGATAGTTGTTCGCGCAGTACTGGATGAAATCAGCGAGGTTGGAGGGGGTGACCATGGAGGCGGAGCCGTGGTTGTCGTCCAGGCACACGAGCTTGCCGTTTTTAACCTGCCACAGCTGGTTGTACCGGCTGGACACCAGGTTGTTGCGCCAGTTGGAGCAGCCGCCGGTCTCGATGATCACGCGCAGCTTGTCACTGAACGACGCGGCCAGCATCTCCTGCAGGTCCCGGGTGGCCATGGCGGACTTGGACTCCAGGTCGGTGCCGCACATGTAGACCATCAGGGTCACGGTATCCCGGCCGCCGCCGCGGATGGTGGTATAGGGCGCGCGCACGCCGCTGGCAGCGGGCTTGGCCGTCGCGGAGGCCTTTTTGGTCGCCGTCGCTTTCTTGACCGCGGTGGGCCTGCGGGTCGCGACCCGGCGCGGCGTCGGCGTGGCGGTAGGCACCGCCGTGGGCTGGTACGCGCTCTCCGCGAACAGGGAGGACAGGCTGCCCATGTCGGTAAAGCCGTTGTCGGTGTCGCCATAGCCCATGAACATGCTCAGCAGGTCGCCGAGGCCGCCGCCCTGCAGGCCCTGGGTCAGCGGCGCTTCCGTCCGCACCGGCGCATTGGTGATCACCGGTGCGCTGGTGCGCCGCGGGGTCGCCGTGGCGCTGTAGACATAATCCGTGGGGCTCAGGACCGTTACGCCGGCATCGTCAGACCCGCCGCCGAAGAGGCCGCCCAGGCTCCCGCCGCCGCCAAAGAGCAGCAGCAGGATCACGACGATGATGCCCAGCTTCCCGCCGCCCCCGCGCTGGGGCACGTTGCGGTTGCCGCCGCCTGTGGGCCGCTGCCCGGAGGGACGGGGCCCGGAGGGGCCGTTCATCTGGCGTCCGCTGTAGCCGTTCTGGGAGCCCACCGGCCCCTGCCCCTGGGCAGTGCCGTGGGTCTGGATCTGCTTGCCTGCGCCGGAGATATTCTTCTTCCGGCCTGCCTGTTTGTTGTCCATACGCTCCTCCTGTGTGCAAAAAGCAGGGTATGCGGCATCCGCCGCCTTATGGGTTTTCCGGGTGCTCCGTCCGCTCGTGATAGCAGCGCACGATGTCGCTCAAAAGCTCCGGATGGTCAAAATCCTGGTGGTAGACCAGGTTGATCTCGCGCATCATGGTCAGGTTTTCGATGGGCAGGGCCACGATCTTCTTTTTCCCCAGCTCGTCCATGCAGGCGCTGCGGGCCAGCACCGACACGCCGAAGCCGCGGCGGATCAGGTCCTTGATGGTGGCAATGTTGTCGATCTCCAGGACCACGTTGAAATCGTTCAGATGCAGGTTATGGGTCTCCAGCGCAGAGATGAACAGGCTGCGGGTGCCCGAGTCCGGTAGCCGCAGGATCAGCTTTTCCCGCTTGAGCTCCTCGATGGTCACCATGGTGCGGCGGGCCAGCGGGTGCTCCGGCGCCACCGCCAGGATCAGGCAGTCCGTGTCCAGCATGACCGAGTGCAGGAGCGGGTCGGACACCGACCCCTCCACGATGGCCATGTCCAGTTCAAAATTCTTGAGGGCCTCCGACAGCTCGCTCACGGAGCCCGTGATCATCTTGATGCTCATGTGATCCCGCAGGCTCACGTACCGGGCCAAAGTCTCCGCGATGGAATTGCTCTCCGCCGTGTGGGTGATGCCCACGGTCAGGCTGGTCACCTGGGTGCGCTCGTTCGCCAGGGCTTCCAGCATGTTGTTGGTCAATGCCTGCATGCGGCGGGCGTACTTGACGATGATGTCGCCCTCCCGGGTCAGGCGCAGGCTGCCCCGGACGCGCTCAAAGATGTGCACGTTCAGCTCGTTTTCCAGCTGCCTGATATGCTGGCTGACCGCGGGCTGGGACAGGCTGAGCCGTTCCGCCGCCCGGGTGAAGCTGCCCGTCTCGTACACGGCCAGTACGGACAAGAGGCGCGTATCGATCATTCGCTGTTGCAGTTCCTTTCTTTGTCTTCGCGGTTCAGATCTCGGCCTTGGCCTTCTCCAGCGCGGCGATCACGCGGTCGCACCACTGGTCGAATTCCGGGTCGGGCACCTGGAGCTCCGGATGGGCAAACACATAGTCGAGCGCGATCCTGACGCCCTGGTCAAAGCGCACCTTGGTGCACATATCCGGCACGGCCCGCTTGAGCTTGCTGTTGTCAAAGACCACACAGACCGACTTATCCCCCACGAGCCCGCCTTCAAAATCATAGCCGTAGGGCTTGCCCACAGCGGCCAGATATTCAGACGCCACATGGTAGGCTTTCAGCTCCACGTGGAGCGCGTCCGCGATGGTCTGGTAGATCTGGTCCCAGGTCAGCGTCTCGTCTCCGGTGATCTGGAAGGCCTCGCCGATGGCGTGCCGGTTGCCCATGAGCCCGGTGTAGCCCACCGCGAAATCCGTGTTGAAGGTCAGCGTCCACAGGGAAGAGCCGTCGCCCTGGATGATGACCGGCTTCCCATCCAGCATGCGCCGGATCACCTGCCAGAAGCCCTTGTTGCCGTGCACACCCAGGGGCACATGGCGCTCGTCATAGGTGTGGCTGGGGCGGATGATGGTGACCGGGAAGCCCTCCTCCCGGTACTTGCGCATCAGGAACTCCTCGCAGGCGATCTTATCCCGGGAATATTGCCAGTGGGGGTTCGCCAGCGTGGTGCCCTCGGTGATGATATAGCTGGCCGCCGGCTTATGGTAAGCCGAAGCGGAGCTGATGAACATGTACTGCTTCGTCTTCCCCTTGAACAGGCGGTAGTCGCGCTCCACCGCGTCCACCGTGAAGGCGATGAAATCGCTGACCACGTCAAAGGTCATGCCTTCGAGCTTCTGGGCCACGTCCGCTTCGTCGTGGATATCCGCGATGATGGAATGGGCCTCCGCCGGCACCGCGTCCAGCCGGTTGCCGCGGTTCAGCAGCCAGACCTCCCAATGGAGCTCATTGATCAGCCGCCGCACGATGGCCGTGCTGATGATCCCTGTCCCGCCGATGAACAGTGCCTTCATAGTGACCTCCTTCTTGTCGATCCGTTCATATGAACAAACATGTACGTTTTATACTCTTGATTATTCTTCGCCGGAGCCTTCTTCCGGTTCGGGCTGCCAGCAGTCATAGAATACGTTTTCACCGATCACGGTAAGCGTTGAGGGCAGCGTTTCAGGCGGCACCAGGCTGCGGCAGTGTGAAAACGCCTCGTTACCCAGGATCGTCAGGCCTTCCGGCAGATCGACCTGGGTCAGGCGGTTCAGTCCGCTGAACGCAGCGTCGCCGATAGTCGTCAGGGTCGAAGGCAGCTGGATACGCTCAACAGCAAAGCAATCGTCTTCATACTCATAATCGTCATTCAGGAACGAATTAGCCTCAATGACTGTGATCCCTTCGGCAAAATCCAGCGTCTTCAGCGACCGCTTGCTTTGACGTTCAAGATAGCTGTTATTCTTTCCCACCGTCAGATCGAATATCCCCGTTGTTCCAGGCAGATAGTGGATCGTTTCCACGTTTTCGCATTCCCTGAAGCCGCTCATATGGCTTTGGAAATGGACGCTCATGGTGACTTCACGGAGCGCCGGGCAGTTGATGAAGGGCGGTTCGGTAACGCCTTCCAGGCCTCCGGGCAGTACGACAGATGCCAAAGCCTGGCAGTCAGCAAAAGCATAGCCGCTCAAACAGGTGACGGAATCAGGCAGCACGACCGATTCGATTTGGGAGTTTGCGAAGGCCCTGTTATCGATCGCTTCCAGCCGGGCGGGGAATCGGATGCTCCGGAGGGTCCCATTATCCTGGAACGCTCCTTCACCGATACGGTAGATATCCACCCCGTCGATCTGATCCGGCAGGATTAGCGAGGAGGCCTCGCCGGTATAGCCCGTTATGATCAGGCGGTGCTGTTCGTCATCCGGGTCCGGTTCAAACTGCAGGACCTCCAGCAGATCCTCCTGCCCGTCTTCGATCACCGAATAGCTGCAGCCAGACGATATCGCCCATTGCTCCGCCGGGCTGCCTTTATGCACGAGGAAGGCCACCTCCGGATCAAAGGCGTCATCCGCGACTGATTCAAGGGAGGATGGCAGCGTCACCAGCTCCAGACCCGTTCCGGCGAAGGCTTCTGCCTCGATACGGACCACGCCCTCCGGGATCACGAGCTCCCGGACGTCCGCGCCAGCCGTCAGGCTCGCCGCCGTCCCCCGGGAGATGGAGACCGCTGGTCCCTCCGCTGACGCGCAGGCCAGCAACACCGTCAGCGCCAGGATCATGGCGCCCAAAAACCGCCTCACGCTTTTCCCTCCTCTGCGACCGCCTTTTTTCTGTAAGATTATACAGGAATTCTGCGCTCCCCGCAAGAGATTTATTGTCCGAAAGCATCAGCAGAACAAAACAGCGCATTGCCGATCCGGCGGCGGTATGCTACAATAGGCCTGAAGAAATTTGCAAAGGAGCTGTGCTATGCCCAATCCGTTTTTGCCCCTGTGGGAGTACATTCCCGACGGTGAGCCGCGGGTCTTCGGGGACCGGGTCTACCTGTACGGTTCCCACGACCGGGTCTCCGGCGAGGATTTTTGTGATCATAAGCTGAAGGTCTGGTCTGCGGATGTGAACGACCTCAAAAACTGGCGCTGCCACGGGGACAGCTTCCGCACCCGTCCCTCCTCCACGGGCCGGCCTGCGGACACGCCCTGGACAGACCACAAGCTGTTCGCGCCGGACGTGGTGGAAAAGGACGGCAAATACTACCTGTACGCCTACATCGTCGGCTCCCGGGGCGCCGTGGGCGTCTCCGACCGCCCGGAAGGCCCCTTCCGGCTGCTTTCATCCTACCGCTACACCCGCGAAGACGGCGCCCGCGCGGAAGCCGAGGTCGGCGACGAGGGCACCTTCAACGACGCGGGCGTGCTGGTGGACGAGGACGGCAGGGCCTATGTGTATTACGGCTTTACCCGCTCCTGGATGAACGAGCTGGACCCGGCGAACATGTGCGAGGTCCTGCCCCACACCCTGCGCGGCCCCGTCGTCGACGACCGAGAGAGCGTGCCGGAGACGGAGCGGTTCTATGAAGCCAGCTCGCCCCGGAAGATCAACGGCCGGTACTACCTGATCTACTCGCCGCGCCGGGGCAGCCGCCTGGCCTACGCCGTGTCCGACAGCCCCACGGGGCCCTTCACCTACCGCGGGTACATCATTGACAACGGCGTGGATTATCCCGCCGGGAACAACCACGGCTCCGTGGCCTGCATCAACGGACAGTGGTACGTGTTCTACCACCGCATGACCAACGGCACCATCATGTCGCGCCGGGCCTGCGTGGAGAAGATCACGGTCCTGCCGGACGGCACCATTCCCCCGGTGGAGATGACCTCCCTGGGCTTCGACGACGCCCTGAACCCCTATCAGCCGGTGCCGGCGGACATCGCCTGCGTGCTGACCGGCGGCTGCTTCATCACCGAGCTCGATCTGTTCACCCGCGTCATCACCCGCATCACCGACGGCTGTGTGATGGGCTACAAGTACTTTGATTTCGGGGAGGACTTCACCGGCGAGCCCCTCACCCTGGCCCTGAAAACCCGCGGGCAGGGAACGCCCTGCCAGGTGCACGTCCGTCTCGACAGCCCCACGGGGCCGGAGATCGGCCTCTGCCAGGTAGGCACGGGAGACGGCATTTACCGCACAAAAACAGCCCCCGTCACCGGCAGGCACGCGCTGTATCTCGTGGCTGAGCACCGGGTCGAGGGCTGGATGGGCCAGTTCTTCGAGGGAAAATCCCTGTTCGAGCTGGAAGAGTTCGTTTTCATGAAGTGAGGAGGATAACCCCTCCTCCTTTAATTTTTCCTGGTAATTGGTCAGGACGGCGGGGTCGATGTGCTCGAAGGGATCGTCCTTCTTTTCGTCATCACCCACCGTGCTGAAGGCGAGGCCGAACCGGTAGCTGCTCTTCACGCTGTCCCGGGGCTCCACCTGGTACTGGGGCTGCTGCTGGGAGACATAGAGTTTGTAGGCCTCCACCGCCGTCTCAAAGCCCGTCTTTCCCTCCTGGGAGGCCAGCGGGAGATCCCAGTCGAATTCGGCCTGATGGTCCTTATACATGTGGATATACAGCTTTTTCGGCTGCCAGGTGCCCCAGGTCCCGGCGCTGGACTTGTACTTGCCGGGGTCCGCCGCCAGGGTCACGCACTGCAGGCACGCATCCGCGCAGACCCGGTGCGCGCCGTGGCCATATTCGCCGTTCACGTCGTGGGTGGCGATGACCTCGGGCTTGTACCTGCGGATGAGGCCGGTCACATAGCCGAGCACCTTGCTCTTGCCCCAGACGTCGTACTGGGTCCTGAGCTTCAGGGAGTACTTGTCCCAGAAGGTGCCGATATCCGGATAGTTCCGCACCCCGCAGTACCACAGCCCGTTGAGCAGTTCGCTGCGGCGGCCCGGGGTATTGCAGGTCATGTAGCAGACCGCCACCTTCATGCCGTACTCGCCGGCATAGGTGGGGATCATGCCGCCGAAGAAGAGCATCTCGTCGTCGGGATGCCCCACCAGGATCATCAGGTCCGCCTTTTCCGGCTGCGGCTCCCAGCGCTGCACCCAACCAGGCACTTCTCCCTCGCCCAGCAGGTACAATTCGTTGATCGCCAGCACCTTCTGCGCCGTGGTCTCCAGCCGGATCCTGAAGTGGGTCAGGCCCTCCAGCGGCAGGTATTCATGGCCATAGACCCCCTCCGCCCGGGCGGCGACGGTCCAGTCCTTCCCCTCCTGTACTTCCACCACCCAGGCTTCCGGCTTCTCCATGCCGCTGCACAGGTAGATGCCGTAGACGGGCGTCTCCGTCTCGATCTCCAGGTTCGCCCGGCGCTCCTTCCGGCTCTTCCACATGGTCTTGAAGTCGCGGTCCGTGGCGCAGTCCGCGGCGAAGGTCTTGTATCGCTTGTCCGTGGAGGAGGCCTTGACGGCAGCCGACGCCGTGATGTCCTCCGCCTCCTGCGCCAGGGCCGCCCCGGTCAGGAGCAGCAGGAGCAGGATGAAACCGGTGATCTTTTTCATGTTCTCCCTCTTGTCACGCAAAATGGCTCTGCCATCCGTCTTTGGAATGACAGAGCCATTATAACCGGAATCAGCGGAACGGTCAACGGTAGCCTGTTCTGGTTCTGAAGTACAAATAAAGCATCTTGAAAATCTGGGGTTTTGCGTGTACAATAATATTCGTTGGAAGAAAAAACACTAAGAACACAGCGGAACGATCCGGCGAAGGAGGAAACAGCTTGCTGAGCGAACAGGAGATCAAAAGCATCCGGAAGCTGGGCTTCGGGCTCATGCGGCTGCCGAAGCTCGAAGACGGCAGCATGGATATCGAGCAGATCAAGCAGATGGTGGATCTGTTCCTGGAAAGCGGATTCACGTACTTTGATACCGCCTTCGTGTACGACGGCGGCAAGTCCGAGGAAGCGGCGCGGGACGCCCTGGTCCGCAGGCACCCCCGGCAGAGCTTCCAGCTGGCCACCAAGCTGAACGCCCGGGTCGCCGCCAATCGTGAGGACGCTGAAAATCAGCTCCTGACCAGTCTGGAGCGCACCGAGGCCGGATATTTCGACTTCTATCTCCTCCACGCCATCGGCACGGGCAACCTGCCACTGTACAATGAGTATAAGATCTGGGACTACGCCAAAAAGGCGAAGGCCGACGGCCTCGTCAAACACTGGGGCTTCTCCTTCCACGACAGCCCCGAGCTGTTGGAAAAGCTGCTGAACGAGCACCCGGACGCGGAGTTCGTGCAGCTGCAGATCAACTACGCCGACTGGGAGGACAGCCGGGTCGCCTCCCGGCGCTGCTACGAGATCGCCCGCGCCCACGGCAAGCCCGTCGTGGTCATGGAGCCGGTCAAGGGCGGCACCCTGGCCAACCCGCCCCAGCGCGTGCGTGACGTGCTGGCCGCGGTAGAGCCCGACTCCTCCCCCGCGTCCTGGGCCGTGCGCTTCACCGCCGACCAGGAGGGCATCCTGACGGTGCTGTCCGGCATGTCCAACCTGGACCAGATGAAGGACAACCTGAAGACCATGGGCGGCTTCACCCACTTTACCGAGGCCCAGAAGACGGCGGTGGAGCAGGCGCGACAGGCGCTGCTCAGCGTGGACAGCATCGGCTGCACGGGCTGCCGCTACTGCGTGGACGGATGCCCCATGAACATCCCGATCCCGGGCATCTTCTCCTCCATGAACCAGCTGCTGATCTACGACGACGCCGTTTCCGCCCGCCGGCGCTACCAGAACAACGTGAAGGATCGCGGCCGGGCGTCGGACTGCATCGCCTGCGGCCAGTGCGAAGGCGCGTGCCCCCAGCAGCTGCCCGTGATCGAGCTGCTCAAAAAGTGCGCGGGCGCCCTCGAAACAGAATGACATGACGTCCTGACGGCAGCATCTGCCGCCGGGCCCACAAGATTACAAAGCAGGGAGGGAAACCCTTATGAAAACGACACTTCTGATCATGGCGGCCGGGCTGGGCTCCCGGTACGGCGGCAACAAGCAGATCGACCGCATCGGCCCCCACGGCGAGATCCTGATGGAATACTCCATCTATGACGCGCTGCAGGCGGGCTTTGACAAGGTGGTCTTCGTCATCCGCCAGTCCATGGCCGAGGTCTTCCGCCAGATGATCGGCGACAGGATCGCCAAGAAGGTGGAGGTCCACTACGTGTTCCAGGAGTACGACAGTCTGCCCGGCGGCTTCACCGCGCCGGAGGGCCGCACCAAGCCCTACGGCACCGTGCACGCGGTGCTGGCGGCCAAGGATGTGATCCATGAGCCCTTCGCCGTCATCAACGCGGACGATTACTACGGCAAGGACGCCTTCCGCGCCATGGCCGACTGCCTGCACCGCATGCAGGGCGAGCGGGAGAAGGCCTCCATGGTCGCCTACTACCTGAAGAACACCATTTCCGAAAACGGCACCGTGACCCGCGGCGTCTGCGATACGGACGCAGCCGGCCACCTGATCAAGGTCACGGAGACCTACAAGATCAAGCGCGACACCGACGGCGTGATCAAGGACTTTGAGAACGATCCCGCCGGCGTGCCTCTGAAAGAGAACGCCCTGGTCTCCATGAATTTCTGGGGCTTCACGCCCTGGTACTTCGAGACGGCGGAGGCCCATTTCGAAGCCTTCCTGAAGGATCCTTCCGGCGACCCGATGAAGAAGGAATACGTGCTGCCCGCGCTGGTGGACCAGCTGATGCACGAGACCCACATGCCCGTCGAGGTGCTGGAGACCAACGCCGTGTGGTTCGGCATCACCTATCACGAGGACAAGGCCACCGTGCAGGATGCTTTGAAGGCCCTGCATGACCAGGGCGACTATCCCGAAAGCCTGGATTGACATGAGGTTTCAGGAACTGCCAAGGCCGGAATTTGCCGGCGGTGAACTCAGATACATCTTTGACACCTCCTCCTGCTATGTTCCCGGCTTCAGCCAGGAGGGGGACAGATTTGCGCTGTCCCTGTCGCCCGTCGCCATGCCGCGGCAGCACGTGGACTACATCACGCGCATCTATGACCCGCGCCTGATCGAGCCCCGGGTCGTGACCCTGATCGACAACGCGGGCGAACGGGTGGGCTATCTGGAGCTGGCCCGGGAGCACGACGGCCGGATCGCCCGGATCACCAACCTCTTGGTGGAAGACGGGTACCGCCGCCGCGGCTACGGCTCCCTGCTGATCTCCCGGGCCCGGACCATGGCGAAGGCGGACGGCGCGGGATCCCTGCGCGCTTACGTTTCCGGTATCAACGCGGGGGCCGTGCGCTTCCTGCTGGGCCAGGGGATGAGCCTGGTGGGCTTCAGCACCTATGAGGACGAGCTGATGCTGGAGCTGGGGATGAAGGTATAAGCTTATAAGGGGCTGTTTGCGAGGCTGTGCAGCAGCTCCTGTTTTTTGCCCATCGTTTCCCGATACGAACCGCAGAACAGGAGGAGTGACTGACATGAAAAAGATCCTATTTCTATCCATCCTTGCCCTCTGTCTCTGTGCCCTGACCGTCGCCTCCGCCCAGGACTTCACCCTGAACTCCAAGCACCGGATCACCGAGTATACCGGGGCGGGCGGAGAGGTGACCATCCCCGCCGAGATCGACGGCGAGGCCGTCTGGGCCGTGGACCGCAAGGCGTTCATGAACAACGGCAAGATCACCGCCCTCACCCTCGAGCCGGGCGTGCAGTACCTGGGAAACTCCGCCACCTACAAGATGACCGCGCTGGAAAAGCTGACGCTGCCGGAGGGCTTCGGGGCCCTGGAGGACGCGAACTTCAACGGCTGCCCGAAGCTGACCGAGGTCACGCTGCCCTCCACCCTGGCCTACATCGGGGACAGCTGCTTCTCCTTTGACAATGCCCTCCGCACGGTCACCTTCACAGGCCCCGCCCCGGCGGTGGACGTAGGCGCGTTCCGGTCCCTGCCCGCGGACTTCACGGTGCTGGTGCCCGAAGGCTGGGAGGAGGTCTACCGCGCGACGCTGCCGGAGGGGCTCACTATCCGCTCCAGCGGGCAAGGGATCGTCCTGCCCGGGGAGACCCCGGCGGAAGAGTTCGATTTCGACACCTCCACCGGATGGATCCTGAAATACCTGGGCCATGCCGCCGCGGTGAACGTGCCCGCCGAGATCGACGGCGTGCCGGTGACCGACATCTTTGACTACGCTTTTGAGGACGCGGACAACACCTACCAGCTGACGCTGCCGGAGGGCATCACGGTGATCCCGGACAGCGCCTTCGCCTCCATGAACAGCCTGGAGCGGGTGATTCTGCCCGCCGGACTCAAAAAGATCGACCGCGAGGCCTTCAAGTACTGCGGCATGGCGGAGCTGCTTTTGCCCGCCTCCCTGGAAACGGTGGCCGGCCGCGCCTTCGCCTCCAGCAAGTTCGGCACCCTGTGCTTTGAAGGCACCGCCCTGCCCGAGTTCGCAAGCGACGCCTTCGAGGACGCGGAGATCCGCCGGGTATGCCTGGGCTGGGAAGCCACGGACGCGGAGCTGAGCGCCGCGGCCGACGCCCTCGCCGCCCTGGGCGTGACCGTCCCCGTGGAGCGGGCGGAGCACATCGTGATCCCGCAGCCCACGCCGGAACCGACCCCCGCACCGACCCCGGAACCCACCGCCGAGCCGACGCCCGTGCCCACACCTGTACCCACGCCGGAACCGACCCCGGAACCCACAGCCGCACCGACGGCGGAGCCGGCCCAGCCCGTGTTCCCGGCCATGCGCGAGCCCAAGATCACCCTGCCTGCGGAAAAGCCGGCCCCGGCGGAGCGCATCCGTCCCGCTTTCCCGGCCACGCCGGAGCCCGTCATTTATCCGGTGCCCACCGAACAGCCCGCCGCGGAGCCGGAAGCGCCCGAAACAGGGCTGATCGACATCACCCCCTATCTCGGACACTGGAAGGGGGGCGCCGTGGCCACCAGCGGCGTGACCATCGATCCCGATCGGTTCGGCGGCCTCTCCCTGACCCTTAACGCGGACGGCACCGGTGAGCTCATCTACATGAAGCGGTCCGACGGCGGCGCCGCCTGGCGCGTGGAGAACGACCAGGTGATCTACAATCGGACGCCGCTGGTGCTCCTGGAGGACGGCCAGCTGCGCTACCAGACCTCAGAAACCGAATACATGCAGTTCATGCGCGAAGAATAAGGGGGAACCTACAGATGGAGCAGTACCTGGGCCAGGACATTTTCAAGCTCGGCTTCGGCCTCATGCGCCTGCCGAAGAACGCCGACGGCAGCATCGACATCCCGCAGGTCCAGGAGATGGCCGACCGCTTCCTGGCGGCGGGCGGCACCTATTTCGATACCGCCTACGTCTATGACAGCGGCGCGAGCGAAGCCGCCTTCAAGGCCGCCGTGGCGGACCGCTATCCGCGCGAGAGCTATGTGATCTGCACCAAGCTCTGCGCCTGGCAGCAGTGCCACGACGAGGAGAGCGCCAAGCAGCAGTTCTACACCAGCCTCGAGCGGACCGGCGCGGGCTATTTCGACTTTTATCTGCTGCACGCCCTGCAGCGGGCCAACTATAAAAAGTTTGACGAATACCACATCTGGGATTTCGTGGCTGACCTGAAAAAGCAGGGCCTGGTCAAACACTGGGGCTTCTCCTTCCACGCCGATCCCGAGCTGCTGGAAGAGCTGCTGGACGCCCATCCGGAGATCGACTTCGTCCAGCTGCAGATCAACTATGCCGACTGGGAGAACCCGGGCGTGAACTCGCGCCGCAACTGGGAGATCTGCCAGGCCCACGGCAAGCCCGTGGTCATCATGGAGCCGGTCAAGGGCGGCGTGCTGGCAGACCCGATCCCCGAGGTCAAAGCGGTATTGGACCAGACCGGCAGCGGTCTGTCCTACGCCGGCTGGGCGCTGCGCTACGCCGCGAGCATCGGCGGCGTCATCACCGTGCTGAGCGGCATGAGCAATCTCGCCCAGATGGACGACAACCTGAGCTGCATGAAGGACTTCCGACCGCTGACTCAAGCCGAGCGCGGGGTCATCCGCGAGGCCCAGAAGGCCCTGGACGCGGACCGCTCCATCCCCTGCACCTCCTGCCGCTACTGCGTGAAGGGCTGCCCCATGGACATCCCGATCCCCGACATCTTCACCGTCTCCAACCGCAGCAAGGGCAGCGCCCACTTCCGCACCGTGCGCGAGTACAACGTGGTCACCCGGGGCAAGGGCCGCGCCAGCGACTGCATCCAGTGCCATCAGTGCGAGGACGCCTGCCCCCAGCAGCTGCCCATCATCCGCCTGCTGGAGGAGTGCCGGGCGCTGGAGCAGTGAGCGGTGCAACTCCTGACGAGCTGCTTAAAAGTATCCGTGAGACCAAGCGAGTGATAAGGAATGAGTGATAAGAGATAAGAGATAAGTGATAAGTTCAGGTGGAAACCGCGCTCAGGCGCGGTTTCTTTGATTGATAAGGATGGCGCCATAGTGTTTTTTCTGCCCAACAACTCAAAAAGCCATATACATACGCGTCCAAGAACGCTGTGTATGGGTGTATGTATGTATATGACTTTTTCACTCGCTCAGGATTTTTTCTGCTGATCCCCTCTGGGCGCATGGACGCGAAAAAAGCGTACCTTCAATTCGGCGCTATACGTTTTTAGCCGCACACGGGATGGACACTGGCCCCGGCATGCTTTCATATCATCGCCAAAGCCCAACAAATAAAGGAAAGGGGCCGTTCGGGTATCCTTGTAGTATATTGTAACATCTATATCTTTATTATTGGATAAAGATGTTTAAGCTTGATGCGGGCATCAGCAGCAGAGAATTGCCAATTAATCCCCTTTTGATTAG
>CADAPM010000024.1 GCA_902789795.1 uncultured Eubacteriales bacterium
CGGCAGGTAGTAGTTCATCATGGAGAACATGCCCTTCTTCATCTCGCCGCCGTACCAGGTGTTCAGGATCACCTGCTCGCGGGAGGTGACGTTGAAGGCCACGACAGTCTCACTATTCAGGCCCAGCTCCTTATAGTTCTCGCACTTGGCCTTGGAGGCGGTGTAGACCATGAAATCGGGCTTGAAGGTCGCTTCCTCTTCCTTGGTGGGCTGGATGAACATGTTGCGCACGAAGTGGGCCTGCCAGGCCACTTCCATCACGAAACGGACGGCCATGCGGGTGTCCTTGTTCGCGCCGCAGAAGGCGTCCACCACGTACAGCTTCTTGCCGGAGAGCTCCTTCTTGGCCAGGTCGCGCACGACCTCCCAGGTCGCTTCGGTCATGGGATGGTTGTCGTTCTTGTATTCGTCGGACGTCCACCACACGGTGTTCTTGGAGTTTTCGTCCATCACGATGTACTTATCTTTGGGGGAACGGCCGGTGTAAATGCCGGTCATCACGTTGACAGCGCCCAGCTCGCTCAGCTGGCCCTTGTCATAACCGGTCAGGCTCGGATCCATCTCATCCTTGAACAGCTGTTCATAGGAGGGATTGTAGACGATCTCTTTGGTGCCGGTAATGCCATACTGCTTCAGGTCGATATCAGCCATGGGAATCTTGCCCCTTTCCTAATCAATGCGCCTCTTTCAGGCAAATATAGTATAACACAAGCCTCCCCCGCGCGTCAATTCACCAAAGAGGGCAAAAAACGTGTAGGGGCAGATCAGGTGATCATCTCGTGCGCGGTGCGCGAGGCGCTTGCGCCCGCGGTGCGTGCGCGATACAACCGCCCCTGCTACGGTCTTTTCAGGATGTATACCGTATTCTTTCCTCTGCCGGATGATTTCAGCCTGCCAGCTTTGATCATTTTGTTGATCAGCCTGATCGCAGATGAAACACTCATCCCGGTGATCCGTTCTACATCTGCACGGGTTATGCTCTCGTTCTGTGCAAGGTATTCAAGTACAGCGTCGCTGGCGCTGTCCTCCGTTTCCGCAGTTCTCCCGGCAACCGCGGACAGGCGCGGCAGCGTGACCTTGAACACCCGCGCTGTCGTCTGAAACAGTTCTTCATGCGGTACGGACGGATAGGCATTCATCATCTTTCCGAGCCCGGTACCGTAAGCTTCGATCAGGTCAAGACGATAGAAAACATTGGCAAGCTTGGGATTTCTGCAGATCGAAATGCCGGTCAGTACATCCTCCAGCGAAAAACCGGACAGCAGGCCGCCCACAGAGACCATCTCCACCCGGTCAGAATAGCAGCTGATCAGTGTGCTGGCAGAGAATGAATAATCACGGTGGATCACGGCGTTCAGCAGCGCTTCCCTTAGCGCCGATTCCGGATAGGCCCGATGATCTATGCGATGCAGACCTTCAAAAGTAGCAGTTTTTTCATTTCTCATGTCCAAGTAAGCGTACGCGTCATCGACCTGTTTGAGCAAAGAACCTTTAAACTCCTTGCGGTCCTGAAAAATGTCCTGTCCTCTCCCAGTGAAGGTCGCGGCCTTGATGAAATGCGGACATTGGTCAGAAAACAGAAGGGCCAGGTTGGTATATAACCCGTCCGCTGAAAGAAACCCCAGCGTCTTCATCTGCGGCTTCTCCAATGCCAGGCCTCTTTGTAAAAACGCCTGTGCAGTATAGCTGAAAGTCAGGTCCTGGACCAGGGAACGGGTGTCCTCATAAGCATCACCATCAGTTTCTTTGATCATTTGGCGGATGACTGTTTCGGCCGCCGGAGCAGCAGAGGTGCCCTGACGCACGTAAACACCCGCAGGCTGCAGCCCCTTCTCGCTCAGATAATAGGGCCTGCTGGTCCCGCGATTGACGATCACTTTGACGATATCCTTGCCAGAAATACTCTCCGTCTCGTAGTGGATGAACATGGTAATATCCGGTCTCACAGAATCCCTGACAGCATTGGAGATCCGTTGGATCAGCCGGTCCGGCGCAGTCACACCAACGATTTCGCCGTCATCGCTGATGCCCACATATATGATGCCTCCATTCGTATTCGCAAACGCAATGATATCCTTTCGAACGCTTTCGGCATAATCCTGCTTCAGTTCTACTGTTTCGCTCTCCTGATATCGCATCCAGATCCTCCCCCTCCCACGCTTCTTGTCACATTCTAATCATTCTTTTCTTTCTTGTCAAGCCATTCTTTTCACGTGAACAGAATAATGAGAAGAATGTCCCGTATTTTCTGACACTTCTGCTCTTCATCCGTGAATGTACAAAGCGGTTCCGTAATTGACATTGCAAAAAGCCGTAATAAGGCTTATATTTTATAAGTAGTTCCGTATGAGGAGAAATCTGTCCTCATACGGGAGGGACATATTACGTTCCGGAGCCCAAAAGGCACGGACAGTATCAAGGAGTGAGGGAGATATGCTGCGCAAAAAACGCTGTGTTGCCATGCTGCTCGCAGGCGGTCAGGGAAGCCGACTGGGCATCTTGACCAGTCATATGGCAAAACCCGCCGTCCCCTTCGGCGGCAAGTACCGCATCATCGACTTTCCGCTGAGCAACTGCGCCAACAGCGGCATTGACGTAGTGGGCGTGCTGACTCAGTACAGGCCTCTGGAGCTCAACGCCTACATCGGTTCCGGTGCCCCGTGGGACCTGGACCTTTCCAGCGGCGGCGCGTTCGTGCTGCCGCCTTACCAGACCGGCGCGTCCGGCACCTGGTACAAGGGCACCGCTAACGCGATCTATCAGAACATCGCGTTCATCGCCCAGTACAATCCGGATTACGTGCTGATCCTGTCCGGCGACCACATCTATAAGATGGACTACGCCGCGATGCTCAAGCACCACATCCGCCACGAGGCGGACCTGACCGTGGCCGTGCGCCAGGTGCCCTGGGAAGAAGCCAGCCGTTTCGGCATCATGAACACCGATGCCAATGATACCATCGTCGAGTTCGAAGAAAAGCCCAAGAACCCGAAGTCCAACAACGCCTCCATGGGCGTGTACATCTTCTCCTGGGACAAGCTGCGCTCCTATCTGGAAGCCGACGAGGCCGACCCCAAGAGCTCCAACGACTTCGGCAAGAATATCATCCCCAAGATGCTGAACGACGGCTGCAAGCTGACCGCTTACACCTTTTCCGGCTACTGGAAGGATGTGGGCACCATCGCGAGCCTCTGGGAAGCCAACATGGACATCCTGGAAGAGCGTCCCGAGATCGACCTGCATGACAAGTCCTGGCGCATCTACGCCCGCAACGAGGGCTACCTGCCCCAGTACATCGACCAAGGCGCGGAGCTCAACCGCTGCCTCATCACCGAAGGCTGCCAGATCTCCGGCTCCGTCACCCACTCCATCTGCTCCACCGGCGTCGTAGTGGAGAAGGGCGCGCAGATCATCGACAGCGTGCTGATGCCCGGCGTGCGCGTCGCGGCCGGCGCGCGGGTGGTGCGCTCCATCATTGCTGAGAACGCGATCATCGGCGAAGGCGCCCGCGTCGGCGAGGCCGACGGGGATATCGCCGTCGTAGGTATCGGCGTCACCGTAGCGCCCGGCGCAGCGGTTGCGGCCGGCGTCCAATATGAACCCAATCACGGAGGTTGACAGCCATGAGCGATATTATGGGCCTCATTTACACGGGTGAAATGGACACCCGTCTGCGCGAACTGACTGCAGTCCGCGCCATCGCGGCAGTACCGATCCTCGCGCGCTACCGCCTGATCGACTTCCCGCTGTCCAGCATGGTCAACAGCGGCATCCGCAACATCGGCGTCATCATGCAGCGCAACTACCGCAGCCTGCTGGACCACCTGGGCTCCGGCAAGGAGTGGGACCTGCACGGCAAGCGCGCCGGCCTGACCATCCTGCCCCCCTTCCTGACCAAGGACAGCGTGGGCGTGTACGAAGGCATGCTGGACGCCCTGCACAGCAATCTCCCCTACCTGCGCTCCTCCAAGGAAAAGTACATCGTGCTGACCAACAGCTTCATGCTGTACAGCGCGGACTTTGAGGACATGGTGGAAGAGCATGAGAAGTCCGGCGCGGACATCACCCTCATGTACAGCAAGGACCCCGGCATCCGCCGCAGCGGCCAGGGCAAGTACTGCGAAGTCCAGGAAGACGGCACCGTCACCCAGATCGAAGTCGATCCCATGATCTCCCGCTTCGACAACACCATGCTGGAAGTCTTCTGCATGCGCCGTGAGCTGCTGATCTCCCTGATCGACCTGTCCACCAGCCGCGGACACTATCACTTCACCCGTCAGATGCTGCAGGGCGGCGTCAACGACAAGTCCATGAAGGTGCACGGCTACGAGTGCAAGTCCAAGGTCTGGTCCATCGACTCCGTGGAAGCCTACTATCAGTGCAGCATGGACCTGCTGAACCCGGAAAACCGCGAGACCATCTTCCCGGAAGGCCGCCCCGTGCTCACCAAGCTGCGTGATGAAATGCCCACCCGCTACCTGCCCGGCGCTCACGTCTCCAACAGCCTGATCGCCGACGGCTGCGTGATCGAAGGCAATGTGGAAAACTGCGTCCTCTTCCGCTCCGTGCGCGTGGCGAAGGGCGCCAGCATCCGCAACAGCATCGTCATGCAGGACGGCCGCATCGACTCGATGGCGGAAGTCAACCATGTGATCATGGACAAACAGGCCTCCGTGCGTGAATCCACGCGCCTGATCGGTGCCGCCAACTACCCGGTGCTCGTCAGCAAAGGACTCACAGTGTAATTTTTAGTGTGAAGAGTGGAGAGTGAAGAGTGGAGTTTTGATAAGGTCAAACCTTCACTCCACTCTCCACTCTCCACTCTCAACACTTATTATTGAAAGGGGTGCTTCAGCCATGAAGATTCTCTTTGCCGCCAGCGAATGCGTGCCGTTCATCAAGACCGGCGGTCTGGCGGATGTCGTCGGCGCGCTGGCGCCGGTGCTCGCCCGCAAGGGTCACGACGTGCGTGTGATCCTGCCGCTGTACACCGCGATCCCTGAAAAGTACGTGAACGCCATGCATCACGTGACCGACTTTGAGGTCGAGCTGGGCTGGCGCAAGCAGTACTGCGGCATCGAAGCGCTGGAGCAGGACGGCGTCACCTTCTACTTCGTCGACAACAAATACTACTTCGGCCGCAGCTACATCTACGGCCTGGGCGGCGACGAGTACGAGCGCTTTGGCTTCTTCTGCCGTGGCGTCCTGAACGCCCTGCCGCTGATCGGCTTCATCCCGGACATCCTGCATGCCAACGACTGGCAGACCGGCATGATCCCCGCGCTGCTCAAGATCCAGTACGCCCACCTCCCCGAGTATTCCAAGATCAAGACGGTCTATACCATCCACAACCTGCAGTACCAGGGCGTGTTCGGCATCGACCAGTTCAAGGACGTGTTCGGCCTGGGCGACAGCATCTTCACCGCGGACAAGATCGAGCACTTCGGCACCGCCAACTGCATGAAGGCCGGTATCGTCTACGCCGACGAGATCACCACCGTCAGCCCCTCCTACGCCGAGGAGATCCAGACCGCCTACTACGGCGAGCGCCTGGACGGCCTGCTCAGGGCCAAGCGCAACCACCTGAGCGGCGTGCTGAACGGCATCGACGTGGATGACTACAATCCCGCCACCGACAAGCAGATCGCCTTCAACTACTCCCTCGAAGACATGAGCGGCAAGGCCGCCGACAAGAAAGCCCTGCAGGAGCAGCTGGGCCTGGAAGTCCGCCCCGACGTGCCGCTGATCGGCATGGTGGGCCGCCTCTCCAACCAGAAAGGCCTGGACCTGGTGGACTACATCATCGGCGAGCTCATGGAGGAGGATATCCAGCTGGTGGTGCTCGGCATGGGCGACGCCAAGTACTTCAACCTCTTCTCCTGGGCGGAGCAGCAGTACGCCGGCCGCGTGGCGGCGCGCTTCCAGATGGACATCCAGCTCTCGCACCGCATCTATGCGGGCGCTGACCTGTTCCTGATGCCCAGCCAGTTCGAGCCCTGCGGCCTGAGCCAGATGATCGCCCTGCGCTACGGCACCATCCCGGTGGTGCGCGAGACCGGCGGCCTGCGCGACACCGTGCTCAGCTACAACGAGGCCAACGGCGCCGGCAACGGCTTCTCCTTCTTCAACTACAACGCTCACGACATGCTCTACACCATCCGCCGCGCGGTCTGGTTCTACCACAACCGCCCCGACGTATGGCAGACCCTGCAGACCCGCGGCATGGAAGGCGACTACAGCTGGACCAACAGCGCGGAGACCTACCTGAGCCTCTACCAGAGCATGCTCAACCCCACCGAAGCTGCGAAATAAGCCTTCATTCACAAAAAAAGACCCGGAGATCGTTCTCCGGGTCTTTTTTGATGGTTGATTGGCAGCGTTTTTGCACTTTCCTGTCAAATGAAAAGTGCAATATTTGCACCTTTAGATAATCATTGGTGCAAATATTGCACTTTTTTCGTCGTATTGAAAGTGCAAACTTATGCTCAGTAGTACAGGTTCCCAAACCAGTTCATGGCGTCCAGCCAGCCGGTGGGCACCGTCAGGCCTGAAGCGTAGGGGAAGAAGGCGATGAACAGGGCAGCCACGATCACCAGGTAGACGACCATCAGAATCAGTGCCTTGCGCTCCGCTTTTTTGCGCACAGCGGTCAGTTTCTCCCCCGCCTTGCCGTCCGCT
The DNA here is from genome assembly GCA_902789795.1 of uncultured Eubacteriales bacterium. Taxonomy (GTDB): domain Bacteria; phylum Bacillota; class Clostridia; order Christensenellales; family Aristaeellaceae; genus UBA4246. The sequence continues at coordinate 6,679 of CADAPM010000024.1, forward strand.
CCGGCGCGGTAGACCGCTTCACTGCACAGCCAACCCTCCAGGTATTCAAAGATCAGGCCGGTGCTCAGGATGATGAAGGGGACGGACGGGAAGTAGTGATAGATGTACGTGCCACGGGGCACCAGGGTCCAGGGCAGGTACTGCGCCAGGAACGCGATGACCAGCATCAGGGGCCGACGGTCGTACTCCCCGGCGGGAGCCAGGAAGGCGGCCGGAGCATCGGGCAGGTAGCCGCAGCCCAGGCCCTTCGTCTGCTTCGTCAGCAGGGCAATCAGGGTCAGGATCATGCAGGCAAAGCCGACCCACCACACGCCGATATTGCCGAAGGCCAGGATGGTCGTCGCATATCCGGCGGGTTCATAGCGGTCTGAGGCATAGTACATGGGCTTCACCATGGCGAAGGGCCACTCATACCAGGGAGAATAGTAGGGATGATCCATCCCGAGGCCTGGGCTCGAGTGATAGCTGAGCATGCCCTCCGCGGCCTGGATGATGCGCTTGAGGGTGACCCCTCCGTTCGGCGCGAAGTAAGGGATGTAGGACGCGTAGTAGATCGCCGCCGGGATGCCCACGAACCAGATGAAGCAGCTCGCCACGGTAATGAGCAGGCGTCCCATCCCCCGCTCCCGGGCGGCAGCGGCGCGTTCATCCTGCGCGTCAGAGGCTTTTGCTCTCCTGATCACGTACCATCTGCGGCCCACGCTGATGAAGAACAGGATCGCCAGGCCCACGCCCGCGTAGCAGCCCGTCCACTTGCTGGCTACCGCCAGGCCCATCATCAGGCCGGACAGAGCCAGGGGCACCAGAGTCTTCCACAGTGGCCGGCCGAAGAAGTCGGCAAACATCCACCGGAACATGAAGTAGTAGCTCCAGATGATGAAGAGCACCACGAAGCTGTCGATGGTGGCCAGGCGCGTCTGCGTATAGTGCAGGGTATCCAGGGCCAGCATCAGCACGCACAGCACCGCATAACGGCGCTTTTTAAACAGCAGGCGCGCCATCAGGTAGAGCCCGGGCAGCATCAGCACGCCCGCCAGAGTCCCCGGGAAGCGCCAGGCAAAGGGCGTCATCCCGAAGATGGCAATGCACCAGCTCATCATCACCTTGCCCAGCGGCGGGTGGGTAGTCTCGTAGGGAGACATGCCGACATAATGCTCATAGCCGGTGCGGGCATGGTAGATCTCGTCAAAGTACATGCTGTTGTACCAGCCCGGCTCGCCCTGAAGCGTGTCCTGCTCGTCAATGAGGGCGCTGACGTCGTGATCCATGGAGCTGACGGCCGAGGCCACGGGCAGCACATTGCCCTCCGCATCCCGGAACAGCACCTCCATCAGCGTGAGGCCCGCGTCCTGGGGCGTCAGGCGCACGTAGCGCCCGTAGAGGGAGAGGCCCTTGGTGCCCCGGTTGCTGCGGACATAGAACCACTGGAACAGGTTGCCGATATCCATATCGCAGCGGTAGGCCTGGCCCCAGTTTTCTCCGTCCGAGCTGGTTTCCACGGTGAAGCCGCAATCGTACTGATGGACGCCGCCGATAAACAGCATCCTGAAGTCGGACAGCTCTTCACCCAGGTCAAAGACCACGGATTCGGTGATCAGGATCTGCTCGTCGTAGGCGTTTTCCTCGCCGTATTCGTCGTCCCAGTCCTCCTCTTCCGGGTACTCCTCCCAGTCGTCATAGTCCTCTTCGTCGTACCAGTCCTCGGGGCCGAATTCGCCTTCCCATTCCGGGTCTTCCTCATCCCAGAGCGACGGGTCGACTTCCGAGAGCCCCATACTGGCAAAGAAGGCGTCCAGGTCTTCCACATCCTCAAAGTATGTTTCATCGTGATCATGGAGATCGGAAGTATCCTCCTCCGTATCTTCGGGGACGGCGGACGCTTCCGCGGGGACCGCCTCGGTCTCCGACGCCGCCGTATAGGCGGAGTTCGGCTCGTACCGGGCGTGGAACTCATAACCGTTCTGGGGGCTCGTGGTACTGCCCAGGTTATAGAAGGCCAGCGCCGCGTAGGCCACCGTGATCGCCAGGATCAGCAGCCAGTCCTTCTTATCCAGCTTGCGTTTTGCGCAGGAGGCGCTCAGCTCTTCTTCGACGATCTTATCGCCCAGGGATATTCTCTCAGTACCGGAGGCAGTGTTTTCCACAGCATCCGCGTCCGCAGACGCAGCTTTCCGGGCGGGCAGTTTCCAGGGCTCAAAGTCTGTAAAGACGCGCTCACAGCCGATCCAGCAGGCCAGGCTGAAGGCGCAGACATTCAGGAGCGCGGAAAGATATTCCAGCAGCCCCATGTCGCTGGCATGCCCGATCTGCGGGATGGTCAGGTGACCGCCCGCTCCGCCGATGCGCTGGTTCCGGGACAGGACGCAGCCCACGTTCAGGAAGCATCCGACCGTGGCCAGGAAGGCCGTCAGCAGGATGCGGTCGTCCTTTTCGATCCACCAGGCCCACAAAAGCAGCGGGACCGCCGGGAAGAGATACCGCTCGTGCATCATCCCGCCCATGGCGAACAGGCCGGTCATCAGCAGGCCGCCGTACAGCGGCAGATGGCGCAGCTCTCCGGCCTGGTAGCACAGCACCAGGCTCAGGGCGATCACCAATATCATCAGCGCGGTGGACCAGAACTCCCAGCTCAGGGGCAGCACGAGGCCCAGGAGCGCCAGCACCGCCGCAGCGCACAGCGCCGCCAGCGGGATCAGGGCCCGTTTGAGGTCCTGGCGCTGTCTGAACAGCACCCAGCCCGTCGGGGCCCCGATCAGCAGGAAGGCCAGGCAGCCGAACCAGCGCGGCGCTTGAGAGGTGAGCCCCGACCAGTTGCCGCCCGCCAGGAAGTAGAGGTTGCAGGCGTTGACAGTGGCATAGCCATAGTAGGACATGGTCTTGCCGTACAGCTCGAACAGCCAGGAAAGCCCGTGGCCCCAGCTGAAGGGCAGCACCACCGCCAGCGCGGCGACGATCAGCGCCGCAAAGCCGATCAGGAAATCGCGCAGCATGTTCTTCCTGCCCTCCGGGTCAGCCTTGACCTCCCGGAAGTGCAGGGCCAGGGCCACCAGACCCATGGGGCCGAACATCAGCGCCTGGGGCTTCATCAGCACCGCCAGCCCGTAGAAAGGCAGGGCCAGCGCCCAGTTTTTGCGCATGCCGTAGATCAGCGTCAGCACCAGGAAGAACATCATCACGCTGTCAGACTGCCCCCAGCCCGCACCGGTGAGCAGGATCAGCGGGTTGAACAGGATCAAAGCCGTTGCCGCCAGGACGAACACAGTCGGCTCGGTGCGGCCCTTCTTCCTGCCCTCCGCCGTCGTCATGGTGCGGTAGATCAGCCAGGCGGCCGCCAGATCCGCAATGATGGGCGGGAGCTTGATCATGAACTCCGTCACGCCCGTATCAAACCACAGCCCCAGCAGGCCCATAAAGCCCAGCACCAGGATGTATCCGGGCGGGTAGTCGCAGATATACATCTGCCTGCGGACTTCGGGGTCCAGGTCCAGGCGGTAGAAGCTGCCGGGACCGTTCACCGCGGCCTCCGTGGCCCAGGCGGTGAAATCCCCCACGTCCACGTCATAGCCGTGCACCAGCACAGCGATCACTACACGAACCAGCAGCGCCAGCGCAAACAGCGCGAACGCCCAGAGAGCGCCGGCCTCCAGCGGCTTTTGCCTGTCCGCGCGGCGCAGGGTGTACCAGATCATCCCGCCGTATACCGCCAGGGCCAGGAGCATCAGCAGGGAATCCCCCACCGCGCTCGCCCCCGCAGCGCCCTGATCCTCGCCGCTCGACGAATCCGAGCGCTCTACAAACCAGTTATGGGTCCTGTAGCCCTCCGGCACGGCCTCCACCTCGGTCAGGCTGAGGTTGCGGAACCAGGCTTCTCCTTTGGCCTCGCCCGAGTATCCGCCCAGGCGGGCAAATACCGTCACGGTGTGCTGATCCCCGCCCGTGCGGCCGTAAAAACGCACATGCTCCCACTCCGGCTGGTCGTACAGCGGTTCAGAGAAGGCATAGGGTCCCTCGACTGAGAGGTTGGCTCCCAGGCCGCCTTCAGCGCTGCACCGGATGTCCCCCTCCAGGCAGTACAATTTGCCCGGCTGCACGTCCACGATCTGGGCAAAGCGGGCGTCATTGGGCAGCAGGTTCGTGATATGCGCCGAGACCTGCCCGTCCTCCTCCGTCACCATCTCATACTGGGTGTAGGTGGACCGGCTGACATAGGCGTCCTCATACCAGCTGCCGCTGCCATGGGCGGCATAGTCCGCAAAGGTGCCGTCCTTCAGCAGGTTCTCCCCCGTCACCGTGGGAGACGCGCCCTTAGGCCAGAAAAGCGCAGCGAGCAGGATGGCAACCAGCACCAGTCCCGCCCAAATCCAGATGCGCTGCTTTTTCGGGATTCGATCTAAAAACTTCATAGGATCTCCGTGATTATTGTGTTCAAAATGCGCCTTTGATGACGCGGAAGCCCGCGTCGCTCTCCTCCAGGATATCAAAACGGCATTCCGTCAGGCCGTGCTCCTGCATGTAGGCCTCGGCGGCCGTGCGCAGATGGTTAGTCTTTTTATTGTCCACCCGGCTGGCGCCCTCCCCCAGGCGGGGCGAGCTCTTGACCTCCACAAAAACGGTCAAGCCCTGCTCCTCGGCCACCAGGTCGATCTCTCCGCCGCCCCCGCGCCAGCGCAGGTAGCGGATCTTATATCCCCGGCGGCGGAGCCAGGCCACCGCCCGCAGCTCCGCTAATACGCCCCGGCTGTTCATACGAAATGCGTGATGAAGCTCCTGCGGTGGAGCGGGCAGGGCCCGTATTCCCGCAGGGCCTCGATATGTTCCTTGGTGCCGTAGCCCTTATGCCGCGCAAAGCCATACATGGGGTACAGCCGGTCCGCGTCCAGCATCTGCCTGTCACGGGTCACCTTGGCCACGATGCTGGCCGCGGCGATGGAATAGCTCAGGGCGTCGCCGTGAATGATGCCCCGTTCCTCGCCGTCCAGGCCCAGCCCGGACACGGCGTCGATCAGGTAGATCTGTGCCTTCGCCCCGGCTGCCGCCTGCTTCATGGCGGCCTTGGTGGCATTCAGGATATTCACCCGGTCGATTTTCTCCGGGGACGCCATGCCGACGCCCACATAACGGGCGACGCGCAGGATCTCCTCATAGACCTCGTCGCGGCGCTTTTCGCTCAGCTTTTTGCTGTCATCCACCCATTCGATCAGGGGCTCCGGCGGCATGACCACGCAGGCGGCCACCACATTGCCCGCCAGGGGCCCGCGGCCTGCCTCGTCCATGCCCGCGAACACGATGCCTTGCTCCCACAGCGGGCGGTCCGTGGCGCACAGGGTCTCCAGCCTCGCCTGACGCCGCGCGTTCATGCTTCGACCTCCGGCGCGCTCTCCAGGGTGATGCGGCCCAGCTTGCCGCCCCGGAACTCATCCAGCACCACCCGGGCCGCGCGCTCCTCGTCGGGCTGGTTGCCCTTCAGCAGGAAGCCCCGGCCAAAGCACACCGCGTCCAGCAGCGCCTGACCCTGCAGGGTGTCGTCGCTCACCTTGAAGCGCGCCGTCACCGCTTCGGGCTTGACCTCCATCATATCGTTGAGCAGGCTGATTGCCAGGGCATAGATGTCCTGGATGTCATCCCGCACCGCCGCGATATAGGACAGGCGCAGCGCGGCCTTCTGGTCGTCCAGCCGCGGCCAGAGCAGGCCGGGCGTATCCAGGATCTCCAGGTAGGGCGAGACGCGCACCCACTGGTTGGCCCGGGTGACGCCGGGACGGTCCGAGACCTCCCGGACCGCGCTGCCGTAGAGGCGGTTGATCAGGGTCGACTTGCCCACGTTGGGCACGCCCACCACGATGGCCCGCACCGTCTTGCGCACACCCTTCTCCTGGGCGCGCTCCACCTTCTCCTGGGCCTCCGCCTGGATCATGCGCAGCACCTGCTTATACTGCCGGTTCACGTCGATGGCGGCGGCCCTGAGCCCTTTCGCGCGGAAAAACCTGAGCCACTTCGCGGTCTCGGCCTCGTCGGCCAGGTCGCTCTTCTGCATGATCAGCAGGTGGTTCTTCTGCCGGATGATCCCTTTCAGGTCCGGATTGCGGCTGGACTTGGGCAGACGCGCGTCGCACAGCTCCACGATCACGTCCGCCTTGGCGACCTGATCGTTCAATTGCCGTTTGGCTTTCGCCATGTGTCCCGGATACCAGTTGATGTCCATAAAACTCTCCTCCAGCGGCTGGAACAACTGTCCTGCCCAGCCGTGTCAACATGATACCATGATTTGCGCAAAAAGGCAAAAGGATGTGGGGCGTTTTTACAGATTGGTTACAAACAATCAAAACGCCGGCCTGATCAATACAATATCAGGCCAGCGCAGCAGTATTCGCTTTGAATACCATCAGGTCCACGACAGGTTGAGCTGGCGCTTATTCCGCACACAATCCGCCAGATACAGGTTGATCAGCGTCTGATACGGGATGCCGCTTATAAGGGCCTGCTCTTTAAAATACTTGATCGTGTCCACGTCCAGATTGATGGTCACCTGGCTTTTCAGCTTTTTGGCGTAAGGATTGGGCTTCGCCTTTGAAAAATCATATTCTTCCCGCATGTTTTGCTACCTCCTCTAAACGTAGTACCCGGCTTCGGTCTTGGTGGCTTTTCGGGCAGAGATGATCCGTATCACGGTATCCGACGCCCGATAGCAGTGACAGACGATCAGAAGATTCGCCCGCGAGCTCATTCCAAGTATGATGAACCGGTCTTCATCAATGGAATGCTCCGGATCGTCGATCACCAAAGCTCGATCATCATAGAAAACAGTTTGCGCTTCTTCAAACGACACTTTGTGCTTGATTTTGTTGATCGCATTCTTGTGTTCATCCCATTCAAAAGTCAGCATATTCCACTCCTCCGCATTCGGCTTGGAATAATTATATTATAATTATTATATAGTTATATGTCAAGCATCCATAGCTGCCATTTGATATCGTTGACCAAAAGCAAAGCAAAATGCAGGAAAACGGACCTCACTGCCGTATTATTTACAGAAAGATAAGTCCTGCATCTGACAGTACCCACCACGGCACCGCCCATCGGGCAAGGAGGCAGCTATGCGCTATAACAAGTCGATCCCCATATTGGCCTTATTGATCCTGTGTTTGTGTTTCCAGACAGTCACCTGTTCAGCGGATGGAGGCGCGGTCGAGGACGCGATGTCGTTCTTTTCCGGCCTGACCGGGCATATCGCGTTCCAGCTTCCCGGCCTTCCGGAGCTGATCGAGGAGAATGATTATCCGGGCGGATGGACGAACAGCCGCCAGCTGATGGGCACCTGCGTCGGGGACGGCGCGGAATACCAGCTGCACGTGGCGGATGTTGCCCCGCTGGTCGAATACTTCAAAACCCATTACCCTGACGACACAGAAGATCAGCACCGGCTGCAGGCGCTGATGAATTACGGCATGTTCATCCCCAACACCTACGGTATTGAGGTCGGCGACGTGAGCCCGCACGGCAGCAGGGAAACGGGCAATCTGTGGGTGGACCTGAGCTTTACCTATAAGGATGATCCGAAGACCCCATATTACGGCCGGTTCCTGCTGGACGGTACCCAGGCGGTCTGCCTGATCATCGAAGAATGCGAGCATACCGACGCGGTGCTGAAGGCCCTGAGATTCGTGACTGGCGCGGAATACGACGAGCTCAACGCGCAGAAGTCGCTCCCGACGTACCGGAAGCTGCGGGGGCTTGAAATGACCTTCCCCGCGCCGCCCGTGGAAAAGCCGGGTGAGCAGGGCACGGAGCGGCTGGCCTGCTTTGCCGCGGATTTCAGCTTCATCCAGGTGCAGTTCAATCCCGTAGGACTGGGGATCAACCTCTCGGGGGACGAACTCAAGGATGCCCTGATCACCATCGCCCAGGACCGCATGCTGGTCCCCTACGGGAACAAAGACGTGCTGGATCCCGTGGTGTCCCAGCCTACGGACCATACCGCCTGTCTGAGCTTCTCCTTTATGAACACGAATAACTTTGGCGAGTACGGGCAAAGGATGCTCGGCCGCCTGTACGCGGGACAGTATGGCATCTGGTATGTCTATGCCGCTGACACCGAGACCGGCCGCGCCTTTTTGAGCAGCCTGCGACTTGAGGACGAAGCCGCCGCCCCCGCCAAAGAGCCGGCCATAGAGGAACAGGACGGCGCTGCCGATCTCCCCGGCTTCCGCAGCGCGCTCGAAAAGCTGATGACAGACAGCGCCCTCGGCTTCAGCTACAAGCCCGGCAACTTCTTCTGGTCTCAGGCGGTATTCTCCGGCGGGAAATGGCTGCGGGCCGTTTTCTCTCCGGACGCGTCAGCACCCGGCGCGGCCCTGATCAGCCTGGACAGCAGCGCGCCGGACGCCGCGATCCGGGAGGTGCGCATGCTGCGCTACGACTGGGAAGACGACAAGGACAGCTGGCTGACCTTCAGCCGCCTGTGCAGTCTCGCGCTCACCGGCAAGGATGAAGTCGAGCCCGAGCACCTGGCGCCCGAGGGCTCGGACCTGGTATATGACCGGATTATCCTGACGCCGTCGGGAGAGATCCCGCCGCTGCGCGAGGATATACCCTTCCCGGATGGGCAGGACATCGCGGAGCTCACCGACAGCGGCGTCACCCTTGCCATGCTGGAAACCAGAATGAACGAGCTGGCGGAAGAAACGCCCCTCTCGTCCATCGGCACCTATAACGGTGTCCGCCTCTACACCTTCGGCGATCAGGCCGGCCTGATGGTGTACACCGACGGGGACGACGAAAACGCCGAGATCACGATGATCATTGTCTATGGACAGGAGCCGGCGGCCGCGCCTTACGTCATGTATGGCACGATGACAGCGTTTGGCGCCATGACCGGGATGTCGCCGGAAGAGTTCGTCACGACCTCCTATGTGCTGATGGAGAGCCCCATGTGGAACCAGTTGGCAGACCTGTGGCCGCTGCTTTGCAGCGGCGACGTATGCGCACACCTGCAGGAGACCGACACGGAGGACAGCTGGAGCCCCATGGGCTTCGTGAACGGAAGGCCCTGAAACGGCTGACCGCATAAAGATTTTTTTCTCCAAGCGTTCAAATCCTTCAAAAAAACAGTAGCGTTCATGCAAATCCTGTGCTATAATACGGTGTCATGCTTCCTGAAACTTGAAAAGGGAGCTGAGATCTTCCGACAAGAAGGGAAATGAACGCATGAAGTCAAGAGCAGAACGGATCATTGAGCTGGCCCAGCTCGGCCCCAATGAAGCCATCTATCTGACGAAACCCAGTAATATGTTCTATGTCTCCGGCTACACCGGAGAAGGCGCCGTGATCATCGGCCACGGCTTCTGCGCCGTTGTGACCGACTCCCGCTATACCGAGCAGGTCACCCGCCAGGCACCCGGCTTCGAAGTGCTGGAGATCAAGACCGGCCAGCGCCACGCCGCTCTGGCCTGCGAGTACCTGACCGGTCATCATGTGGACACCGTGCGCTTTGAGGCGGACGAAGTGACCGTCAAGGCCTTCGAAAACATGAAGCTGGATATGCCCGGCTTCACCCTGACCGAGCTCAAGGGCGAGCCCGAGCAGGTGCGCCGCATCAAGGAGCCCTCCGAGATCGCGCTGATCCGCGAGGCCTGCGATATCTCCTGCAAAGCGCTCACCAACATCCTGCCCATCTTCAAGGAGGACATCAGCGAAACGGATCTCCGCATCGCCCTGGAGTTTGAAATGCTCAAGCTGGGCGCGGACGGCCTTGCCTTCGACACCATCGTGGCCTCCGGCGAAAACGGCTCCCTGCCCCATGCCATTCCCGGCCCGCGCAAGCTGAAAAAGGGCGACATGATCACCCTGGACTTCGGCGCGCGCAAGGGCGGCTATGACGCGGACATGACCCGTACCGTCGCTTTGGGCGAGCCCAGCGCGGAGCTCAAAAAGATCTACGGCATCGTGCTCGAGGCGCAGCAGACCTGCCAGGACGCCATGCACGCGGGCCTGGTGGCCAGCGACGTGGACAAGATTTCCCGCGACATCATCGGCGGCGCGGGCTACGGCAAGTACTACGGCCACGGCCTGGGCCACAGCGTGGGCATCGACATCCATGAGAACCCGCGCCTCTCCCCCGTCTGCCACGACATCCTGACCGAGAACACCACCATGACGGTGGAGCCCGGCATCTACGTCCCCGGCGTGGGCGGCGTACGCATCGAAAATACCTGTGTCATCGGCGCAGAACAGTCCGAGACGCTCGTATGGTTCACGAAGGATCTGCTGATCCTCTGATCGGCTGCCTTATATACAATCCATCTACAACTGAAACGGAGGAAACCAGCAAATGATTACAGCAGGTGATTTCAAAAAAGGCATTACCATCGAATGGGATGGCGGCGTTTGGAACATCGTAGACTTCCAGCACGTAAAGCCCGGCAAGGGCGCGGCCTTCGTCCGCACCAAGATCAAGAACGTCATGACCGGCGCTGTGGTGGAACGCACCTTCAACCCCACCGACAAGATGCCCCGCGCCATCATCGACACCAAGGAAATGCAGTACCTGTACAATGACGGCGATCTGTTCTACTTCATGGATCCCGAGACCTACGAGCAGGAGCCCCTGAGCAAGGATGCCGTGGAAGAAGCGGTCAAGTACGTGAAAGAAAACATGAACGTGACCATCCGCTACTTCAAGGGCAAGGCTTTCTCCGTCGAAGCCCCGAACTTCGTGGATCTGGAAGTCACCCAGACCGAGCCCGGCTTCAAGGGCGACACCGCCTCCAACACCTACAAGCCCGCCACCGTGGAGACCGGTTACGAGCTGATGGTGCCGCTGTTCATCAACATCGGCGACGTCATCAAGATCGACACCCGCAGCGGCGAGTATCTCAGCAGAGCCTGAGGAAAGGATAACACATGAGTGAACTGACTGACCGCGTCGCGTTCCTGCGCGGACTGGCCGAAGGCATGCAGCTGGACGCTTCCAAGCCCGAAAGCAAACTGATGCTCAAGATGCTGGAAGTGCTGGACGAAATGGCCAAGGACAACGACGACCTGCACAAGGCGCTGGATGAGCTCAACGATTATGTGGAAAGCATCGACGAAGATCTTTCCGACATGGAAGAGGACATCTACGGCGACGCCACCGACGAGGACGAGGACGACGAAGAAGACGAAGACGACGAAGAGTCCGATGACGAGGATAACGAAGACGAGCGGACCGTCGAATACGCCTGCCCCTACTGCGGCGAGGTGATGGTATTCGACGTCGAGCGTTTCGACTTTGACGAGGACTATCTCTGCCCCAACTGCCACAAGCCCCTCTTCCCGGAGGACAGCGAAGGCGAGGACAGCGGTGACGAGGAATGACCGCGTCAGATGAAGAAGCTGTTGCACATCGTGATATGACAGCCCTCATCCGCTTCGCATCCGCTCAGCACCTTCCCCCGAGATCGGGGGAAGGCTTTAGTTTATATTCCATCAAAATTGAAAAGTATTTGAAAAATCAAATACTTCTGACTGTATTCGAGTAAGAGCCTTCCCCCGATCTCGGGGGGAGGTGGGCCGCGTAGCGGCTCGGATGAGGGCGTTATTGCACCGTGATCATCCGCCCTTTTAAAGGAGCCCATGCACCATGTTCACAGACATGCACAATCATTTCGTCTACGGCGTCGATGACGGCTGTGCGGATCAGGAGGCCATGCTCAGGCTGCTGACAGCCCTGGAAGCGAACAGCATCACAGAGCTGATCTCCACCTCCCACATCACGCCGGGGCAGCACCACTTCCCCATGGAGGACTACCAGGCCCACTTTGAGGAGGCCCGGGAGCTCATCCAGCGGGAGGGCTTCCATATGCAGATCCATACCGGTCACGAGATCCTCTACACGGACGCCGCGGCCAGGTACCTGCGCGAAGGCAAGGCCCTGACCCTGGCCGGCAGCGAGTACGCGCTGATCGAATTCCTGCCCACCGAAAAGTATGAGCGCCTCACGGAGGCTGCGTATAAGATCCGCAACGCGGGCTACTTCCCCGTTTTCGCGCACATCGAGCGCTATGCGTGTCTGTCCGACATCGCGAAGATCGAAGAACTGCGGGACCGCTACGGCGTGCGCATCCAGGTCAACTGCAGCCTGTTCGCGCGCAAGCAGGGCTTCCTGAGAAAGCGCTGGATCAAAAACGTCATGAAGTACGGCCTGATTGACTACGTCTCCACCGACACCCATGATATGCCCGGCCGCGAGCCCCTGATGGCCCAATGCTACGACGTGCTGATGAAGGACTACGGCAAAGAAACCGCCCTGGCCCTGACCCATGACAACGCGCAGGAGTTCTTTGAATGAGCTGAACATAAAATAAGCCCCTGACACTGGATACACCCAGTTGACAGGGGTTTGTTTTATACTATCAGTGATTTATCTTTCCTGCAGCTGCTTCGTCAGGTCGGTGAGCACCGTCTCCAGAGACGGGTTCTGCCGGCGTTCCTCCGCAATGCGGTCGCAGCCGTGCTGGATAGTGGAATGGTCGCGGCCGAAGGCGTCTCCGATGTGCGGGAACGAGGCGGAGGCCACCTCACGGCACAGGTACATGGCGATCTGGCGCGGCATGGAGATCTCCCGGTTGCGGCGCGGGCCCTTCAGGTCGTCCCCGGTCAGGCTGTAATACTGGGCCACGGCCTCGATGATGTCGTCGCAGGTCAGCTGCCGCGGCGCGGAGCTCTGGAACACCTCTCTGAGCGCATCCTCCGCCAGCTGTTTGTCGATAGGACGGCCGGTCAGGGAGGAATAGGCGCTCAGGCGCTTGAGACACCCCTCCAGCTCGCGGATATTGCTCTCCACCCGGGAGGCAATCATCTCCAGCACCTCGCGGTCGATATTCAGCATATCGTCCGTGCTCTTTTTCTGCAGGATCGCCACGCGGGTCTCGAAATCCGGCTTGCCGACATCCGCGATCAGGCCCCAGGCGAAGCGGGAGGTCAGGCGGTCGGTCAACTTGGGGATATCCTTGGGCGGCCGGTCCGAGGTGATGACGATCTGCTTGCCCGCGTCGTGCAGCGCGTTGAAGGTGTTATGGAACTCCTCCTGGGTGCTCTCCTTCTTCGCCAGGAACTGGATATCGTCGATCAGCAGCAGGTCGCACTTGCGGTAGCGCTCCCGGAACTCGGGCGTACGCTTCTGCTGGATCGCCTCGATCAGCTCGTTGGTGAAGGTCTCCGTGGTCACGTAGCGCACGATGGTCTCCGGGCGGCTGTTGAGCACAAAATGCCCGATGGCGTGCATCAGGTGCGTCTTGCCCAGGCCGACGCCGCCGTACAAAAACAGCGGGTTATAGGCGTCCGCAGGCGCTTCCGCCACGGCGAGGCACGCGGCGTGGGCAAAGCGGTTGGCGTTGCCCACCACGAAGGTATCAAACGTGTAGGCGGGATTCAGGTCGCTGCTGCCGCGCTCCGGATCGGCACTCCGCTCGGGCGCCGGCTGGGCCGGCTGCTCGCCCTTGTGCATCAGCTGCAGGCGCACCGGCTGGCCGGCGGCCTGGATCAGCGCGTTCTCGATCAGCGTGGCCCAGTTGTGCTCCACAAAGGTGTAGATGAAATCTGAGTTCGCCTCCGCATAAAACACACCGTCCCGAAGCCCCACCGGGCTCAGGCCGTTCTGGATCCACGTCGTATAGGAAACCATCGGCATCTGCGGCTGGATGATCTGGCATACGCGAGCCCACAGCTCCTGGTCGTTCAAAACGTTCACTCCCCTGACATATTTCGGCATTCTGCCCCGCTCTACTGAGCGTCTTTCCCACGACAGTATTCGCAAAGGCGGCGTCCTTCATCTTAACAAACCACGGCGAAAATTGCAAGTGTTTTCCTGCAAAGTATTTAACATTTCATAGACAACGAATGAACAATTTGATATAATGTCCTCACAGACTACAAGCAGAGATGCAGGAGGCGCAATGATGGAGCACTTTAATCCGCTGGCCGCACCGCAGACGGCAGGCAAACATTTCATCACCATGGGCGAGATCATGCTCAGGCTCACCCCGCCCAACTATGACAAGATCCGCATGGCCAATACCTTTGAAGCCAGCTACGGCGGCAGCGAAGCGAACATCGCCCTGGCCCTGGCCAACCTGCAGGTGGACAGCACCTTCTTCTCCGTCGTGCCCAACAACTCCCTGGGCAAGAGCGCCATCCGCTGGCTGCGCTCCAACGACGTGCACTGCACCCCGAGACCGGCTACGGCATCCGCCCCAGCAAGGTCATCTATGACCGCAAGCATTCCGCCATTTCCGAGTTCGATTTCAGCGGCTATGATTTTGACGCCCTGCTCAAAAACTTCGACTGGCTGCACCTGAGCGGCATCACGCCCGCCCTGAGCCCCCATTGCGCGGACGCCATCCTGCGCATGCTGGAGAGCGCCAAGAAGCTGGGCCTCACCGTCAGCTTTGACGGCAACTTCCGCTCCGCCCTGTGGACCTGGGAGCAGGCCCGGGATTTCTGCACCAAGTGCCTGCCTTACGTAGACATCCTGCTGGGCATTGAGCCCTATCATCTCTACAAGGACGACAGCGATCCGTCCAAGGGCGACTGGAAGGACGGCGTTCCCCTGCAGCCCACCTACGAGCAGCAGGACGAGATCTTCCAGCGCTTCGTGGAGAAGTACCCCAACATCCGCTGCATCGCGCGCCACGTGCGCTACGCCCATTCCGGCTCCGAGAACAGCCTGAAGGCCTTCATGTGGTATGACAACCATACCTTCGAGAGCCGGCTGTTCACCTTCAACATCCTGGACCGCGTGGGCGGCGGCGACGCCTTCGCCAGCGGCCTGATCTACGCCATGATGCACGACTACAAGCCCATGGACATGATCAACTTCGCCGTCGCGTCCAGCGTCATCAAGCACACCATCCACGGCGACGCCAACATCATCGACGACGTCCAGTCCATCAAAAATCTGATGAATATGAATTACGATATCAAGAGGTAAAAAGAAAGTAGGAAGTAGAAGGGAGAAAGTAGGAAGTAATTAATGTTTATGACGCGGTTTCAAAACTGTCTTTCCACCAGTTCGAGCCGAAGTATAATTACTTCCTACTTCCTACTTCCTAATTCCTACTTAATCCCGTAGATCCTCCTCGCATTCTCAAACGTGATCTTCGCCATTTCTTCCGCCGGGATGCCATGCAGCTCGGCGGCTTTTTTGCATACGTACTGCACGTTGGAGGGGTCGTTACGGCGGCCGCGCATGGGTTCAGGCGCGAGGTAGGGGCTGTCGGTCTCAATCAGCAGGCGGTCCAGGGGCACGATCTGGCAGGCAGCCTGCAGGTGCACGGATTTCTTGAAGGTCAGCGGGCCAGCGAAGGAGATATAAAAGCCCATGCGCAAATATTCCTTCGCGGTCTCCGCGCTGCCGGAAAAGCAGTGGATGATGCCCTGGGGCAGCGCCTTGCGTTGGCGGAAGATCTCCACCATGTCCCCGTGCGCGTCCCGGATATGGAAGACACAGGGCATGTCCAGGGCCACCGCCAGGTCCAGCTGCTCATTGAGGACGCGCCTCTGCACGTCGCGGGGGCTCAGATCGTAATAGTAATCCAGGCCGATCTCGCCGATGGCCACATAGGGCTTTTCCTTGCACCAGCGCTCCAGGGTGGCGATGTAATCCGCCGGGGCATCCTTGGCTTCGTGCGGATGCACGCCGCAGGTGGCATATCCCCCTTCGTGGCTCAGAGCAAAGGCCAGGGAGGATTCCGAAGTCTTCAGGTCGCTGGCGACGCAGGTGAACTTCTCCACGCCCGCCGCCCGGATCTGCGCATAGACCTGTTCCCGATCCTCGTCGAACCGCTCGTCATCCAAATGGCAATGACTGTCGAATAGCCGCATTGTATTACCTCGCTGCATAAGAACAGCCCGGGGTTTCGCCCGGGCTATTTGTTTAGTCTTTTATCAGTAGTAGAGGGACACGATCACGCCGCCCATGTTGTCGATGGAGGCTTCCGCTTCCGCTCCGGCGGGGACCTTCACATTGACGCTGCCACCGGTATCGGCCATGCGGTAGATCTCATACTTGAGTTCGCCGTTCTGATAGACCGCCAGGTGCGGATGCGCCGCCACGTATTCGATGAACTCTTCCAGGCACAAGTCCTTCTGGTGCATGACCGCCGCCGCAGCCTCGCCGACGTAGCGGAAGATCATCAGGTTCTTTTTCTCGCCGGTCTTCCAGGACTTATCCGCGTTGGTGGCCGTCGGATAGCCGCTGACCGGGAAACGGAACACGAAGCCGTACTCCCAGGAATGGTTCCACAGCCAGCTGAAGTGCTCGGTCTCGGTAAACTTGACGCTGTTGAACTCGCTGTCGCCCCGCTTGTTGCGGCGGATATTGAAGGAAAGACCGGTCTGGTACTCGCTGGTGCCGGGCACGTTCACGTTCTCACGGGTCTTTTCGATCAGGACCTCGCCAGTGTAGCGACTTTCCAGCTTGGACTGCTCTTTCAGGAAGTACTCGGTCTGGCCCGCATTGGTGCGGAAGCCTTCCCAGATCAGGTAATTGTCCAGCCCGCTCTCCTTGGCCGCCTGCAGCATGTCCAGCAGATGATCGTACACCGGCTGCAGCACGCGCACGCTGCGGTCCTTGGTCTGGATGGAGAAGTTGTCCGCACCGGACTGGGTCATGATGCTGACCAGCTCTTCCCCGTTCTCAAAACGCTCATCCGTGAAATCAGAGGGCAGATAATGCCAGCGGTTGACGAGCATCAGGCCGCCCGCCTCGAGCTCCTCGCGCTCAAACTCCTGATCGCTGCCGTTCTTCACGTCGAAGCTGCTGATATCCACGATATCCCAGCCCGTCGGTTCTGGCTGCGGCCAGCTCTCGTCCACAGGCTGGGTCTGGGCAGCCGCCTGCTCCGCCAGCCACTGTTCGCGCATCGCAATGCGCTCTTCGTTCTGCTTGTCGCGCTGGGCCTGTGCTTGCGCCAGCTGCTCATCGACCGTGTTGCGGGCGTAGATGAAACCGATCACCGCGATCGCAGTGAACACGAGCAGTACGATCAGTATATGTCCGAGCCTGACATAGGCGTCTTTTTTCTTGGTGTCTTCAGCCATAAGGGTCACAGCCTCCTTCTGTTTCACATCAGGATCGATGCAAATTTTCAGACATGCCTATTATAACGAAAGCTGTCCAGAATGTCAAACTAATTTTGTAACAATTTTGAAAAATATTCGACATATCTGTAATAATTTGTAAAGAAAGCGCAAATGGAGTGCATCACGAAAAATATGGAACACCTGAAAGAGTAGCACAATTTGAACGCCCTCATCCGTCAGGCTTGCGCCTGACACCTTCCCCCGAGAACGGGGGAAGGCCTTTCGTTGATTTCTTTCCATAATTTACGCAAATGCCTGTGCTTGCAAAAAGTCCTTTGGATCAATCAAGCAGCGACCAACAAAGCCTTCCCCCGATTTCGGGGGAAGGTGTCGCGTCAAAGACGCGACGGATGAGGGCGTTCTCTTACAATTGCCTACGTCCATAAATGTACTGATATATCGTTCTCTCGGTAAATGAATAGAAAAAGGAGCTGCCGCATTTCTGCAGCAGCTCCGGGAAAGCTTTAGGATTACTTGTTCTTCGCCATCTTCTCTTCGATCGCGGCATGGGCAGCAGCCAGACGGGCGATCGGGACGCGGAACGGCGAGCAGGACACGTAGTTCAGGCCAACGTTGTGGCAGAACTTGATGGAGGACGGATCGCCACCGTGCTCACCGCAGATGCCCAGCTTGATGTCGGGGCGGGTCTTGCGGCCCAGGTCAGCAGCGATCTTCACGAGCTTGCCAACGCCATCCTGGTCCAGGCGGGCGAAGGGATCAGACTCGAAGATCTTGTTCTCGTAGTAGGAGCCCAGGAACTTGCCGGCGTCGTCACGGGAGAAGCCGAAGGTCATCTGGGTCAGGTCGTTGGTGCCGAAGGAGAAGAATTCCGCTTCTTCAGCGATCTCATCGGCGGTGATGGCCGCGCGCGGGATCTCGATCATGGTGCCGACCTTGTACTCCAGGGTCATGCCCTGCTCTTCGAAGACCTTCTTCGCGGTATCGTCCACGATCTTCTTCACGAAGGCCAGTTCCTTCTTGGAGCCGACCAGCGGGATCATGATCTCGGGCACGATGTCATAGCCGCATTCCTTCTTTACGTTGATGGCGGCCTGCATGACGGCGCGGGTCTGCATCTCGGCGATTTCGGGATAGGTGACGGCCAGACGGCAGCCGCGGTGACCCATCATGGGGTTGGACTCATGCAGCGCGTTGATCTTCTGCTTGACCTGCTCCACGGTGTAGCCCAGGTTCTTGGCCAGCTCTTCGATCTCCTCGGTCATGTCGAGGTGCGGCACGAACTCATGCAGCGGCGGATCCAGGTAACGCACGGTCATGGGACGGCCTTCCAGGGCCTTGTACATGGCCTCGAAGTCACCCTGCTGCATGGGCAGGATCTTGGCCAGCGCCTTCTCGCGCTGTTCCTTGGTGTCGGCGAGGATCATCTCGCGGACAGCCGCGATACGGGAAGCTTCGAAGAACATGTGCTCGGTGCGGCAGAGGCCGATGCCCTCGGCACCGAAGGCCACAGCCTGCTTGGTGTCGCGCGGGGTATCCGCGTTGGTGCGCACATGCAGCTTGCGGGCCGCGTCCGCCCAGCCCATGAAGCGGGCGAAGTCGCCGGAGATGGAAGCTTCCACAGTGGGGATCAGGCCGTCATACACGTTGCCGGTGGAGCCATCGACGGAGATCAGATCGCCCTCGTGGTATTCCTTGCCGTTGATGGTGACAGCGGTCTCATCCGCATTGAACTTCAGATCGCCGCAGCCGACGACCGCAGCGCGGCCCATGCCGCGGGCAACGACCGCCGCGTGGGAGGTCATGCCGCCGAAAGCGGTCAAGATCGCCTGGGAGAAGTCCATGCCTTCGATATCTTCAGGAGTAGTCTCCTTGCGGACCAGGATGACCTTTTCCTTGTTCTTGCCGTGTTCAGCGGCCTTTTCAGCGGTGAAGTAGATCGCGCCGGCGCCGGCACCGGGGGAAGCGGGCAGACCCTTGGCGATGACGGGGGCCTTCTTGAGGGCATCCGCGTCAAAGGCGGGGTGCAGCAGGCTGTCCAGCTGCTTGGGCTCGACCTTCAGGACGGCTTCTTCTTCAGAGAGCACGCCTTCGTCCACCAGATCCACAGCGATCTTCAGCGCGGCCTGAGCGGTGCGCTTGCCGTTGCGGGTCTGCAGCATGAAGAGCTTGCCTTCCTGGATGGTGTACTCCATGTCCTGCATGTCGCGATAGTGCGCTTCCAGCTTGTTGGCGGTATCCACAAACTGCTGGTACACTTCGGGCATCTGCTCGGCCAGGTGGCTGATGGGGGACGGCGTACGGATGCCGGCCACGACGTCTTCGCCCTGCGCGTTCAGCAGGTACTCGCCGTACAGCTTCTTTTCACCGGTGGAGGGGTTGCGGGTGAAGGCAACGCCGGTACCGGAGGTTTCGCCCATGTTGCCGAACACCATGCTCTGCACGTTGACGGCGGTGCCCCAGTCGCCGGGGATGTCGTTCATGCGGCGATAGTAGATCGCGCGGGGGTTGTCCCAGGAGCGGAACACGGCCTTGACAGCTTCCATCAGCTGCACCTTGGGATCCTGCGGGAACTCAACGCCCATGTGCTTCTTGTAGATCTCCTTGAAGCGGACCACGACTTCCTGCAGGTCTTCCGCAGACAGGTCACGGTCGAACTTCACGCCGCGCTTTTCCTTGTATTCGTCCAGAACGGCTTCGAACTCGCTCTTCGGGATCTCCATAACGACGTCGGAGAACATCGCGATGAAGCGGCGATAGGCGTCATAAGCGAAATGCGCGTTGTTGGTCTTCTTGGCCAGGCCCTTGACGGAAACGTCGGTCAGGCCCAGGTTCAGGATGGTGTCCATCATGCCGGGCATGGAAGCACGAGCGCCGGAGCGGACAGAAACCAGATAAGGATCATCCTCGCTGCCGAACTTCTTGCCGATCACTTCTTCGGACTTGGCCAGAGAAGCAAAGATCTGCTCTTCGATTTCGGGGGCGATGGTCTTGCCGTCTTCATAATACTTGGTGCAGGCCTCGGTGGTCACGGTGAATCCCGGAGGAACCGGGAAGCCCATGCGGCTCATTTCCGCCAGGTTCGCGCCCTTGCCGCCGAGCAGCTCACGCATGTTCGCGTTGCCTTCTTCAAAGCGGTACACATACTTTTTCGCCATTGTTTATCCTCCTTGATGGATTTAATAACTGGTCGATGACAGACACCGTTCCGTCAACCGATTCATTATAGCGTGAAAACGGTACGATTTCAAGCTTTTTGTTTAAAAAATGTTCGCATAATTATCCGCATATACAGCTTTTCATTTGTTCCGCGCTTCCATTGAAAAGCGGGAACGTCTCTGATACAATGGGAGGCGGTTCCTCTTATCTTTCAAACGCGAACCGCTGCCCTCATGGAGCAGGCAGACAGAAAAGGACGATCATCGCGGCTTCACAGGGCCGCTTCACATAAGACAGAAAGGGGCGCTGCAATGCTAAAAAAGAAAACAGCTGCCATCGGACTGGTTTTTTCTCTCCTGCTGGCGATCGGGACCCTGATCCTGAGTCTGCAGTTTATCAATAACAACGAACTGGTCAGGAACGCGATCTTCCACGCGGGCATGGACGCGCTGGGCGCTTTCGTGTGCGCGATGCTGTACTTCGGCTGCATGCGGCAGGTGGACTACACCACCCGCAGTTTCATCATTCTACCGGACGGAGTTCGACCTCTACGCCAGCATGAACCCCGCCAAGGAGGTCGGCGGCGACTTTTATGATTTCTTCCTGATCGACGACAATCACCTGGGCCTCATCATCGGCGATGTCAGCAGCAAGGGCGTTCCCGCCGCGCTGCTCATGATGGTCTCCAAGGCCATGATGCGCAACTATTCCAAGGAAGGGATCAGCCCGGCGGAGATCCTCAAAAAGACCAACGATTTCTTCTGCTCGGAAAACAAGACGGACATGTTCGTCACCGCCTGGGTCGGCATCCTGGAGACGCCTTAGTCACCAGCGCCGAACAGTTCGACGACCTCACGATGCTGTGTCTGGAATACAGAGGATAATTAGGAAGTAGGAAGTAGGAAGTAGGAAGTAAATAGTGTTCTGCGATCAGCGATAAACGATGCATGAAAGAAACCGCGCCGAGGCGCGGTTTCTTTACATTATCACCCACCAAAGGCAGGCCCTTTTGATGATCCAAATGCCGTAATGAACGAAAGCATGAGCAAGCACAAGTAGAATTACTTCCTACTTCCTACTTCCTACTTTCTCCTTCCTCCCTGTTGCTTCCCTTCAACCTTCAACCTTCAACCTTCTCCCTGCTCCCTGGCTTCTACCCCTGAAATATCCCCGTCTTATTCAGTATGATCAGCGCCGCGATCAGCAGCACGATGCCGGCAATCAGGTCGTTGGTCCGTCTTCACACATGAGCCGCATCGCCTTGTTCAAAAGGCCGCGCAGCTGCGTCAGTTCTTCATCCAGGATCTCCCGGGCCGTTTTCCGCTTCGTAGCTCGTACCGCCTTTCAGTATCGCCTTAACGTCCCCGCCTGCGCGGAGCGTAATAGCGCGTGCCCGACTGCTTGTGGAAGCAGTTGTCGCACAGCTTGTAGGGCCAGTTCCAGGGCAGGCGCTTTTTGCAGGAAATGCAGGTCTTGGCCGCCAGCTTCTGGGTGGAAAGGATATGGATGATGCCCTGGGAGATCAGGTCCTTCCGGCGCTGGATCTCGTCCAAGATCTCCTCGGGCTCCTCCAGGAACAGCCGCGCGTAATTGTAATACAGGTCGCACTTGCGGTAGTCTGCCTCCAGGCCGTCCAGCATGGGCACGGTGCACTCCTCCGGCACCAGGGATTCGGGGATCTCCTCCAGGATGGGCGCATGCTCGTGCCGGCATTCGGCGTGGTACATGGTCTTCCAGCGGGTCAGGAGGTCCGGCTCCGTCTCGTCGAAGGGGATGCACAGAAAGCGGTACAGCAGCTGCTTGTCCGTGCGGTCGTTTTCGAGCATGGCCGCCAGCGCCGCCATCCGCACCGTGGAGGCCTTGGAGAAGCAGCCCTTGTCCTCCATCATGATCCACTGGTTCAAGATCTGCGTAAGCGGCAGCGGGATGCCCAGCAGCGACTCCGGGAAACGGATAACGGCCTCAGTGAGGGGCGGCAGGGGCTTATGGAGGGCCTGGGCCACCAGGCTTTTGAACCCGAAGGCGTTCACATAGCCCACGTCATAGATGCCGTAGCGCCCGGCGCGGCCCGCGATCTGCTTGAACTCCGCGTCTGTGAGCGTGCGCGTGATGTCGCCGTCGTACTTTTCCGATTCGAGGAAGACCACGCGCTTGATGGGCAGGTTCATGCCCATGGCGATGGCGTCGGTGGACACTACCACCTCCGTCTCTCCCCTGAGGAAGCGCTGGGCCTGGTCGCGCCGGACGTCCGGCGGCAGCGCGCCGTAGACCAGGGAGACCTTGTAGCCCTTGCCCCTGAGCTCCGCCGCCACCGCGTGCACCCGCGCCTTGGAAAAGACGATCAGCGCGTCGCCGGGCCGCACCGAAGCGGTAAAGTGAAAGGCCTCCCGCTCCAGCTCCAGCGGCGTCATGCGCTCGTGCCGGACCACGGTCAGGTCGTCCCCGCAGTCGCGGATGATCTGCGTGAGCAGCGCTTCCGCGTCCGGCGAGGCGCAGGCGTGGATCTCATCGGCGCACAGGCCCAGGATGGCCGCCGTCCACGCGCCGCCGCGGTCCCGGTCCGCCATCATCTGGCACTCGTCAATCACCGCCACGTCATAGTGCTTTTTCAGGTCCGCCATCTCTACGGTGGAGGCCTGCACGCGGCTGAAGGGCACGCGGATCTGCTCTTCGCCCGTCACCAGCGAGCAGGGCACATCCATCATATTGAGGGTGTCGAACTGCTCCGCCGCCAGCAGGCGCAGAGGGCCCAAATAGATGCCGTCCTGGGCGTATTTCAGCCGCTGGACGCCCTCGTGGGTCTTGCCGGAATTGGTCGGGCCCAGGTGCAGGTAAAAGTGGCGCTGCATCTGCCGGGCCAGCGGGTACAGGTCCCGGTAGTGCTCCGGCACGGCGCTCAGCAGGGCGTCGCGCAGGCGCTGCTCCTGGCGGTGGGCGTCGTCCACCTTTTTCTGCAGGCTGCGCACGGAGTCGTTGCCGGTCAGCAGCTGCAAAATGCGCTTCTGGGGGAACTGCCTTCTCACCTGGGCGCAGATGTGCTGCCGGGCCTTGGCCGTTTCCGCCGCCACCAGGCTGGAGATCTGCTCACCCTTCTCGTTGCAGATCCTGCTGCAGATCCTGAGCTCCGGGTGTTCCCGCTCCAGCTCCCGGCGCAGGATGCTGGTCAAAGACTGGGGCGTGAAGGCCTGGTCCACCGTCTCCTGGGTGATGCCGCGCCCAAAAGTGTGCCGCTGCACCCAGTTGGCCACGCGCTCGATATTGCGCTCCCGCGGTACGCCGCCCACCACATCGCCGTGCAGCAGGTAGCGCTCCGTCATGCTGTCCGCCATGCGTGTCAGGCGCTTGAAGTTGCGCTTGAAATACAGATCCGGCACCTGGCTGTCGAGCATGCTGAGGGCCGCCCTTGCATAGTCCAGGGAGATCCGGCTCTTTTCCACCGAGCGCAAAAAGGGCAGATCCACCGGATTCCCCTGCTCCATCTCGCGCAGGATCAGCGGCGCCAGCGCCTCAAACTCCGTCTGGTGATAATCCTGGATCAGCTCTCCGCGCCGGAGCGCCTGGTAGACCTTGTCCCGGCGCTGGAGCTGGTAAACGGCGTTTTCGAACGCTTCGCTTTGCAGGTATTTATTCTTTTCCGGGGCCGTCATGCGCCCCGCTTTCTGCAGGGCGCGCTGCTCCAGATATTTCTCGCGTTCCCGCGAAACGGCCTCCGCATAGGCCTTCAGCGCTTCCCGTCTGTCCATAAAAAGCTCCTCCGCCGTTGATCCGGCATGACCATTATACCAATCAACGGGGAAGGATGCAAGGAGGGGCTATGAGCCAGTTAGGAGGGTGGAAGCAAGAGTGAGGAGTGAGGAGGTAGGAGTGAGGAGTTGTGGAAGAAACTCCTCCACTTCGTTACGGAGTATTCTTCCACTGTTGTGGCACTTCGTGCGATATAGTATATCGCGTGCCAACGGCACGCCGCAACAATTGAACAAATGCCATAGCGAAGCGGCGGCATTTGTACCTGAACTCCTCACTCCTCACTCCAATCTCCTCACTTGGTTTTCTCTTTGCTTATCACTTCAAAACTGCTCTCTCTTTTTTTGCCCGCAAATTCGATCGCCCTCGTCGGTACTTCGCTCAGGATCAGGATCATCAGGACCATCAGGAGGGCGTAGGCGTAGATGTCTTCATAGTCGTTGAAGTAGCTGCTGGAGAAAATGGCTTTGCCCAGGGAGTTCCGGGTCTGGACCATGTATTCGGCAGTGATGACCAGCTTCATGCCGGTGCCGACGGCCTCGGTGAAGGCCTCGCGCAGGTAGCCGCGCATCAGCGGCAGGTAGACGCGGAAGATGACCATCAGGTTCAGGTCCGCGTTCATCTTGTACACGTCGATCAGCTGCTGCGGGATGCTGCGGCAGCCCTCCATCGTCGCTTCGCTGATCATGGGCAGCAGCATCAGCACCGCCGCAACCGCGGGCACGGCGGAATAATCCGCCAATACCATGACCATGATGATCAGCACGATCATGGGGATCGCGCGGATGAAGGAGATGAAGGGCTTCAGCAGATGCCGCGCAAAGCGGTTCAAGCCCTCGAGCAATCCCAGCGGCACCCCGATGAGCAGCGAAATGATCAGCGCCTCCAGCAGGTGCCGCAGGGAGGTGCCCATCATCCGGTAGGTGGCGGGCTCCCCCAGCAAACGAAAAAAGGCGCGCAGGATCGTGAGCGCGTCCGGAAATACCAGCCGCTCATGCTTCAGCGCGCCCGCAGCCTGGATCAGCGCCCCGATGAGGACGATGCCGATCGCAGTGGCAAGAAGATCATTTCTCCGCTGCCGGGACATAATAGAATCCGTCGTCCGGCAGCGCGCCGCCGAACTGGGCCAGATCGATGGAAGCGGTCTGTTCGACCATGGGCCGCGCCTCCTGAGCGCTCACGAAGCGCAGGGCGCAGCCGGGGATGGCCTTCGCAGCCACCTTCACATTAGGCAGGACACCCACAGCCACCGCCGCTTCCGCCACGGTCGGCACGTCCGTTTCGCACAGGGCCACCGCCGCAGCCGCTTCCTTGAGGAATTCAGCCACCGCTTCGGGCTGCGCCTGGACAGCGGCGGGGTTCACGAACAGGCCCGCCTGGGCATAGCCGTCATGGCCCGAAGCCGCCTTGTACAGCTCGTTTAGCGCGACGGCGGTGATCTTTTCGTTCTTCATGGACGCCGCGGTCAGTGCGGGCTCCGCCGTCAGCACGATGGCGTTGGGATCGGTCAAAAGCAAGCTCTGGGTATTGGCCGCTCCGGCCAGGTACTCCACTTCCGAAGGCGTAATGCCGTTCTTCTCCAGCGAATACAGCGCCACGGCAGCGTTGATGGTGTTCTCACCGAACAGCGTCACCTTCGCGCCGTTCATGGTCTCGGGCGCAAAGTTTTCCTTCTGGGAGGCGAAATACAGGTTGCCCCAGGTCACCACCGCCGCCAGCTGATAGGCGGATTTGCCCGCCTTGTACAGCTTCGCGCCCGCGTTGATGGGTGCGATGATAAAGTCCGCCTTGGCGCTCGCAAACTCCGCCGTGATGGCCTCCGCGGCCACATAGGTGTACTGCTCCGGGGCCTTCGCCGCCAGCACCGCCAGAGCGATGCCCGGGGCGCCGTTGGGCGATGAGACCTTGAAAGCATATCCTTCAGCCGCCGCAGGCAGCATGAGCATCGTCAGCATAAAAACCAAAGCAAGTATCCGTTTCATTTTTCAGGTATCCTCCTTCAGGTTATCGTAGTACAGCAACTGTTCCAGCTGCTCCAGGTCCGTGAGCTTGATCCCCTGGCGCAGGGATTCGATCAGACCGCGCTTCTGCAGGGTCCCCAGCTCCCGGTACAGGGCGGCCCGGCTCACCGACAGGCGGCTGGCCAGCTCGTCCTTGGTGCCGCGCATGGGCACCACGTTATCCGTGTTCCTGTTCAGGAGCAGGTAGGCCGTCAGCCTCGTCCGGCAGGACTGGGAGGTCAGCAGCATGATGCGTCCCAGCAGGAACTGGATCTTCTGATTGCACAGGGTATAATACCGGATGGCAAAATCCTGGCTCTCCGTGATCAGGCGCTTGATCTCCGCCTTGCGGATGAAGGCCGCCTCGCACCGTCCCCGGGCCACGACCCGGGTCTGCATGCCCCGGGGCTCGTAGATGTAGGCAATGCCGAAGCAATCGCCCCGCCGCGCCGTGTTCAGCAGGGTCTCCGTACCGTCCGACGCGATGCACCAGACGTCCGCCAGGCCCTTCTGCACCAGGCCGATGCAGTCTTCCTTGTTGGCATAAGCACTGAGGCTCTCCCGGTCTTCAAACCGCTCGACGTGCGCCTCCGGATTGAAGCCATTGAAAAGCTCAGACTCCGCGAACGCGGGCTGCAGATCAGATCGCATAATACCTCCGAGTTATGATTGGTCCAAACACAATGCCCGTGAGCGCAGCAGAAGCCTGCACTCACGGGCATTATACGGGATTACTCAGGCATTGTCAATAAATTTCTCAAATGATACTGAACTGTTCAGTCTGTCGAGCTATAATGATTATTTTTCTTCACGGAAATAGGTTTTGAGCACCCAATTCACGATCCAGTCCTGATCGGCGTGGAACTCCACATGGCCGTCCATGCCCATGCTGAAGCTGCCCTCGAGCTGCTCCACCGGCTGGATCGCATACTTGGCCGCCTTGACGGCCTCGTTGATCATCTGGCCCCGGGTCACGTTGGTGGTCAGGCTGTCGCCCAGCTTATCGTACATGGCGTTGATGAACTCGGTGTCCCCGCTCTGCAGCTTCTGGGTCAGGATCTTCTGCACGCCGTCCATATACGCGCGCTGGCGGAGCATGCGGTCCACATTGGTCTTGTCGCCCACGTCCATGCGGCCGTGCACGAAGTCATAGGCCTGCTGGCCGTTCATCTTGATCGTCGCGCCCTTCACATAGGCGGGATCCAGCTCCGGATAGTCCCCCGGCATGACCACGGTCACGCCGCCCAGCAGGTCGTTGAGCTCCGGCATGGAGCTCATAAGCATGGAGTAGAACTGGTTGAGCTCGATGCCCTCCAGCAGGTTGGCCACCGATTCCATGGTGTTCTGGCCGTTCTCCAGCTGGTTCGCGCCATAGGCGTGGGAGAGGCAAATCTGCGCGCTCCTGGTACCCACCTTCTTGCCCAGGATGCCCAGGGTCACGATGTCCACCATGGTGTCGCGGTTGATGTGGAGCATGTTGACCTTTTTCTCATTCGCGTCCATGACGATGAGCAGCAGGAAGTCCGCCTGACCGCCGGCGCGGTAGCCGGTCTGCACCGGGGAAAGATCCGTGCGGTCCACGCCCATCAGGAGCAGCGAGGTGATGCCGGTGCGCTCCACATAGGTCTTCCCGTTATACTCCCTCCGGTCCAGAAGAAAGCTGTTGGAGGACTGCTGCTTGACCTCGGGCTTTTCCTCCTGCCGGTCGCTCAGCACGCCCAGCACGATGATGCCGGTCAACAGGATGGCCAAACTGATGATCAAAAGGATCAGCTTTTTGTTATGATGCTCCGTCATTCTGACAGATCTTCCAGGCATAGTACACACCTCCTCAGGGAAAACGTCCGCGTTATCCCCTCATTTACGGGTAGATCCTGCGTCCCCGTGCATCCGAAACACCGCTCAGGCGGTGGAAAAACGTGTTGATGACATCCCGCCACTCCCGGGCGTTCCTGAGCTGCCTTTGCATCCGGCTCTCGGCCTCGGCCTTGTCGTTTTCGGGCAGCGGCAGGGCGCGCAGGGTCTCTGCCATGGCCCGGACGGCCTCATAGCCTTCAAAATGGTCGTCATAGATGCGCTGGATGAGCGTCCGCCCATCGCGCATGACCCAGTCATAGGACAGCCGATGGAAGAACAATAACATTTCATCGGGGCATGTGTCAAGGTTTTCGTAAAGTTCGTGCAGTTTTTCCGGGTACTGCAGGGCATAGCCCGTGCCCTCCCCCGTGCGGTCGATCCCCACCGCGTTCCGGTCCGCCCGGTGGTAGGTGCCCCACAGGTCGAACTCATAGCCGCCCGGGCAGGGCCCGTAGTGGGTATGCGGCACCACCATCCAGCACAGGCCCAGAGGCGCGGTGTATTTCTCGTAGGCATTCCTGCTGCCCGCCAGCAGGCGGCAGAGGCTCTCCCGGTCCTCCACGTTGAGGTCATAAGTGAGCCGCACCCAGTCGCCGATCATCCGCCCGGGCTCCGTATCCGGCTGCCATGCCAGGCGTCCATAGGCGTACAGGTTCAGCGCCGCGAAGGGATGGCCCGTCCAGAAATACCCGCGCCCCAGGTTGGAGACCGCCGCCATGCTGCAGATGTTTTCCTTGGGCAGGACGTCAAAGATCTCCCGCCACATGGGCGGCATGGCGTAGAGGTCGATCTGCTGCCCGGTGTACTCCTGGGCCAACTGCACCTCCAGGGCGAGATGGGTCTTTTTCAGGCTCAGGAGCAGCGGCGACACCGGCTCCCGCACCTGGAAGTCGTAGGGCCCGTTCTTGACCTGCAGGATCACGTTATCCCGGAAATCCCCGTCCAGGGGCTGATAGATCTTATAGGCCGCGCAGGGGCGATCTGTTTGGGCGTCGCGCCAGTCCTGCATGCAGTCGTACACGAAGGCACGCCATACGACCACGCCCTGGTGGGGCACCACGGCCTCCGCCAGCATGTTCGCGCCCTCGGCATGCGTGCGGCCATAAGCGTTGGGGCCGGGCCGGTGCTCGCTGTCCGCCTTGACCAGGAAGCCGGCGAGATCCGGCACCTCCGCCCAGACCCGGTCCGCCAGGGCCTTCCAGAACTCCCGCACCCCCGCGTCCAGCGGGTCCGCGGTGGGCAGACCCGCGCTCAGGGGCAGGCTGAAGTCGATGGACACCATCAGCCGGACACCGAAGGGCCTGAGCAGCGCCGCGAAGGCCTTGAGGTCCCCGAGCATCCCGGACACCAGTTCCTGGGCGGGCGCGTGCACGTTCACATTGTTCAGACACAGCACGTTGATATGCGCGCTGGCCAGCAGCCGCCCGAGATACCGGATGCGCTCCGGGTCGTAATCGAAGCGCCCGCCCTCGAACCAGAGGGAGCGTCCCGAGTACCCGCGCTCCACGCTGCCGTCCATGTTGTCCCAGGCGTTGAGCATGCGCAGGGGGTATTGCGGCGCGGAGGCCAGGTCCTGCCGCCCCTCCCCTTTAAGCAGGCCCAGGATCACATCATACGCGCCGTACAAAAGGCCGGTATGACCGCCGGCGACGCGGCAGCAGGCTCCTTCCCAGCAGACACGGTAGCCCTCGCCCAGGGCCTCGTCCTCGGCCAGGGCGAAAGTCTCCCCCAGTCCCCGGTCCGCAAAAAAGGCGCTGAGCTCCGCCTTCGCCGTCTCTGCCGGCGTTTCGCAGGGGGGCAGGGTCCGCTGGAGCTTTTTCAGCCACAGCCCGTCAAATCCGTTCATTCCGTCATTCTCCCGCATATTTGTCAAGGTCGAAGATCAGCTGCATCCCCTCGGCGGGCACGCAGCGCCCGGTGCGGATGCCGCGCTCCTTCCCCTCGGGGCTCGGCTCCGCCGCCCGCAGGAGCTCCGGCGTCAAGCCGCCGAAAAACGCCTCCAGCTCCGCCCGCTCATGCAGCACCGGGCTGTGGGAGCACAGCGCGCGCTCAAAGGGGCAATTGTCCAGCAGCGCCCGCATGTTTTTAAGATAGTCCCCCACCGGCAGCGCCTCAGGGAAAAACAGCCAGGTGGTCGGGTTCCAGTCATCCCCGGTCAGGAGCAGCCTTTGCTCCGTCACATAGACGACCAGGCTCCCCGGCGTGTGCCCCGGGCAGGGGATCACCCGCCCGGTGAGGCCGCCCAGGTCGAGCTCACCGCCCGTAATCATTTCCGGCTCCGGCACCGGGGCGCGCAGATAGACCGCTTCATCCACGCTGAGGCCCTTTTCCGCGGCCTGCATCAGCACCTGCCTGCGCTGGAAGCCCGCCGTATAGGTGCGGTACACCGCCTCCTCCGCAGGATGGATCAGCGCCCGCTCAAAGTGCATCGCGCCCAGGGCGTGGTCGTGGTGGCCGTGGGTCAGGATCAGGCTGACCGGCCTGTCCGTCAGGGTCCGTACGTAATCACGCACGTTTTCCAGACCATAGCCCGCGTCGATCAGCAAGGCGCGGTCCTTCCCCTCCAGCAGCGTCATGCACACGCCCATGGCATCCGTGATGTGGGTCACTCCCGGGAGCGCCCGTTCCGCTTTAAAGCTCATTTCCCTTCTCCCTGAATACAAAAGAGAGCAGATCGAAATGGCAGCCCGGCAGGAAGACGAAGGAAACCGTACATTCGCCCTCGGGCACAGAGACGGGGAAGATCTGCTCCTCCGCCTGCTCCGAGTGCCGGAACAATAGCGTCTGGCGCACCTCCTGCCCCACCGCGTTCCGCACCTGCAGCGCCACGGGCGTCTGCTCGTGGGCGGTGCGCCCGGTCAACAGCAGCTCCCAGGCCTTCCCCGGGGCGAACTCCATATGCTCATAGCTCACGGTCACGTTGTTCCCGATGTCCAGGATCGCGTCTCCGGCCCGGGTAAAGCTGTCCCCGTACACCTGATCCGCATCCGAGGCCCGGTTCACCCGCAGGGCCCGGGACTGGCGCTCAAAGCGGAAGCCCTTGAAGTGCACTTTCTCCACCGCGCCGAAATACAGGTCGTGCAGGCCGGTCAGGGGCGCGGGCAGGCGGAAGGACTGGGACTGGTAGGAGTTCCAGATGCTGTGCTTCTGATAGGGGCAGACCGTCAGCAGCTTCCCGCCCTGGTCCGGCCAGCCGTCCCAGAGCCAGATCTCGTGCACGCGGTCGTCCAGGGCGAAGATGGGCAGCTCCACCGTATCGGACCCCACCGGGCCGAAGTCGACCCGGGAGAAGCCCACGCCGCTGGGGCCCTCGCGGTCAAAGGCGATGCCCCGCTCGTTGCCGGGCGCGATCTCGCCGTCCCGCCTGTCCGCCAGGGAACCGGCCACCAGCGCGTAGGGATCCAGCGTCACCTTGCCCAGCCCCTCGGCCCGGATGGGATAGGTGGACAGCACCCGCGTGCGCTGCGTGCCGTTGGTGGCCGCCGCCCGCAGGTAGAAGGCCCCGTCGGCCTTCGCGCTCACCCGAGCGGTGTCCCCATCCAGCCAGCGCACCTCCGCGCCGGGGAAGTCCACCCCCTGGGCCGTGGTCACGCGCAGGGTGATGTTCCCCGCCGCGCCCGCAGGCTCCCGTCGGACCCGGAAATCCGCCTCGGGATGCTCCGGCGTGAGGACGGACGCCCCCAGCGGCTCCAGGTCGATGCGCCGGATCCAGGGCGCGGATTGCAATGCCTCGTGCCGCGGGCGCACCGTGGGCAGGGGATGCGCAGACACGCAGGGGGCCGCCTGCAGCGCGATCTCGGCAGAAGCAAGCCCCGACGACGACACGGTGACGCGGATCCCGCCCGCGGCCTCCGCACCCACGATGGCCAGCAGCTTGCCGGAGAACATGCGCTTGCAGTCGGACCGATAAGAGGTCTCGTCCGTGCTGTCGCCGTTGTCCAGGCCCATCAGTTTTCCCGCGCCGCTCACGCGCACCGTCACGGGTACATTGGCGTCGGCCACCGGATGTCCGTCCGCGTCCAGGGCCTGCACCGTCAGGAAGGTGAGCCCACCCGCCCGGACCTCCGGCGTTTCCGCGCTCACGGTCAGGGCGACAGGATCGCTGTAGCTGCAGACCGTATCCCGGACGAGCAATTTCCCATCCTTATCATAGCCCCGGGCCTCCAGCACCCCGTCCGCATAGGGCACCTGCCAGACCGGCAGGCAGGCGCGCTCGTCATCCTGATCCACGACCTTTTTCCCCAGGCTCACGCCGTTCAGCAGCAGCTCCGCCGCGGCGCAGCTGGTCATGACCGGCACGTCGATCAGCTGCCCCCGGTTCCATTTCCAGCTGACGCCGATATGGATCATGGGCCTGCCGCTCCACATGGACTGATAGAAATAATAGGGGTCTTTCGGGTAGCAGGCCGTGTCCGCCTGGCCGAAATAGCTGTTCTTGGTGCTGTAGGGCGTGGGCTCTCCGATGTAGTCGATGCCCGCCCAGACGAACTGCCCCAGGGAATAGCGGCACTTCCGGTCGTCCACCAGCATTTTCGGCAGGGACTGGATGCCCCAGCTGGTCTTGCTGTTGAGCAGGCCGGAGCACTGCTCGTCCTCCTCGCACAGGATATCCTCCGCCATGGGAAAATGGTAGACGCCCCGGCTCTGCACCATGGACGAGGTCTCGCTGCCGTAGATCACCCAGTCCGGGTGCGCCTGATGGTGGGCCTCGTAATGGCTTTCCGCGTAGTTGTAGCCCGGCAGCTTCACATACTCAGCGGCGCGCTGCGCGCCCTCCCAGGGCATGTAGTTGCTGCCGAACGTGACCCGCGCGTGGTTGAGGACATCGTGCTTCCGCACCTCATCGGTGAGCCGGCAGTTCCACTGATAGCCCCTTTCCCCCAGAAACACGTCCTGGATCTCGTTGCCGATGGACCACAGGATGACCGACGGGTGGCAGCGGTCCCGGCGCACCCAGGCCGCCACGTCCTCCCGCCAGGTGTCGGGGAAGAAGCGCGCGTTGTCGAACTCCGTCTTGGGCCGTTCCCACATGTCGTAGGCCTCATCATCCACCAGGATGCCCATTTCATCGCACAGATCCAGGAAGGCGCTGGCCGGCGGGTTGTGCGAGGTGCGGACGGCGTTCACGCCCATTTCCTGCATGACTCGAAGCTGCCGCCGCGCCGCGTCCTTATGGAAGGCCGCCCCCAGCGCGCCCAGGTCGTGGTGCAGGCACACGCCGTGCAGCTTCACGTGCCGCCCGTTCAGGAAAAAGCCCTCCTCCGGGCTGAAAACGGTCTCCCGGAAGCCGATGTTCACCCGCTCGGCCTGGTCCAGCAGGGACAGTTCCAGCCGGTACAGCTTCGGATCCTCCAGATCCCAGGGCCGGATGTCCGTAAGCTCCGCCGTCAGCCGGATCCCTGAATCATCCGCCGCCGCTTCCGCCTGCCACAGGCAGTTTTCGCCGTCGTACAGCGCCGCCCGCACGGACTGGCCTTCGGCGTCCACGGTCTCGGCCCGCAGGGTGAGCTTCCACCCCCGGCCGCTGCGCTCCGTGCGCACGGCCAAGCCGTCCGGCACGAGATGGGCGGACCGGAAGCTCAGTAGCGTCACGTCCCGGAAGATGCCCGCGCCCGAATACCAGCGCGAGTTCGGGCAGCGGTAGCGCACCTGCACAGCGATCTCATTGGCCCCCGGCTGCAGCCCCCCGCTCAGGTCCGCATAAAACGCGGTATAGCCGTAATGATGCTCGGCGACACGCTCCCCGTTCAGGTAGACGCACGAATCCATGTACACGCCGTCAAAGTGCAAAAGGACCCGCTCGTGTCCGGCGGGGATGAGCGCGCTGTCGAGGCTTTTGAAATACCACCCGTCTGCAGTCTGATAGAACCGGGACACATCCCCGATGGCCCAGTCGTGAGGCAGGCACAGCGCCTCCTTATCCCGGGCGCGGACCTCTTTGATCCCGCAGCCCGGCTCAGCTAACAGGAATTGCCAACCGTCATTGAACAGCTGCCGCATGCTCCTCTTGCCCTCCAGCTCCATTTTTCCGCTGCGCCGACCATAACGAGGCAAACCAGAACAGAAAAGACATTGTCCGCCCCGCGGCCGAATGGATCAGCGTTCCCCAAATAAGTGTATATATTTCGCTGCCCACAGCCGTTTTCCTGCCGATGTCCGCCGCGTTTTGCGGCATGGGCAGGCATGAAAAAAACTATTTGACACTCGCCCGCTTTGATGCTATAATACCACACGTTGACGCAAGCCGACCCCTATGGAGAAGTCGCCTAGCTTGGTCGAGGGCGCACGACTGGAAATCGTGTAACGTGTAAAAGCGTTCGAGGGTTCGAATCCCTCCTTCTCCGCCAACATAAAAAGCACCCATCTTGGGTGCTTTTTGTGTTGGGAGAAGGAGGGATTCGAAGGGGGACGGAGTCCTGCCGCCGCCAGTGGCGGATGAAGGCAGGACGAAGTCCCAGTGAGCCACAGAGCATAGAATGCGGCAGCGTTCTATGCGACAATGGCGAACTGAGGACCGGTAGTGAATGACGGTCCAGTGGACCGTCAGAGCCGGCCCCGCTTTTCCGCAGAAAAGGCGAATCCCTCCTTCTCAACATTATCGAATCACACAATAAGCGCGAGGCACAAGAAACGCTTGATAATCCCCCTTTGCCTTTATTGACCTTTGAACAACAGAACAGATCCTTCGCGGACGGCCAGGGCGGGTACGCCCTCATCCGACCCGCTGCGCGGGCCACCTTCCCCCGAGATCGGGGGAAGGCCTCTTTTGCGGGATCTCTTTCAGAATTGATGCAAACATCTATGATTGCAGTGTATTTGTTTGCTCAACCAAACAGAGAAACGCGGAAAAGCCTTCCCCCGAGATCGGGGGAAGGCCTCTTTGGGGGGATCTTCTTTCAGAATTGATGCAAGCATCTATGATTGCACTGTATTTGTTTGCTCAACCAAGCAGAGGAACGCGGAAAAGCCTTCCCCCGATTTCGGGGGGCTCTGAACGCCCGGAGATCGGTCCGGTGGACCGATCTCAGTGAAGAGCGGGCCAGCAGGTCCAGGTGTGTGCCGAGCGCAGTGAGGCGGATGAGGGCATTCGATTTGTCTTTCTTTCAGCCCTGTTGGCGTAAATACATAATGTTTTATTCAATCATGTTTTCCGCCGTTCATTGGTTCATTACCCAATCATGGCGTACCGCGGGCGGGTCAGGTGACCCGCCCCTACATCCCCCCAAAAACATATAAAAACCAGCCATTTTTCTCCCAAATCATCATTTCCCATATAGACAAAACGCCCTGTTTTCAATTATAATGATCTTGAAATAGTGTGTACATCCCAGCCGGGAGGTGGTGCTTATGAAAAGAGAAAACTGTTGCAGCGACGGACGTACCTTTCCAGATCGACATCCTGGGAGGGAAAGCGCGTGATCGCCGGTCGGCCTCTGTGATCGGTTATACCCAGACCACCATGAAGGAGGAGAATGAAACATGAAGCGGAAACTGTGCATCATCCTGGCGCTGGCGGCGGCGCTCTGCCTGCTGGCGGCGTCGGCAGGGGCGGCCACATCGCCCTACGCCGAGCATACGCACACCTGGCGGCTGATCCGGCGCAGCGACCCCACCTGCACCAGCACCGGCACGGCCTATTACCGCTGCAGCTGCGGTGAGACAAAGCGGGAGTCCCTGCCCGCCACCGGCCACAAGTGGGGCAATTGGAAGATCGAAAAGCCCGCCTCCTGCGTCCAGCGCGAGATGCGGGAGCACACCTGCAAGGTCTGCGGGGAGCGGGCTTACCAGTACTTTGACTACGGCGAGCACAGCTGGGACGAGGGCGTGGTGACCAAGGAACCGGGCTACCTGAACCCCGGGGAGATGACCTACACCTGCTCCCTCTGCGGCGAAACGAAGACCGAGGAGATCCTCACCAAGCCGCTGCCCATTTCCCTCAGAAACGGCGGCATTGAGGAGGACGGCCTGGAGCCCGGCGAGGTCGAGGAGGGCTTTGAGCTCCTGCACATCGTCACCCAGCCCGAGCCCGGCTTCATGGATCGTAACGGCGGCTCCCTCACCCTGTCCGTGGAGGCGGCGGGCGGCTTCCCGCCCTACACCTACCAGTGGAAAAAGCTGACCGCGAGCGGCCTGTTTAATTATATATGGAAAGAAGAAAAAAACAGCAGCGAAAACACGCTGGATGTCACCGACGGCTATCGCTATTATTACTGCACGGTGTACGATGACGCGGGCAGCCATGTCGACAGCGAAAAGGTATTGGTCAACTGGAGCCTGTACATCTCCGAGCAGCCCGAAAACACCGCCACCTGCGAAATGGACCCCGTGATCCTGACCTGTAAGGCGTCAGGCGGTGAGCGCTTTGCGTTTGGTTCCGACCCGTACATCTACACCTGGTTTGACAGCGAAGGGAACAACGTGGGCACCGGGTCGACGCTTGAGGTCCCCCTAGGTGGCGAGTATAACCAGCCGATACCGGGCGAGTACCATTGCGTGGTGGAGGACGCCGCCGGCAATTCCGTCACCTCCCAGGTCGCCATCGTGTACGATGCAGACCCCTTTGAGACCAAGACCGACGCCGAGGTCGTGGAATTGCTGGACGGCCAGGACTACGAGCTGTGGGCCGAGGTCTACGGCGGCATCGAGCCCTACACCGGCGTCTGGCTGCGGGACGGCGTGGATATCCCCACCCAGAAGGTGGCGGACTGGGAATACACCGCCCCCATCCTGGGCGACGGCAGCAAGGAAGTGGTGTACACCTTCCTGGCCACTGACGCGATGGACGATGCCGCCTCCTGCACGGTGACAGTGATCTATCCGCAATTGAAGATCGCCCAGCAGCCCCAGGGCGGGATGCTATCCGAAGACGGCGAAACGCCAGTGGAAATCAACGTAGTCATGGAGGAAGGCGAGGAGCCTTTCAAGTATTATTTATACGCAGTGGATGGAAATCCGGCGAATACTATATCCACATCGAAGACGCCACGGGCCGCTGGGCGGATTCCGATGTGGCTGTCGTGACGGATTTCCAGTTCCAGATCGATCATATCGATGTGTCCGGCGAGTTGACCACCCCTGAGGATAACGTGACGCTGACGGCAGTGACAAATGCCCCGGCAGTCAGGTATATATGGTGGTTCGAGGGAGAGCGGAACGGATACGTCGTTAGCGATTCGATAGTAGCGGAAGGGACGGATGCTTCCTACACTGCCCATGCCCCGGGATTGTATAAATGCACAGCGTATGACGCCCAGGGACGTATCGCTAATCAGTCTGTACGGGTCAATTATACCGGCACTGAGCCGCTTCCGCCCATCATCATTCATCAGCCGCAGAATGTAGTGGGTGAATATAACGAAAACAATCCCACTGGTGTATCTGCGTCCTTCACCTGTCTGGCGGTGACCTGGGACGGCAGCCAGGATTTGAGCTACCAATGGCAGGATAAATCCCTGAAGAACGGGCAATGGGTCAATCGCTGGACGGGCCAAAGGCGCGCGGGAACTTACACCAGCGGCACCGCTGTGCGCTGCATCGTCACCGATACCCGAACCGGGGAACAGGTGATCAGTAATGAAGCAATAGTATCCATATCATTGCACGGTGAAATAACCTATGTTGGCGGGTATGCAGGAAAAAGTGAATTTACGGAAATAGCTTATATCATAACAGGCGGCAAGGCACCGTATACAGTGAAGATTTTTGCAGATCGCATCCTAGGAGGACCACGTCTAAATCCAAATCGTACAAGCTATATGGTTAAATATACTACAGTTTCAGATAATCTGGAACACTCTTGCTTGGTGACTGGCGGCAGAAACTACGAAGTGTATTATGAGAGTATGATTACGGGCGAAACCTATGTGCAGGGAGAATACCTGGAATTCTATCTGGAGATTACAGACGCAAACAATAATACTTTCACATCTGCCAAAAAGCGTTGAATAAGGGTTGGCATACCAAAGGATTCTTCGTCTGAGGCTCAGAATGACAGGCGGGAGGCGGCGACAACCACCGCCTGTCATCCTGAGCGGAGTGGAGCGAGAGCGGAACGGAGCCGAAGGATCTGAAAGCGACGAGATCCTTCGGCCTTCGGCCTCAGGATGACAGAAACGATCAACATGACATTGTAAAGGAGAATCACCATGAGAAAATATATCGCCCTGTTCCTGGCGCTGGCCCTCATGTGCGCCGCGGGCCTGACCCTGGCGGAAGCGGACGTCACCGGCCTGTGGTACATGGATCTGGCCGGCGCGGCGGCGGAGCTGCCCTGGAGGAGGAGAAAACCGGAACCTGGAAGCTGGACGACGGCTTCATCTACCTGGACGGTGCAGCGGAGCCCGACCTGGCCACCTGGGGCGAAGGCACCCTGATGCTGGGCGACCATCTGGCCTTCTTCACCCGGGAAAAGCCCTGGGCCTATTCCCCCGCCGATCCGCTGCCCGACGCCCCCGCGGAACTTTATGCCAGCCTGTGGAAGGCCGCCTATACCCTGCGGGACGGCGACGCCCTCCCCGCCCAACTGACCGGCGACAATACCCTCATCTACATCGAGGGCTCAAAGGCCATCCTCAAGGGTGGCCCCTTCGGCTACCTCCTGACGGACCTGACCTTTGAAAACGGCGTCTTCACCTGCATGGCCGACGGCCTGACCGTGCGGATGGAGCTCCAGCAGGACGACTTCCTTCGCCTCACCACCGAAAAGGACGGCCGGACCGAGACCCGCTGCCTCCTCCGCTCCGTCCTCGACGACCCCGCCGAAACCGCGGAAGAATAAGAAATACAGTCCCACGTTCCCCCGCCGCCCTCATCCGTCACATGATGGATGGGGGCGGTGGCGTTTGGGGAGGACCCGCAAACGATCGCGCCAGTCTTTGCAATGCGCAACATCGGAACGGAGGCAACGAACACCACCTTGTAGGGGCGGATCACCTGATCCGCCCGCCCTGTTGGCGTAAAGACATAAACGCTTTATGCAATCATGTCAGCCGCCATTCGTTGGCGTATCTTTAATAATTGTCCCATCGCGGGAGGGTCAGGTGACCCTCCCCTACAGTTGAATGCATTTTGATTAAACGAAGTTTGGCCTTGCAGGCGCGGCATCTGGACGGAAACGTCGGACGCGACCCCGTAGGGGCGGTTGAATCGCGCACGCACCGCGCACGGTATGCTCATTGGCGCTCCTCCCTTCAACCTTAAACCTCCTCCCTTCAACCTCCCCTCCCCCTCCCATCCCCCAAATTCCCATCGCACCACATTCTCATTGGCCGGGAAATGCCCACATTCACGATTGACTTACCCCCGGCAATTCTGATAAAATCTCAATGCGGCAAAAATGCCGACAAATGCGAGGAGGACGGATGATGACAAACAACGTACGGCCTGCGGATATGCAGCGCATCGAGACTGCGGCCCAGGCACAGGAATTCATCGAACAGCAGATCACTCTGATCAAAGAGCAAGTCGGTGACGGCAAGGTACTTCTGGCCCTGTCCGGCGGTGTAGATTCATCCGTCGTCGCGGCCCTACTGATCAAGGCCATCGGCCAGCAGCTGACCTGCGTGCACGTGAACCACGGCCTGCTGCGCAAGGGCGAGCCCGAGCAGGTCATCAAGGTATTCCGCGATCAGATGAACGCAAACCTGATCTATGTGGACGCGGTGGACCGCTTCCTGGATAAGCTGGCGGGCGTCAGCGACCCCGAGCAGAAGCGCAAGATCATCGGCAAGGAATTCATCGACGTTTTCGCCGAGGAAGCCGCCAAGCTGAACAGCATCCGCTTCCTGGCCCAGGGCACCATCTACCCCGACATCCTGGAGTCCGGCCCGGTCAAGTCCCACCACAACGTCGGCGGTCTGCCGCCCGAACTCGATTTCGAGCTGGTGGAGCCCGTCAAGCTCCTGTTCAAGGATGAAGTGCGCGTGGTCGGCAAGGCCCTCGGCCTGCCCGAGAGCATGGTCCAGCGCCAGCCCTTCCCCGGCCCCGGCCTGGGCGTGCGCTGCGTAGGCGCCATCACCCGCGACCGCCTCGAGGCCGTGCGCGAGTCCGACGCCATCCTGCGCGAGGAGTTCGCCAACGCCGGCCTGCAGGGCAAGGTGTGGCAGTACTTCACCATCGTGCCCGATTTCCGCTCCACCGGTGTGCGCGACGGCCAGCGCTCCTATGAGTGGCCCTGCGTCCTGCGCGCGGTCAACACCCGCGACGCCATGTCCGCCACCATCGAGCCCATCCCCTACGATCTCCTCGCCCGCATCACCGACCGCATCACCCACGAGGTCCCCGGCGTCAACCGTGTCCTCTACGACATCACGCCCAAGCCCGTCGGGACGATCGAGTGGGAATAAAGGCTGAAACCCGGAAACCCGCGTAAAATAAGGGTTTCCGGGCGGCCAAAGTCCCGCGTGGCAACAATTTGGCAACAAAAATCCATCATTCTGAAAATGAGGGCTAACTGATTTTGTGTAGATCAGTTAGCCCTATTTCTATGCATTTTCA
>CADAPM010000025.1 GCA_902789795.1 uncultured Eubacteriales bacterium
GTATAAAGGAATTCTGCTATAATGTAAGCAGCATGACTGCCTCAGCCGGAGTAATTTAATCGGCTGGGCAGCGCGCTACCGCGAAGCGGTTTAGTTCAATCGGGATTTGCGGAGGAGAAAATGCTGCGGTTATGTTCTAAAGAAGAATTTGATCAATACGTCGATT
This sequence comes from uncultured Eubacteriales bacterium, assembly GCA_902789795.1. Lineage (GTDB taxonomy): Bacteria > Bacillota > Clostridia > Christensenellales > Aristaeellaceae > UBA4246. The sequence goes on from CADAPM010000025.1 coordinate 167, forward strand.
TCGCCTATGCGTTGGCTTTGGATGTGACGAAGTCCGGATACCCGACATATTGTGACGGAGTTAAAACGAAAGAGATGTTTATTGATCGCTCGCTGAAAGCATTTGACCGGGAGACTGAACAGATGCTGCTGTTTGAGCTTGAGGGCGAAGTACAAGGGTTGATTCACTATTATTGGATTCCGGACGACCTTTATCTCGATACATGTCTTTTTCTGATCAACAAAGAAACCGAACAAGCTCTTTCAGAGTTTTTGACTTTTGCAAGAGAAAGATTCCCGGGATACGACTTGTTTTTGGGCTTTCCTGCTGATAACCATGCAGCTGTAAGTTATCTTGCCGAACAAGGATTTGAATGTATTGAGGATGATTTTAACAATACTTCGTATCTTGATCATTTGGGACATTTTCCGGAAAACGAAAGCATTGTGCGTGTCAAAAAAGATAACTACAATCTCTTTCAATTACTTCACAGTCAGACCGATGACGATATGTACTGGAATTGTGAGAGAATATATGACGATCTGGGTAATTGGGTCGTCTTTATAAAGGAGAAAGACGGAAAACCACAAGGCGCCATCTATTACATGGATGCCAATGACGGATGGTTTGAAATATTCGGAATTGACATTGATCAAGGTATCTATGATGCGAAAGTGTTTAAGGAATTGCTGCAGGCGGCACTGTCGGATGCCCAGCGCCGAAAGGGCAAAGTAATGACATTCTTTTGCGATGAGGAATATGAACAAGTTGCGAAGGATTGCGGCCTTGAATGCATTGGAAATTATCGCTGCTATAAGATCCACTTGAACTGACAAATTCCAGTTTGTAGAAATCCCATCACTAAACAACTCTCAACCATTTATCGGAGGTGGAACATGGCACACTATGATTATCTGATTGTCGGCGCGGGACTGTATGGCGCGGTATTTGCCCGGGAAATGGCGAAGAAGGGGAAGACCTCCCTCGTGATCGACAAGCGCCCGCACATCGCCGGGAACGTCTACACGGAAAAGGTCGAGGGCATCAACGTGCATGTCTACGGCGCCCACATCTTCCATACCAATAATAAGGAAGTGTGGGATTATGTGAACACCTACGCTACCTTCAACCGCTTCACCAACAGCCCGGTGGCGAACTACCACGGGGAGCTGTACTCCCTGCCCTTCAACATGTACACCTTCAACAAGATGTGGGGCGTGGTCACCCCGGAAGAGGCGGCCGCCAAGATCGCGGAGCAGCGGGCCGCAGCCGGGATCACGGAGCCCCGCAACCTGGAGGAGCAGGCCATCTCCCTGGTGGGCACGGACATCTATGAAAAGCTGATCAAGGGCTACACCCAGAAGCAGTGGGGGAGGGCCTGCACGGAGCTGCCGGCCTTCATCATCAAGCGCCTGCCGGTGCGCCTGACCTTTGACAACAACTATTTCAACGCTCTCTATCAGGGCATCCCGGTGGGCGGCTACACGCAGATGGTGGCCAACATGCTGGACGACCCGCACATCACGGTGCAGCTCGGCACGGACTATTTTGACGACCGGGAGCGCCTGAACGGTCTGGCGGACCGGGTGGTGTATACGGGACCCATCGACGCCTACTTCGGCTATCAGCTGGGCTACCTGCAGTACCGCTCGGTGCGGTTCGAGACGGAGCTGCTGGACCAGCCCAACTTCCAGGGCAACGCGGCGGTCAACTACACCGACGCGGAGACGCCCTGGACCCGCATCATCGAGCACAAGTGGTTTGAGTTCGGCAAGGACGAGAATGGCAACGACCTGCCCAAGACCGTCATCAGCCGCGAGTATTCCTCTGAGTGGCAGCCGGGCGGCGAGCCCTACTACCCGGTCAATGACGAAAAGAACGGCGAGCTGCTGAAGCAGTACCAGGCGCTGGCGGCGAAGGAGGAAAAGGTCCTGTTCGGCGGCCGTCTGGGCGAGTATAAGTATTACGATATGGATCAGGTCATCGCCCAGGCGCTGCGGGCCGCGGCGCAGGCGTGATTGCCGATCAGCCGGGTCCGGGCATGTATCCGGGCCCGGCTGTTTTATCATCATGCAATAATGAATGCTTATAGATACATCATGAATACAGATAACGAATGATGTCGAAAAATGGCAGAAGGATCGGGTTTTTGATCGAATTCCGGGCATATTATAACAAAATTTAATAGAACTATTGTAAAATATAACTTGCAATATTTTTCTGATGCTATATAATACCGATTATTCATAAATACAGACCGGCATGACGGTGTGCCGGTTTTGTGGTTTTACCGTATTCCTGATGCCTCCGGGCATCGTTTGCAGACTTCAAGAAGAAAGCGAGCTGATGAGCATTGAAACCTCCGGTCGTTGAACTGACTTTCCCGATCGCGGTGATGCGCCTGGTCCTGGCCATGTTGTGCGGCCTCGTCATCGGGTACGGCCGCTCGCGGAAAGCGCGCGACGCCGTTTTGCCCACCTACATGATCGTCACCCTGGGCGCGGCCATGAGCGTCATGTTCTCCCTGTACCAGTACCAGATGATGAGCGGGCCGTGGAAGGAAGTGGTCCAGCGCGTGGGCGTCAAGTTTGACGCGTCGCGTATGGCGGCTCTGACCGTCACGGGCATCGGCTTCCTGGGCGCGGGCATCATCATCAAGACGGACCACAAGCAGGTGCGCGGCCTGACTACGGCCACCGGCCTGTTCGCCACGGTCTGCTTGGGCGTCGCGGCGGGCCTGGGCTTTTATGACTGCCTGATCATCGCCATGGTCATGTGCACGATGGTGCTCAACCTGATGGGCCCACTGGAGTCCGCTATCAAGCGGAGGCTGCGCAACATCACCATGTTCGTGGTCTATTCGGACACGGATGATATCGGCACCATCACCCAGGTCATTGAAGACATGAACGCGCAGATCATGGATATCGACGTGGTCCGCGACCCGGCCATCGAGGAGGAGACGGACTCCGCTGTCTTCACCCTGCGTCTCAGCCGGAAGAACCATTCCCACTCCGCCATGCTTTCGTCCATAGCGGAGCTCAGCTGTGTGCGCGAAGTGCAAGAGCTGGTTTTCTGATAGGAGGATAAGGCAGTGTTTGAGTGTTTAACGCCTCTGCGCGGTGTGGAGACGATCGGCGTGGTCGCCCGGATGCTGGCCGCGTTCCTGTGCGGCGGCCTGATCGGCCTGGAGCGTTCCGCCAAGAACCAGCCGGCCGGCATGCGCACCCACATCCTGGTCTGCATGGCCTCCACGGTGGCCGCGACCTGCGGGGTTTTCATCTACCTGAAGCTGGAACTGGTCTCGGATATGTCGCGTATCGCCTCCCAGGTGGTGACGGGCCTGGGCTTTATCGGCGCCGGCACCATCGTGGTCAAGCAGAAGACCGCTATCAAGGGCCTGACTACGGCGGCGGGCCTCTGGACCACCGGTATCATCGGCCTGTGCCTCGGCGCGGGCTACTATGAGCTGGCGCTGGTGGGCACTGTCCTGGTGCTGCTGGCCGAGACGGTCTTCTCCAAGATCGCCATGAAGATCGGCCTGAGGCCGGTCTATGAGTTCACGGTCAGCTACCGCGATAAGGGCGCGCTGGACGAGGTCATGCGCTACTGCAAGAGCCGCCGCATGAACATCCGCCGCCTGAGGATCCAGTCCTTCTCGGAGGGCGAGATCTCGCGCTACGTGGCCAACATCAACCTGCGCGGCAACGCGAGCCCCAGTCAGCTGCTGGACGCCATCCGCGCCCGGCCGGACATCATCAGCGCCGAATACCGCTCGGCCCAGGAAAGATAAAAAGAGAATACCACTTGCAGAACCATGCCCGCAGGGACTTTCCCGCGGGCTTTTCTTTTCCCTGACAGGCGACGCAAAATACCACTTTACTTTAGCACGCTAATGTGGTAAAATGTCCCTCGTGATCACCCGGCGGTTGATTATCGCCGGGGTACAACGTTCAAGGAGGCACGACAAAATGGCAGTGAAGCACACGCAGGAAACGGACAGGCTCATGGAGGCGCTGCTGTGCCTGCGTACCCCGGAGGAAGCATACCAGCTGTTTGAGGATCTTTGCACCGTCAAGGAGATCCAGGACATGGCCCAGCGGCTGGAGATCGCCTTCCTGCTGAAGCAGGGCACCAAGTATCAGGATGTGGCGGACAGGACGGGCGTCAGCTCCGCCACCATCAGCCGGGTGAACCGCTGCCTGCAGTACGGGGCCGGGGGCTATCAGCTGATCACGGAGCGCCTGGGCGCTGAGGGGGACAAGGAATGAACATCCCTGATCGGATCCTGAAGCCGGAGGAGCGCATCCTGTTCGGGCTGCGCGCGCTGTACGGCAGCTATGGCTATACGCCGTACAAGATGCGGAAGTTTGAGAGCTATGACCTGTACGCCGGGAACAAGGACTTCCTCTCCTCGGAGCAGATCATCGCCTTTTCCGATACGGACGGCACGCTGCTGGCCCTGAAGCCGGACGTGACCTTGTCCATCGTGCGCTCCGGCCGCGACGAGCCGGGCGTCACCCAGAAGGTCTATTACCAGGAGAATGTCTACCGCCCCGCGTGCCAGGGCCAGGGCTTCCGGGAGATCCTGCAGGCGGGCGTGGAATGCATCGGCGCGGTGGATGAATACTGCCTGTCCGAGGTGCTGCTGCTGGCCGCCGAAAGCCTGCGCCAGATCTCGCCGAAGGCGGTGCTGCACCTGTCCCACATGGGGCTGGTGCGGCGGCTGATCGGCGAGGCGGGGCTCCAGGGCGAACAGGAGCAGCGGGCGGTCAACGCCATCGCGGCGCGCTCGGCCCACGAGCTGGCCGCCCTGTGCGACGAGAACGGCTGCGGTGCGGAGCAGAAGGAAGCCCTGTGCAGCCTGATCGGGATCCCTGCGGACCTCCAATCCGCCCTCAGCGCGCTGGAGCTTTTGCCCTGCCGGGAGGAGGCCGCGAGCCTGCGCCGGGTCACGGACGCGCTGAAGGGCACGCCCGCCTATGACATGCTGGCCGTGGATGTTTCCACCGTCAACGACCTGGGCTACTACAACGGCCTCGTGTTCCGGGGCTATGTGGACGGTGTGCCGGAGCGCGTGATCGCCGGCGGCCAGTACGACCCGCTGATGAAAAAGCTGGGCCGCAAGGGCGGGGCCATCGGCTTCGCCGTCTACCTGGACGCGCTGGAGCGCCTGCAGGAAAGCGCGGACCGGGTGGACGCGGACATCCTGCTTTTGTACCCCGCGGGCATCGCGCCGGATAAGGTGTTTGCCGCCCTCCGGGAGCTGAGCGCCGGGGGCTGTACCGTCAGCGCCCAGAAGGCAATGCCGGAGCGCCAGCGCTTCGGCCGGGTGCTGGAACTGACGGAAAGCGGGGTGAAGGAAGTTGTCTGAATGGCTGACTGTCGCCCTGCCCAAGGGGCGGCTGGGGGAGAAGGTCTACGCCCGCTTCGCCCGCGCCGGCTACCCGTGCCCGGACATCCTGTCGGACACCCGGCAGCTGATCTTTGAAAACGCCGCGCTGAAGGTGCGGTACTTCTGGGCCAAGCCCTCGGACGTCTCCATCTACGTGGAGCAGGGCGCGGCGGACATCGGCGTTGCGGGCAAGGACATCCTGATGGAGTACCGGCCGGACGTGTACGAGCTGCTGGACCTCAAGACCGGCTGCTGCCGCATGGCGGTGGCCGCGCCGGAGGGCGCGTGGCTCGACCCGGAGCGCACCCTGCGCGTGGCGACCAAGTTTTCCCGCATCGCCAAGGACTATTACGCGCGCCTGGGCCGGGACATCGAGATCATCCACCTGAACGGGTCCATCGAGATCGCGCCGCTGCTCAGGCTGTCGGACGTGATCGTGGATATCGTGGAGACGGGCACTACCCTGCGGGAGAACCACCTGGAGGTCATCGACACGGTGGCGCAGCTGAGCGCAAGGCTCATCGCCAACAAGGCGTCCTACGCGTTCAAGCGGGAGACCATCACCGCCCTGATGGGCGCGCTGGAGGAGGAAAACGCATGATCAGGATCATGAAAATGGGCGAGGTCGCGCCGGAAGAGATCTTCGCGCGCGCGGTGCCGGAAACGGACGTCTCGGCGGCGGTCCGGGAGATCATTGCCGAGGTGCGCTCCCGGGGCGACGCGGCCCTGCTGGAATATACCGAACGCTTTGACAAGGTGAAGCTGGACAGCCTCGCGGTCTCCCAGGAGGAGATGCAGGAGGCGCTGGACGGCGCGGACCCGGAGTTTTTGCGGGTGCTCCACCGTTCGGCGGAGAACATCCGTTACTTCCACGAGGCGCAGAAGCGCACGAGCTTCGTCCTGACGCCCGCGCCCGGCGTGACCATGGGCCAGCGGGTGATCCCGGTGGATCGGGCGGGCCTGTACGTGCCCGGCGGCACCGCGCCCCTCTCGTCCACGGTGCTGATGGACGCGATCCCCGCGCGCATCGCCGGGGTGCCGGAGGTGGTCATGGTCACCCCGCCCGGCAAAGACGGGAAGGTGCATCCCTCCGTGCTCTGCGCGGCGCACGTGGCCGGCGTGGACAGGATCTTCAAGGTGGGCGGCGCCCAGGCCATCGCGGCGCTGGCCTACGGCACCGAGAGCGTCCCGCGGGTGGACAAGATCGTCGGCCCGGGCAACGTGTTCGTGGCGGAAGCCAAGCGCCAGGTGTACGGGCAGGTGTCCATCGATATGATCGCCGGGCCCAGCGAGATCCTGGTGGTGGCCGACGGCGCTTCCGACCCGCGCCATGTGGCGGCGGACCTGCTCTCCCAGGCGGAGCATGACAAGCTGGCCAGCGCGGTGCTGGTCACCGACAGCGACGCCCTGGCCCAGGCGGTGCGGGACGAGCTGGAGCGCCAGCTGCCCCTGCTGGAGCGCGAGGACATCGCCCGCGTCTCCATCGACCGCAACGGGAAGATCATCGTCACCGACGACCTGAAAAAGGCGGTGGAGGTGGCCAACGAGATCGCGCCGGAGCACCTGGAATTGTGCGTGGAGCAGCCCTTCGACTGGCTGAACGAGGTGCGGCATGCGGGGTCCGTCTTCATGGGCCGCAACTGCCCCGAGGCCCTGGGCGATTACCTGGCGGGCCCCAACCATACCCTGCCCACCAGCGGCACGGCGCGGTTCGCGAGCCCGCTGTCGGTGGATGATTTCGTCAAAAAGATGCAGTTCACCTATTTCACCCGGGAGGCGCTCGGGGACGTGGCGCAGGACGTGGCGCGCTTCGCCCGCGCCGAGGGACTGACGGCCCACGCCCGCAGCGCGGTCATCCGCACGGAGGAGGACGCATGAGCCGGTATCTGAGCGAGCGCTACACGGCGCTCAAGCCCTATGTCCCCGGCGAGCAGCCCCGGGATCGGCAGTATGTGAAGCTGAACACCAACGAGTCGCCCTTCCCGCCGCCGAAGGAAGCGCTTGACTATGCCGCCGCCCACGCCCGCAGCTATGAGCTGTATTCGGACCCGGAGGCGGTGGAGCTGCGCAAAGCCCTGGCGGAGACCTGCCAGGTGCCGGCGGAGTGCGTGATGGTGACCAACGGCTCGGACGAGATGCTGAACCTGGCCTTCCTGGCCTTCGGCAGCGAGGCCCGGCCCGCCCTGTTCCCGGATATCACCTATGGGTTCTACAAGGTGTTCGCGGAGGTGGACCGCATCCCCTACCGGGAGATCCCGCTGGAGGACGACCTGACCCTGCGATTGGAAAAGTACGCGGGGAAGAAGGCAGTCATCTTTATCGCGAACCCCAACGCGCCCACGGGTCTGTACCTGCCGCCCGAAGAGATCGCGCGCCTGGCCCAGCGCAGCCCGGACAGCGTGATCGTGGTGGACGAGGCCTACATCGACTTCGGCGGAACCTCCTGTATCCCGCTGACCCAGCGGTACAATAACCTGCTGGTGGTGCAGACCTTTTCCAAGTCCCGCTCCATGGCGGGCGCGCGGCTGGGCTTCGGCGTGGGCTCAGAGCAGCTGATGCGCGACCTGCAGACCATCCGCTATTCGCTGAACCCCTACAATGTCAATTCCTACACCCAGGCGCTGGGCATCGGCGTGCTCCGCTGCGCGGACGAGATCCGGCGGAACTGCCGGACCATCATCGGAAACCGCGCGTATCTCACGGAGCGCCTGAAGACTCTGGGCTTCGTGTGCACGGACTCGCTCACCAACTTCGTGTTCGCGCGGCACCTGCGCCTGAACGGCGGCGCGCTGTACCAGATGCTCCGGGACCGCGGCGTGCTGGTGCGGCACTTCGAGCTGAGCCGCATCCGCCCCTACAACCGCATCACCGTCGGCACGAGAGAGCAGATCGACCGGCTGACGGAGGAGATCGAAAGGATCATGAAGGGCCTGTAAAGAGGAAGGAGGACATACCATGCGTCAATCCATCTTGAGCCGCAGGACGACGGAAACGGACATCACGCTCCGGCTTTGCCTGGAAGGGCAGGGGCAGGCGGAGATCCGCACCGGCGTGGGTTTCCTGGACCACATGCTGACCCTGTTCGCCCGCCACGGCGGCTTTGACCTGACCCTCACCTGCGACGGGGACACGGGGGTGGACGACCACCATTCCGTGGAGGACATCGGCATCGCCCTGGGCGCGGCCTTCAAGGAAGCGCTGGGCGACAAGCGCGGTATCTGTCGCTATGGGGACATCTGCCTGCCCATGGACGAGGCGCTGATCCAGGCGGCGGTGGACCTGTCCGGCCGCGGCGGGTATTTCGGGAAGCTCCCGATCCCCACCGAAAAGGTGGGCACCTTCGATACGGAGCTGGTTAAGGAGTTCATGGTGGCCTTCGCCCGGGAATCCGGGTGCACGCTGCACCTGATCGAGCTGGCGGGGGAGAACAGCCACCACATCATCGAGGGCGCGTTCAAGGCGTTGGCCCGGGCCCTGCGCCAAGCGGTCAGCATCGATCCGGACTTCGGGGATGAGATCCCCTCCACGAAAGGCCTCCTATGATCGCGGTCATTGATTACGGGGTGGGCAACCTTTTTTCCCTGGTCAGCAGCCTCAGACACATCGGCCAGACAGTGCTGGTGACCGGCGACCCCGAGGAATTAAAAAAGGCGGATCGCTTGATCCTGCCCGGGGTCGGCGCGTTCGGGGACGCGGCGAAAAAGCTGCGGGAGACGGGCCTGGGCGACGCCTTGATCGAGGAAGCGCACCGGGGCAAGCCGGTGCTGGGCATCTGCTTAGGCATGCAGCTGCTGATGACGAAAAGCTTCGAGTTCGGCGAGCACGAGGGGCTCGATCTGATCCCCGGCGAGGTCCGCGCCCTGTCCGAGGTGGTGGACCCGGCCCTCAAGATCCCGCACATCGGCTGGAACCCGCTGACCCTCTGCCGGGAGACGGCGCTGTTTAAGTATGTGCGGAATGGGGATTCCGTGTACTTCGTCCATTCCTACCACGGTACCCGGTGCGAAAAGGACACGCTGGCGCTGACGGAATACTCCGCGCCGGTGACGGCGGCCATCGGCCGCGGCAATGTGGCGGGCTGCCAGTTCCACCCCGAAAAGAGCGGGCGGGTGGGCCTGAACATCCTGCAAGCGTTTGCGGAAACGGAGGGAGCATTATGCTGATTTTTCCGGCCATCGACCTGTACGAAGGCAAGGCGGTGCGCCTGCTCAAGGGCGACTACCGCCAGATGACGGTCTATGAGGAGAACCCCGCGCGGCTGCTGTCCGCGTTTGCGGACGAAGGCGCGAAGGCGGTGCACGTGGTGGACCTGGAGGGCGCGCGGGATGGGCAGACGCCCAACCTGAAGCTGATCAGCGATATGAAGGCCGGCACCGGCCTGTTCATGCAGGTGGGCGGCGGCATCCGAAATATGGACATCATCAGCCGCTACCTGGAGGACGCCCGGGTGGACCGGGTGATCATCGGCACGGCGGCGGTCACGGACCCGAACTTTGTGGAGCAGGCCGTACGCCGGTATGAGGAGAAGATCGCCGTGGGCGTGGACATCCGCGACGGCAAGGTGGCCATCCGCGGCTGGACCGCCGATTCCGGGCTGGAGGCCTTTGCCTTCTGCCGCAGGATGCAGGAGCTGGGCGTCAGGACCATCATCTGCACCGACATCAGCCGGGACGGCGCGCTGGAGGGCACGAACCGGGGCCTCTACCAGCAGCTGAGCGGGGAGCTGAGCCTCAACATCATCGCCTCCGGCGGCGTCAGCAGCCTGGAGGATGTGCTGGCGCTGCGCAGGCAGGGGCTGTACGGCGCCATCGTGGGCAAGGCGTATTATGAAAAGGCGCTGTCGCTCCGCGCCGCCATCGAGGCCGCCGTATGATCGCCAAGCGCATCATCCCCTGCCTGGACGTCCGCGACGGGCGCGTGGTCAAAGGGGTCAATTTTGAGGGTCTGCGGGACGTGTCCTCGCCGGTGGCGCTGGGAAGCTACTATTCCGAGGCCGGGGCGGACGAGCTGGTGTTCTACGACATCACCGCCTCCGCGGAGGGCCGCCGCCTGTTTACCGACATCCTGCGCGAGGTCGCGTCCACCATCTTCATCCCCCTGACGGTGGGCGGCGGCATCAACAGCCTGGACGACTTCGACCGCGTGCTCAAGTGCGGCGCGGACAAGGTGTCCGTCAATTCCGGCGCGATCCGGGACCCGGGCCTGATCGGCGAGGCCGCCCGGCGCTACGGCAGCCAGTGCGTGGTGCTCTCGGCGGACGTGAAGCGCGTGAACGGGGAATACCACGTCTTTGCCCGCGGCGGGCGCGAGGACACGGGCATGGAGGCCATCCAATGGATCGTGCGCGGCGTGGAGAACGGCGCGGGCGAGATCGTGCTCAACTCCATCGACACCGACGGCGTCAAGCGCGGCTTCGACCTGGAAATGCTCAAGGCCGTGTCCGAGCGCGTGAACGTGCCCGTCATCGCCTCCGGCGGCGCGGGCTGCATCGAAGACTTCATCACCCTTTTCAAAACCCTCCCCCGGGTCGATGCCGGCCTGGCCGCTTCGATCTTCCACTTTGGGGAAGTCAAGATCAGTGAACTTAAGCGGGCGCTGAAGGCGGAGGGAATACCGGTCAGGATTACGGAAGGCTGAAGGGTGAAGAGTGAAGGGTGAAGGGTGAAGGTTGAAGGGAATAGGGACGAAGATTAGGTAGGAAGTAGGAAGTAGAAAGTAGGAAGTAATTCTACTTCCGCAGAGAGCGAATGTACTGCCACCTCAGGAGTATCTTTACTTCCTACTTCCTACCTCCTACTTCCTACCTCCTAATTTCTACTTGTCTGATCCGACAATAAGAGGTAAGAAAATGCTAAGTATTGATGAACTCAAGTTTGATGCTCGTGGCCTCATCCCCGCCATCATCGTCGACGCGTCCAGCAAGCGCGTGCTGACGCTGGCGTATATGAACCGGGAGAGCCTCGGGATCACCATGGAGAAGGGGCTCACCTGCTTCTGGAGCCGGTCCAGGCAGGAGCTGTGGCTCAAGGGCGAGACCTCGGGGAATTATCAGCACGTGGTGTCCATCACCGCGGACTGCGACCGCGACGCGCTCCTGGTCATGGTGGATAAGGACGGCCCCGCCTGTCACCTGGGCACGGATTCCTGCTTCAACGACCGCATCTATGAGAGCAGCGAGCGGCAGGAGTTCTCCCTGGACGGGCTCATGGACCTGCTGAAGGGCCGCAAGGAGACGCTGCCCGAGGGCTCCTACACCACCTACCTGTTCCAGAAGGGCCTGGACAAGATCCTGAAAAAAGTGGGGGAGGAGTCCACGGAGGTCATCATCGCCGGCAAGGCGGAGGATAAGAAGGAAACTGTTTACGAAATCGCCGATCTGGCGTATCATGTGATGGTGCTCATGACCGAAATGGGCATCTCCCTGGAGGACGTCCGCCGGGAGCTGGCCTCGCGCCACGTCATCGATCACAAGGTCAAGCAGGAAAAAATGACATGACCGCGTATGATTATCATGTGCATTCCACCTTCTCCGACGGGCAGCACCCGCTGGCGGAGGTGGCCGAAGCCGCCTGCGCCCGGGGCATGAAGGTTCTGGGCTTCTCCGACCACGGCTATGCGCCTTACGACACGGACAACTGCATGCGCCGGGAGGACATCCCCCGGTACCGGGACGCCTGCTGGGAGCTGAGGGCGGCCTATGCGGGCCGGATGCAGATCTACTGCGGGATCGAGCAGGATCTGTTTTCTCAGGAGCCGACGGACGGCTACGACTACGTGATCGGCTCGGTGCACTACCTGCATTTGAACGGCGAATACCTGCCCGTGGACTGGAAGCGTGAGCACCTGGACCGGGCGGCGGTGCTGCTGGGCGGGGACATGCTGGCCGTGACGGAGGAATACTACCGTCTGGTCGCGCAGGTGGCGGAGCGCACCCAGTGCCAGCTGATCGGGCACTTTGACCTGATCACCAAGCTGAACGAGCGCTGTCACCTGTTCGACGAGCAGCATCCGCGCTATGTGGCCGCCTGGCGGCAGGCGGCGGATACCCTGCTTAAAACGGGCATCCCCTTTGAGATCAACACCGGCGCGATCTCCCGCGGCTACCGCACGGGGCCTTATCCCGCGGCGCCCATCCGGCGCTACCTGCGGGACCGGGGCGCGCGCTTCGTGCTGAGCTCAGACAGCCACAGCAAGGACACGCTGCAGTTCGCCTTTGAGCGCTGCGAGCAGATGTGCCGCGAGGAGGGCCTGACCCTCCTGAACCAATTGGAATGGAGGCATCCATCATGACGGAAAATGCCGGACGCCGTTCGGCGGCGGAGGCCGTCGGCGCGGTCGATTACCCGGGCCGGGGGCTGATCCTGGGCCTGAACGCCTCGGGCTCCTGCGCCGCGGCGGTCTATTTCATCATGGGCCGCAGCGAGAACAGCCGCAACCGGGTCTTCGTGTCCGAAAACGAGACCCTGCGCACCGAGGCCGCTGACCCGAGCAAGGTCAGCGACCCGAGCCTGATCATCTACCGCGCGGTGCGGCGCTGGCAGGACCTGCTGATCGTCACCAACGGCGACCAGACGGATACGATCTATGATATGTTCACCCGGGACGGGACCTTTGCTGAGGCCCTGCGCACCCGCAGCTTTGAGCCGGACGCGCCTCACTTCACCCCGCGCATCTCGGGCCTGCTGCCCTTGAAGGATGGCAAAGAGCCCATCCGCCTGGGCATCCTCAAGGCCCAGGACGCCGGCGGCAACCGCTGCGCGCGGCAGTTCTTCGAGTACGCGCCCGCGCCGGGCCAGGCCTGGTACCTGCACACCTACCGCGAAAACGGCGCGGTGCTGCCGCCTTTCTCCGGGGAGCCGGAGGCGGTGTCCCTGCCGGAGACCGCGGACGAGGCGGCGGATATGATCTGGCAGGCCCTCGATCCGGACAACCGCATCTCCCTGTATGTGCGCTACACGGACCGCCGCACCGGCGAGACCCGGGAGCGGATCGTGAACCGATTTGCGAAGGAGGAGCCCCATGCGTGAACTGACCCTGAAATACGGCTGCAATCCGCACCAGACCCCGGCCACAGTGAGCATGAAGCAGGGCGGCAGCCTGCCCTTCGAGGTGTTGAACGGCGCGCCGGGCTACATCAACCTGCTGGACGGCCTGAACGGCTGGCAGCTGGTGCGGGAGCTGAAGGCGGCCCTGGGCCAGCCCGCAGCCACCTCCTTCAAGCATGTCAGCCCCACCTCCGCCGCCGTGGGCGTGCCGCTGTCGGAGCGCCTGCTGAAGGCCACCTTCACTTCCGACGTGCCGGGCGTCAATGATTCCGCCCTGGCCTGCGCCTACGCCCGCGCCCGGGGCACGGACCGCCTGAGCTCCTTCGGCGATTTCATCGCGCTGTCGGACGTCTGCGACGCGACCACGGCGCGGCTCATCGCGCGGGAGGTCTCCGACGGCATCATCGCGCCCGGGTACACGGACGAGGCGCTGGAGCTGCTCAAGAATAAGAAGAAGGGCCGCTACTGCGTGCTCAGGATCGACCCGGATTATCAGCCGGAGGAGCTGGAGGTCAAGCAGGTCTTCGGCGTCACCTTCACCCAGCGCCGCAACGACCGGATGATCACCGCGGACGACCTCAAGGACATCGTGACGAAAAACCGCGAGCTCCCGTCGGAAGCGGTGCGGGACCTGCTCATCTCCCTGATCACCCTCAAGTACACCCAGTCCAACTCCGTGGCCTTCGCCTATGACGGCCAGGCCATCGGCGTGGGCGCGGGGCAGCAGTCCCGCATCCACTGCACGCGGCTGGCAGGCAGCAAGGCGGACACCTGGTATTTGCGGCAGACGGACCGGGTGCTCGAGCTGCCCTTTAAGCCGGAGCTCACGCGGCCCGAGCGCGACAACGTGATCGACGGCTACATCAACAAGAACGAGGAGGACGTGACGGCAGACGGCGTATGGCAGCGGTACTTTACCGAGCAGCCCGCGCCGTTCACGAAGGAAGAGATGCGCGCCGAGCTCGACCGCCTGGACGGCGCGTCCCTGGGCTCGGACGCCTTCTTCCCCTTTGATGACAGCATCGTCCGCGCGCACATGAGCGGCGTCAAGTATGTGGCCGAGCCCGGCGGGTCCGTCCGCGACCAGGACGTCATCGCCCGCTGCGACGATTACGGCATGGTGCTGGCCATGACGCACCTGCGCCTGTTCCATCACTGAACCAATAGAAAGGAAAAGACGATTATGCCTTGCACGAAGGAAGATATCATCCGCCGGGTGCGGGAGGAGAACATCAACTTCATCCGCCTGCAGTTCACCGACATCTTCGGTCAACTCAAAAACGTGGCCATCACCGCCTCCCAGATCGAGCGGGCCGTGAACAACGAGATCTCCCTGGACGGCAGCTCCATTGAGGGCTTCGTCCGCATCCATGAGTCGGACCAGTACCTGCATCCCGACCTGGACACCTTCACGATCCTGCCCTGGCACAAGGAGCATGGCAAGATCGCGCGGCTGATCTGCGATATTTACAACCCCGACGGCACGCCCTTCGTGGGCGACCCGCGCGGCACCCTCAAGCGCGTGCTCAAGCGCGCGTCGGACATGGGCTACAGCTTCAACGTAGGCCCGGAATGCGAGTTCTTCCTCTTCCAGCTGGATGAAAACGGCCGCCCCACCACCCAGACCGGCGACGAAGCGAGCTATTTCGACTTGGGCCCCCTGGACCGGGGCGAGAGCACGCGCCGCGAGATCTGCCTGGCGCTGGAGCAGATGGGCTTCGAGATCGAGGCCTCCCATCACGAGTGCGCCCAGGGCCAGCACGAGATCGACTTCAAGTACGCCGACGCCCTCCGCGCCGCGGACAACATCATGACCTTCAAGCTCACCGTCAAGTCCATGGCCCAGCGCAGCGGCCTGCATGCCACCTTCATGCCCAAGCCCCTCTTCGGCGTGGCCGGCAGCGGCATGCACACCAATATGAGCCTGTTCAAGGACGGCAAGAACGCCTTCTATGATCCGGACGGCGAGCGGAAGCTCTCCAAGACCTGCTATCAGTTCATCGCGGGCCTGCTGGACCACATCCAGGGCATGTGCGCCTTGACCAATCCGCTGGTCAACAGCTACAAGCGCCTGGTGCCGGGCTATGAAGCGCCCTGCTATGTGGCCTGGTCCGCCGGCAACCGCTCGGCGCTCATCCGCATCCCCTCCTCCCGCGGCAACGGCACCCGGGTGGAGCTGCGCAGCCCCGACCCCTCCTGCAACCCCTACCTGGAGATCGCCGCCTGCCTGGCCGCCGGCCTGGACGGCATCGAGCGCGGCCTGACCCCGCCGCCCGAGACCACCGAGAACATCTACCTGATGACCCCGGAACAGCGCGTGGAAAAGGGCATCCTGAACCTGCCCGCCTCCCTGGAGGAGGCCTTGGCCGCCTTCAAGGCCGACCCGCTGATGACCGCCACCATGGGCGAGCACGTGACCGAGCAGTACATCGAAGGCAAACAGCGCGAATGGGACGCTTATAGGACACGAGTGAGTAATTGGGAGATCGAAAGGTACTTGGTAGTTTATTAAGAGGGTGAAGGGTGAAGGTTGAAGGGAGAAGGTTAAGTTAGAATCCCAGAAGGAAGGAGAAAACAGTTAAGTAGGAAGGAGAAAGTAGGAAGTAGGAGGTAATTCTACTTCCGCACACGGCTCCACAAACGCCGCTTCAAAACTATAATTACTTCCTACTTCCTACCTCCTACCTTCAACCTTAACCCTTCAACCTAATTCTTTCCTTTGGGGGCTTTATCATGGAATTTGGTGTCAACAAGTTTTTGGATTATGTCTCTTCCTCTCCCACTGCCTTCCACGCAGTGCGGGAGATTGAAAAGGTTCTGTCGGATGCGGGCTATACCGCCCTCAGCGAGGCGGAGGGATGGCAGCTGAAGCCGGGCGATCGTAAATATGTCACCCGCAACGGCTCCGCGCTCATCGCTTTCCGGGTGCCGGAAAAGGTGGCCTCCTTCCGGGTCGCGGCGGCGCACACGGATTCCCCGACCCTGAAGCTGAAGGAGCGGGCCGAGGACGCGAACGAGCACTATGTGCGCCTGAACGTGGAAAAGTACGGCGGGCTCATCCTCTCCACCTGGCTGGACCGTCCCCTCTCGGTGGCGGGCCGGGTCGTCGTGAAGGAGGAAGGCCGCCTGTCGACCAAGCTGGTGGATCTCGGCCGCGACGCGGTGCTGATCCCCAACGTGCCCATCCACTTCAACCGTCAGGTCAACGACGGGTATAAGTTCAACCCACAGGTGGATATGCTGCCCCTGTACGCGGACGGCGCGGGCAAGGGCCGGCTGAACGCGGAGATCGCCGAGGCCGCGGGCGTCCGGCCCGAGGATATTTACGGCTCCGACCTGTTCCTGTACAGCCGCGTGCCCGGCAGCGTCTGGGGCGCGGCGAACGAGTACTTCTCCGCGGGCCGCATCGACGACCTCGAGTGCGCGTGGACGGCCCTAGCCGGATTCCTGAACGCGGAGGGGGAGACCGACGCGATGCCCGTCTTCAGCGCCTTCGATAACGAGGAAGTGGGCTCCACCTCCAAGCAGGGCGCGGACTCCACCTTCCTTTACGACGTGCTCGCCCGCGCCGGCGAGGCTCTCGGCTTGTCCGCCGGTGAGATCCGCGCGGCCATGGCGTCGGGCTTCATGGCCTCGGCGGACAACGCCCATGCCCTGCACCCGAACCATCCGGAGCTCTACGACGCCCAGAACCGCGTGTACATGAACGGCGGCGTGGTCATCAAGCACAGCGCGAACCAGAAGTACACCACCGACGGCGTATCCTCCGCCCTGTTCACCGAGGTCTGCCGCCGGGCGGACGTGCCCTGTCAGCACTTTGCCAACCGCTCGGACATCCTGGGCGGCGGCACCCTGGGCAATATCTCCAACAGCCACGTCTCCATGAACACCGTGGATATCGGCCTGGCCCAGCTGGCCATGCACTCCTCCTACGAGACCGCGGGCACCAAGGACCTGGCCTACATGGCGGAGGCCCTGAAGGCCTTCTACGCCTTGCGGATCCGCATGACCGGGGACGGCAGCTTTACAATCGGCTGACCTGGCCGGGCGTGTCCGCTACTTAAACAGCGCGTCCACGTCCAGGATCTTCGCCATTTCCGCCTCCTTGTAGTCCCGCTGCTCATACTGCTGCGCGAGCACCGTTTTCCCCGGGCGCTCCCGGGGCTTCTTGCGGGCGGTCCGGTGCTGCTCGTCGGCGGCCTGGGCGCCCTCGACGGTGCTGATCCCCTGCTGCACATAGGCGCTGAGAATGGCTTCGGTATAGCCCCAGCCCTTGGCGCCGTTGGCGACGGTGCGGTCGATGGCATAGCTGACCAGCGGATCGCCCAGCTGCCTGCGGTAGCTCCGGAGCGCGGATAAGTGGGTGTCCGTGAGCCCGCTCAGGGCGGCCCGGGCTTTGCTCAGCAGCGCGTCGTCCGGATCAGGAGGATCATCCCTGGTTTCGTCTTTGTCTTTTTCTTTCACTTTATCTTTGGGGACGGCCGTCAACGGCCGTTCTTTTTCGTCCGCGGGTGTCTCCGGCGCTGCGCCGCCCCGGCGGTTGCGGCGGTTGGTCTCGCACTTCAGCCGGTACTGCTCCTCGATGCGGTCCACGTCCTGACGGATGAAATCGAAGGCCAGGCCCTCCACGCCGTTGAGCTCCGGCGCGTTGCCGGTGATGTGATAGCCCGCCAAGGCGCGGATCAGCCGCCCCAGCTCCTCGTCGGACAGCCTCTTGAGCCGGCCCAGATACTCATCCTGAAACACGAATCCCGTCATGCGCGCCATGGGTTCACCCTCCTTAAGCACAATAAAACGCCGCGGTCATCCCGCAGCGCCTGATGCTTATATCATACCCCTGTCCTTTCGCGCCGTAAAGGTTCAAAACAGTATCAAAACACGTTCAAAACACGTTCATTTTGGGTTCAAAACAGTATCACGCGGTTATTTCGGGCTGTACAGACGGACCTGCGCCGTGGTAAAATAAGAGAGAAAACAGCCTGTGACCGATCGCGGGAGAAAGAGGGGCTTCGTATGCGCATCATCGACCAGTCAAAAGCCAGCCGCCTGGCTTGTGTGAAGGATGTTTCCGGGGACGGGCCGCTGCCCTTTCCGGTGGCGGTGGAGCACGGCATCGACGTGCTCATCAATGACCGGCCCGCCATGCACCTCACCTGCACGCCGGAGCACCTGGACGAGCTGGTCGTCGGCCGCCTGTTCACCGAGGGCATGGTCCGCGGGCTGGAGGACATCCTGCTCATCCATATCTGCGACCAGGGCCTTCGGGCGAAGGTGATGCTGACCCCTGAAGCCGCGGAACGCCTGGAAGCGGCGGAAACGGCGGAGGTCAGCACCTGCTGCACGGACAACCGCACGCTCCTGGCCGCGTCGGATACGTCGCTGGCCGCGGTCCGGCCCATCCCGTGGGAGCCGGCCTGGCTGAGCGCCGCCGCGGACGGGCTGCGCAGCCATCAGCCGCTGTACCATGAGACCCACGCCGTGCACGCGGCCTGCCTGATGCGGCGGGACCGCATGCTGTGCTGCCGCGAGGACCTCGGCCGGCACAATGCCCTGGACAAGGTCATCGGCTGGGCGCTGCTCGCGGGCGAAGCGCCGGAGGAGTGCCTGCTGTACTGCACGGGCCGCCTGCCCGTGGACATGCTGCGCAAGGCCATCCGCGCCGGCGTGCCAGTGCTCGCGTCCAAGACCTATCCCACGGATCAGGCCCTCCTGCTGGCCGAGCAGACCGGCCTGACCATGGTCACCCTCCGCTCCGACGGGACACAGGTGGTGTGGAACGGAAAAGGTTGAAGGGATAAGGGTGAAGGGTGAAGGGTAAAGAGTGGAGAGTGGAGTGAGGCTTGACATCGGCACCCCGGGCCGCTATTATAATGATGAGAATCCGGAATATGAATGAGAGGTGAGCCATATGTGCAGCCATGAAAAGGCGATCGCCGTGATTTCTGAACTGAATACCCGTATGGCGCAGCTGTTTCCGGAAGGACTGACGGATATCCTGCTCTTTGGCTCCTATGCCCGGAACGAGGAGGATGAGGGCTCGGACATCGATGTGATGTATCTGGTCAACACGCCCCGCGATGTCATCGCCCGGCGCAACTGGCAGGTCGGGAACGCAGCGGCTGATCTCCTGCTGGAACATGGCGTGGTGATCTCTCCGATCGTGGAGAATCAGGAATACTTTTCCGCCCATGCCCGGACCCTGCCCTTTTTCAGAAACATCGAAAGGGAAGGAGTGAGCCTCAGTGCCTGATCAGGCAGCGAAGGAATTGTCGCGTTACCGCCTGGAAAAGGCGAGGGAAATGCTTTCCGCCGCAAAGCGCGACATCGCGGACGACGACTATGCGTCAGCCAATAACCGGCTGTATTACTGCATCTTTCATGCGATGCGTTCGCTGCTCGCGCTCGAATCGGAGGATTATAAGAAGCACTCTGCCGTGATTGCGAGGTTTTCAGCGCTGTATCTGAAAACAGACATACTGCCGCGGGAATATGGCGCCCTCATCACCAATGCTTCCCTGATCAGGAACCGCAGCGATTATGAGGACTTTTATATCTGCTCGGTGGAGGATACGGAGCGCCTGCTGAACGGCGCTGAACGATTTCTGCGGGATGTTGAAAACTATCTTGAGCGGCAGATCCAATAATCAAAGAAGGGATTCAATATGCAATACAGACGCCTTGGCAAAACCAACCTGATGGTCAGTGAGATCGGCTTCGGCGGGGAATGGCTGGAGCGGCACCCGGAGGAGGACTCGGTTTCGCTGCTCAAATACGCCCACGAGCGGGGCATCAACATCGTGGACTGCTGGATGCCGGACCCCAAGTCCCGGGACATCATCGGCCGGGCGATGGAGGGCTGCCGGGAAGAGTGGTACGTGCAGGGGCATGTGGGCTCCACCTGGCAGAACGGCCAGTATACCCGCACCCGGGACGTGGCCCAGTGCAAGCTCGCCTTTGAGGACCTGCTGCGCCGGCTCATGACCGATTATATCGACCTGGGCATGATCCACTATGTGGACCGGGAGGACGACTGGAACGCCAAGGTGCCCGGCGCGTACTTGGACTATGTGATGGAGCTCAAGGCCCAGGGCAAAATCCGCCACATCGGCCTGTCCACCCACAACCCGGTCATCGCGAAAAAGGCCGCGGAGAGCGGCTTTGTGGAAATGATCCTCTTCAGCGTGAACCCGGCCTTCGACCTGATGCCGCCCACGGAGAACATCGAGGACTACTTCGAGAACCGCTATGCGGAGAATCTCGACGGCGTCGATCCGGTCCGGGTGGAGATGTACAAGCTCTGCGAGCAGCGGGACGTGGGCCTGACCGTCATGAAGCCCTTCGCGGGCGGACGGCTGTTCCAGGCGGATCTCTCGCCCTTCGGCGTGGCCTTCACGCCTGCCCAGTGCATCCACTACTGCCTGACCAAGCCCGCGGTGGCGTCGGTGCTCTGCGGCTACGACACGCCCGACCAGGTGGACGCCGCCCTGGCCTATGAGACTGCCTCCGATGCGGAAAAGGACTACGCCAGCGTCCTGGCCGGCGCGCCCAAGCATACCTTCGCGGGCGGCCAATGCACCTACTGCGGCCACTGCCGCCCCTGCCCCCAAAACATAGATATTGCCATGGTCAACAAGCTGTACGACCTGGCGGTCATGCAGCCGGAGGTGCCCGCTTCCCTGCGCGAGCACTACCTGAGCCTTGCGCACCATGCGGGTGAGTGCATCGCCTGCCGCGGCTGTGAGACCCGGTGCCCCTTCCAGGTGAAGGTGGCCGACCGGATGACGAAGACGGCGGAGCTGTTCGGGAAATGAGAGGATCGGGCCCTTTCGTCTCATCATCGCGCCCAGCCTCATTTTTGCCATAGACATTTTGCTTATACAGGAGTATAATCGCCTTGGTCGTCCGCGGCGCATGAACTGCTCTGAGCCGACCGGGAAAGAATTTGGAGGTCAAGACCATGGAAAACGCTGTTACCGGAAAAACCCTGATCGGAGAGATCGTCAACAATCATCCCGAAGCCATCGAGATCCTGCTGTCCATCGGCATGCATTGCCTGGGCTGCCCCGCCTCCCAGATGGAGTCCCTGGAGGACGCCTGCGCGGTGCACGGCATCCCGGCGGATAAGGTCATCGAAGCGATCAACGCGAAAATCGCTGCTGTCTGAGCCATATTGGCAGGACGTGGGGGAGAGCCTGCAGAAAGGCCTGTCCCTCGGCAGAGAAGGGCGCATGGAAACAGGACGCTGCACAAGCTATACGCGGCGTCCTGTTTTCTGTTTGGAAGCGGAAAACGAGGCCTGGAAACAGTAACACGAACAAAATATCAAAATGATCGTGTTAATGTTCGGACGTATAGGGCGTATGAGCAGGAACACAGGACCACATTTTGGGGGCAAATCAAAAAATGTCAGGTTTTTAATGATTTTGTAATTGACAATAAAGGGGGGAGATGATATTATAGCCAAGCACTGTTGAGAGCGCCCCACCGAAAGGCGGGAGCGCAGGAGGCGCGAGCGGATCTTGAAAACGATACAGAGAAGAGCAGAAGCAACGTCAAAAAAATGAGTTAAGCCTTGATGAATGTGCAAAGCAGGAAATCAAGG
>CADAPM010000026.1 GCA_902789795.1 uncultured Eubacteriales bacterium
AGAAACAGCAACTCCCTTCCGATGCGGCCTCTCCATTGGCTTTCTCCGACGGATATCCTGCATAACTTCACTGTCCAAAATGTTTGACAAACCTACATAAGTGAAATAAATGACAAAATAACAGAACGTTACGGAGCCTTATGACCTAAAGCAGAGCAATATAGACTCTCTTTGGTGGATTTACGCCAACAGGACGGGCGGATCGGGTGATCCGCCCCTACATTTTTGGCGCCGTTGTTTCTTGTTTACACCGATTCTCTATAGCGCCGAATTGAACGGACGCTTTTTATGCGTCCATATGTCCGGCGAATGGTGTCTATTGCCTGCTTGACCGTGGAACAACAGAACAGATCCTTCACGACGAACTCGCTTCTCTCGTTCTGTTCAGGATGACATAGAGGGGCGGCTTGGCCCTTGTCTAGGGCTTTTACGCCATCAGGGCGGGCTCGCCCCCCCTCGATCCACGGAAAACAGCTGAAATCCCACCATATTTGCCCTCTTGCGCTTCGGGCGGAAAAGTGATATAACGTGCACCGCGAATCAGGGAAAGCCCTTGATCGGGCGGGCTCCCACAGTATTCGCGATGAAAGGTGGTTTATGACTAAGAATTTAACGGAAGGAAAGCCGATGAAGCTGGTGCTGGGGTTCGCGGCACCGCTGCTGTTCGGCGTCTTGTTTCAGCAGTTTTACAGTTTTGTGGATACAGCCATCGTAGGCCAGTTCCTGGGGGCGGATAAGTTGGCGGCCGTGGGCGCCACGGGCTCCATCAATTTCTTGGTGATCGGCCTGTGCCTGGGCTTCTGCTCCGGCTTCGGCATCCCCATCGCCCAGGCCTTCGGGGCCAACGACATCCCCCGGCTGCACCGCTGCGTTTACCACGCGGTGGTGCTGAGCGCGGCCTTCTCCGCGCTGTTCGCGGTACTGTCGGTGGCGCTCTGCCGGCCCATGCTCGAGCTCATGGATACCCCGCCGGAGGTCATCGACGCTTCGGCCAGCTATATCTCCATCATTTTCGCGGCGATCCCCTGCTGCGTGCTGTACAACATGGCCAGCGCCATCCTGCGCTCCCTGGGCGACAGCAAGACGCCCGTGGTCTTCCTGGTGGTGGCGTCACTGATCAATATCGCCCTGGACCTGTTCCTGATCCTGGTCTGGAAGCTGGGCGTGGCCGGGGCCGCCGTCGCCACGGCGGTGAGCCAGCTGGTGTCCGGCGCGGGCTGCGTGATCGTGATGATCCGGCGCTACCCCATCCTGCGCATGCGTCGGGAGGAGCGCGTGCTCTCCCTGAGCCAGGCGAAGGACATGCTGCTCATCGGCCTGCCCATGGGCCTGCAGTACTCAATCACCGCCATCGGCAGCGTGGTGGTGCAGCGGGCCGTGAACGGCCTGGGCGTAAACGCGGTGGCCGCGGTCAGCGCGGCGGCGAAGATCAGCGCGTTCTTCTGCTGCGTGTTCGACGCCCTGGCCTCCACCATGGCCACCTACGCGGGCCAGAACATCGGCGCGAGGAAGCTCCACCGCGTGGACGAGGGTCTGAAGGACGCGTCCATCATCGGCAGCATCTACTGCGTGCTGGCCTTTATCGCGGTGGCGCTGTTCTCCCGGCCCATGCTGCGCATGTTCATCGACAGCGGCGCGAGCCCGGAGGTCACGGAGATGGGCGCGGAATACCTGATGATCAACGCGGCCTTCTACATCCCGCTCCTGTTCGTGAACATCGTGCGCCTGAGCATCCAGGGCATGGGCTTCACCCGCCCGGCCATGTTCGCGGGCCTGTTCGAGATGGTGGCCCGCACGGCGGTGGCGCTGGCGCTGGTGCCGCGCATGGGCTTTACCGGCGCATGCCTGGCGAACCCCGCCGCCTGGATCATGGCGGACCTCTTCCTCTTCCCCTGCTACAGATACGTCACCCGCACCCTGCGCGGCCGTCTGATGCCCGATACGCCGGAGTACACCGCCGACGAGCCACAGGCACAGGAACACAGGGCGGCGTAAAGAAAATCGGGTTGCAGAAATGCTGCAACCCGGTTTTTAAGTTAGGAGGTAGGAGTGAGGAGTGAGGAGTTCAGGTGCGATCTCTTCGGCCCACGGCCTCAGAGATCGGTCGATCGTTGCGGCGTGCCTTTGGCACGCGATATAGTATATCGCACGCAGTGCCGCAACAATTAAAGAATACTCCGGAGCTTTGCGGAGGAGCGACGGAAGCCGCCGCCCCCAGTGGGGGATGAAGGCGGGTGTAGTCGCAATGAGCCACAGAGCATAGCTGGCTTTGCCTGCTATGCGACAATGGCGAATTGAGAACTCTTCCGCAACTCCTCACTCCTCATTCCTCACTCCTCACTCATAAAAGATTGCTGCTGCAGTTTTCTGCAGCAGCATTTTTATTCAGATGATCTTGTAGTACTGCCTGATGTGCCTGAACAGCTTCACCATGGCGGTGTGCAGCGTGTGAGAGTTGCGGTTTTCCAGAGCCTTCAGGATGCGCTCCATATCCTGGCCGACCTGGGGCGGAAGCCCTTTCAGGGGCAGGTCCTGGGTCAGCTCCGGCAGCCGTTCAAAATAGAAGTCGATGTACTGGGTGAAAAGGCTGACCCGCGAGAGCTCCGCGAGCCGGTAGTGGAAATCCCGGCTGTCGTTCACCGAGTGCTCCCTCTCGAACTGGGCCAGCGCGCGCAGGCCCGCCAGTTCCTCATCGGTGGCCCGGGATACGGCCAGGATGGCGGCATAGGTCTCAAGGCCTTCGCGGTAGTCGATCAGGTCCGCGAGGGAGGCAGCCAGCAGGCCGTTCATCAGGCCCTCGCTCAGGGCGGAGGCCTCCGGCCGCGCGATATGCGAGCCGCCGCGCGGGGTGCGCGTGATGTAGCCGCGGGTCTGGAGGGAGTTGAGGGCTTCCCGCAGGATGCCGCGGCTGATGCCCATCTGCTGGGCCAGCTCCGGCTCACTGGGCAAGCGGCTGCCCACAGGCAGCTCGCCTGTTCGGATGCGGTACAGGATCTGCTCCTGCGCCAGGTCCGAAAGTCTGGGCTTTGGTTCCGTATGCTCCATGGATGTCATCCTTTGTCTGTATTCGGCACCGTCGCATCCGGGACCGTGTGTCATAGCCTCCGGCAGCGCCCGCCTCAGGTCCGTGGGCCGCGCCGTCATGGACTTATTCGATGTAAAGATCAATAATCCTGCTACGACAGAATAAAAAGTTATTATTTTGTCTCAAGTGTGAATCTGAGAGAGCGGTAATCCCCCGGCTCGAAGGCCAGCGGGAGGCCGAAGTGCATCAGCTCCTGCCCCGTCAGGTCGGTGTCCAGCTCCTCGATATGGTAAAGCTTTTCGGGCGCGAGACCGTTGAGGCGCAGGCGCTCCCGGCGCTCGTTGGGGTGCGAGCTCATGCGCACCGCCGTCACCACGGCCCCGTTCTGATCGGGAGAGACCACCATCCACGCGGCGGTATCGCCCTCGAAGGGGCTCTTCAGGCGATAGCTGTCACCGTACAGCAGCAGGTCGCGGTGGGCCTTCATGTAGGCGATGTCCGCCTGGGTCTCCGCGAACTGCTGCTCGTTCAGCTCCTTCAGGTCCATCTCATAGCCGAAGGTGCCCCACATGGCCACATTCACGCGGGTCTTGAGGGGGCTCATGCGGCCGGTCTGCCAGTTGGGCGCATGGCTCACGTGGGCGCCCATGGTGGACTGCGGGAAGACCAGGGAGGTGCCGTACTGAATCAGCACGCGGTAGCCCGCGTCCGTATTGTCCGAGCACCAGGCCTGGGGCATATAGTACATCATGCCCAGGTCGAAACGGTTGCCGCCGGAGGCACAGCTTTCAAACAGCACGTCCGGGAACCGCGCGGTCAGGTGCTCCAGCACGCTGTACAGGCCCAGCATGTAGCGGTGCGCGGTCTCCGCCTGGCGTTCGGGCGGCAGCAGCGCGGAGCCCACGGGGCTCATGTCGCGGTTCATATCCCACTTGACATAGTCGATGGCCGCGGTGTCCAGGATGGCGGCCACGGCGTTCTCCACGTACTCGCACACGTCCGGGCGGCTCATGTCCAGCGTCAGCTGGAAGCGCTGCTCCGTGCGCGCGCGGCCCGGCTGATGCAGGCACCAGTCCGGATGGGCGCGGTAGAGGTCGGAATCCGGGGAGACCATTTCCGGCTCGAACCACAGGCCGAACTTCATGCCCAGGGCATGGATCCGGTCCGCCAGACCGTCCATGCCGTGGGGCAGCTTTTTCAGGTTCACCTGCCAGTCGCCCAGGGAGGAATGGTCGTCGTTCCGGTGGCCGAACCAGCCGTCGTCCAGCACGAACATCTCGAGCCCGGCCTCCTTGCCGCGGCGGGCAATGTTCAGGATCTTCTCCTCGTCGAAATCAAAGACGGTGGCCTCCCAGTTGTTCAGCAGGAAGGGCCGCTGGGCGTGGGCGAACTTGCCGCGCACCACGTGTTCTTTGACCAGGCGGTGGTACTGGGCGCTCATGCCGTTCAGGCCGTTTTCGGACCAGGCCAGCAGCGCCTCCGGGGCCTGGAAGGTTTCGCCGGGCTCCAGGAGCCAGCGGAAATGCGCGTCGTTCAGGCCGAGCTGGCAGCGCGCCGTCCTGTTCAGGGCCACCTGCACCAGCTCGGTGTGGTTGCCGCTGTACATCAGGGCAAAGCCCAGGGCCTCGCCGTGGCACTCGTCGGTGGTCCGGCGCACCAGCGCCATGAAGGGGTTGTTCTGGGCACTGCTGTCGCCGCGGGCGCTGTCCACGCCCTGGAAGCCGGGCGCCAGGGGCCGGCGGTCGATCATGCGCTCCCGCGCCCACGCGCCGGAGAGGGTGATGAGCTCCCACTCCGCGTCGTACAGGTCCACGCTGGCGCTCATCACGCGGTCGAGGGTGATCGGGCTGCCGCTCTCGTTGACGATCTTCGCGCTGCGGGCGATGATATCGCAGTCGTCGAACACGGTGTAGAGCAGGATCACTTTGACGCCCAGCAGCGCGTCGGCAAAGCTGATCTCCAGGGTCCTGGCCTTTCCGCTCTGATCAAAGGACGCGGGCAGGCCGGTCAGGGCGGGCTTGCCCTCTATCACGCGGTGCCCGGTGTAGACCAGATCCACCGCGGTGCTCCCGTCCGCCGCCGTCAGCTCCACGGCGCCCCGGCCCAGGTCGCCGTGGCCATAGGTGGGGTACTCCTGGGGCAGCTTTTCCAGCTCCATGGTGTTGTGGCAGTAGTCCTCCTCCCGGCTCTCGAAGTACAGCCGGTCGAGGGGGCTCTGCAGGGTTTCGAGCCTCGCGCCCCAGTAGACGTGGGCCGGCAGCCCGTCCCCGGTCAGGCGGAAGATGTAGCTCATGCGCGCGTTGCGCAGGTGGAACAGTTTGTCCTGTACGATGATCTCAGCCATAAGGCGACCTCCTTATATTGATCACGGTATTCTCAGCAGTTTTCTGACCCGGGCGGGGATGTCCTCCCGGTGGACGGCGTGGGTAAGGCCGGCGGATACCAGGTACACGCAGGCGCCGGCGGCGATCACGAACAGCAGGAGCGGCAGCGAATGGCACAGCCGGTCGAAGCCAATCAGTTTCTTCATGCCCCACACCGCCAGCGCCATCACGGCGGTGGCCAGGCCGGGCCTGAGCAGCAGCTCCTGCGCAGAGAGCTTCAGGCCGCTGTATTTGCTGACGTAGTACAGGTTCGGCACCATGCTGACCGTGTAGCACAGAAGCGAAGCCAGCGGCGCGCCGTGAATATCGAAGCCCGGGATGCGCACCAGGGTATAGTTGAGCGCGATCTTCATCACCACGCCCACCAGCAGGGTGTACATGGGGATGCGCTGCTTTTTGAGCCCCTGCAGGATGCCGCTGGTGGCCTGCACCTGGGTGAACAGGATGATGGTCAGGGCCGAGAAGGTCAAAAGCTCGCCGCCCAGGTGGATCTGCTCGGGCGTGTACCGGCCGGAGCCCAGGTACAGGACTGCCAGGATCGGCTCCGCCAGCATGCTCATGCCCACGGAGCAGGGCAGGCCGATCAGCGAGGCGAAGCGCAGGCCCGTGGCGCTCTCGCGGCGGATGTGGTCCCGGTCGTTCAGGGCCACGCCGGTGGCGATGGTGGGCACCAGATTGATGCTCATGGCCATGGCCAGGGCGGTGGGCACGTTGATCAGCGGCAGCACCAGGCCGGAGTAGACGCCGTAGCGGATCAGCGCGTCGCCGTCGGGCATGTACCCCTTCATGATGTTCACCAGCATGTAGCTGTCGATGGTGTTGGCGAAGGGCACGATGCACGCGCCGATGCTGATGGGGATGGCGATCACGACCACGTCGCGGCAGATGGATTTATAGGACCGCACGGCGATGCTCTCGTCCTGGGTGAGGGTGTTCAGCTCCCTCCCGGACAGGAAGTGGCAGGCGATCATGAACAGCAGGGCGCAGGCCTCCGCGCAGGAGGTGCCGATCAAAGCGCCTGCCGCGCCGCGGGCGCAGCTGTCCATATACGAGGTGCCGGTATTGTACATATAGGTCGCCAGCGGCAGGGCGATGAACACCTTGCCCACCTGCTCGATGAGCTGGGAGATGGCGGTGGGCGCCATCTGCCTGCGGCCCTGGAGCTCGCCGCGGAAGGCGCTCATGGTGCAGACCAGGAAGAGGCTGGGCGCGATGCTCATGAAGCTCATGGCCGCTTCCGGCGTGCCCGCGGCCCGGGACAGCTGGTGGCTCAAGGTGAGCATGATCAGCGACATGATCAGGCCCAGCACCGTCAAAATCGCCGCCGAGGCCCGGAATACCCGGCGGGCGTTGCGCACGTCGTTGCGCGCCAGGCAGGAGGCGATCATCCTGGAGATCGCCACAGGAATGCCCGCGGAGGTGACCGTGAGCATCAGATTATAGGAAGGGAATACCTGCTGGTAGATGCCCATGCCCGCCGGGCCGATGCTGCCGGCCAGCGGGATGCGGTACAGCACCCCCACCACCTTGCAGATGATGCCCGCCAGGCCCAACAGGGAAATGCCGCCGATCAGGCTGCGCTGTTTTTGTGTCATAAGATGATAACTGCCCCTCCGTCAGAGATCGTACATAGAGGACGCGCGGAACACGCCTGACCTCCTGCTGTCACAGTTCGTATTGTAATCGGCGGGCCGGGGTTTGTCAAGGAAGGACGGGGCCAAAGAAAGGGGCCGCCGCAGTTCAGCAGCAGCCCCAGAAAAAACATTCTTCACCAGCAACTATTCAGTCGAATAAGCTAAAGTAACGTACCTCCCTGTTCTTATCAGCGCGTAATCCCGGAGTCCGCCGATTCATTCGGCGGATGAGGCCGTCAGGCCGAACCCGTAGGGCGATGGGATGGAGGGCTGATAAGAACGTGGCGAGGGGGTGATCAGGGGGGCAACCCCTGATTCAATTCCGCAGCAGCGGCATGTACGGTGCGAGGACTGAAATCGCGTCAGCGATTTCTTCCTTACAGCTTTGCCGCCCGGGAGCCCGATAGGGCGACAGGCAAAGCTGCCGGGGGGTTCCGCAGGGGGGACGCCAGTCCCCCTTGCGGTGCCTGTTCAGACGAAGACTGAACAGGCACTTTCAGCGGTCGTAGTAGGCTTTCATCAGGTCGTGCACCTGATCCTCCGAGCCGGAGAGGATGAAACGGGCGTAATGGCGCTCGTTGAGGTAGCGGAATTCGATGTCGTGCCCGTGATCCGTGATCTCCCGGCTGAAGAACTGCGCGATCTCCACCGCTTCCTCCACCGGGACCGGAAGATCCAGGATGGTGCAGACGCGGTTCGCGCGTTTGTACGGCTCCGCCAGAAAATCATAGATGACGGCGTGCTGCTTCGCGCTGATGGCCTGCCGGACGCCGGGATCGCCCATGTACGCGTCCAGCTCCTCCTCCGTGAAGCTCCAGTTCCCGTCGATCTTTTCGCCCTTCAGGATGCCCTGCTTCAGGTGGTTCCTGAGCGTCCTCGTGGTCAGCCCCGTGATCAGGGCCGCCTGATTGATGCTGTATGCCATGATCCAACCCTCCATTCGTTGATCCGGTAAGGCCTTTACCGCTTCAGATTATACGTTGGATCCGTCAGCAGCGCAATTTGAAATGTCAGGCCGTTTTCACAGCTGTCATTTCAGGGTCACATAGCCCGCCTGGCACCCGGGAAGGCGGCATTTGCTCCTTGACACGCCCGGCATCAGGATGCTAATATCTGCGTACACACAAGCTTGCGATGCCGGTGCGCTGTAAGCCTCTGCGATGAGAATAAGGGTCAGCAGAGGCTTTTATGATCTTCAAACACCCCCTCTGTCCGGAAAGGAAGCTATGAGCTATATCCATGTACAGGGCCTGAACAAGCGCTTCATCGTGCGCAGAAAACGGGAAAAGGGCTCCCTCCTGCGGGAAAAGCAGGTCATCCCCGCCCTCCGGGACGTGTCCTTTGACATTGAAGAAGGCGAGCTGGTGGGCTATATCGGCCCCAATGGCGCGGGCAAATCCACCACGGTCAAGATCCTCTCCGGCATCCTGACGCCGGACAGCGGGGAGGCGGCGGTGGGCGGGCGCGTGCCCTGGAAAGACCGCAAAGAATACGTGAAGCACATCGGCGTGGTCTTCGGGCAGCGGATGCAATTGTGGTGGGACGTGCCGGTGCAGGACAGCTATGACCTGCTCCGGGACATTTACCGCATCCCGGAGGACGCCTACCGGCAGCGGCTGAACGAGCTTACGGAGGCCCTGGACCTGGGCCCGCTGCTGCGGACGCCCCTGCGCCTGCTGAGCCTGGGTCAGCGCATGCGCGCCGAGCTGTGCGGGTCACTTTTGCACCGGCCGCGGCTCCTGTTCCTGGACGAGCCCACCATCGGCCTGGACGCGGTCAGCAAGCTGGCGCTCCGGGACTTCCTGCGCTGGGAGAACCGGGAGAACCGGACCACCATCCTCCTGACCACCCATGATATGGAGGATATCGCCGCCCTCTGCCCCCGGGTGATGGTGCTCGGGCACGGGCAGAAGCTGTACGACGGCGGGCTCAGCGCGCTGCTGAGCCGCTTTGACCGCACGCGCACCGTGACCGTGCGCTATGACGGGGAGCCGGATCTGAGCGTCCTGCCCGCCGGCCTCGGGATCTCCCGGGAAGGCGAGCTGGTGCGGCTCAGTTACGAGCCGGAAACGCTGCCTACCCCGGACCTGCTCGGCCTGCTGCAGAAGGCCGGCGCCATCCGGGAGATGACGGTGCAGCCCCAGAATATCGACCGCCTGATCGCGGACATGTACCGGGAGATGGATCTATGAGGGCCTACCTGTCCGTATTCCGGCTGCGCAGGCGGCTGGAGACCCAGTACCGGGGCGCGGCGCTGGGCGGCATCATCTGCCAGGTCTTTTTCGGCCTGATCCTGATCGCGCTTTACCGCGCCCTGTATGCGGGCAAGCCCCAGGCGCTGCCCTTTCCCCACGTCGCCACCTACGTCTGGCTGCAGCAGGCGTTTTTCCGCATGCTTTTGGCCAGCGACGCGGACCTGATGGACAAGATCCGCACCGGCGGCATCGCCTGCGACCTGTGCCGGCCGGTGAACCTGTACGGGTTCTATTACGCGCGCATCCTCGCGCAAAAGCTGATGGGCAGCCTGCTCAGGGGCGTGCCCATGCTGGTGTTCGCCGCCCTGCTGCCTGAGGGCTGGGGCATCGCCCCGCCCGCGTCCCTGCCCGCCCTGCTTCTGAGCCTGGCGGCGCTGGCCCTGGGCCTGGGCTGCGTATCCGCCCTGGAGAACATCACCATGGCCTTCACCATGCGCACCCTGGATTTCCGGGGCATGCAGGCCATGCTGAACCTGCTGATGATGGTGCTGTCGGGCAATATCCTGCCCCTCACCCTGTTCCCGGACAGCTGGCAGCCCGTCATCACCGCCCTCCCCTACGCCCAGCTGCTGGACGCGCCCATCCGCCTGTATACCGGCGAGTACGCCCTCAGCCGCGCCGGAGGCATCCTGCTGATTCAGGCGGCATGGACCGCGGCACTGATCCTGCTCGGTCTGGCCATGTGGCACAAAAACCAGCGCCGGATGATCATTCAGGGAGGGTGAAGCGATGGATACGATCCGCTTATACCTGCGCTCCATGGCCATGCTGATGAAGAGCCAGCTGCAGTACCCGGCGTCCTTCCTGATGCAGACGCTGGCGCAGCTGGTGATGGAGGGCGGCGAGCTCATGGCGGTGATCCTGCTGATTGACCGCTTCGACCGCCTGAACCAGTGGATGCCGGGGGACCTGTACTTCTGTTTCGGGCTCATGTCCGTCTCCTTTTACCTGACAGAATGCTTCGGCCGGGGCATCACGGGCAATTTCCCCTCGATGGTGCGCACCGGGCAGCTGGACACGCTGCTTTTGCGTCCCCGGGGCGTGCTGACCCAGGTGCTGTGCAGCGCCGTGGATCCCCGGCGCATCGCCTGCATCGCGGTGGGCACAGTCAGCCTGGTGATGGGCAGCCGCATGGCCCCTGTCCTGTGGACGCCTGTCAAGGCGCTGCTGCTGGCAGAGAGCGTCTTCTGCGCCTTCTGGCTGATCCTGGGGCTGTTCCTGATCGAGGCCGTCCTGTGCATCCACAGCGTGAGATCGGTGGAGGTGGCCAACGCCCTGACCTACGGCGGACGCAGCGCCTGCCAGTACCCCATCGACACCTATCCCCGCCCGCTGCGGGTGCTCTTCACCGTCGTCGCGCCCTTCGCGCTGGTGATGCACGTGCCCGCCTCGCACATCCTGGGCAAGCCCCTCTTCCAATGGCCCCTCTGGACCGCCTTCCTGGCGCCGCTCTCCGGCATCGCCCTTTTCGGCGTCATGTACCTGGTCTTCCGCAGGGCCATGCGTTTCTACCGGTCGGCGGGGAGTTGAGCGGGATTGCATCCGTCCGGTTCGTGTGCTATACTGTCCTCAGTTTACACCAAGGAGGCATTTATGAGTCTGATCACCATTCAAAACGACGCGCTGACCGTCGTTATCTCCACCCAAGGCGCGGAAATGCAGTCCGTGCGCGAAGCCGACGGCACCGAGCGGCTGTGGCAGGGCGATCCCGCCTACTGGACCGGCCGCGCGCCTATCATGTTCCCCGTCTGCGGCGGCCTCAAGGAGGACCGCTATCTCCTGGACGGAGTTTCCTACCCCATGACCAAGCACGGCTTCGCCAAGCTGAAGGAATGGGCCGTGGAGACCGCGGAGAAGGACCGCGCCGTATTCCTGCTCACGGAGCAGCACCCGGGTTTCCCCTTCCGCTACGAGCTCCGCGCGGCCTATCAGCTGCAGGGCGCGTCCATCGTCATCACCTATTCCGTCCGCAGCCTGGACAGCCGGACCTTCTGGTGCTCCGTGGGCTCCCACGAGGCCTGGATGACCCCGGGCGGGCTGGAGAACTACACCGTGGAGTTTGCCGTTCCCGAGACCCTGGCCGTCTCCGAGCTGGTGGGCAACCTGATCAAGCGCGAACCCGTGATCATGGCGGAAAACGCGAAGGAGCTGCCCATGAAGACCGAGTACTTCGCCGTGGACGCCCTGGTCTTCCCCAGCCTCAAGAGCCGCAGCGTGACCCTGAAGAACAGCCTGAACGACAAGCGCATCCGCGTGGACTACGAGGGCATGGACGTGCTGATGCTGTGGACGAAGCCCGGAGCCGGCTACCTGTGCATCGAGCCCTGGTGCAACGCCCCGGACTACGTAGACACCGACATGGACATCACCCACAAGCCGGGAATGATCTGTTTGCAGCCGGGGGAAACGGTGGAGCGGACACATAGGGTGAGCTTTGAGGGCTGAGGAAAATAACAACCGTTTTTTAATTAGGAATTAGGAGTCAGGAATTAGGAGTTCAGGAAGAAACTCCTCCGCTTTGCTCCGGAGTATTCTTCAACTGTTGTGGCACTGCGTGCGATATACTATATCGCCTGCCGCAGGCAGGCCGCAACGATCGAACAATCTCTGAGCGCTTGCGCGAAGAGATTGCACCTGAACTCCTCACTCCTAATTCCTAACTCCTAACTATCAAAAAGCGCCCCTCTTCCGCATCACGGAAGAGAAGCGCTTTTTGTTACGGTGCCCAATTCCAGCTGAAGCTCCAGTCGTAGGCGGAGGGATGGGCGATGCTGTCCTCCCCGGGGCCGTAGGCCAGGGCGATCTCGGACCGGGCTTTTTCTTGAGCTTCGCCCTCCAGGTGGGCGTAGGCCGGCAGGTCGTCGGGGGTCCAGGCGTGGATGAGCTCCTGCACGGTGGCCCAGTCGGTCTGCCCGGCGTTATAGCGCGCCACCTGGTTTTCGGCGACGATGCGGTCGATGTTCGCATAGTTCAGCGCCACCCAGGAGGCCAGGATCACCGCCGCCAGCGCGGGACTCACAGGCTTGGCGGGCCGGGCGGCCTTGACCAGCGCCGCCGCGAGGCAGAGCAGGATCATGGCCATGGCCCACAGGGTCAGCACCCTCAGCAGGCTCAGCCCGTAGGCCTCGATATACAGCCGCATGCGGAAGAACGCGGAAAAGTCGATGACAGCCGTGAGCACGGCGGTCAGTGCGCAGAGCACCCGGACCCGCCGCTCGTTTTTATACATGGACAGGGCGGAGCCGATCAGCAGCAGCGTCAGGAAGGCCAGGGCCGCCAGCTGGAAGAACCCGCTGCGGGCATAGGCCGCGTAGCCGCCCGCCATGCGCACCGAAGCGGTGCCCAGAAATAGGTAGCGCACCTGCACCGCGGCGAAGGCCGCGTAGACCAGGTCCAGCGCCGCCAGCACCACGGCGGCGGTCAGACCGCTCAGAAGCCGGCTCTCCTCCCGCGGCTCCGCGGCCGCATACGTCCTCACCGCCGCGTCTCCCGCCCAGGAGAACAGGCACAGGCCCAGCCCCAGGGCCAGGATCAGTTTGAGCAGGACACTGGCGTCCATGTTCGCGATGGCGTCCAGCCCGCCCGACAGCAGGCTGCCGAACACCTCGTCCGCGCTGGTCAGGAACAGCAGCGCCACCAACAGCACTGGCACCGCCAGCACCAGGCCTACTATCACCTCCACACCCTGGCTCCGGCCATCCTCCGGCTTTTTCCGGGTCTTCAGCGCTCGGAAGGGCAGCGGCCAGAGGCGGAACAGCCCCGGCAGGAAGCCGCAGACCCCCGCCCACAGGCCGGTGATGCTCAGGGGGTCCGGGCCGATCCGTCCCGTGAGCGCCAGCAGGGCCTGGCTGCTCAGCAGCACGAGCACCGGCAGGTCCATCATCCGCAGCAGGTTATCGCAGAAGATCCCGTAGCAGGCGCTGAGCAGCAGCGACAGGGTGAGCAGGAAGATGCCCCGCCCGTTGCTCTTCAGCCGCAGCCGGCCCTTCCGCCGGGCATACATAAGCGCCACCAGGGTCAGCGCCCAGTGGGTGACGGCCAGGCCAATGCCCGGGAAGTAGCCCGTAAAGGGCTGATGAGCTAACACATAGACCGCCGCAGCCAGCACGGACACGCCCAGCAGCGCCCAGTCCGCGCCCTCCATTCGCCGCGCCGGGGCCGTCGGCTGCTCACTCATCATTCCCGTCCCCTTCCTCATAGACCAGGATATCCCCCGGCTGGCAGCGGAGGGCCTTGCAGATGGCGTCCAGGGTGCTGAAGCGCACGGCCTTGGCTTTGCCGTTCTTCAGGATGGAGAGGTTCGCCAAGGTGATCCCCACGCGGCTGCTCAGCTCGGTCATGCTCATCTTGCGCCGCGCCAGCATGACGTCCAGATCGATTCGGATCATACTCCCCCTCCTACACCGTCAGGTCGTTTTCTTCCTTCAGCTGCACCGCCCGGGCCAGCAGCCGGCCCAGGCCCCAGGCCAGCATGCCCATGGCGAAGCTGGCCACAGCCGCCAGCAGCACGCCCAGCCAGCCTGCGCCCAACCGGACGCCCCAGATCAGCCCCGGCAGGAATTCCGCCAGCAGCCACAGGCCGCCCGCCGCGCCCATCCAGCCCGCGATCCGGCTGAGGCCCCGGGCGTTCTCCGGGACGAAGGAACGGTCCTTTCCAATGTTCAGGACGATGCGGAAGTACTCCGCCATGGCCGCCAGGTAGCACAGCCCGATCATCCACAGCCAGATGAGGCCCGGCCAGAACAGGTGCTTAAGCTCCGGGAACGCGTCCAGGCAGCTGACCGCCGCCGCCGTCCCGTAAATGAAAAACAGAAAGATCCCAGCTGCCGCCGCAATAACGCCCGCGGCGATCAGGACCCGTGAAATCTTCTTTTGATCCATGATGTTCGCCTCCTTATGGCAGAAGAATAACACGAGTTTTTCCATTTGTCAATATAATTTTATCGTTTTTCGATAAATTTTATCTGTGACGCAATATTTTGCAAGGCAGCGGCGCATGAACGTATTGACAAGACCGCCGGAATGATTGTACACTGGCCCTGGGATCCTGCGGCGGGAGCGCTGCGGGAAAAGATGATACAACGATCTGTCAGAGGAGGTCCGACCTATGTCCAAGATCCTGCTGCTGAACGGCAGCCCGAAGGCGCACGGCTGCACCGCCGCCGCCCTGTCCGAGATGATGAACGTATTCGCCGAAGAAGGTGTGGAGACTGAGCTGATCCAGGTGGGCAGCAAGAATATCCGCGGCTGCGTGGCCTGCGGCTTCTGCAGCAAAAACGGCCGCTGCGTGGTCAACGACCTGGTGAACGAGGTCGCGCCCAAGTTCGAGGCCGCGGACGGCCTGGTGGTCGGCTCGCCGGTCTACTACGGCTCCCCCAACAGCACGCTCCTGTCCTTCCTGGACCGGCTGTTCTACAGCACCGGCTTTTCCAAGCACATGAAGGTTGGCGCGGCGGTGGTCAGCTGCCGTCGCGGCGGCAACACCGCGTCCTTCGACGTGCTGAACAAGTATTTCACCATCTCCGGCATGCCCGTGGCCTCCAGCACCTACTGGAACCAGGTGCACGGCTTCACCGCCGAGGACGTGAAGAAGGACCTGGAGGGCCTGCAGACCATGCGCAACCTGGCCCGGAACATGGCCTTCATGATCCGCGCCATCGCCGATGCGAAGGAGAAGTACGGCCTGCCCGCCGTGGAGCGCGGCAGCTTTACCAGCTTCCCGGACGGAAAGTAACAGAAGGTCCTCCTTGCCAATCGGAGTGATCTGCGATGCGCTGGCCGTCGTGATCGGCGGCGCTGCTATGATATTGGTTTGATCCTGATCTGCATGCAAAAACCGCGGAACGTATGATACGCTCCGCGGTTTTGCTATTAGTTTTACTTGAATTTGACTGCCGTGCCGTAGGCCATGACTTCCGCCGCGCTCTGCATGATGGAGGAGGAACTGTAGCGGAGGCCGACGATGGCGTCGGCGCCCATGTTCTGGGCTTCCTCCACCATGCGCTTGGTGGCGAGGGCCCGGGCGTTGTTCATCATCTCGTTGTACTTGGTCAGCTCGCCGCCCACCAGGGTCTTGAGGCCCGCACCGATGTCGCGGAAGGCGTTCACCGTCTGGATGGTACTGCCCTTCACCAGGCCCAGGGTCTCCAGCTCTTTCCCGCTGATCGTGTCAGTAGTTGTCAAGATCATCTTCTTCACCGCTCCTTATCTCTTTGATGCGCCCTCTCAGGGTGACTACCATGGCCGCCCCCAGGATGACCAGGGGCACTGCCAGGAAGATCAGCCAAATATCTGCAAACCTGGCCAGCAGCACGATATAGGCGATCAGGTAGATCAGGAAGATCGCCGTGATCACTGCCGGCGCAATCATTTTCTTCTTATGTTCGTCCATTGCTCCCGCCTCCCAGGCAAATTACAGGGATCTCACCCGAAAGCGGCTCCTTCAGCGGCGACGGGACGCCACCAGGATGATCCCGACCACGAAAGACGCCAGCGAAGCCGTGCCCGTCAGCACCATGACCAGGCCATGGGTCCTGTCCGGCGCGTGATACTGGGTGATCTTGCCGATCCAGGGTCCGGTCTGCGGCATATACTGACCGATCGACATGATGACGTAAACCATGAGAGCTGCACTGAGTACGATCAGGATCGCACCGATGATTCTTTTCGCCATACATGACACCCCTTTCCTGATTCAGTATACCATAACCGGCAAAGCTTTGCAAGTCCTTATGCTGTCAGGCGTTTTACTCCTTCGGCCTCGACATGCGGT
This sequence comes from uncultured Eubacteriales bacterium, assembly GCA_902789795.1. Classification (GTDB taxonomy): domain Bacteria; phylum Bacillota; class Clostridia; order Christensenellales; family Aristaeellaceae; genus UBA4246. The sequence goes on from CADAPM010000026.1 coordinate 16,071, forward strand.
TGTGGGTCTCGGGGGTCTTTTCCTCCGCGGCGGGCGCCATGTTGGCGGAGCGGTCGACCTTCTCCAGGCCCGTGGTGGGCAGCTCGTAAGGCACGCCGCCCGGGACGTCCAGGAACACTTTGTCCAGGAAGTCGATCAGGCCGCTGCTGCCTTCCGCCAGCGCCGTGAACTCACTGACGATCGCCTCTTCCGACCCGTCGGAGGCCTTCTTCTCTTCTCCGGCCTTCGAAGTCTCCAGGAGCTTGGTGACGTCGACCCAGTGGTCCTTCAGGTACACCACGATGTTCATCTGCTCGACGTGGCTGGAGTTGGGTGTCATGGACAGGTACATCAGGAAGGGGAACACGCGCCCGCGCTGGGTCATCATGCGGATGGTATGGCCGTCGCTGCCGGCGGAGCCGTTGCTGAAGACGAACACATCGCGGAACACGGTGCGGACCCATTCCAGCATTTCTTCCTTCGCGCAGGCCTCTTCCGCCTCGCGGGCCAGGCGCGCGGCCTTCTCTTCCTCGGTCTCCCCCTTGAACCAGCCCGCGACGGCTTCGACCACCTGCTCAAAGAAGCCCTTCTTCTCAGGCTGCGGCTCGAGATACTTGCGGCCTTCCTCTTGGATCAGCTTCGGATAGCCGTCGAGGTGCCCGCTATCCACGTCGGCCGCCAGCTTATCCACCACGTGCTTGAGCTGCTCGACGTCGAAGCTCGCCAGCCAGAGGGCCCATTTGCCGTCGTTGAACGCCTCGCTGTCCGGCAGCTCCAGGGTCACCAGGCTCTGGCGCGCCGCCAGCTCAGCCGGCGGCTCCTTTTCGCCCAGCCGGGTCTTGGCGATGGCCGCGTCCATGGCCGCCTGATAGCGGCTGAGGCCGCAGTTTTTGAGCACCCAGGGCAGAAGCACCTTCAGCTGCGCGAAATCGCTGCCGGGCACCATGCTGCAGTCCGCGGCGAACCAGTAGGCCCGCATCTCCTCCAGCGTCATGCCGCCCTCCGCGTACAGCAGGTAGGCCAGGTTGTTCATCAGGGAGGAGTTGGAGTGCACGCCGCCGTGATCGTTGGTCTCCGTGGAATCCTTGACGTTCGCCGCGTAGTAGATATCCCAGGTGAAGGCCGGCTGACCGTACCTGCGCGGGTCGCTCATGCTGCGGATCGCCTTGCTGCTGCGGTCGGCGATCAGCCACTTCGTATCCTCCGTCGCGCCCATCAGCATCTCGCAGATGTTGCCGTGGATGTCGCTCATGGCCTCGTTGATGGCGCCGTAGTCGTTCAGGTAGGCGTTGTGGGTCATGACCGTGCCGGTCACGCAGTGGGTGAACTCATGGGCGATGACGTCCAGGCACTGGGAATAGTCGTTGATGGAGCTGGACAGGAAGCTCTGCCAGCCGTAGGTCTTGCCCACGTAGGCGGCGTTATCCACCGGGCGATGCTGGGCGTCGCAGAAATCCTTCAGCACGATGATGGGCGTGCCGTCGTTGTCGCCGCCCTGCCAGCCGATGGCCTTGTAATAGTCATACACGCGGCAGTAGTTGTACAAAGAGAGCAGGCTGACCTGGTCCCACTCGCGGTTGTCCGCGCTGTGCTCCAGCACCACGCGGCCGTGGTTGTACAGGAACTCCCAGCAGTCCGCCACGACGATCTTGTGCTCGATATTGCCCAGGTAGTACATGCCTGTGCGGGTGTCGCGCATCACGTCCACGGAGATCTCCTGCTCCGTGCCGTCGGACAGGTCCACATAGCCCGTATAGTTGACAGGCTCCATGAACTCGAACACGTATTCCGCGTTATAGCCCGCGTTGCCCGCCGCGTCGCCGGGCAGGATGGTGGGCAGGCTGTACAGGTACTCGCCGTCCATGGTCACATAGTGGGCCAGGTAGGGCAGTTCCGTCTTGCCGGACACCCGGGCCTCAAAATTGGTAGTGTATACAGACCAGACAAAGCGGCTCGGCTCATCCTCTTTCTCGATATCCACTTCCGGATTCGCCGGCAGCACCACCTTCTCCGTAGCGCCGTCCACCAGCTGCGGAGCGGACTTGCCCGCCTCGGCCTCATGCCTGAGTACGGCTTCCTCCGCCTGTTCTGCGGTGATGCCCGCTTCCGGATTTTCCTCCGGCAGGCTGGAGACCACGCTGCCCGTCAGGCCGAGCATGGCGCCTTCGGCGTTCGTGATCACCTTGACCGCGCCGCCCAGCACCAGCGTGTCCTCATACACCTGCTGGAACACGTGATAGACGTTCCCGAAGGGGTCATGGATCGTGCGCCAGGGCTCAAACTGGGTGCGGCTGTCGCCGCCCAGCAGGCCTACCATGGTTTTCGCCACCGCCGCCGCATCCTCGGTGCTCCTGACGGGGGCAGACGTGCAGGTGCCATTCACAAAGGTGACGCAGCCTTTGTCGGTATAGACCTCGGCTGCGCCGTTGTTGAGAGCCTGGAGTTCTTCCAGGGTAAGCTGATCATTCATATCAAATACTACTTTCAGTGTCTCCGCTCCGGCCATGCTGAACAGCATCACCGCGGCGATCAGGATCGCCAGTATACGCTTCATGTCTGGTTGTGCTCCTAAAAAATAATGCTTTGTGCTCCCGGAAGGGAACGCTCACGTCTTGTGGAACTCGATCACCGCGTCCCGGGCGCGCTCGATCCGGGCCCGCTCGTCCATGGCGTCCTTCCTGGAAAACTGGGTGTAGCCCACCTCCCACAGGCAGAAGGCGCCGATGTTGGTGATGATGTTCAAAATGATGTCGGAAACGGCGCCGTGCCCGTTCAGGAAGCTCCAGAGGCTGAAAGCGCCGATGCTGAAGATCAGGAGCGCGATCACGCGGTGATAGCGCCGCTTTAAGTAGCGGTTGATTTTCTGGTGCTCGTCCTCATAATGGGCGCGGTAGACCTCCCGGAAGGTGTTCTGCACCGCCTCGTTCAGCGGCTCGCAGAAGATGGACAGCGTCAGGTCTTTCCCCTTGTACTTGTTGACAAACTGATCCACGCTGGCATACACCACCGCGTTCATTTCCGCGTGGGGCAAGAGCACGTGCGGGTCGAACAGCTCCTCCCTGCGCAGGACCAGCTCGCTTTCTTCCAGCGCCGGCACTTTGCCGGCCTCCTCCGGGCGATTCCTTTTCCTGTATTGCAGCATACGCGTCTCCCCCTGTACAGATGTGCAGAAAAACGCCTGCCTGCTCTCAAGCAGGCAGGCGTCGGAAAGCTCATCAATAGCTCTCGTGCAGGTCGATGTTCTTGTAGCGGTTCAGGCCGGTGCCCGCGGGGATCAGCTTGCCGATGATGACGTTCTCCTTGAGGCCCAGCAGCGGATCGATCTTGCCCTTGATGGCGGCTTCGGTCAGCACGCGGGTCGTCTCCTGGAAGGAGGCGGCGGAGAGGAAGCTCTCGGTGGCCAGAGAGGCCTTGGTGATGCCCAGCAGGATGCGCCGTCCGCTGGCGGGACGTCCGCCCTCCATGATGGTCTTCTGGTTGGAGGTATCGTAGGTGAAGTAGTCCACCAGGCTGCCCGGCAGCAGGTCGGTGTCCGCGCTGTCTTCCACGCGCACCTTGCGCAGCATCTGACGCACGATGACCTCGATATGCTTGTCGGCGATGTGCACGCCCTGAGAGTAGTACACGCTCAGAACCTCGCGCAGCAGGTACTCCTGCACGGCCTTGATGCCCAGGATGCGCAGCAGGTCGTGGGGGTTGACGGAGCCTTCGATCAGCTCGTCGCCGGCCTTCACGTGGGTGCCGTCCTCTACCTTGAGGCGCGCGCCGTAGTGCAGCGGGTAGGTCTTCTTCTTGTTGGGGTCGTCCTCACTGGTGATGACGATCTCGCGCTTCTTCTTGCTCTCCACGATGGAGACCACGCCGGAGATGTCCGCCAGCATGGCGGTGCGCTTCGGCTTGCGGGCCTCGAAGAGCTCCTCGACGCGGGGAAGACCCTGGGTGATGTCGTCCGCGCTGGCCACGCCGCCGGTGTGGAAGGTACGCAGCGTCAGCTGGGTACCGGGCTCGCCGATGGCCTGGGCCGCGATGATGCCGACGGCCTCGCCGATGTCCACCACGCCGCCGTGGGCCATGTTCATGCCGTAGCAGCGAGCGCAGACGCCGTTCTGGCAGGTGCAGGTGAGCACGCTGCGGACGGACGCCCTGGTGACGCCGGACTTCTTGATGAGCTGCGCCTTGTTGTAGTCGATCAGCTCATTGACCCTGACCAGCAGCTCGCCGGTGACGGGATTGTAGATATCCTCGGCGGCGAAGCGGCCGCGGACGCGCTCGTCGATGCCCTCGATCTCGCCGATGGCCTCGACGTTGATGCCGCGCACCTTCAGGTTCCGGTTCTCGAAGCAGTCGTTCTCGCGGACGATGACCTCCTGGGCCACGTCCACCAGACGGCGGGTCAAGTAACCAGAGTCAGCGGTACGCAGAGCGGTGTCCGCCAGGGACTTACGGCTGCCGTGGGAGGACATGAAGTACTCAAGCACGGTCAGACCTTCGCGGAAGTTGGACCGGATGGGCAGTTCCAGCGTGCCGCCGGAAGGAGACACCATCAGGCCGCGCATACCGGCCAGCTGGTTGATCTGGCCGGCGCTGCCGCGGGCGCCGGAGTCCGTCATCATACGGATGGGGTTGGTGGGCGGGAAAGCGTTCATGACTTCGCCCTTCAGGTCGTTGGTGGTGGTGTTCCACAGCTCGATGATGCGGCGATAGCGCTCGTCGTTGCTGATGGTACCGCGGCGGTACTCGCGGTTGTAGGCCGCCACCTGCTTATCCGCCTTTTCCAGCATTTCCTGCTTGGTCTTGGGGATAATGACGTCGCTGACGGAGACCGTCAGGGCGCCGATGGTGGAATACTTGTAGCCCAGCGCCTTCATGGCGTCCAGGACTTCTGCGGTCTTGCTCTCGCCGTGGACGCGGAAGGAGCGCTCGACGATGGCGGACAGGTCCTTCTTGACCACGGGGTGGTCGATCTCGAGACGGAACTGATCGTCCATGGTCTCGCGGGGCACGAAGCCCAGATCCTGCGGGATCACGGAGTTGAAGATCAGGCGGCCCAGCGTGGTATCCACCACGCGGCGCTCGGTCTCGCCGTCAAAGGTGCGCTCCAGGCGCACGCGGATCGGGGACTGCAGGGTGATCTGCTTCATATCGTAGGCCATCTTGGCTTCCGCTTCGTCGCAGAACACGCGGCCCGCGCCCTTGCCCTCTTCGTTGACGATGGTCAGGTAGTAGCAGCCGATGACCATGTCCTGGGTGGGGCTGATGACGGGCATGCCGTCCTGGGGCTTCATGATATTGTTGGCCGCCAGCATCAGGAAGCGGGCTTCCGCCTGGGCCTCCTGGGACAGCGGGACGTGCACGGCCATCTGGTCGCCGTCGAAGTCGGCGTTGAAGGCGGTACAGGCCAGCGGATGCAGCTTCATGGCCCTGCCTTCGACCAGCACCGGCTCAAAGGCCTGGATGCCCAGGCGGTGCAGCGTGGGCGCGCGGTTCAGGAGCACCGGATGCTCTTTGATGACGTCTTCCAGGATGTCCCAGACTTCCGGGCGCACCTTTTCGACCATCTTCTTGGCGGATTTCACGTTGTGGGCCGTCTTGCCGGAAACCAGACGCTCCATGACGAAGGGCTTGAACAGCTCCAGCGCCATTTCCTTGGGCAGACCGCACTGGTACAGCTTGAGTTCCGGGCCGACCACGATAACGGAACGGCCGGAATAGTCCACGCGCTTGCCCAGCAGGTTCTGGCGGAAACGGCCCTGCTTGCCGCGCAGCAGGTCGGACAGGCTCTTGAGCGGGCGGTTGCCCGGGCCGGTCACGGCGCGGCCGCGGCGGCCGTTGTCAAACAGCGCGTCCACCGCTTCCTGCAGCATGCGCTTCTCGTTGCGGACGATGATGTCCGGCGTGCCGAGCTCCTTCATGCGCTTTAAGCGGTTGTTGCGGTTGATCACGCGGCGGTACAGGTCGTTCAGGTCGGAGGTGGCGAAGCGGCCGCCGTCCAGCTGCACCATGGGGCGCAGATCACTGGCGGAAGGCTTCCACCACTTCCAGACGCTTCATGGCGTGCACGCGCTTCTGGCCTTCGGTGTCCTTATCCTTGTCCTTTTCCACCAGCTCGGCGATCTCTTTCTTGAGCTTTTCGGACAGGTCGTCCAGGTCCAGCTCCAGGAGCATCTCCTTGACCGCTTCCGCGCCGATGCCGGCACGGAAACCCGGGCGCTCCTCCTCGGGCAGGCTCATCAGGTAGCGGTAATCGCTCTCGTTCATCAGCTCATGCTTGACCACGGGCCGGGGAGCGCCGTCCTCGGTGTGGGGCGGCAGCTTCAGGCCGTTGCCGGCATCCAGAACGATATAGGAAGCGAAGTACAGCACCTTTTCCAGCGCGCGGGGGCTGATATCCAGGATCATGCCCATGCGGCTGGGGATGCCGCGGAAATACCAGATGTGGCTGACGGGCGCGGCCAGCTCGATGTGGCCCATGCGCTCGCGGCGCACCTTGGCGCGGGTGATCTCCACGCCGCACTTATCGCACTTCTTTTCCTTGCCGCGGTACTTGACGCGCTTGTACTTGCCGCAGTTGCACTCCCAGTCCTTGGTGGGTCCGAAAATGCGCTCGCAGAACAGGCCGTCGCGTTCCGGCTTCAGGGTGCGGTAGTTGATGGTCTCCGGCTTGGTGACTTCTCCGTAGGACCATTCCCGGATCTTTTCGGGGCTTGCCATCCCGATCTGGATGGCGTCCAGGTTGTTGAGCTCAAACATTGGCAGCACTCCCCTTATTCGTTGTCCTCATCGTCCAAGCCGATGTCATCTAAGCCTTCCAGATCCATATCGTCGATGCCGCCGATGTCGTCCAGGGCCTGGCCCAGGTCGAAGTCGTCCACAGCGTCGATGTCGATCTCTTCTTCACCTTCATCACCGGGCTGCACGCCGTCCTCGTTGAGGGCCTCCAGGGCGTCGTTGCTGATCGGCAGCTCTTCGTCCTCGTCGTCCAGCTCCTTGATGATGATCTCGTTCTTGTCGCGGTCCAATACCTTGATATCCAGGGCCAGGGACTCCAGTTCCTTGATGAGGACCTTGAAGCTCTCGGGCACGCCGGGCATCGGGATGTTCTGGCCCTTGACGATGGCCTCGTAGGTCTTGACGCGGCCGACCACGTCGTCGGACTTCACCGTCAGGATCTCCTGCAGGGTGTTGGCGGCGCCGTAGGCTTCCAGCGCCCAGACTTCCATCTCACCGAAGCGCTGGCCGCCGAACTGAGCCTTGCCGCCCAGAGGCTGCTGGGTGACCAGGGAGTAGGGGCCGGTGGAGCGGGCGTGCATCTTGTCGTCCACCAGGTGGTGCAGCTTCAGGAAGTACATGTAGCCCACAGTGACGGGGTTCTCAAACTGCTCGCCGGTACGGCCGTCGTACAGCACCGTCTTGCCGGTGGTGCTCAGGCCCGCCTTGATCAGGCACTCGTCGATGTCTTCCTTGGTCGCGCCGTCGAAGACGGGGGTGGCCACGTGCCAGCCCAGCTTCTTGGCGGCCAGACCCAGGTGCACTTCCAGCACCTGGCCCAGGTTCATACGGGAGGGAACGCCCAGCGGGTTCAGCACGATATCCAGCGGCGTGCCGTCGGGCAGGAAGGGCATATCCTCCTCGCGCAGGATGCGGCTGACGACACCCTTGTTGCCGTGACGGCCGGACATCTTGTCGCCGACGGAGATCTTGCGCTTCTGCGCGATGTACACGCGCACCATCATGTTGACGCCGGGGGACAGCTCGTCCTTGTTCTCGCGGGTGAAGGTCTTCACATCCACGATGATGCCGCCCTCGCCGTGGGGCACCTTCAGGGAGGTGTCGCGGACTTCGCGGGCCTTCTCACCGAAGATGGCGCGCAGCAGGCGCTCTTCGGCGGTCAGCTCGGTCTCGCCCTTCGGGGTGACCTTGCCCACCAGGATATCGCCCGCACGGACTTCCGCGCCGATGCGGATGATGCCGTTCTCGTCCAGGTCGCGCACCGCGTCCTCGCCCACGTTGGGGATGTCGCGGGTGATCTCTTCCGGACCCAGCTTGGTCTCACGGGCTTCGGACTCATACTCCTCGATATGGATGGAGGTGTACTTGTCCTCGCGCACCAGGCGCTCGCTGATCAGGACGGCGTCCTCGTAGTTGTAGCCTTCCCAGGTCATGAAGCCGATCAGCATGTTCTTGCCCAGGCCGATCTCGCCGTTCTCGGTGGAGGGGCCGTCGGCGATCAGGTCGCCCACTTCGATGCGCTGGCCGCGGTAGACGCGGGGGCGCTGGTTGATGCAGGTGCCCTGGTTGCTGCGGGCGAACTTGGTCAGGTGGTAGTCATGCTCGGTACCGTCGTCCTCGCGCACGATCACATGATCGGCGGAAACGGAGACCACGGTGCCGTTGTGCTTGCTCTTGGTGACCACGCCGGAGTCCTGGGCGGCCTTGTACTCCATACCGGTGCCCACGAAGGGAGCTTCCGGCACGAGCAGCGGCACGGCCTGACGCTGCATGTTGCAGCCCATCAGGGCGCGGTTGGCGTCGTCGTTCTCCAGGAAGGGGATCATAGCGGTGGAAACGGAGACGATCTGCTTGGGGCTCACGTCGATGAAGTCCACCTTGTCCGCGGCCACGGCACGGGTATCGTCGCGCCAGCGAACGACCACGGTGTCGTTGACGAAGGAGCCGTCGGGATTGAGCGGTTCCTTGGCCTGGCCGATGATGTACTCGTCCTCTTCGTCCGCGGTCATGTAGATGATCTCGTCCGTCACGCGGTGGGTCTCTTTGTCCACCTTGCGGTAGGGCGCTTCGATGAAGCCGTATTCGTTGATGCGCGCATAGGTCGCCAGAGAGCCGATCAGACCGATGTTGGGGCCTTCAGGCGTCTCGATGGGGCAGATGCGGGAATAGTGGCTGTAGTGCACGTCGCGGACTTCCATGCCGGCGCGGTCGCGGTTCAGACCGCCGGGGCTTGTGCGTCAGCTCCGCCAGGGGGTTCGGCTGGTCCATGAACTGGGACAGCTGGGAGGAACCGAAGAATTCCTTGATGGCGGCGGACACGGGGCGGATGTTGATCAGGTCGCCGGGCTTCACGTCGTTGGCGTCCTGGATGGCCATACGCTCGCGCACCACGCGCTCCAGACGGCTCATGCCGATGCGGATCTGGTTCTGCAGCAGCTCGCCCACGGAGCGCAGGCGGCGGTTGCCCAGATGGTCGATATCGTCGGTCACGCCGATGCCGTAGGGCAGGCCCAGCAGGTAGCTCATGGAGGCCACGATATCATCGATGATGATGTGCTTGGGCACCAGCTCGCTCACGTGCTCGCGCACGGTCTGCAGCAGGTCCTCTTCCGGGGTCTCCTCCAGGATCTTGAGCAGGGTGGGCAGGTGGACCATTTCCACGATGCCGGCCTGCTTGGGATCAAAGGGCAGGTACCCGTCCGCGCGGACGAAGTTGTTGCCCACCAGGGTGTGGGGCTCGCCGTCCACCAGCACGTTGATCTTGTTGATGCCGGCGTTCTGGAGCTTCATGGCCTCTTCCCGGGTCAGCACGTCGCCGGCCTGGGCCAGCACTTCGCCGGTCAGGGGGCTCACAGCGTTCTCGGCCAGAGGATGGCCGGCGATACGCGCATAGATGCCCAGCTTCTTATTGAACTTGTAGCGGCCCACGCGCATCAGGTCATAGCGCTTGGGATCGAAGAAGAAGCTGCGCAGCAGCGACCGCGCGCTGTCCTCGCTGGGCAGATCGCCCGGCTTCTGGCGGCGGTAGATCTCCAGCAGGGCGTCCCGCTGGTTCTTGGTGGAGTCCGCATGCTGGATGGTGGCGAGCAGGCGCTCGTCCTCGCCCAGCAGGCCGGTGATATCGTTGTCAGAGCTGTAGCCCAGGGCGCGCAGGAGCACGGTGATGGGCAGCTTGCGGGCGCGGTCGATGCGCACCCACAGAGCGTCGTTGGAGTCCGTCTCGTACTCCAGCCACGCGCCGCGGTTCGGGATGACCTGAGCGCTGTACAGCTTTTTGCCGGCCTTGTCGATCACCACGTCGTAATAGGCGCCGGGCGAACGGACCAGCTGGCTGACGATGACGCGCTCCGCACCATTAATAATGAAAGTACCATGTTCGGTCATGAGCGGGAAATCGCCCATGAACACTTCGGATTCCTTGATCTCACCGGTTTCCCGATTCTTCAGGCGCACGGAAACCTTGAGCGGCGCCGCGTAGGTCAGGTCCCTCTCACGGCAACGTTCTACATCGTTTTTCGGCTTGCTGTCCAGCGAGTAATCGACGAATTCCAATACCAGATTTTCGCTGTAATCGGTAATCGGGGACACGTCGGCCAGGACTTCTTTCAGATCTTCCTGCAGAAAATGGCGATAGCTCGTTTTCTGCACCTCGATCAGGTCCGGCATGTCCAGGACTTCGTCAATGCGCGAGAAACTCATGCGCTTGCGCAGCTTTCCCATCGGAACCTCGTGCACCATAATGCGAATCACTCCTTTATGCTGCTCAGTGCAACCCTTACACCATGCGCTCTCTGTAGGCGCAGGCGCTTTTTGGGCAAGAAAACCCATGCATCAAGTCGCTACTGATGCAATCATAAATAATAGCATACGTCTATTCAATTGTCAACTCCTAATTTCTGGCAGTTTCCGGCCCCCAAAGAGTGTATTCTTTCTGTTCTGCAGCGCGATCCTTCTGTGCTCACAGAGACAAAACAAAAAACCGGCGGGATCCGCCGGTCAGGGAGCTATATTGGATTTTACCGCGCCTCGTCCTCGAGAACGGCGGCCCGGAAGGTCCAAACCAGGAAAAGATAGCAAATAGTTTTGGGGAGCATCAGCATGCCCAGCATGGGCACCAGGCTGGCCCCCACCGCCACGGGTAAATAGAATAGGAAGGAAAGCGTCACATACAGCCAGACGAAGCGAAAGCGCCTGGTCTCCAGCCGGGTCTGCCAGTACAGCGCGATGACGAGGCAGCCCAGCGCCACGAACGGGATGTTGCGCAGGACGCCCCAGAGGACGCCGCCTTCGTTGGTGAGCCAGCCGTTCTGGGGGAACAGGCAGATGATCACGCGCAGGGCCGCCAGCACCCAGACCAGGCAGGTCATCTTCTTGTTCTCCGGCTTATGGTAGTAGCCCAGCCAGATATAATAGACCAGCACATAGAACAGGGTCATGGTGATGGAGGTCACCAGCTTGCCGATGCCCAGGGCGGCGGTGAAATCCGCCTGCACGAAGTAGTTGAGCACGCGCGGCACCAGGTGGAAGGCATCGCCGCAGCCCAGCACCAGCGCGGAAGTGCCCATCAGGCGCTCCGTCTTGTTCCGGGCGTTCTTCAGGATCTGGACGCCCCACAGGATGACCAGGACCAGGTACAGGATGTCAAAGCTCGATTCGCCGTACTTCATACAGGCGTCCTCCTCAAAAATAAGAACCTTTATTTCTTCTCTGCGGCAGCGGGATCTCCTGCACAGTCACGTAAATAATTGCTTTTGTAAACATGAAATCTCTTCAAGGCGATACTGCACAGACTACATAAGCCCTCACCCGTTTCGCCGGAGGCGTGACGGGTGAGGGCTTTCAACAATGTGGGCAGGGCCGTTTTATTATTCCCTCACGGGAACGAAGGTATACCCATTTACCTCAGCGAAATTCCTCGCCAGCTCCGTCGTGCCGTAAATGTATCGCACGCTGCTGCCGGCGAAAGGATTGCCGGAGATGGAGATGACGGAAGCGGGGATCAGCACGGCTTCCGCGGCGATGCCCCGGAAGGCCTCCGCCTCGATAGCGATCAGGGCGGAGGGGAGGATGAAGGCCGGGGCGGGGATGCCGGTGATGATCGCGGTGTCTTTGTCCACATCGAGGATATACCCGTCCGCCGTGTACCTGTCATACTCCGCGGCACTGCCGTCCTTCGTGCCCAGCCAGGCAGCGATCAGGTGCTGAGCGCCGGAGATGTCCAGTGTGCTGATACTGGGATTGCCGTTGCAGGAGAGATACCAGAGATTTGGCTGTATGCCAAGGGTCAAGCTGGTCAGTTGGCTTCGGACACAACCGAGGAACTCCAGTTTCAGTCCGCTCACGTTCAGGGAGACCAGGCCGGTATCGTAGATATCAAGATTCTTTATCTTCGTGTTCGCTGATAAATCTACGCTGGTCAGCAGCGGAGCATCTCCAACAATGAGACCGTCCAGCTCAGTAAAGTATTCGATACCCTCCAGACTGGTTAGTTCCGCAGCATTCTCCAGTACAATCTCGTTCGCTTCATTGATTTCAACATGAGTCAGCCAGCTGTTCTCGTTTGTATCAAAGTTATTCTCTACATAAGTGCGAAGGCTCTCATCCGGGAAGGACGCCCTGTTGATGAGCATTTCATCGCCGTTACGGATAACCGTGTTTTTGCCTGCCCGCAACGAATAGCTGCCCGAGACATACTGTTCGTATTGACCGGCAGCAGTGTACGTACCGTTGCAAGCTTCCAGTATATATGGATTGCTTCCAAGGTCAAGTTCCTTGAGGCTGCTGTTGTAAACGTACAGCGTTTCAAGCAGAGGATTACCGCTCAGATCCAGATTGGTGACCGGATTGCCTATGATATTCAGATATGTCAGGTTCGGACTGTTCGCTACATTCACAGTAGCAGCACCGCAGTTAGTTGCCTGGATATATGTCATTTCTGGGTTCGCACTGAAATCCAGCGCAGTGAGTTTCGCACTGTTATTCAGTGTCAGCCTCTGCAAATGTGAGTTCATGCTCACATCCAGTACTTCCAGCGCTGTGTTGTTCTGTCCTGCCAATTCAATAAGATTCGGGAAATACTGAATACCTTCATAGGTAACGATACGTTTGTTTGTGCCATTCAGCAGAGTGACTGCATCGCGTTCTGCCAGGGACAAATAACCATTATTGTCCGTATCCTTCTGTGCAGCTATAGAACGGAACTGGCTGTCCGGGAAGAACTGCTCCGTCACAGGGATGCCCAGGGGATCAATATCGTCCAGCACAAAGGTTTGAGCGGAGAAAGCGGGGTTCTCAAACTCCTCGCTGGTGTAAGTATGCTCACCCTTTGATAAAGGACCTGGCTCCTTTGTAACAGCAGCAGATACAGAGACAATCTCGCTTTCAATGTGACTCGTGTCACGGACGCATACTCGGGTCGCGGTAACGGTACTGAAGTCTTCAGCCCATTCATAGGCAGGCACGCCATATTCGTGACCCAAGGCGGGGATGAGGATCCTGTCATGATCTGAAATCAGTTCGAATCTCGTATCACCATATGTCCATGGCATTTCATATGCCCATCGTCCGCAAATCGGGCAAATGTAGTAGATGTAATTCCCGGGTTCTTCACAAGTCGGTGCGATGGCTTCATGAAACGTCATGCTTGAAGCTGTATGGTTATGATCACAGGTGAAGTATACTTGGACATAAATATCCTTCCCGGGCATTGTAAAGGATTTCTGAGAGCTCTGCATCGTCCCATAACTCATATAGTCATAAGTGTAATGCTCGTTCGCATTGATGGTTACATTAACAGTTTCTCCTTCACGCGCAGCATACGTACTCAGGCTCACCTGGCCTGCATCCTCATCGTACACGAGGGTCAATTTCCAGATCTGATCAGTCACCCAACCGGCATACAACGTCACATTCTCACTCAAAGGCTTATCCCATCCCCTGTAGTAATAATAAGCCATGCTGTTGGATGCACCGTAAGCTGAGGTATACCAACCAGTAAAATACATACCACTTGCTGTCGGATCAGCAGGCCTGGGTGGCACAGAACCCCATTCTACTGTAACAGGGCTGATCTGTTCACCGTAACTCATCATATCGAAGGTGATGGTGCTGTATGCGATCGTAGACCAAAGTGGAGAAATTGTAGTGTCTTTGGTCACAGTGATCACATCGCCTGGACGCTTGCCGGCAAGCTCAGAACTCACCTTCCAATACCCACGGAAGCGCTGGCCTTCCGGCGCAGTATATGCGCATTCCGGTAAAGTAAATTGTTCACCCTCCAGCAACGTTACGTTGTATGATGCCATACTGTCCGTGCCGCCGTTGGCATTGAAGGTGACTGTGCAGTACTTTTTCCAGGTAGCACGGGCAGTAACGAAACTACCAGTGAGCGTGATCTGATCTCCGGGCTGGTAATATTCCGTACCGATCTGCCATTTATCAAATACGTGATCCTCCCAGGTGAAACCGCATTCGGGGAGGGTGTATTTCTCGTCACCGATGATTATGACGTTACTCATCACACCCATGCCGCCGCCTGCGTCAAAGGAAAGATTGTGTATGTTCAGGTTGAACGGCTGACTATCCACATAGCGGTCTTCGAACGTATACCCAGAATTATAATAGTAGGCTCTGATCTTATACTCTTTGTCCCAGGCCGACGGATAGAATTTCTTGCTCATTTCCGAGTCAGTAGAGTCTTTTGAATAATAACTATCTTCTACCCATGCACCCGATGTCACACCGTCTACCGTCACAGTTCCGTAGACCATTACTTTTATAGCAACCGGCTTGAACCCTGTAGCCCAGGTAACAGGGTAGTACAATTCCTCTGTGTTCAGGTCGCCAATCGTTGGCTGTTGGGTGAAGTCCAACGCCGGATGATCGTTTGAAATGGTAAACGGCTGACTTTCCACATAGCGGTCTTCGAACGTATACCCAGAATTATAATAGTAGGCTCTGATCTTATACTCTGATCTTATACTCTTTGTCCCAGGGCGGTAGATAGAATTTTTTGCTCATTTCCGAGTCACTGGAGTCTTTTGAATAATAACTATCTTGTACCCATGCTGGCGTTGTCACACCGTCTACCGTCACAGCACTGTAGACCATTACTTCTACAGCAACCGGCTTGAACCCTGTAGCCCAGGTAACAGGGTAGTACAACTCCTCTGTGTTCAGGTCGCCAATCGTTGGCTGCTGGGTGAAGTCCAGCGCCGGATGATCGTTTGAAATGGTAAACGGCTGACTTTCCACATAGCGGTCTTCGAACGTATACCCAGAATTATAATAGTAGGCTCTGATCTTATACTC
>CADAPM010000027.1 GCA_902789795.1 uncultured Eubacteriales bacterium
GATCACGAGCTCCGACACCGCTGCGAGAAACGCCGCGAGCACGGTCATCACGAGATTGAACTTGTTGTTCCGGAACAATTCTTTGACGAAGGGGCGCCGCAGCGCCTGGATTTCTTTCTTATTCATGATGCTCCTCCTGTGCGCTGAGAGAGTTCCAAAGCGCGGTAAACGCTTCATTTTGAAATTGGCTGACCACGTTTCGGACGCCGTCCATTGCCGTTGCGCCTAAGTCGTCGTAGACGCTGGCTCCTTCGATACGGTTGATAAAGCGGATATCGCTTTCGTCATAGCTGGGAGCGACATCAAAGAATGCGGCGAGCTCTTTTGCCTTTTTCAGGGTGTCGCGCGCCGCCTCCCCCTGCCCCGACAGGTGCTGTGACCCTGCCAGAACGACGAGTAGCACAGCGCTGACTCTGTCGAAGTAGTTCGGCTTGCCCCCCTCCCGCAACCCCTGCAGAAGACTGATCCCCCAGTGCAGAATCGCTTGGGGTTGATCGTGGTGATCAGATCGGCGAGCAGATTCGCAAGGGCCTCCGACAGATACGGTACCGCCTCCTCTACCTGATCGTTCTGGGCCAGAATCGAACCGATCCGGGAGTTGTACACCCCGCCCGCGTTGTGGGCCTTCCAAAGCTCTACGGCCTTATCCGTTTCGCCCAGCCCCAGATAGGTATCCGCGATTCTCCCGTAGATCGTCTGCTCACAGATCTGCGGGTCTTCGTTTTGGCTCAACAGCAGACGGGACTGCTCCAAAAGCTCCAGCGCGCGGTGAAACAGGGCCTTGTCGCCGCTGTCAGTGCCAAACGCGCGGTACAGCGAGGCGCTTTCACTGACAATCTGAAAGGAGTGCGGATACTTCTTGAGCGCCTTTTCCACCTCTGCAAGCCCGTCCCAATCCTTGCTGCGGCGGTATTCCTGCAAACGCTTCACTGTCTTTTCCAGGCTGTTATCTTTCATTTCATACCCCAGCAGTACGTCCACAGAGGTATCGAAAAAGTCAGCCATCTGAATGATCAGCTCCAGCTCGGGGGTGGACAGCTTCGCCTCCCACTTATATACCGCGCCTGCCGTCACCCCCAAGGCCTCGGAAAGCTGCTCTTGGGTCAATGACCGCGCCTTGCGGAAATCTTCATATGCCCACCTCCTTTGTGTTTCTGCAGAAGAGTATAATGCATCGAAGCTGGAAAGTAAACAGACCGGTCATATCATTTGTATTTCTTCTTTCCTACTGTCAGTATGAGTTTCGACAATATCCCGCAAAACTCTTCACTGATATGCAATGCAGCAGACATTCCGAAGAACGCCTGCTGCTTCATGCCATACTTTCTTCCTCTTTTCTGCCTTTATAAACAGGAAGTTATACGCCCCGGACCATCCTGTCCGGCATCCACGCCTTCTATGAGCCGGAGCAGCTGGTGGGCAAGACCTGCATCGCCATCACCAACCTGCCGCCGCGACCCATGATGGGCATCGAATCCTGCGGCATGCTGCTGAGCGCCATCCACAAGGTTGGCGAGGAAGAACGCCTGAACCTGCTGATGGTGAATCCGCACATCCCCGCCGGTGCGAAGCTGTACTGAGCTTGCAATAGTTACGCTCCCTGCGCTATGACCAGCGCGGGGAGCTTTTTCATTGTATTCCTTTTGCTTTTTTCTTGACGCAAACTGCATCCGTGTATACAATAATACAAGAATCCAACCGCTGATCGGCGGAGAAGGGAAGTGTCTGCCTTGCTGGAGCTGTCGCCGCAGACCAATTTATTGGAGGAGCGGAGCTATCAATACAATCTACAGGACATCCCGGAAGCGAACCTGTACCGGGATATCTACCCGTTCGACGAAGTGCCGCGCATCGCGTTCAACCACCGCCGCGTGCCCATGAGCATGCCGGAGGAGATCTGGATCACCGACACCTCTTTCCGGGACGGGCAGCAATCCGTGGAGCCCTACACGGTGGATCAGATCGTGCATTTGTACCAGCTGATGGCGCGGCTGGGCGGCCCCTACGGCATCATCCGCCAGACGGAGTTCTTCGTCTACAGCGAGAAGGATCGGGAGGCCATGCGCCGCTGCCAGGACCTGGGCTACCGCTTCCCGGAGATCACCACCTGGATCCGGGCCACCAGGGACGATTTCAAGCTGGTCAAGGACCTGGGCATCAAGGAGACCGGCATCCTGGTGTCCTGCAGCGACTACCACATCTTCAAGAAAATGAAGATGACCCGCCGCCAGGCCATGGAGTACTATCTGAAGACCGTGGCGGACGCCTTTGAGGCCGGGGTCATGCCCCGCTGTCACCTGGAGGACATCACCCGCGCCGACTTCTACGGCTTCGTGGTGCCCTTCGTGAACGAGCTGACCCGCCTGTCCGAGGAAGCGGGCATCCCGGTCAAGATCCGGGCCTGTGACACCATGGGCCTGGGCGTGCCCTTTACCGAGGTGGCGCTGCCCCGCAGCGTGCCGGGCATCATCTACGGCCTCCGGCACTATTCCGGCGTGCCCAGCGAGATGCTGGAATGGCACGGCCACAACGATTTTTACAAGGCGGTCTCCAACGCCACCACCGCCTGGCTGTACGGGGCCTGCGCGGTCAACTGCTCCCTCCTGGGGGTGGGCGAGCGCACCGGCAATATCCCGCTGGAAGCCATGGTCATGGAATACGCCTCCCTGCGCGGCTCTCTGGACGGCATGGACACCACCGTCATCACCGAGATCGCCCGCTACTTCCGGGACGAGATCGGCTACGAAGCGCCGCCCATGACGCCCTATGTGGGCCACTCCTTCAACATGACCCGCGCCGGCATCCACGCCGACGGCCTGCTCAAGGACGCGGAGATCTACACCATCTTCAACACCCGCAAGATTCTGGGCCGCGCCCCGACGGTCATGATCGGGCAGAACAGCGGCCTGGCGGGCATCGCCTACTGGATCAACGAAAACTACGGCCTCACGGGCGGCCAGGAGCTGGACAAGAAGGATCCGCTGGTCCTGGCCCTCAAGGAGTGGATCGACGGGGAGTACGCCTCCGGACGCCAGACCGCCCTGGCCACGAACGAACTGGAACTGAAGATCGCCGAGCTGTCCAACGGCCGGCTGGTGCGCAGAAAGGGGAAGAACGATGGAGTATAAGACCGTATCGCTGGCTGACCAGGTGTTCGAGCGCCTGGAGGCCGACATCCTGAGCGGCCGGTACAAGCGGGGCGAGACCATTACGGAAATGCAGCTGTGCTCCGAGCTGGGCGTCAGCCGCACTCCCGTGCGCGAGGCCCTGCGCCGGCTGTACCAGGAGCACCTGGTGGAGGACAACGGCAAGGCCACCGTGGTCCTGGGCATCTCGCCCCAGGACTTCCGGGACATGTGCGAGATCCGCATCCGCATCGAGGGCCTGGCCGTGCGCGGCTTCATCCGGGAGGCCACGCCCGAGGAGCTGCAGGAGCTTAGGGAGGCCATCGACTTCCAGCAGTTCTATCTCTCCCGAAGCGACGCCGACCACCTGAAATCCCTGGACGGGCGCTTCCACGATATCATCTATGACCACTGCGGCAGCCAGGTGCTCCGCGACACCCTGGAGCCTCTGCACAACAAGGTGCAGAAATACCGCGAGGCCTCCCTCTCCCAGCAGGACCGGGCCTCCCTGTCCGTGGCGGAGCACGAGGCCATCTACCAGGCCATCGTCAAGAAGGACGCCGATCTGGCCGACCGGCTCATGACCGAGCACGTGAAAAACGCGCTGGAGAACATCATCAAGAAAGGGATGGAGATATGGGACTGACCATTGCGCAGAAGATCATCGCCCAGCACCTGATCTCGGGCGAAATGAAGCCGGGGAATGAGATCGCCCTCCGCATCGACCAGACGCTGACCCAGGACGCCACCGGCACCATGGCCTACCTCGAGTTCGAGACCATGGGCATCGACCGCGTGAAGACCGAGCGCTCCGTGGCCTATATCGACCACAACACCCTGCAGTGCGGGTTCGAGAACCCGGACGACCACCGCTATATCCAGTCCGTGGCCGCCAAGCACGGCATCTGGTTCTCCCGCCCCGGCAACGGCATCTGCCATCAGGTGCACCTGGAGCGCTTTGGCATCCCGGGCAAGACCCTGATCGGCTCCGACAGCCACACGCCCACCGGCGGCGGCCTGGGCATGCTGGCCTTCGGCGCCGGCGGAATGGACGTGGCCGTGGCCATGGGCGGCGGCGCGTACTACATCACCATGCCGAAGATGTACAAGGTGAACCTGACGGGCCATCTGCGCCCCTATGTGACCGCCAAGGACGTGAGCCTGGAGATCCTGCGCATCCTGTCCGTGAAGGGAGGCGTCGGCGCGATCATCGAATGGGGCGGCCCGGGCATCGAAACGCTCAACGTGCCCCAGCGCGCCACCATCACCAACATGGGCACGGAGCTGGGGGCCACCACCTCCATCTTTCCCTCCGACGAGATGACCCGCGCCTTCCTGAAGGCCCAGGGCCGCGAGCAGGACTATGTGCCGCTTTCGAGCGACTCCGACGCCGTCTATGACCGGGTGATCGACATCGACCTGAGCGCGCTGGAGCCTCTGATCGCCTGCCCCCACAGCCCGGACAACGTGGTCAAGGTGTCCGAGCTGGCCAACGTGAAGGTGGACCAGGTCTGCGTCGGCTCCTGCACCAACTCCTCTTTGCAGGATATGCTGACCGTGGCCGGGATGCTCAAAGGCCGCACGGTCTGCCCCGGCGTCAGCATGTCGGTTTCCCCCGGCTCGCGCCAGGTGCTGACCATGCTCTCGGACATGGGCGCCCTGAACGACATCCTGCTCTCCGGTGCGCGCCTGCTGGAGTGCGCCTGCGGGCCGTGCATCGGCATGGGCTTCTCGCCCAATTCTGCCGGCGTGTCCCTGCGCACCTTCAACCGCAACTTCCTGGGCCGCAGCGGCACCAAGGACGGCCAGGTGTACCTGTGCTCACCCGAGACGGCGGTCGCCTCCGCCCTGACCGGACACATCACCGACCCGCGCACCCTGGGCGAAGCGCCCGCCGTCAGCCTGCCCGATACCTTCAAGGTGGATGACAGCGCCGTGCTCGCGCCCCTGCCCGAGGATCAGGCCAAGGACGCCCCGATCCTGCGCGGGCCCAACATCAAGGAATTCCCCGCCGGCAACCCGGTGACGGATGAGATCAAGGCCAGCCTGACCCTGAAGGTGGGCGACAACATCACCACCGACCACATCATGCCCGCCGGCGCGAAGATCCTGCCCTACCGCTCCAACATCCCCTACCTGTCCCAGTTCTGCTTCGGCGTGGTGGACGAGACCTTTGCCGAGCGCGCGAAGGCGGCGGGCCAGAGCATCATCGTGGGCGGCAGCAACTACGGCCAGGGCTCCAGCCGCGAGCACGCGGCCCTGGTGCCCCTGTACCTGGGCGTCCGCGCCGTGATCGTCAAGAGCTTCGCCCGCATCCACGTGGCCAACCTGATCAACGCGGGCATCCTGCCCCTGACCTTTGAAAACCCGGAGGACTATGAGAAGCTGAACCAGGGCGACGAGCTGCTGCTGACCGGCCTGGAGGAGGGCATGAAGACCGGCACGGTCCTGCTGAAGGACGTGACCGCCGGCACGGAGATCCGCCTCAATGCCCAGCTGACCGAGCGCCAGCGCGGCATGCTGAAGGCGGGCGGCCTGCTGGCCTACACGAAGGAGGAAGCACAGGCATGAGCGCGTATGAAGAGGCCCTGAACCATTTCAAAGCCCTGCTGGACGCCCAGCTCGATCGGGCGGAGCGCATCAAGAACGCCGCCCCGGCCAAGAGCTATACTGCGTCTACGCCCGTCACCGTGGGTCTGGTCCCCGGCGACGGCATCGGCCCCATCATCATGGATGAGACAAAGCGCGTGATGGACGCGCTGCTCAAAGACGAGCTCGCCGCCGGCACCCTCA
Source organism: uncultured Eubacteriales bacterium (assembly GCA_902789795.1). Taxonomy (GTDB): domain Bacteria; phylum Bacillota; class Clostridia; order Christensenellales; family Aristaeellaceae; genus UBA4246. The sequence continues at coordinate 5,919 of CADAPM010000027.1, forward strand.
CGCTGAAGCCCATCGACGGTCTCACCATCGAGCGCCGGCTGGAGCTGGGGAAATCCGTGCCCGCGGACGTGCTCGAAGCCGTCAAGGCCTGCGACGTGCTCCTGAAGGGCCCCACCACCACCCCCAAGGGCGGCACCATGGAGAGCGCCAACGTGACCCTGCGCCGCGAGCTGGACCTGTACGCCAACGTACGCCCGGTGCAGATCCCCGAGGAGGGCATCGACTGGATCTTCTACCGCGAGAACACCGAGGGCGAGTATGTGCTGGGCAGCCAGGGCATCAGCCCTTGCGACGACCTCTCCATGGACTTTAAGGTCACCACCGACGCCGGCACACGCCGCATCGTGCGCGCCGCCTTCGAGTACGCGCGACTGAACGGCAAGACCAGCGTGGCCATCGTCACCAAGGCCAACATCATGAAGAAGACCGACGGCATGTTCAGCCGCATCGCCCATGAGATCGCCGCGGAGTACCCGGACATCGAGGCCGAGGACTGGTACATCGACATCATGGCGGCGAACCTGGTGAACCCCGCCATCCGCAGCCGCTTCCAGGTGTTCGTACTGCCGAACCTGTACGGCGACATCATCACCGACGAGGCCGCCCAGCTGCAGGGCGGCGTGGGCACCGCAGGCAGCGCCAACATCGGCGGCCAGTACGCCATGTTCGAGGCCATCCACGGCTCCGCGCCGCGCATGGTGGAGCAGGGCATCCAGGATTGGGCGAACCCCGAAAGCCTGCTGCGCGCCCTGATCATGCTGCTCAGGCACATCGCCCGCACCGCCGCGGCCGACCGGCTGGAAAAGGCCGTGAACGCCGCCTCCGCCCGCCTGAAAATGACCGGCGAGCCCGGCGGGAACACCGCCCGGGACTTCGGCGACGCGGTCATCGCGGCCCTCTGATCCAAAGCGCCACTCACTCCGGCATGAAAAGCCGGAGTTCTTTTTTGTTTTCCTTGCAATCGGTGCGAAAATAGCTTACAATAGCCCTTGTCAGACTGTTTGCCGGCGGAGCCATGCATCCGCGGAACCAGGGACAGATCGAGGAGGTACCCGCTGTTTATGCTTGTGCTGAATGAGTCCGGCCTGAAGGACCGGGCTGCTTGGAAAGAAAAAGGCTATGCCCTGCCCGCTTTTGACCGGGCGGCGATGATCGAAAACACGCTGAAGTCCCCGCGCTGGGTGCACTTCGGCGCCGGGAACATCTTCCGCGCCTTCCAGTGCTGCGCCGTGCAGCGCCTCCTGGACCGTGGCGTCATGGACACCGGCATCATCGCCGTGGAAGGCTTTGACTACGAGATCATCGAAAAGGGCTACCGCCCCAACGACAACTATACCCTGCTGGTGACCCTGCACGCCGACGGCAGCGTGGGCAAGACCGTCATCGGCAGCATCGCCGCGTCCTGCATCCTGGACAGCGAGAATGAAGCGGAGTTCAGCCGCCTGAAGGCGATCTTTGAGAACCCGTCCCTGCAGATGGCCTCCTTTACCATCACGGAAAAGGGCTACAGCCTGGTGAACGGCCAGGGCGAGACCCTGCCCGCGGTGGAGGCGGACATGAAGAACGGCCCCGACAAGCCCCAGAGCTATATCGGCAAGGTCGCTGCCCTCCTCTACCGCCGGTACCTGTCCGGCGCGCAGCCCATCGCCATGGTGAGCATGGACAACTGCTCCCACAACGGCGAAAAGCTGTTCGCCGCCGTGAGCGCCTTCGCGGACGCCTGGGATCGGGGCTTCGCCGCCTATGTGCGCGACCCGGAAAAGGTCACCTTCCCCTGGACCATGATCGACAAGATCACCCCGCGGCCCGACGCCACGGTGGAATCCATGCTGAAGGCGGACGGGCTCAAAAACCTGGCCTCCGTCATCACCTCCAAACACACCTATATCGCGCCTTTCGTGAACGCGGAGGAGAGCGAGTACCTGGTGGTGGAGGACGCCTTCCCCAACGGCCGCCCGCCGCTGGAGCAGGCCGGGCTGATCTTTACCGACCGGGAGACCGTCAACCGCGTGGAGCGCATGAAGGTCACCACCTGCCTGAATCCCCTGCACACCGCCCTGGCGGTGTTCGGCTGCCTGCTCAAATACGAGCGGATCTCCGACGAGATGCGGGACGACGACCTGGTGCGCCTGATCCACAAGATCGGGTACGACGAGGGCCTGCCCGTCGTCACGGACCCCGGCGTCATCGACCCCAGGGAATTCATCGACACGGTGGTCTACACCCGCCTGCCCAATCCCTTCATGCCGGACACGCCGCAGCGCATCGCCTGCGATACGAGCCAGAAGGTGTCCATCCGCTTCGGCGAGACGATCAAGGCCTACATGGCCGATCCAGAGCGCGACCCGGAGGACCTGACGGCGATCCCGCTGGTGCTGGCCGGATGGCTGCGCTACCTGCTGGGCAAGGACGATACAGGCGCGGACATGCCCGTGAGCCCCGATCCCCTGCTCGATCAGCTGCAGGGCGCGCTCAATGGCATCGTACTGGGCGAGCCCGACACAGCGGACGGGAAACTCAGCGACCTGCTTTCCGACGCGAAGCTTTTCGGCGTGAGCCTGACCGAAGCGGGCCTTGCGGACAAGGTCACGGATCTCTTTAAAGCCATGCTGGCCGGCCCCGGCGCGGTCAGAAGCACAATACAAAACAACATTTAAGGGGGAGCATCAGAAATGAAAGCATTCATGGACAAGGATTTCCTGCTGAACACAGAGGCGGCCAAGGTGCTGTATCACGAGGCGGCCGAGAGCTGCCCGATCATCGACTACCACTGCCACCTGAGCCCGCGGGAAATCTATGAGGATATCCGCTATGAGAACATCACCCAGGTCTGGCTGGGCGGCGACCACTACAAGTGGCGCCTGATGCGCAGCGCCGGCGTGCCCGAAAAATACATCACCGGCGACGCCTCCGACTACGAGAAGTTCGAGAAATATGCCACCGTCCTGGGCAAGGCCATCGGCAACCCTCTGCACCACTGGAGCCACCTGGAGCTGCGCCGCTTCTTCGGCTATGACGGCGTGCTGAACCAGAAGACCGCGCCCGAAGTGTGGGAGCTGGCCAACGCCAAGCTGCAGAGCGAGGGCTACACCAGCCGCGGCCTCATCATGATGAGCAACGTGGACACCATCTGCACCACCGACGACCCCATCGACAGCCTGGAATGGCACGAGAAGCTGGCCGCGGACAAGACCTTCCCCGTGACCGTGCTGCCCGCCTGGCGCCCCGACAAGGCCATGAACCTGGAAAAGCCCACCTGGACCGAATACCTGGCCCAGCTGGAAAAGGCCGCCGGCATGGAGATCAAGAGCTTTGCGGACCTCAAGAAAGCCCTGCACATCCGCCTGGACTTCTTCGCCGCCCACGGCTGCAAGCTGAGCGACCACGCCCTCAACTACGTGATGTACGCCCCCGCCTCCGAAGAGGAGCTGGAGCGCATCTTCGCCGCCCGCCTGAACGGCACCCTGCCCACCGCGCAGGAGGAAGCGGAATTCAAGTTCGCGTTCATGTCCGCCATGGCCGCCGAATACCATACCCGCGGCTGGGTGATGCAGCTGCACTACGGCTGCCGCCGCGACAATAACCCCACCATGTTCAAGCGCCTGGGTCCGGACACCGGCTTTGACTGCGTGGACAACCATGCCCCGTCCGCCGAGACCGCCGCGTTCCTGGGCTCCCTGGAGGAGAAGAACGCCCTGCCCAAGACCATCCTGTACAGCCTGAACACCAACGACAACGCGGCCATCGATTCCATCCTGGGCTGCTTCCAGAATGACGAGGCCGTGGGCCGCATCCAGCACGGCTCCGCCTGGTGGTTCGACGATCACTTTGACGGCATGACCGATCAGCTGCGTTCCCTGGCGAGCCGCGGCTACCTGGCCGGCTTCGTGGGCATGCTGACGGACAGCCGCTCCTTCCTGAGCTATCCGCGCCACGAGTATTTCCGCCGCATCCTCTGCCGCCTCTTCGGCGAGTGGGTGGAGCAGGGCTTCTATCCCGAGGACATGGAGACCCTGAAGGAGATCGTGAAGGACATCTGCTACGGCAACGCCAAGCGCTACTTCGAGTTCGCCAAGAAATAAGCGATGGCCCTGACCTTCCTGCTGACCAACCTATTGTTGGGCGTCGGCCTGGCGATGGACGCGTTTTCCGTGTCCGTCGCCAACGGCCTGCACGCGCCTCACATGAGTGCCCGCATGCAATTGCGCGTCGCGGGCGTGTTCGCGTTCTTCCAGTGCCTGATGCCCCTTTTAGGGTGGCTGGGCATCCACGCCATCGAAAGCACCTTCTCCGCCTTCAGCAGGGCCGTGCCCTGGATCGCCCTGATCCTGCTTGCCTACCTCGGCGGCAAGATGGTGGCCGAAGGCCTCCGCAATGAGCAGCCGCCCGAGGAAGAGGTAGCCCTGACCTGGGGCGCGCTGATCCTGCAGGGCGTCGCCACCTCCATCGACGCGCTCTCCGCGGGCTTCGCGCTGGCGGAATACACCTTCCCCCAGGCGCTGTTGAGCGGGCTCATCATCGCCGCGGTCACGTTTGCCCTGTGCCTGATCGGCGTCCGCGCAGGCCAGAAGGCCGGGCAGCACCTGACCCGGTGGTCCACGGTCATCGGCGGGATCATCCTGATCGCCATCGGCCTGAACATCTTCATCCGGGGCGTGCTATTGTAAACGCACCCATCACAAAAGGGACGGACCTTCGAAAGTCCGTCCCTTTTTTATGTCCGTATATGTGCCTCAGAAGCTGATCCTGCCGCCGGTCTTGCGTCGCACATGGTCGCGCTTGGCCGCCTGGAAGGCGATGGAGTCCCGGTCCGCAATGACCGTCAGGCGCTTGCAGCCGGCAAAGGCGTTCAGGCCGATGCGCTGGACCCCGGGCGGGACCTCCAGCGCGCGCAGGGAGGCGCAGCCCCGGAAGGCCTCTTCCCCGATGCGCTCCAGGCCCACCGGCAGGTTGATCTCTGCCAGGGACGCGCAGCCAGCAAAGGCCCCGTCCCCCACCTCGATGATGCCTTCCGCCAGCTCCACGGCGGGCAGGCTCGAGCAGTCGCGGAACAGCCCCTCCTCCAGCCGCGGGATCATGCAGGACATGACGACCTCCGTCAGCTGCCCGCAGCCGCTGAAGGCTTCAGCCCCCAGCTCCGTCAGGGTGCCGGGCATCTTGACCGAAGCGAGCCGGCCGCAGCCCATGAAGGCGCGGTCGCCGATCCGGGTCACGCCCCTGGGCAGCTCGATGGACTGGAGGAGCACGCAGTAGGCGAAGGCCCCGCCGCCGATCCAGATGAGGCCGGGCGGACAATCCACCTCCCGCAGGGCCTGGGACCAGCTGAAGGCCTGATCCGCCACGGCGTTGACGCCGATGGGGATCGCGTAGGAGCTTTCCTGCTTTCCGGCCGGATAGCAGCACAGAAGCTTCCCGCGCCGGTCGAACAGCACGCCGTCCATGGACTTATAGTACCGGTTCCCGGCAGTCACCTCGATGCTCTTCAGGCTGACGCAGCGCACGAAGGCGCCGTCCTCCACCAGCACCACGGACGCGGGCAGGGTGACGCTCTGCAGGCTGACGCAGCCCGCGAAGGCACCGCCGCAGATCGTCTCCAGGCCCTCGGGCAGGCGCACGGAGGTGAGCTCCGTATGCCCGGCGAACAACTCGCGCCGGATCTCCACGACGGTCCTGCCGCCGATGGTGTCCGGCAGCTCGGCATTCGCTCCGCCGCGGTAGGCGGTGACGGCCACAGTGCTTTCCGATACCGGCACCGTTTCAAACAAGTCTACATTCTTTCCGGCCACAGTGAGCCTCCAAAATCATGATCTCATCCAGGGCCACTGCACGCGGTGGCGGCAGGGGAACCCGAACTGCCGGCAGTACCGGTCGGCATAGGAACCCTTATCGACCTGGAGCACCAGCTTATCGCAATTGTTGAACGCCTTGTACTCGATGGACGTCACGCTTTCGGGGATGTACAGGCTCCTGAGCTCCGTGCAGCCCGAGAAGGCCCGGGTGCCGATGCTGCGCAGGTTTGCCGGCAGCTCCACCGTTTTCAGCGCCGAGCAATGATAGAAGGCGTAACGCCCCAGGGAGCGCAGGCCGTGATGGAAGTGAATCTTCTGCAGCTTCACGCAGCCGTGGAAGGCGTATTCGTCCACGAAGCGCAGGTCCTCCGGCGCGGTGAGCGCCGTCTCTCCCCCGCCCGGCAGGCAGCATAAAAGTATGCTCTCCTTCCGGTCCACCAGGAAGCAGCCCTCCCGGCTCAGGAATGGGTGGCCCTCCGGCACATCCACGTCCCGCAGAAGCGGCGAGCCGCTGAACACCTCGTGGCCGAAGCTGGCGATGCTCCCGGGCAATTGCACCTTTGTGAGCGCAGGACAGTCCGCAAAGGCGCGGCCCTCGATAGCGGTCACGCCCTCGGGCAGGGTCACGCGCTTCAGCTCCCGCGCCCCGGCAAAGGCCCCGAAGGCGATCTCCCGGGTCCCGGCGGGCACGATATACTCCTCCCCGCGCCGATCCATGGGATAGCGAAGCAGGCGCTGCCTGCTCTTATCGAACAGGACGCCGTTGACCGCTGTGAGCGCCGGATGATTGGCCTCGGTCTGGAAGGCCTCGACAGTGCCCGCGTGATCAAAGACGTCATACTCGACGCCCGTCAGGGGATGTCCATCCACCCAGCCCGGCAGCGTCAGGATCGGCGCTCCGCGCTCACATTCTGTCAGAACAGCCTCGCCGCTGTCCCGGATCTCAAAGATCCAGCCGTTTTTCTCGATCGTCTGCATAGCTCCCCGATCACTTCATACTCTCTCATATGTGCCTGTTCATGCTTGCCAGCACATATATCTTAGCACAATTTACATGTCAATACAAGTCCCACGAAACGCGTCGCCCGTCCAGCAGTCCAGGCGCACGTTCACGATGTCCCCGGTCTCCACGCCGCTCACGATCACCGGCGCGTACTCGGGCGTGTAGCCCCGGCAGGCGCCTTCGGCCCCGTCTTCGGCCAGCACGGGCCGGACCCGGCCGATCTGGCCCTCCGCCCATTTGGAGGCGGTCTCGCGCCCCACGCGGATCAGGGTCCGGGCCCGCTCCTCGCGCACCGCCCGGGGCAGCTGGTCCGGCATGTCCGCCGCGGGCGTGCCCTTGCGCGCGCTGTAGGGGAACACGTGGATGCGGGCAAAGCCCACCTCGCGCACCAGGCTGCAGGAGGCTTCGAAGTCCGCCTCCGTCTCCCCCGGGAAGCCGGTGATGATGTCCGTGGTGATGGCGCAGCCCGGGAACGCCTCATTGAGCCGCCGCGCGGCGTCCGTGAACTGCTCCCGGGTATAGCGCCGGCGCATGCGCTTGAGCACCGCGTCCGAGCCCGACTGCAGCGCCAGGTGGAACTGGGGGCAGAGGGACGGGATCCTTTGGATGCGCTCGATGAAATCCGGCGTGGCCACCACAGGCTCCAGGGAGCCCAGCCTCAGCCGCTCCACCCCGGAGGCAGCGGCCGCCTCCACCGCGTCCGCCAGGCTGCCCTGGCCCAGGTCCCGGCCATAGCTGGTCAGATGGATGCCCGTCAGCACCAGCTCACGATAGCCCGCCTCCTTCAGGCGGAGGGCTTCGGCGCGGATATCTTCGAGGGCGCGGGAGCGGATGCCGCCCCGCACATAGGGGATGATGCAGTAGGTGCAGTAGCGGTCGCAGCCCTCCTGGATCTTCATCACGGCACGGGTATGGCCCTCGTCGCCGCTGACCTCCAGGGGCTCGAAGGGCACCCGCAGGATGTCCTCCACCGCCACGGTCTGCCGCCCTTCGCGGACGGCGGCCTCCAGCAGGTCCACCACCTGGCCACGGCGGCTGGCCCCCAGGATGAGCCTCGCCCCGGTGGAGAGCAGCTTCTCCCCATCCCGCTGGGCCAGGCAGCCCGCGATGACCACCTCCGCCCCGGGATTGCGCCGCTGGGCGCGCCGGACGGCGTTCAGAGACTTTTTATCCCCCGTGTCCGTGACCGTGCAGGTGTTGATCACATACACGTCCGCGATGTCGTCAAAGGCCACCACCCGGTAGCCCGCCTTCTCAAAGCACTCCAGCATGGCCTGGGTGTCGTACTGGTTGACCTTGCAGCCCAGGGTCTGAAACGCGACTGTATCCATATCACTCCGCCTCCGCTGCGCCGTATTCCCCGCGCTCGTACAGGAGCATGATCAGCGCCGCCAGGCCCGCCGTCTCCGTGCGGAAGATGCGCGGCCCCAGGGTCACGGGCACCGCCCCGGCGGAGCGGAAGGCTTCGATCTCCTCCGGCGTGATGCCGCCCTCGGGACCGATGATCACGGCGATATCTTTGGCTTCGGGATGCTGACGCGCCGCCTCCCCCAGGGAAAGGGCGTGGACCTCCTCCCAGGGCACCAGCACCAGATCGTGGCGCGCCAGGGCCTCCGGGAGGGCCTTCTTCCCGATCACGTCCACCGCGGGCACGTGGGCCCGGCCGGACTGCTTGGCGGCTTCCTGGGCGATGCGCTGCCAGCGCTCCGCCTTCTTGTCCGCGTCCTTGCCGTTCAGCTTGCTGACGGACCGGGCCATCTCGGCCACGCGCACGGCGTACACGCCCGCCTCGGTGCCCTTCTGGACCACGTAATCCACCTTGTCCGCCTTGGGCAGGCCCTGGTACAAGGTCACCCGCGCCTTCGGCTCCGGGGAGGGCAGGGCCTTTCCGAGCCGGGCCGTCACCTCGGGGCCTTCCGAGAGGAGCACAGCATCAAACAGCTGATCCTCCAGGATCAGCTGTACGTTTTCGCCCGCTTTCAGCCGCAGGACGGTCAGCGCGTGGCGCGCCTCCTGGGGCAGGAGTCGGGCAGTCTTTTGATCAACTTTTTCAGCGAAAAAACGATGCATAACTCAGTCTTTCGGTTTCCGCACGGCAAAGGCGCACCAGTCCCCGCGGGACCGTTCTTCGAGGATCTCATATCCGGCGGCGGTCAGGGCGTTAAACACGTCGTCCCGCATCTCGCGGATGATGCCGCTGCACACGAAGGTGCCGCCGGGGGTCAGGTAGGCTTTGAGGGGACTCGCCAGCATGCAGATGACCGGGGCCAGAATGTTGGCCACCGCAAAGTCATAGGTGCCGCGCACGCCCTTCAGCAGGTCGCCCTTCTCCACGTCGATGACGCCGGACAGGCCGTTCTTCTGCACGTTTTCCTTCGCCACCCGGACGGCGTCCTCGTCGATATCGATGGCGTACACGTCCTTCGCGCCCAGCAGCGCGGCGGCGATGGCCAGGATGCCCGAGCCGGTGCCGATGTCAAAGAGCTTCCCGCCCTGGTAATACTGCTCGATGAGCTCGATACACAGGGCCGTGGTCTCGTGGGTGCCGGTGCCGAAGGCCATGCCGGGGTCGATCTCGATGATCCTGTCCCCCGGTTCCGCGTCCCAGGATTCCCAGGTGGGCTTGACCACCATGTGGCGGCCCAGGCGGAAGGGCTTGAAGTACTGCTTCCAGTTATTGGCCCAGTCCTCCTCGCGGATGCTGCCGACCTCGAGGGTCAGCGCGCCGAAGGCGTGCTCCGCGTCCTGGGCCTGCATGTGCGGCAGCTCCAGGCGCAGGGCCTCCAGCACCTTTCCGGCGTCCGCGGCGGCGAACCAGGCCTTGACCTGCACATCCTCCGGGGCGGCGTCCAGCAGGGCGCGGTCCATCAGCTCCCAGTTGCGGCCCGGCTTGTCCGGATCGGGGAGGTCGTTTTTATCGATGATCTGCGTACCCGTAGCACCCAAGCGCATCAGCAGCGCGGATACGGCATCCGCGCCGCCGGTGGTGGTGCTGACGGTCAGTTCGGTGTATTCCATAGGTCAGGGCTCGATGCGGTTCGGGCCGCGGAACAGGAACTCCGCCTCCTTGATGGAGAGGCCCAGGAGCAGCATGGTCAGGCGGTCGATGCCCAGGCCGAAGCCGCCGTGGGGCGGGCAGCCGTAGCGGAAGAACTCCATGTAGAACTGGACGTCCTTGCCCAGGCCCTTCTCATCAGCCTGCTTGCGCAGCTGCTCATAGCGGTGCTCGCGCTGGGCGCCGGTGGTGATCTCCGTGCCGCGCCAGATCAGGTCGTAGCCCAGGGGGTTGCCGTTCTCGTCGCGCATATGGTAGAAGGCGCGCTTTTCGGGGCCGTAGTCGGTCACGAACAGGAACTCATGGCCGAACTTATCCATGGAGAGCTTAGCGCACAGGTGCTCGGCGTCGGTGGTCAGGTCGTTCTTCTCGCTGTCCTCCACGGTGTAGCCGTAGCGCTCCTCCAGCTCCTTGTACACGTCCGCCAGCTTCATTTCCGGGAAGGGCAGGGTGGGGATCACCACGTCCAAGCCGTACTGGGCCTTGATCTGCTCGCCGTAGCGCTCTTTGACGGCGGTCAGGGCGGCGGTCAGCAGCTCGGCCTCCACCTGCATGACGTCACGGAAGGAGTCGATGTAGCTCATCTCGATGTCGAAGCCGGTGAACTCGGTGGCGTGCTTGTTGGTGAAGGACTTTTCAGCGCGGAAGACCGGGCCCACCTCAAAGATGCGGTCGAAGCCCGCGGCCATGGCCATCTGCTTGTAGAACTGGGGGCTCTGGCTCAGATAGCCCTTGCGGTCGAAGTATTTGAGCTCGAAGACCTCGCTGCCGGATTCGCTGGCCGCGCCGATGAGCTTCGGGGTGTGGATCTCGATGAAGCGGCGGTCCAGCAGGTACTGGCGCATGGCGTTGACCATGACAGTCTGGGCCTGAAAGATCAGCAGGTTCTTATCGGAGCGCAGGTCGATCCAGCGGTAGTCCAGCCGGCTGTCGATGGCCGCGTCCTTGGAGATGGGCAGCGGTTCGGCAATGGACTCCACTTTGATCATGTCCGGCAGCATCTCGCGGCCGCCCAGCTTGACATAATCGTTCTCCACAATGGTGCCTTCGGCGGTGATGACGGACTCGATGGTCAGCTGATCCACAGCCGCCGCCACCTCAGGGAACTTTTCCTTTTCCACGGTCAGCTGGATGCGTCCCGTATCGTCCCTCAGCACCAGGAAAGCCATGGTGCGCTTGTTGCGGATGTTCTCCACGAAGCCCTGCAGCCGGACCCGCTCGCCCGCGGGCGCTCCGGCGATCAACGATCTCTGCATATCGATTCCTCCAGTTCTTGTTATCAGCGGCCATGCCGCTGCGATGCACATAAAACGCGCTTTTCCGCGCCTGCCTATTGTACAGGATTTGCCGCGTTTTGGCAAGGTTTTAAATGTATTTCGGCCCATAAAACAGGGCTGTTGCGCTTATCACAACAGCCCCGACAGTTTCAAGGCAAGATTATTTGAAGCTCACGCACTCGTAAACGATCTCAGCGTTCTTATGCTCCTCGTCCGGGCCGGTCTCCTTCATCAGGCAGATGCCGGTGGCCTTGTCGAAGGTGTACCATGCCACGTTGTCGCTCTGGGTGCTGAAATCCGCGTGGATCGCCTGGCGGAAGCGATTGGCCTTCCGGTCCAGCACGGTCACATTGGCGTCAAAGGCGGAGGTGACGGCACCGCGCTCCACTTCCTGCTGGGGCTCGATCAGCTGCCACACAGCCGCGATGCGCTCCTTCAGCTCCTCAAAGGTCAGCGTCTCCGTCTCCAGCGCGTAGGCGTCATCCCCGGTCTTGGTGAAGACGAGCTTCGTTTCCCCGTTCACATAGGTGATGCTGCCGTCCTCGGCGCGGCTCAGGCTCAGCTCGCCCTCGGCAGTCTTATACACGATCTCGAACACCTCCGGCAGCTCCAGGGGCGTGGGCGACGCTGCCGTGGCGATGGCGGACAGGGCATCCAGGCCCGGCAGGCTTACTGCCAGCGCAGACCCGCTCAACAGCAGCGCGAAAACCAGTATCAGGCTCAAGCATTTCATTTTCATCGGCGTTTCCTCCCGGAATTCCAGCCCTGGGGGCTGTTTTTTGTTCATTATACCGCAGTTTCAAGCGGATTTCAACGCCCGGGCAAAGGAAAAGCCGCGGCCAAAGGTTGCGCCGCGGCGAGTCGGTATAGAACAGGGCTGCGCCTGCACACAAAAAACCGGCCTGATTCTCATCAGGTCGGTTGAGCAAGTCGTGGGATGATCAGGCTTCCTTGGCCAGATCCACGAGCTGCTTGAAGGCGTCCATATCGTTGACAGCGAGGTCGGCCAGCATCTTGCGGTTGACTTCGATGTTCTTGCGCTTGAGGCCCGCGATGAACGTGGAATAGCTCATGCCGTTGATGCGGGCGGCGGCGTTGATACGGGTGATCCACAGGCGGCGGAAGTCGCGCTTGCGCAGCTTGCGGCCGATGTATGCATAGCGCAGGGAGCGGCGGACCTGCTCACTGGCGGTGCGGTACTGCTTGGATTTCGCGCCAAAGTAACCCTTCGCGAGCTTTAATACCTTGCGGCGCTTTTTATGAGCGTTAACGGCTCTCTTAATGCGTGCCATAATGTTTCCTCCTTCTTAAGGTGCAACCCTTATTTGTACGGGATCAGCTTGCGGATCGTCGCAGCCTCTTCCTTGTTCTGAATGATGCCGCCCTTACGAAGGTGACGGATGCGTTTGGTGGTCTTCTTGTTCAGAATGTGGTTGGCGTTCATTTTCTTATGCTTCACCAGGCCGCTCTTGGTCAAAGAAAAGCGCTTGGCAGCACCGCGATGCGTTTTTTGCTTGGGCATGAGAGTTTCCTCCTTCCAGAGATTGTTTATGAGGGCGCATGATGCGCCAGCTTCAGTCCGCCTGGGGGGCCTTGGAGGCCTTGGGCGGGCGTTCCGCCTTAGTCTTGTCCGCCGGCTTCGGCGCGAGGATCATCAGCATGTGACGGCCTTCAAGCATGGGCCGCTTTTCCACCACCGCAACATCCTTCACGCGCTCCACGAAGTCGTTCATCACCTCAGTGCCGATCTCGGTATGGGTGATCTGGCGGCCGCGGAAGCGGATGGAGACCTTGACCTTGTTGCCGTCCTGCAGGAACTTGACAGCGTTCTTGGCCTTGATGGCGACGTCATTCTCCGCGATCGTAGCTGAGAGCTGGACCTCTTTGATCTCGATGGTCTTCTGGTTCTTCCTGAGCTCTTTTTCCCGCTTGGATTGCTCGTAGCGGTGCTTGTCGTAGTCCATCAGCTTGCACACGGGCGGCTGGGCGTTGGGCACGATCTTGACCAGATCCAGCCCCGCTTCCTCCGCCAGCGTCAGGGCGCGGTCCACGGGCAGGATGCCCAGCTGCTCCCCGTTTTCGCCGATCAGACGTACTTCGCGGTCGCGAATGGCTTCGTTGACTTGCAGTTCAGTGTTGATGTGAGTTCACCTCCAACAAAAATAAGCGGGTCCGCCACCCGCTTCACATACGCACTTCGATTGTTCATCGATGCCATGTTCCCGGACACTGTCGGCGGCCGGAGAGAAGCAGGCGGCTTCTTCTTGCAACGCATGATATATTACAGTATCCGTCCGGTTTTGTCAAGGGTTTTTTGCGCTTTTTCTCCATCTCATTTTTCCCTTCCGGCCACAGCTTCCGCTGGAATTTTTTGCAGACGCAAATTTTCTCTTGCATATTTGGGATGAAAATAGTATAATGATGACATCGGTATGAGCAACCGAATTATTTTAAGGGAGGTTTTCAATTTATGAAGAAAATCCTTGCTCTCGTTCTGGCTGCCATCATGATGATTGCTGCTTGCACCGCTCTGGCTGAGCAGGAAGCTGCCGCTCCCGAGCTCAAGCTGGGCCAGGTTGTGACCTGGGTGCACGGCCATGGCTTCGCTGTGATCACCGTTGTGCTCGAAGGCGAGACCATCAAGCTGGCCAAGATCGACGAATTCCAGCTCATGGGCGATCGTGAAGACATCAAGGTCGTCGGCGCTCCGATCAGCAAAGACGGCGAAGTCATCAGCCAGACCAACGCTGAAACCGGTGCCGTCTCCGTGCTGGGTTCCAAGCGCGTGAACAGCGACCTGTACAGCGCCAACATGCAGCGCGCGGGCTCCAAGGTCCAGATCGCCGCGAACTACAACTTCATCGAAAAGTTCGTGGTCGGCAAGACCATCGAGCAGCTCGAAAAGGCTGTTGAAGTGGAAGGCTTCGCTGACACCATCACCGGCGCCACCCTGACCGACCGCGTCAACTATGTGAAGGGCATCATCGAAGCCGCGAAGGCTGCGCACGCCCAGTATGCCGGCACCCATGGCGGCAACACCGGCACCTACACCCTGTGGAACACCACCGGTGAAGACATCGTCGGCATCTACATGACCGACCTGGCAGAGCATCAACTATGCTCAGACCCCCCTGCACACCCTGGGCTCCGAGAATGACAACAACCCCTACATCATCACCCGCACCGTGACCGAAGAGGAGATCAACACCCATATGCGCATTTGGGCCGAGACCGCCAGCGGCAAGATCATCGAATTCCCCGGCGAGTCTGAGCACGGCGCCAACAACGGCGGCCTGTCCATCGAGACTGCCGACATCGAATTCAAGGATCCCGACACCGTGACCGGCGCGACCCAGATCGGCTGGTTCGCTCCCCAGAAGTAATATCAACCCGGTTCGATCCGCGAAAACGTAGCGTTTTCAAAGTCAGCGGCGTGACTTCGGTCACGCCGTTTTTGTATTGCCCAATAACAATAAATGCATTCAAAATACAGTGAAAACCTTGCGTCATCCGGCATCGCGGCGTAAAATAGCGCCTGTATTGATCGCACAAACGGATTTTGCCCGCTCAAGTGATCGGATCAACAAGGAGGTTGTATCATGAACGCATATGTACAGCGCGTATTTGACGGCCTGAAAGCCCGCAACCCGCAGGAGAAGGAATTCCTGCAGGCCGCGACTGAGGTGCTTGAAGCCCTTTCCCCCGTGTTCGACAAGCATCCCGAGTATGAAAAGATCGGCCTTCTGGACCGCTTCGTGGAGCCGGACCGCATCATCATGTTCCGCGTGCCGTGGATCGACGATAACGGCCAGGTGCAGGTGAACCGCGGCTACCGCGTGCAGTTCAACAACGCCATCGGCCCGTACAAGGGCGGCCTGCGCCTCCATCCCAGCGTCAACCTGTCCGTCATCAAGTTCCTGGGCTTCGAGCAAGTGCTCAAGAACAGCCTGACCGGCCTGCCCATCGGCGGCGGCAAGGGCGGCAGCGACTTCGACCCCAAGGGCAAGTCTGACAACGAGGTCATGCGCTTCTGCCAGAGCTTCATGACCGAGCTCTACAAGTATATCGGCAAGGATGAGGACGTGCCCGCCGGCGATATCGGCGTGGGCGCCCGTGAGATCGGCTACCTGTACGGCCAGTACAAACGCATCACCGGCCTGTACGAGGGCGTGCTGACCGGCAAGGGACTGCAGTACGGCGGCTCCCTGGCCCGCAAGGAGGCCACCGGCTTCGGCCTGTGCTACATGACCGCCGCCATGCTGCGCAAGCACGGCACCAGCTTTGAGGGCAAGAAGGTCGTGGTGTCCGGCAGCGGCAATGTGGCCATCTACGCGGCCCAGAAGGCCACCGAGCTGGGCGGCAAGGTCATCGCCATGAGCGACTCCAACGGCTATGTGGTGGACGAGAACGGCATCGACCTGGCTGTGGTGAAGCAGATCAAAGAGGTCGAGCGCGGCCGCATCAAGGAATACGCCGCCCGCGTGCCCGGCGCCGTCTACACCGAGGGCTTCCGCGGCATCTGGACCGTGAAGTGCGATATCGCCCTGCCCTGCGCCACCCAGAACGAGCTGGACATCGAAGGCGCGAAGGCGCTGGTGGCCAACGGCTGCATCGCCGTCTGCGAAGGCGCGAACATGCCCACCACCCTGGAAGCGACCCAGTGCCTGCAGGCGAACGGCGTGTACTTCGTGCCCGGCAAGGCCGCGAACGCCGGCGGCGTGGCCGTCAGCGCCCTCGAAATGAGCCAGAACTCCCTGCGCCTCAGCTGGACCTTTGAAGAGGTCGACAGCCGCCTGCACGACATCATGGAGAACATCTTCAAGTCCATCGACGCCGCCGCGGCCGAATATGGCCAGGAGGACAACTACGTCCTCGGCGCGAATATCGCGGGCTTCCTGAAGGTCGCCAACGCCATGGTGGCGCACGGATGCGTCTGATTCAATTAGGAATTAGGAAGTAGGAATTAGGAGTTAAAGATACTCCTGAGGATAGCAAAAGGCTGCTGCGGATACAAGATCTGCAGCAGCCTTTGCTATTATTTCAATGCAGCCATCTGTTCACGGTAGCATTTGCGGAAGTAGATCAGCTCGGCGACGCCGGTGATGGCCCAGCTGAAAATGTACAGGAGGTACAGCGATTCGATGGTGTGGAAGTGGGCGAAGACCGTGTACACCCAGACCACCCGGAACACGCAGGAGCCGAGGATCACGATGACCGTGGGCACCCCGCTGCGCCCCAGGCCCCGGGAGGCGGCGATAGTGCAGTCCATCAGGGCGGAGAAGGCGTAGGAGCAGCCCATGATCCTGAGCCGCATGAGCCCCGCCTGCATGACGGCCTCGTCCTTCGTGAACAAGGACAGGAACTGCCGCCCGAAGATCACCAGGAAGGCGCTCATCACCGCGGCGATGCCGAAGGACAGGCCCAGGGAGATCAGGTAGCTCTTGCGCACACGCTCCCGATGCCCTGCGCCGTAGTTCTGGCTGATAAAGCTGGCGCAGGCCGTGTACACCGCCGCCATCACATCGTACACCAGGCCGTCGGCGTTGGCGGCGGCGGCGTTGCCCTCCACCATCACCTCGTCAAAGGTGTTCACGCCCGCCTGGATGAACAGGTTGGCAATGGCGAAGATGGCGTTCTGCAGCCCCGAGGGGATGGACAGGCCGAGGATCTGGCGGCACTTGTGCGGGTCCAGCCGCAGCCGGGAGAAGATCAGCCCCAGGGCGTCATGCCGGCGCGCCAGCGACAGCAGGATCAGCCCGGCGGAAACGTACTGCGCGATGATTGAGGCCAGGGCCACGCCCGCCTCCGCCATTTTGAAGACGATGACGAACAGCAGGTTCAGCAGCACGTTCAAAACGCCCGCGATGCTCAGGAAGATCAGGGGTCGCTGGGTGTCCCCGGAAGCGGAGAGCACGCCGTTGCCGTAATTGAAGAAGGCCAGCGCCGGCATGCCGAACAGGTAGATGCGCAGGTAGCGGATCGCGCCGTCGATCAGCAGGCCCTTGGTGCCCAGCAGCTGAAGCAGCGCCGGGGTGAACACCCAGCCCACCGCCAGCAGGATCAGGCCCGTCAGCGTCATCAGGATGGCCGCGGTATGCACGGCCCGGGACGTATCCCGCACCTGCCCCGCGCCCAGGCACCGCGCCACCACCACGTTCACGCCGCTGCCCATGCCGATCAGGAAGCCCGTGAACAGCGTGACCAGGATGGTCGTGGAGCCCACCGCGCCCAGGGCCTCCGGGCCCGCAAAGCGGCCCACCACGGCGATATCGGACATATTGAACAGCACCTGAAGCACATTGGACAGCATCAGCGGGACGCTGAACTGAACGATGGAGGGAAGGATCGGGCCTTCCGTCAGGGATGGATTGTGCAGCCTGCGCATGATCGACAGCTCCTTGAGCAGAAAATGACGTTCCTCCAGCCATAGCCTGAGGAACGAACCCGCTGATTATAGCAGAAAGCCGGCCCTCTTTCAATATCCCGCGACGGTAAAATGCGCGTTTCGCAAGGTGTGAGCCGGCGGCGGACATTCTCCGCTTGCGCACCTGCCGATCGTATGCTAAAATGTTTGTGAATACAACTTAGGAGGATGATATCATGGCCGGAAACTGCAACATCTGTCTGGACATCGGCGGCACCAAGGTGCTGGGCGCTATCTTCGACGAGGATGAAAAGATCATCTACCGCCTGAAAAAGAAGACCAAGTCGGGCGGCGATTCCTCTGAAAACATCGAGCAGGTCATCATCAGCGTCGTGGAAGAGATGATCGCGGAATCCGGCATCAAAAAGAGCAAGGTGAACGCCATCGCCGCCGGCGCGCCCGGCGTCATCAACCAGGACAAGGGCATCGTGCTCTTTTCCCCCAACCTGCCCTGGCGGGACTATGACATCAAGACCCCCATCGAGAAGTGCTTCGGCGTCCCCTTCCACATCGGCAACGACGTGAACGTGGGCGTGCTGGGCGAATACAAGTACGGCGCGGTCAAGGGGTACAAGAACATCGTAGGCTTCTTCGTGGGCACCGGCATGGGCGGCGGCCTGATCCTGAACGGCAGCCTCTTCACGGGCAACGAGTTCAAGGCCGCGGAATACGGCCACATGATCCTGGATCCCGAAGGGCCCTTATGCAACTGCGGCCAGCGGGGCTGCCTGGAGGCCTTCTCCAGCAAGCAGGGCATGTCCGCCTACATCCGACAGCAGGTCGGCCGCGGGCGCAAGAGCATGATGGCCGACGCGCTGGACGGCTCCGCCTTCAAGAGCAAGGCCCTCAAAAAGGCCCTGGAGGCCGGCGACACCGTCTCCATCGAGGCCGTGGACCGCGCCTGCCACTGGCTGGCCGTGGCCACCGGCAACATGATCAACACCTTCAGCCCCGACGCGGTAGTCTACGGCGGCGGCGTCATCGAAGCGGTGGGCGATCTCTTCCTGGAGAAGATCAAGGCCGAGGTCGACCGCTACTGCATGCCCTCCATCCGCTCCACCGTCGCCCTCAAAAAGGCCGCCCTGGGCGATGATTCCGTTCTCTACGGCGCTCTTTCTATGATCAAAGGCTGACGATATGCACTCTGACGGGCTGACGGCTGACAGCCTCGGCCCGTATTTCTTTATTAGGGAACAGCTGAAAAGAAACAATGTGAATGCCCTCATCCGACCCGCTTTGCGGGCCACCTTCCCCCGAGATCGGGGGAAGGCTCTGTCGGGTGCCTTTGCTTGATTGAGCAGACAAACGCACTGCAATTGTAGGTACTTAGTTCAAAAAAGAAAACCAGCCAAAAGCCTTCCCCCGATCTCGGGGGAAGGTGGCCCGCGCAGCGGGTCGGATGAGGGCGTTTAGTTACAATTGCTAACAATCATGTTTCATAGATCGCAGATCCCCAAATAAAACGTGAAGCGTCATTTCTTTTTGCCACAGGAGCGTTTGCCATGCAGTACACCAGCATTCCCTATGTCGCAAAACCCGTCTCCCGCCTCGTGCTTGGCGCAGCAGGCGCCCGGTTCGCCAATGGCGGGGACGTCTCCGACCTGATGGAGACCGCCCTCGACTGCGGCATCAACGCGGTGGACACCGCCCGGGTGTACGGCGAGAGCGAGGCCGCCATCGGCCGCTGGCTGCAAAAGAGCGGCCGGCGGGACGAGATCGTGCTCATCTCCAAGGGCTGCCACCCGAACCTTGCCTTCCTGCCCCGGGTGAACGAGCAGGCGGCCGCGGACGACCTTGAGCGCTCCCTGGAGCTCCTGGGCACCGACCATATCGACGTGTACCTTCTGCACCGGGACCAGGAGTCCGTGCCCGTAGGCAGGATCGTGGACTTCCTGAACCGCTTTCACGAGGAAGGGAAGATCGGCGCTTTCGGCGGCTCCAACTGGACCGCGCGCCGCGTGGCGGAGGCCAACGAATACGCTGAAAAGCACGGCCTGACCGGCTTTACCGTGTCCAGCCCCCATTACAGCCTGGGCCGCCAGAAGCACGACCCCTGGGGCAACGGCTGCAGGACGGTCACGGGGACCAAGAACGCGGACCAGCGGCAGTATTACCACGAGACCGGCATCCCGGTGCTGGCCTGGTCCAGCCTGTGCAACGGCGTGTTCTCCGGGAAGCTCAAAAGTGACAGCTGGGCCCAGCTGCAGAAGCTCTTCGGCATCAACGCCCGCTGGGCCTACGGCTGCCCGGACAACCGGGAGCGCCTGGCCCACTGCGAACGCCTGGTCCGGGAAAAAGATACCGGCGTAGCCCAGCTCGTGCTGGCCTGGCTGCTGGGCGACGAGATGAACGTGCTGCCCATCATCAGCGCCTCCTCCCCCGCCCGCATCCGCGACACCGCCGCCGCGGCCAATCTGACCCTGACACCCGAGGAAAGGGCCTATCTCAACCTCCAGCGGGAGCTGTGAATCCGAACTTAAGACATAAAAAAGGGGCTGCTGCACAATTAGATGAGAGCCCTCATCCGACCCGCTGCGCGGGCCACCTTCCCCCTAAACGGGGGAAGGTGCTGAGCGAATGCGAAGCGGATGAGGGCTGTTCACGAGGTTGTGCAACAGCCCGTTTGTCATGTCCGAAAGGGTCAGTTCTCGCTGCCCTTGAGCTCCGTGATCCTGCCAAGGATCTGCTTTTCGTTGTAGAGGAAGAAGAGCAGCGCGCCGATCAGGCAGGTCACCGTCGCGATGATGGCGGTGGCGCGGTAGCTGCCCTGGGTCTGGGACACGGTCACGGAGGTGAACACCACCATGGCCAGGGCCTGACCCATCTTAAAGGCAAAGGTGCGGGCGGCAAAGAACATGCCGCTGCGGTCCTCGCCGGTCTCCAGGCGGTTCAGCTCAGCCACGTCCGCCACGCAGGCCTGGGGCAGGATGCCCAGGATGGCCATGGGCACAGACGCGCACACGGCCACGATGAAGCCCCAGTGCAGGCCCTTGCCGCAGATGGAGGTGATCAGGAACACCAGCGAGTAGCTGAAGAAGCCGGTGATGATCAGCTTCTTCTTGCCCAGCTTGGGCGCGAGCTTGTTGACCACGGGATAGAGCAGCACGCTGATGAAGGTCATGGTGGCAGTCAGCACGAAGGTCCAGGTGTCCTCGATCTCCATGAGCTTGGTCTCATAGAAGGCGAGGCCCGTCTGGAACAGGGTCAGGGCGAAGAAGTAGATAACGTCGCTGTACACGAAGCGGCGGAACTGCTTGTTCTGGAAGGCCTTGAGCAGGGAGCTGAAGGCCGGGGTCTCGCTGGGCTTGCTGTCGATATAGTCCCGCTCCTTGATGTAGTAGGAGGGGATCAGCATGGACAGGCAGGCGATGGCCGCCATGATCGCCACCGCCAGACGGATGGGCTGGGGCTGGCCGGCTTCCCCCAGCATGCCCGCCAGATTGGGCAGCATGAAGGAGAGGCTCTGACCGGCGATGAAGGTGAAGGAGATGTAGGTGGAAACGTTGATGCGGTGCTTCTGCGTGTCGCCCAGCTCGGCGATCAGCGCGTTGTAGGGCGTGCAGAAGATGGTCATGAACAGGTAGAAGACCATCAGCAGCACGAACAGCAGCACGTCGTTCAGCGCCACGTTCGCGGTCTGCGGCAGCACGAACAGGCCCACCGTCACCAGCGCGAAGGGGATCGCGATGGCGCGCATGAACGGGATGCGGCGGCCGCCCTTGAAGCGGCTGCGGTCCGACCAGCCGGCGATCAGCGGGTCCGTGATCGCGTCAAAGATGCGCCCCACCGCCAGCACCAGGCCGAACAGCGTCAGCCGGAAGATGATGGGGTTCTGGGTGATGCCGGAAGCAAAGATGCCCGTGTTCGGGTTCTGTGCGTCCGGGCTGCCGGTGTAGTAGTACACCATCCAGTTCGATACGATGCCCGACAGCAGGCTCCAGCCAAACTGTCCGATCGCGAATATCCACAGCAGCTTGTTGGTAATTGGCTTTTTCAAAGCAGCGCCCTCCGTTATTGTCCGTATTCCTTTGCCAATATTTGTTATACATAACTGGCCGCGCATCATCATAGCAGAATACGGATTGTTTGTCAATTGAAGGATATAATAAGGTTTCAAGGCGTAAAAAAGGCCCCGGTGGGGGGCGGTATGGTCAATTCGCATAACATAAAATACGGAATAGTACAAAAGCTTCGTTGATTCAATAAAGACAGCACTGTAGGGGCGGGACACCCGGCCCTACAAGGCAGACGTTTGTTGAATGAACGAAATTTGTACGCTTACACCGTACATGCATAGGCAAACGCCCCCACCCCACGCCGTGCAGGCGGGGATGAGGGCGCACCTTCATTCCTAATTCCTAATTTCTAATTCCTAATTCATAATTCTTAATTCATAATTCCGAATTCCGCATTCCGCATTACTCATCAATCGCTTTACTAAACTGCGTCTCATACAGCTCCTGGTAGGTGCCGCCGGCGTTGACCAGCTGCTTGTGGGTGCCGCGCTCCACGATCTGGCCGTCCCGCACCACCAGGATCTCGTCCGCCGCCAGGATAGTGGACAGCCGGTGCGCAATCAGGATGGAGGTGCGCTCCTCGATCAGCGGGTTGATGGCCGCCTGGATCGCCGCCTCGGAGATGGAATCCAGCGCAGAGGTGGCCTCGTCGAAGATCAGGAGGGCGGGATCCTTGAGCAGCGCCCGGGCGATGGAGATGCGCTGCTTTTCGCCGCCCGAGAGCTTGAGGCCCCTATTGCCGACCATGGTGTCCAGGCCGTCGGGCTGCTTCTGAATGAAGTCCAGGATGTTCGCCTTGCGGCAGGCCTCGATCATCTCCGCCTCGGTGGCCTCGGGCTTCGCGTACAGGAGGTTCTCCCGGATGCTGCCGTTGAAGAGATAGGTCTCCTGCGTCACCACACCGATCTCGTCCCGCAGGGAGTGCAGGGTCAGGTCCCGCACGTCGGTGCCGTCAAAGGTCACGCTGCCGGAGGACACGTCCCACAGCCGCGGGATCAGGTTCACGATGGTGCTCTTGCCGCTGCCGCTGGGACCCACGATGGCCACGCAGTCCCCGCTCTTCAGGGTGAAGCTGATGTCCTTGAGGATCTTCCGCTCGCCGTCGTAGGAGAAGTCCACATGGTCGAAGGTCACTTCGCCCTTCGCGTTCTTCAGCTCCTTCGCGTCCGGCTTGTCGTCGATCTCGGCCTTCATGTCGTAATACTCAAAGATGCGCGTGAACATGGCCATGGAGCGGATCCAGTCCACCTGGATGTTGAGCAGGCTGTTGACCGGGCCGTACATGCGGCCCAGCAGGGCTACCAGCACTGTGATGTCGCCGACGGTCAGCGTGCTGTCGTAGCGCATGATCAGGATGCCGCCCACCAGGTACAATAGCATCGGCCCAATGGTGGTCAGCGTGTTCAGCAGCATGAAGAACCAGCGCCCCGCCATCCGCTCCCGGATGTTCAGGCGGATCATGCGGCCGTTGGCGTCCTCGTAGCGCCGGTACTCCTTCTCCTCCTGGCCGAACAGCTTGACCAGCAGCTGGCCGCTGACGGAAAGGGTCTCGTTCAGGATGCCGTTGATCTCGTCGTTGCAGGCCTGGGCCTCCCCCGCCAGCTTCCAGCGGGTCTTGCCCGCCATGCGCGTGGGCAGCACGAACAGCGGCACCGCGGCGATGCCCACCAGCGCCAGGATCCAGCTCTTCTGGAACATGGCCACCACCGCCACCACCAGCGTGATGGCGTTGGACAGGATGCTGGTGAAGGTGTTGGTGATCACCGACTCGACCCCGGAGATATCGCTGGTCATGCGGGTGATGATGTCGCCCTGGTTCGCGGTAGTGAAGAAGCGCTGGGACATCTTCTGCAGGTGCCTGTACATCTGATTGCGCATGTCATAGGAGATGTGCTGCGCGATCCAGCTGTTCAGGTAGCTCTGCCCCACGTTGATCAGGTTGGAGCCGAAATTGAGGGCCAGCGTGATCAGGATCAGCCGGATCAGGGCCTCCATGTTCCGTCCGATCAGGCCCTCGTCGATGATGCGGCCCGTCAGGATCGACGGGAACAGGCTGCACACCGAGGAGACGATGATGCAGCCGAGCACCAGCGCCAGCTGACGCCAGTAGGGCTTCAGGTAGGACAGGATGCGCTTGATGAGCGCCGTTGTCACCTTCGGCGCGTTCTTTTTCTCTTCCTCCGTCAGGTAGCCGCGGCTCATCCCTCTCGGTCCCGGCATGGTAGCACCTCCGCTATGTTCAGATCTCGATGGTGTAGCGCTCGTAGGCGTTGATGATCTCTGTCTCCCCATAGGTCATGCGCCGGGGGACGTCGCTGTCATAGTTCATGTGCACGTGCCCGTGGACGAAATATTTCGGCTTGTATTCGTCCATCAGCTTCAGAAAGCAGTCGAAGCCGCGGTGGGCGGGGTCCTGCCGGTCCCCGCAGCCGGTGGGGGCCGCGTGGGTCACGATCACGTCCACGCCGCCGCTCCTGCGCAGCTCCCGGGCGGCCTTGCGGATGCGCTTTTCCATCTGCTTTTCGGTGTACTGATAGGTGGTATCGTTGTAATACTTGCATCCGCCCAGGCCAAAGAAGCGCACGCCCCGGTACTCGAACACGTGGCCGTCGATGTTCTCGCAGCCCTCGGGCGGCTCCTTGACAAAGCCCTTGTCATGGTTGCCCGGGACATAGATCACCGGCTTGTTCACCATGGTCACCAGGAATTCGAGATACTCCCGCTTCAGGTCGCCGCAGGAGAGGATCAGGTCGACGCCCGCCGTCCGCTCGGGACGGTAGTAATCCCACAGGGCCGCGCTCTCCACGTCCGATACCACCAGTATCTTCATACACTCAGTCCTTTACGTCAAATCAGCTTTCTCCGCTTTCGGGATCGCCAGCAGGCGCGTGGTCTCCCGCGACATTTCCAGCACGTCGTCCGCCGTGGGCAGGATGCCACTCACGTTTTCCGCCAGCCAGTTCATCTGCATGATCTCGATGGGCGTCATCCACTGCTCGCCGTCCAGGCGCAGGACGCCCTGCTGGTCCTTGATGCGGCTCAGGAAGGGGTGGATGCTGCCGCTGACCATGCCGTTGCGCAGGATGCCCACCAGCTGCTGGGTGCCCTCCGGGGCGTCCTGATCCAGCTTCACATTGATGACGCCGCCGTTCATGCCCCACCAGTAGTTGACGGAGGGCGAGCCGTCCTCATGCTCCCAGCCGCCGTCCAGGATGCTGCGCACGATCTTCTGGTACATGCGGCCCCAGTTCCAGACCTCCCGGGCCAGAGACCGGAACTGGCCGTCCCTCAGCTCGAACAGGCCTGAGCCGTCCTTCAGCGCCTGCACCGTGCCGGGCTGGCTGGTGATCAGCCGCGCGCCCGCGTCGACGAGCTTCTGGCAGGGGTCGCCGGGCATGCAGGACCACTCGACCAGGACCCTGGCGTCCGGGCAGGTGAGCCGTGCGCCCAGGGCGAAGGCGTTGATGGCCGCCGGCGTGCCCATGATCGGGTACTGAGCCACGCAGCCGATGGGCTCTCCGCGGCAGAGGGTGCCGGCGATGGCGCCCAGGATGAACTTGGCCTCATACACCCGGGCGTAATAGGTGCGGATGCCCTTGTAAGGTACCGAGAGGGCGCAGACCAGCACCTTCAACTGCGGGTACAGCGCCGCGATGCGCCGGGCAGGAGCCATCAGCAGAGGCGCGGTGACGAAGATGACCTGCGCGCCTTCCCGGACGGCGGTCTCCATCACCTCGTCCGCGTTGTCCCGGGCGGCGATATAGCTCTTCACATGGATCTGGTTCTCGAAAGCCTCCTCCATCCGCTGGCGGCCCGCCTCGTGGACGCCCGCCCACTCGCTGGTCTCCGGCGAAGCGGTATAAATGAAGGCGATATGCAGCGCGTCGGGGCGGCTCAGGTCGTCCAGGAACTGGCGGACGATGCTCTTGTCCACCACCTCGGGGGTCGTGGAGATGTGGGCCTCCGCGCCCTCCTGGGCGTCCTGCTTCAGGTCCTGCAGGATCGCGGAGATCATCTTCTGCAGCTTGGCGTCGTCGGCCTTCAGCAGCTCGTTCTCGCTGTAGACCTCCAGGCATTCCAGCATCACGTCGCTGGCGTTCCTGCCGTTCAGGCTCTGGAGCGCCCGCTGATCCACCACGCGGCTGACCTTGAGCCACAGGGAGTTGAGCAGGCTGCGATCGTCATGAGTCCAGACCTCGTCCCAGGTCTTGCCCAGCTTTTTCAGGAGCCGGTCGTACATGCCCGGCATGGAGAACTGGATCTGGTACAGCTCCGTTAGCTTATAGAACTTGGTGAACTCGTAATAGGCGCGGATCTTCGGGTCGTCCGACCATACCGGCAGGATGCGGGTCACATCCGCGGTGATCGAAGACGCGCCCACGCTTTTGAGGACCGAGACCCGCTTGTGGCCTTCGATCACGTAGAAGCGGCCCATGAATTCCATGCACTTGATGGGATCCCGGATGCCGCCCTCGTCGAACTGGGAGGTGCAGAGGTTGATCCACTTCCCGGCGAATTCGGAATCGTCGGGCAGGATCGGCATATAATTGCCGGCAAAAGCGGCCTTGCGTCCGCTGGTCAGGGTACCCACCACCAGGAACAGGGGGATCTCCCGGATGCCCAGCACCTGCTGGCCGGAGACCTGGGTCTCATTGACGATGTCGTCCAGCACCGGCAGATAGGGATTCCTGGACTGGGACACCTGGGTGTTATAATACTTGATACCGGCCCTGAGGGCCGCGCGATACTGCAGCGCTGCGTCTGTGCGGGACATAGATAAACTCCTCCGAGAATTTCAGTGCGGTCAATGTGTTTTTGGTTTGACCGCATTTGTTCATTCGCCGTGAAAACGATTATTCCTTTCTCATATGGGGAAATCATGGAAATAATCTGTCTCCTGACAACGAAAAACCCCAGGCTCTTTCGAGTCTGGGGAATGGAATCCGGCGGCGACCTACTCTCCCGGGCCGTGTCCAGCCAAGTACCATCGGCGCTGAAGGGCTTAACTTCTGTGTTCGGAATG
>CADAPM010000028.1 GCA_902789795.1 uncultured Eubacteriales bacterium
ATCGACATCCCGATCGAGTACGACAGCCTGATCTCCATCGGCTCCATGATGGGCTCCGGCGGCATGATCGTCATGGACGAGGACAACTGCATGGTCGACATCGCCCGCTTCTTCCTGGACTTCACCGTGGACGAGAGCTGCGGCAAGTGCGCGCCCTGCCGTATCGGCACCCGCCGCATGCTGGAGATCCTGAACCGCATCGTGGAAGGCAAGGGCGAGGAAGGCGACATCGAGAAGCTGGAAGCCCTGGGCAAGACCATCAAGGCCACCGCGCTGTGCGGCCTGGGCCAGACCGCGCCGAACCCGGTGCTCTCCACCATCCGCTATTTCCGCGACGAGTACGAAGCGCACATCAAGGAAAAGCGCTGCCCGGCGCATCACTGCCGCAACCTCCTGCAGTACATCATCACCGACAAGTGCCGCGGCTGCACCGCCTGCGCGCGTGCCTGCCCGGCGGGCGCCATCACCGGCGTGGTCAAGCAGCAGCATAAGATCGACAACGTGAAGTGCCTGAAGTGCGGTACCTGTATCGAGAAGTGCCGTTTCGGCGCCATCATTCGCGAGTAAGCCAAGGAGGACGCAGAAATGAGCGAAAAAATGATCAGCCTGACCATCGACAATGTCAAGGTCGAGGTCCCTGCGGGCACCACGGTGCTGGAAGCTGCCAAGCAGGCCGGCATCGATATCCCCACCCTGTGCTACCTGAAGGACATCAACGCCATCGGCGCGTGCCGCATGTGCGTGGTGGACACCGGCGGGCGCGCCCTGCAGGCCGCCTGCGTGCTGCCCGCGACGGACGGCATGGTGGTCCGGACCAATACCCCCGCCCTGCGCGAATACCGCAAGACCCTGCTGGAGCTGGTGCTGAGCGCCCATGACCAGAAGTGCCTGTCCTGCGTGCGCTCCCAGAGCTGCGAGCTGCAGAAGCTGTGCCGCGACCTGGGCGTGGAGAACGGCGAGCGTTTCGCCGGCAAGCGCAACGAGTACAATGTGGACGACGCTTCGCCGTCCATCGTGCGCGACAACAACAAGTGCATCCTGTGCCGTCGCTGCGTGGCGGTCTGCTCCAAGGTGCAGAACGTCGGCGTCATCGGCCCGGTCAACCGCGGCTTCGTGACCGCCATCGAGTCCCCCTGGAACATGAAGTTGGCGCAGATGGGCTGCATCAACTGCGGCCAGTGCATCAACGCCTGCCCCGTGGGCGCCCTGCGTGAGAAGGACTCCACCGACCAGGTCTGGAATTACCTGAACGATCCCGACCTGCACGTGGTGGTGCAGCCCGCTCCCGCTGTCCGCGCCGCCCTGGGCGAGGAATTTGGCTATCCCATGGGCACCAGCGTCACCGGCAAAATGGCCGCCGCGCTGCATCGCCTGGGCTTTGACAAGGTGTTCGACACCGACTTCGCCGCTGACTTGACCATCATGGAAGAGGCCAACGAGCTCATCGCCCGCATCCAGAACAAGGGTGTGCTGCCGATGATCACCTCTTGCTCTCCCGGCTGGATCAAGTTCTGCGAGACCTATTACCCGGACTTCCTGGACAACCTGTCTTCCTGCAAGAGCCCCCACGAGATGCTGGGCGCCATGGTCAAGAGCTACTACGCCGAGAAAGCGGGCGTTGATCCCGCCAAGATCCGCGTGGTCTCCGTCATGCCCTGCACCGCGAAGAAGTTCGAGGCCCAGCGCGAAGAGCTGTCCGGCACCGGCTATCCGGATGTGGACGCGGTCATCACCACCCGTGAGCTGGCCCGCATGATCAAGGAAGCGGGCATCAACTTCCGCGCTCTGCCCGAAGAGGGCTTCGACAGCCTGATGGGCGAGAGCACCGGCGCTGGCGTCATCTTTGGCGCCACCGGCGGCGTGATGGAAGCCGCCCTGCGCACCGCTTATGAAGCCCTCACCGGCGAGACCCTGAAGAACGTGGACTTCCACGACGTCCGCGGCATCGAGGGCATCAAGGAAGCGGATGTGAAGATCGGCGACCAGGTGATCAGCGTAGCGGTGGCCAACGGCACCGGCAACGCCTCCAAGCTGCTGGACAGCGTGCGCGCCGGCGAGAAGAACTACCTCTTCATCGAGGTCATGGGCTGCCCCGGCGGCTGCGTGAACGGCGGCGGCCAGCCCATCGTGCCCGCGCAGGTGCGCATGACCTGCGACCCGCGCGTGGAGCGCGCCAAGGCCCTCTACCAGGAGGATATGGATAAGCCCCTGCGCAAGAGCCACGAGAACCCCGAGATCAAGCAGATCTACGCGGATTACCTCGGCAAGCCCAACAGCCACAAGGCTCACGAGCTGCTGCACACCCACTACCAGAAGCGGGAACTGTATACGGAATAAGAATCTGTTTGATATGAAAGTCTCCCCTGAAGAAATTCAGGGGGGATTTTTCAGTTATTCGGGGGAGAGATTGGTGATTATTCAGTTTTGAAATTGCAAATACCTTGCTGAATTTACGCCAACAGGGCGGGAGGGCCAGTGTCCCTCCCCTACAAGGTGATCATTATTGATCTCGTTCCGACAAACTTGATCCTAATCGTTGGGTGAGTAATATATGATCGGCTACACTGTAGGGGCGGCACACCCGGGCCGCCCGCCCTGTTGGCGTAAACTCAAAATTGAAGGTAGGGGTGCTTAAACACCGGCCCGTTGGCGTAAATTCAAAATTGAAGTTAGGGATGCTTTGATACACTGCCCTGTTGGCGTAAATTCAAAATTGAAGGTAGGGATGCTTTGACACACCGCCCTGTTGGCGTAAACTCAATCTGGCATAGCCGGTCTACCTGTTTATGTCAACTGCCTCCATATAATCCGCCCATTCCCCATATATTCGTAAATAATTCAAAAATCTATCATTTTACGCTTGACAAATATATCGGATGACGATATAATCATATCACGATATATCGAACGACGATATATCGGACTGCGATGGAGGTGAGGATATGCCTGACAGCCTGGCATTGACGGAATCGACCTATTACATCCTGCTGTCGCTCACGCAGCCGCAGCACGGCTACGGGATCATGCAGCAGACGGAGGCCATGTCAAAGGGCCGGGTGCGCCTGGCGGCGGGGACGCTGTACGGGGCGCTCAACAGCCTGTGTGAGAAGGGCTGGATCATCCAGCTGCCCTGTGACGACGGCAGCCGCCGGAAGGAGTATCGCCTGACGGAGCGGGGAAAAAACGTGCTCAGGAACGAGGTCAGCCGGCTCAGGGAGCTGGTGGACAACGGGGAAACCATTCTGGGGAGGGAATGATCATGGAAAACAGGAAGACGATCCGCAAATGGGTATGGGTCTGGGACTTTGACAAGGAAGAGGAATGGCTGAACGAGATGGCCATGAACGGCTGGGTGCTGGAGAGCGTCGGCTTATGTACCTACAACTTTGTCCGGTGCGAGCCGGGGGAATACAGCGTCCGGCTGGAGATGCATCCTTATGACGAGAGCTATCTCGCCTTTATGCGCGAGACTGGGGCCGAGTATGTGGGCCGCATGATGCTGTGGATCTATTTCAGGAAGAAGACGGCAGACGGGCCCTTCGACCTCTTCTCCGATATCGATTCGAAGATCAGCCACCTGGACAGGATCGGCAAGATGCTGGCGGCGGTCGGCGGCGCGAACCTGGTGATCGGCATCGCCAATACCCTGAGCCCTGCGCGCCTGGGCTGGGTCAACCTGCTGTGCGCGACGCTGCTCATGTACGCCCTCGGCCGCATCCAGGGCAAGAAGGAAGCGCTGGAAAAGGAACGCCGCCTGCACGAGTGATCCGAGCCGCGCCGTTCGATCGTGCCCCTGTAACATATGATAAAACGCCCCCGTTCATCACGCTTCGGCGTGATGGATGGGGGCGTTATGGTACTTTGGCATGATGCAGGCTCCCTCTTGACGAGGAAACCAATTGTGATACTCCAATTATGCTCCAAATGGAGCATAAATGGAAAGGAACGGAACGATGGACAATACGGAAAAGGTATCGGTCAACATGAATATCGGCACGCTGTCGCAGATCGATCTGCTGGTGGATCAGGGCTTTTATTCCAACCGGAGCGACCTGATCAACCAGGCGGTCAGAGAGTATCTCAACACCAAGCAGGATAAGATACGCGCCGAAGAAGAAAACTATGACAAATGGGATTTCTTCTGGTTCATGGGTATCCGGGTCATGCTGGAAAACGAGCTTGAAGCAATCAAAAAGCAGGGCCGCCGGAAAGAGATCAGGGGCTATGGGATGCTGATCATCGACGAAAGCCTGGATGACCTGGTCATGGAGACGATCTCCGCGATCCGCGTCAAGGGAAAAGTGAAATGCTCGGACCGCTTAAAGAAGCACTATCAATTGTGATTCATTCGATGCGCTGCCCGTCCGGCAGGTCTCAATGGGCTGTATCGGGCGTATCGTTGAGAACAAAGATCCTCGGCACCCGCTCGGAAATATCGCAGACGATCTCGTAGCCGATGGTTCCGGTCAGGGCGGCAATGTCGTCGGCGGTGAGGATCTCGGTCCCGTCGGACCCCAGCAAAATGGCGGTGTCGCCCATTCTGGTGTCGGGGATGTCCGTCACGTCCACCATCGTCTGGTCCATGCAGACCCGGCCCACGATGGGCGCGCGGCGTCCGTGCAGCAGCATCCAGCCCCGGTTGGACAAAAGCCGGGAGTAGCCGTCCGCGTAGCCCACGGTCAGGGTGGCGATGCGGCGCTTTTCGGGCGCGGTCCAGGTGCGGCCATAGCCGACGGTATCCCCGGCGGCGATCTCCTTGACCATGGCGACGCGGCACTTCCAGGACAGCACGGGCCGGATGCCTTCCGGCAGGGTGTTGGAGGCGTCGGGCTTGAGGCCGTACAGCACGATGCCCAGGCGGACGGTGCCGGGACGGCCCAGAAAGAGGCCGCCGGCGGAATTCAGGCAATGGCTGTGGGGGAGGGCGAGGTCCTTGACCCGTTCCAGCACCGCGTCATACAGCTCGACCTGGCGTGCGGTGAAGGCGGCGCTCTCCGCGTCTTCCGGCGTGTCCGCCGCGCAGAGGTGGGTGAACAGGCCGGTCAGGCGCAGGGGAGGCTGCACCGCGCGGATCGCGGCTTCCGCCGCTTCCAGCTCCT
Source organism: uncultured Eubacteriales bacterium (assembly GCA_902789795.1). Taxonomy (GTDB): domain Bacteria; phylum Bacillota; class Clostridia; order Christensenellales; family Aristaeellaceae; genus UBA4246. Next base: position 5,100 of record CADAPM010000028.1, read on the forward strand.
CCGCGTTCAGGCCGATGCGGCGCGTGCCGGTGTCGATGGCGTAGCAGCAGTCGATGGGCCCGTCGGCGGCTCGGGCCAGGGCGTCGGCGTATTCCCGGCTCACCAGGGCCTGGGTCAGGCGGTATTCGCTCAGCAGGGCTGCCATGTCCACGGGTGTGTAGCCCAGGATCAGCAGCTCCGCCTCGGGCAGGAGCGGCCTCAGGCTCACGCCCTCCTGAACGGTGGCGACGGCGAACCGCCGGATGCCCTGCCCGTACAGCGCCCGGGCGATCGCCTGATCGCCGTGGCCGTAGGCGTTGGCCTTGACCACCGCCATGATCTCCGAGCCCGCCGGCAGCTGGGCTTGGTAGATGCGGAGATTGGCTTTCAGCTGTTCGAGGTCGATCTCCGCCCAGCAGCGGGCTTTCTCCGGGATATGGGGCGCCTTGTCCTGACTTTGTATGTTTTGCCCAACCATGTTGTGCCTCCGGAACAAAGACTTGTTCTAAGAGATAAAAATATTGCCAAATAATACTTTTTGCTGTTGCATTTGAACGAGCGTTCTGGTATAATTCATCTAACCGAATGGGAGAGGGGAGATGCAGTTGCCGTTCAAGATCATCATCGCGGCGCATCAGACCGGATTTATCCACGCAGTCTGCGAGACCCTGCGCCTGTTGTCCCTCTCCTGCGTGATCACGCTGACCACGGACATGCTGGAGCCGCTGTTGGAGCATCTCCAGAAGCACGATCCGCACCTGCTGATCCTCGGCTGCGACCGCGAAAACGCCAGCTTCGTGATCCGCGAGGCCCGGCGGCGCAAGCCCAAGCTCCGGGTGCTGTGGGTCGGCCAAAGCGAGGAACCCCTGCCGGAAGCCAACTGTACCCTGCGCGAGCCCATGTCGGCCCTCAGGCTCATTGATGCAGTATCGAGAGCGCTTAAATAGGCGCTCTTTTTTTATTGAAGAATGCCTTCAGCTGCGCTTCCGCTTCCTCTTTCAGGTATCCGCCGGCGGTCTTGACCCGGTGGGTGAAGGCGGGGTCCTGGGGGAGGTCGTAGACGGAGCCGCAGCAGCCCTGCTCGGGATCGTAGGCAGCAAAATAACAGGCCGAGAGGCCGGCCTGTATCATGGCTCCTGCGCACATGGGGCAGGGTTCGAGGGTCACATACAGGACGCAGTCCTTAAGACGCCGGGTGCCCAGTGCCTGGGCGGCCATGCGCAGGGCCAACACCTCGGCGTGGCCCAGCGGGTCCGGGGGCTCGGTCTCCCGGGCGTTGTGGGCCCGGGCAATGACCTTCCCGTCCTGCACGATGACCGCACCGACGGGCACCTCCTGCTCGTCGCGCCGGGCTTCTTCCAGCGCGAGACGCATGTAATCCTCACAGTATGTGTACTTCATTGCATATCCACCGGGAGGTCCGAGTCGGTAAAGGGGTCGTCCTCCGGCTTTTTCAGCGCGTCCTCCGTGCCGAACAGCGCGCTGGACGGCGTGTGGACGTGGATGATCAGCTCCGCCTCGTTGAAGGTGATGTCCGCCCGCTCCCGGGGCTTGGTCAGGGCCAGCACCTCCGTATAGCGGGTGCGGCCGCGGCGGGCGAAGTTGATGGCCACCTCGCTGCGGCGCTGCCAGTGCATGGGGATGATCACGCGCGGCTTGGCCGCCATGATAAAGTGGTTGATGCCGGCGTCGAACATGCCGCCCAGGCGCGGATCCAGGGGGAACATGCACAGGTCCATGCGCTGCTTCACGATGGGCTCGCAGGCGCGGTAATAATCGTCCTCAGCCTGCTTGATCTGGCGCAGGGTACTCTCCTCCCGCCAGTGCCACAGGTTCAGATCGCCCGCATGGAAGATGCGGACCCCGTACAAATCCACATAGAAGGACACGCCCAGGTCGGTGGAGTCGAAGGCCTTGACCTCCATGGACTCATAGTTCGCGGTATCCCCGTTCTTCATCCGCCGGCCCGCGGCCGCCTGGGGCAGCTCGTCGGCGATGATGTAGGTGATGTGGTACTTCTTTTTGTCCCAGGTGTAGATCACCGGGTCATAATGGTCTGGATGGCTGTGGCTGACGAACACGAACACGCGCTTGTACGCCTCAAAATCCTCCGGGACCAGACGGGCCTTCTCCGGGAACATCCCGTCTTCTCCCTGCCAGTAGTCAAAGACCAGCAGGGTATCCTCTACGCTGACCGTGAAGCCTGAATGAAACAGGTAGGTCACCGTTGCCTGATTTGCCATAATGGGACCGCCTTACATGGTCAGCAGCTTTTTCTTGAGTTCCGCTTCCATCTCGGCGAGGGACTTCTCCGCCTCGGCGCGCTTCTCGCGGCCTTCCTTCTGGATGCGGATGACCTCGTCGATGGTGTCGATCAGGGACTGGTTGGTCTGGGTCAGGGTCTCCATGTCGATGATGCCGCGCTCGGCCTCGCGGGCGGTATTCAGGGTGCCCATCTTGAGCTTCTCGGCGTTCTTCTTGAGCAGGTCGTTGGTCATGTCGGTCACGGCCTTCTGAGCCTGCATGGCCTGCTGGCTGTGCTCGAGGCCCAGGGCCAGGACCATCTGGTTCTTCCACAGGGGCAGGGTGTTGACCAGGGTGGACTGGATGCGCTCCACCAGGATGGAGTTGTTGTTCTGGAGCAGCCGGATCTGGGGCGCCATCTGCATGGAGATCTGGCGGGTGAGCTTCAGGTCGTGCAGCTTCTTCTCGAAGCGGTCGCACTGGGCGGCCAGGTCGTTGGCCTTCTGGGCGTCCATGGCGTCGCCGCTTTTCTCGGCGGCCTCGCGCAGGGCCTTCAGGTCCGTATCGCGCACTTGCTGCAGGCGCTTTTCACCGGCCACGATGTACATGGTCAGCTCATGGAAATAGGTGGTGTTCAGGTCGTACAGCTGGTCGAACATGGCGATGTCCTTGAGCAGTTGCACCTGGTGCTTTTCCAGACTGCCGGCAATGGTATCCACGTTGGCGGACACGTCTTCGTACTTCGCCTTCATGGTGGCGATCTGCTGCTTGGTGGAGGTGAAGAGCGCGCGCAGGCCCTTCGGCTTTTCGGTGACGCTCTCGAAGCCCTTGAGCTCGTGGATCAGCTTGGTCAGCGTGTCGCCCACATCGCCCATCTCGACGGTCTTCACGCTCTCCAGGATGGAGTCCGCGAAGGAGGAGACCTTCTTCTGGGCGTCCGCGCCGTACATCATCACATGATCCTGGTTCATCAGGTCGATCTGGCCGGCAAAGGCCTCGACCTCTTTGAGCTCCTCGGGGGTGAGGCTGCTCTCCAGGGAAGCGACGATCTGGTCCGCGTCCTTGGCCACAGGCGCTTCAGCCGCCTGCTTGAGCATTTCGGCGGTGTTCTCCAGCTGGGCCATCTGCGCCTGCTGGCTGCCCAGGGTCAGCACCGGGGCGGTGTGTTCATTTTCTACGGTCGGGTTGTTCTGCTCGCTCATCGTCATTTCCTCCTGTCAGTCGTTAAGTATATGGTTTGGTTGTTTTTGAACTTACATGGGCAGGCTCTGGGCCTGGGGCTCCTGTTTTGCGGCCTTCAGATCATTATCCAGCAGGCCGTCCTGTTTAAGCATGGTTTCGAGCACCTTGACGTCGGTGGTCACATCCAGCACGTCAGCCTTGTACAGCTGGTCGTGCTGCTTGGTAAAGGCGTCCAGCACCACGTCCATGGCGTTTTCCACAGTGCCCTTCATCTTGTCGGCGTTCTCGCCGGTCACCCCGCGCTCGCCCAACTTGCGGTAGTTGGTCAGCATCTTGAGGACGGTGGGCAGGTAATAGTCCATGAAGCGGCGGATCTGCGGCGCCTTTTCCGGCTTGTCCGCCACCGTGGTGAAGATGCGGCGGGAAATGTCCTCCAATTCATCGATCTTCGCGCTCAGGCCCTCGTCGGGGATCTGCGCGTTCTCCTCCCGGATCTCGGAAAGCATCTCCAGCCCGTGCTGCACCAGCTGATCCACCGAGGGGTTGCCCGTGGCGGTAAAGGGGCGCTGGACCGGGGCCTTCTTGCTCACGTCGAGGCCCGTGGCCATGGTGTAGACCACCCAGCCGATGAGGGCGCTGAGCCCGGCCAGCAGCAGGAAGTGGATCGGCTTGTTCAGCGGGAACAGGGAGGCGTAGATAACGCCCGCCGCGGCCGCGGCGATCCCGCCTGCCAGATAAGGCTTTCGCGTCTTCTTCTTTTTCATCCGAACACCTCCAACGTGCAGTATAACACAACTGTTGGGATTTCACAAGAAATTCTTCCTTTTCAAATAAAAGTAAATCTGATAGAATAAGGGATCAGAAAGAGAAGAAGGGAGGCGGGCTGATGAGCGGCTGGTATGGGTCGGACGAGCGCGAAGACGCGCCGGTGTTCGCCGAAAACGGCGCTGAGCCCGACCGCTCCCGCAGGGCGCAGGCGAAGCTGCACCGCAAGGGCCGCCACACCGCGGCGAAGCGGCCGGAGGAGAAGTCCGTCTTCCATACCGTCCTGATGGTGCTTTCGGTGGCGGTGCTGGCCGGGCTGCTGCTGGCCGGGGTCAGCCGGATGAACGCCTGGAGCGCCTTTAAGCGCCAGGTGGCCGAGGACCGGGCGGAGACCCTGGCCCAGGGCCTGACGGTGGACGGCGTGCAGGTGGGCGGCTTCACGCGCAAAAAGGCCCAGGCGCTGCTCGCGTCGCCCCAGTCCGCGGAGGTCCAGGCCTTCACCTACCGCATTCACGTGCAGGACAAGATCAGCGTCATGACCGAAAAGGACCTGCCGGTGGGCAGCGACCTGAACGCGGTGCTTTCCCAGGCCTGGAGCCTGAGCCGGCGGCTGACGCTCAGCCGGGGCGAGACGGTGGATTCTCCCTTCGCGGCCCGGGCGCGGCTCAGGAGCCGCCTCCGTCAGGAGGGGGCCGCCCTGTCCAGCATGACGGGCTACGACGTGGAGGACGTTTCCCGCTACGCCGCCGCCCTGGCGCAGCAGGCGGATCGGGAGCCCGTCAACGCCGCGCTGATCTCCGTGGATTTTATGCGCCGGGACTTCGGCTTCAGCGATGACGTGCCCGGCCTGACCCTGGATCAGGAAGGGCTGACCGCTAAGATCGCCGCCCTGCTGGCGTCAGGCGCGACCGACGCGGATATCGAGGCGCCGGTCACCGTGGTGCCTGCGCCCATCAGCCGGCTGCGGCTCAAGAACACCTTCGGCTGCCTGGAGGTGCGCAGCTTCGAGACGGAGACCCCCGGCGGCGACGGGGCGGTGCGGGCCGTGGTTACTGCTTTGAACGGGGCCATCATCCCCAGCGGGGAGACGGCCAGCCTGCGGGGATTGCTGGAGGGGAGTGTGGAGAGCTATGCCTCCGCGCCTGTCAACAGCTTTGCCACAGCCCTGTTCGACGCAGGGCTCTGCGCGGGGCTCAGGCTGGCCGAGCGCCATCCCCAGCCCGACGCCGGTGAAAAGCTCCGGGGCCTGGAGGCGGCCTTGGACGCGGAAAAGGACCTGCGCCTGCAGAACGCGGCCCAGACGCCCTTCTGCGTTTTGTGTTACTATACGCCCATGAACGGGCGCGGCACCCGCGGGTCGGTGACCCTGGAGGTCTACGGCCTGATGCGCCAGGGCGGCGAGACGGCGGAACTGAACGCCAAGGTCACGGAGACCCTGAAGCCCGGCACGCCGGAAGTCAAGATCGACCCCGGGCTGGAGCCCGGGACCACATTGCTCAGGCGCGAAGCCCGGGACGGCGCGCGGGTGGATACCGTGCTCGTCAAAAAGGTCAATGGCAAGGCCTACAGCACGGAGATCGTCTGCAGCGCCTTATACCCGGCGGTGAGCCGGCTGATCGAGAAAGGACCGTAACGATGCGAAAAGGCGACGAACGCAAGGCCAGCCTGCTGAAGGCGGCCAAGGAACTGTTTTTCAGCCGCGGCTACGCGGCCACCAGCGTGAATGATATCCTGGACACCCAGCACATCAGCAAGGGCAGCTTCTACCACCATTTCGACAGCAAGCTGGAGGTGCTGACCGAGCTGTGCAAGCAGCACCAGCTGGAGGCGGCGGAGCGCTACCGCAGCGCGGTGAAGGAGGACATGTCCGCCCTGGAAAAGCTGGACCTGCTCCTGTACCATGCCCTGCCCGCCAACCCCGAGGAGACCAAAATGTGCGCGCTGCTTCTGCAATTGCACCGCACGCCGGAGGGCGACCAGGTGATCTCCGCCATGCTGGCGGCCCAGAAGAACGCCTTTTTCAGCCTGTTCTCGGGCCTGCTGGATACCCTGGCGGCGGAGGGAAAGGCCTATCTGCCCCTGGAGAGTCTGCCCGAGCTGGCCTGGGATATCTACACCGGCATGTACCGGCGCATCCTGAGCCTGGGCCTGGACCACATGCAGGAGCGCTCGCCCCGGCCGCCGCGCTATATCGACGAAGGGCAGCTCACCGCCGCCATGCGCTACCTCTTGGAGCGCACCCTGGATCTGCCCTTCGGCAGCCTGACCATCATCCGGGCGGAGACCCTGAGCGCCGTCCTCGAAGAAGCGGCGGAGATCGCCCGCACCGCTAAGCAGGCCGCGGGCGAGGAGGCGGAGGGCAGCCAGCTGAGCCTGTTCTGACGCATCAGACCTATATCCGCGATACACAGAAAGGATCATCCCGCATGGAGCGACAATCCCGCGTAGCATTTTCCCAGCTGAGCAGCATGTCCGTGCTGTTCAACTTCCTGTTCAGTATGCTCACCAGCAGCCTGCTGCTGGACAACCCCCTGATCGGCGGCGGCCTTTTCCTGCTGGGCAGGACGGTCACCGTCTACGGGCGCTGGCTGCACCCGCTGCACTTCCATCACCTGAGCAAGGGCCGCAAGCGCGTAGCCGTCACCATCCTGCTGACGGTGTTCGTGAGCGCCCTGCTCCTTTCCTCGGCCCTGCCCGTCCGCATTGAGTCCACCGTGTTCTGGCTCATCGTGGTCATCACCTTCCTGGGCACGCTGCGCCCGCTGCTGACCCAGCACATCATCGAGCGCTGCACGGTGCGCAACCTGAAGCCCGTCAGCGCCTTCATCCGCCTGGTGCTTTCGCAGCTGGCGCTGCTGATCCTGCCCATCATGCTCATCTTCCTGACGGTGCTGCCGCCGGAAAGCTGGATGCTGGCGGTGGGCTACGTGATCGGCAGCGCGTGGGAGGCCCTGGAGCTGTGGCGCTTGCGCTACTACCGCACCGACCCGGAGGACGCCGACGCCGAGGACGTGAAGGCGCTGCAGAGCGTGCACGCCTGGACCACCTTCTCCCGCCTGCTGTTCGTGATGATCGCCGCGGTCCAGGCGACCCTGATCATGACCTACACCTTCATCGGCTGCACGGCGGGGGAGATGCTCATCTGCATCGGCGTGGCGGCGGTGGGCACCATCGGCGCCTACGTGCTGACCAGCCTGCTTCTGCGCCTGTTTGGGGCTTGGAAGCGGGACCCCTTCAACGTCATGTTCCTGGGCATCGCCCTGTGGATCTCCGGCCTGGTGCTCTTTTCCAACAACATCCTGCGCCTCTCCCTGGTGAACGCCTATCTCTCCCTAGCGCTGTCCGCCATGGGCGTGGGCGTCTGCCTGCGCGTGCTCAACTATATGGAGCACACCATCCGCAACGTGGTGGCCTTCTCCCTGGGGCACGAGCCCACCCAGGCTTTCGAGCGCTTCCTGCGCTTCCAGGTGGACTTCGGCTCCCTGGCCGGGCAGCTGATCGCGCTCTTAGGCATCGCGCTGTTCTGTTTCTTCAATAAAAATGATTTCCCCAATACCCTGGAGGAGCTGGGCGCGGGCATCCGGCCGCTGATGCTGGTGCCGGCCATGCTGCTGGTCTTCGCGGCCCTGGTCTGCGCCCTCCTGTTCCCCATGACCAAGCAGCACATGCAGAAGCTGGAGCGCTATATGACCCTGGAGAGCCAGGGAAACGAGAACCCGGCCCTGCGCGCCCAGCTGGAGGGCGTGGTGGTGCGCCGTTCCCTCAAGCACTATGGGATCAAGCTGATCATGCTGGTGCTCCGGCCCTTCTTTTTCCACCGCATCCGCGGCAAGGAGAACGTGCCCGGCGATCAGGACGTCTCCCTGGTCTTCGTGTGCAACCACGGGGAGATCTACGGTCCCATCGTCACCAACCTGTACGTGCCCTTCTCCTTCCGCCCCTGGGTCATCAGCGATATGATGGACGTGGATGCCATCGCCAGCCGCACGGCGGAGGGCACCTTCACCCTGTGGAAGATCCCGGAAAAATGGCGTCTGCCGCTGGCCAGGGCGGTGGCGCCGCTGATGGCGTGGATCATGCGCTCCGTCGACGCGATCCCGGTCTACTACCAGGAGCCGGCCAAGCTGCGCCAGACCTTCCGCCAGAGCATCGCCGCCATGGAGGCGGGCGACAATATCCTTCTGTTCCCGGAGAATTCGGATGACACGCCGGACCACCACTACAAGGTCTCCGGGGTCAGTCATTTCTTTACAGGCTTCACCATGCTGGCCCCCATGTATTACAAGAAGACCGGCAAGCGCGCCATCTTCGTGCCCATTTACGCGGACAAGAAGAAGCGGGTGCTGACCTTCGGCCAGGCCACCCAGTATGACCCCGAAAACGACGCCGAAGACGAAAAGAACCGCCTGTGCGATCATCTGCGCGGAGAGATGCTGAAGATCGCGGGAGAGGAAAACACGGATGAAGTACAGTGAGGAGACCCGGGCCCTCGTCTGGCTGAGCCTGTCGGAGAGCCTGACGCCCCGGGGACGGCGGCTGCTTCTGGAAGAGCACGGCACCGCGGCCCGGGCCTTGGCAGCCTTCGGCGCGGACCGGAGGAGCCTCGTCGGCGACCGGGCCTACCGGGAACTGAGCGAGGCCGGGGCGGGCCTGGAAAGTACCTTCCGCCGCCTGGAGGAGCTGGGCGTCCGCGCCCTTTCCCCGGCAGATGATGCCTTCCCCGACCGGCTCAGGGAGATCCCCGACGCGCCGGAGCTTTTGTACATCCAGGGCGAATACGTTTCCAGGCCCACGGTGGCCGTGGTGGGCTCGCGGCGCGATACGCGCTATGGCCGCGAGATGACGAAACGGATCGTCCGGGAGCTGGCAGAGGCCGGCGTGACCATCGTGAGCGGCCTGGCCCGGGGCATCGACACCGCCGCGCATCAGAGCGCTGTCCAGGCGGGAGGCGTCAGCATCGGCGTGCTGGGCTGCGGGCTGGACACCATGTACCCCAAGGAGAACGCTGACCTGGCAAAGACCATGCTGGATCTGGGCGGAGCCCTGATCAGCGAGTTCCCCGTCGGGGCCCAGCCGCTGCCTTACCATTTCCCGCGCCGCAACCGTCTGATCAGCGGGCTGTCGGACGGGGTGCTGCTGATCGAGGCCACCCTGCGGTCCGGGACCCAGAGCACGGTCAACCACGCCCTGGAGCAGGGCAGGATGGTGTTCGCCCTCCCCGGCAACGTGGACGCTCCTGGCAGTGAGCTGCCCCTGCGGCTGCTCAAGGACGGGGCTGAGCTGTGCACCTGTGCCTCGGATATCCTGACCCATCTGAAGGTCACGAAGCCTGTGCAGGAGCATACGCCTGCGCCCCAGGCGGCCCCTTTGGACGATCCCGTCCTCAGGGCGCTGGAGCGGGAGGACAAGACCTTCGAGGAATTGCTGGAGGAGACGGGCCTCCCCGCCGCCCAGCTGACGGCGAAGCTGAGCCTGATGGAACTGGACGGCCAGATCGACCGCCTCCCGGGCCGCGCTTACGCGATCCACCGATAACGGAATACAAAAAAAGAGGCAGGGCCGCGTGTGCCCTGCCTTTTGTGCTGCAAAAGAGACTTATTTGTGGCCCTTTTCCAGCGCGTACTGCTTGATATAGGCCTCCAGCTCGTCCATGGGCATGGGGTTGCCAATCAGCGGCCCCTGGCCCTTGAAGGTGCCGATCTCCTCGAAGAACTCGAACTGATCCTGGTTCTCGATGCCCTTGGCACAGAGCTTCATATCCAGGGTGTCCGCCATGTGCTGGATGGCGATGGCGGCCTTGCAGACGGCTTCGCTGTCCGGGATCTTCGCCGCATAGCTGCGGTCCAGCTCCAGCATATCGAAATGCACCTGGTAGATCAGGGGCATGTTCGTCTTTTCGGTGCCGAAGTTGCCCATCACCAGGCCCACGCCCAGCTCGTCATGGACGGTGTTCAGGTTGGCGCAGCCCTCGGGGCTCAGCTTCTGCAGCTCGCTGACTTCAAACTGCAGGCGCCTGCCCTCCATGCCCACGGTCTTGAGGCAGCTTTCCACCTGCTCCACGAAGCCTTCCTTTTCCGCGAAGCGGGGCAGCAGGTTCAGAGAGAGGGTCAGGTTGCTGTTGTCGATCCGGCTGATCTCCATGGTCTTGCGGGCCGCTTCCCACATCAGCTGCATGGAGAAGAGCATCGTCAGCGCGTCGTCCTGCTCCACGACCTCCAGGATGGGCCAGGCGGGAGCCAGCGTACCGTCCGGCAGGCGGAACTGGTGCACGAAAAGCTCATATGTATTGCAGGTGTTCTTGCCGAAGGTCCATTTGGGCTGCCCGTACAGGATCATGGCGTTTTGCAGGATCATTTCGGATATAATGCTGCGTTCCATTGTTTCCTCCTTTGTCGTCCAAAGACGGTATAATCTGGTCAAATTATATATCATTTCTGCATCAATGGGAAAACTCCTGCCTGATTTGAAAGAAATCTCAACATTTTGTCCGTAAAGGTCGGGGACGTCCGTTTATGCCAGCTCCAGGCGGAAGACCACGGGCATGGCGCCGCCGGCCGCGGTCCTGAGTATCAGGCCGTCCTCGCGCCGCTCCCAGTGGACGGGCTGGCCGTCCGGTCGGGTCACCCGCAGGATGTCGCGGTGCAGGCCGTCGAAGGCGGGGGCGTTCAAGGCGCGGAAGGTGCGGCAGCAGTATTCCCCCTGCGGGTCTGGGCGCAGGGCGGCGGCGTAGACGGAAGATCCCTTCCGGGTGAAGCGGAAATCCCGGGAGGTAAACTCCTTTTTGACGCCGTCGGTAAAGAAACCGCTCTGGATCTGGGTGGGGCCTTCGCCGAATACGCGCCAGGGCCGCGTGCCGTAGACGGCTTCTCCGTTGGCCTTCAGGAACGCGCCGATCTTTCCGAGGATCAAGCGCTCCTCCGCGCCGATGGTGCCGTCCGCCCGGGGACCGACGTTCAGGAGCAGGTTGCCGTTTTTGCTCACGATGTCCAGGAGGTCACAGACGATGTCCTCCGCCTCGCGGTAAACGTTTTCCCTGGTGTAGCACCAGGAGTTCAGCGCGCAGGCCGTGTCCGTCTGCCACGGAGACGCCTGGATGTCAGAAAGCTGCCCGCGCTCCACGTCGGACAGGGCGGTGCCGTACAGGAAGCCGTCGTGCTTGTAGCTGATGACGGGCGTATAGCCGAGCCTAAGGGACATATTATAATAGTAAGCCGCAAAGCGGGTCAGGTAAGGCACGAAGGCCTCGTGCTGGATCCACCAGTCGAAATAGATCATCCGGGGGTGAAAGCGGTCCGCCAGTTCGGCCGTGCGCAAAAGCCAGTCGTCCAGAAATTCAGGCGTCGGCTCAGGCGCGCTGCGGCGGTCGGAAAAGTCCCTTTCCGGCATGGCCGGCCAGTAGAAGTCCCCGCGCCGGAGCGGCTCGCACACGTCGGAGTCGAATTCCCGCCCGTGGCTCATGAACCACCAGTGCTCCGCCCGGTGGGAGGACAGGCAATTGTAGAGCCCCTGGCGCTCGGCGGCTGCGGTCAGCTCGCCGATCACGTCCCGATGGGGACCCATTTCGGCGGCATTCCAGTCCGAGAGGGCGCTTTTGTACATCTGGAAGCCGTCGTGATGCTCCGCCACCGACACATAGTAGCGCGCGCCGGCGTTTTTGAAGGTCTCCGCCCAGTCGTCGGCGTCGAAGCGCGGGGCCTTGAACAGGGGGATCAGGTCCTTGTAGCCGAAGTCCTTGTGCGGGCCGTAGGTCTCTTCATGGTGGATGAAGGCCCTTTCGCCCCGGATGTACATGTTGCGCGGGTACCATTCGTTGTCGAACTCGGGCACGGTATAGACGCCCCAATGGGTGAAAATGCCGAATTTGGCGTCCCGGTACCAGGCGGGCGCTTCCCAGCGGGCCAGGCTGTCCCAGTCCGCCGCGTAGGGCCCTTCGTCAATGATCCGGCGGATGCGCTTAAGCTCCGCCTGGCGGAATCCTTCTGTATAGGTCATGGCGATCCTTTCATTATTAATGGTCGATATGCATTTGAACGGGGCCGATGTCAGGAAACAGTATAATATGAGTGCAAAAAAATAGCAAGGACGGCGTAAAATATTTGTATTTTGGCGGGAGATGTGTTAAAATATCGGTATTGGCACCCATTGCCAGGGAAACAGGGGAGGAGACTATGAAGATCGATCCGCGCTGCAAACGATTGAACGAATTGAATGACAGATATCATCAGCTGCTCAGGCAGGTCGCGGAAGGCCTGCTGAAGCGCCATTGCCAGGAAAGCAGTTATCCTGAAGAGCTCTGCATCGGCGATTACGCGCTCCTCTACCAGGTCGGCGAGGGCGGCGACCAGCCGGTGCACATGGCGGAGATCAGCCGCAGGCTCAATATTAACCCGTCGACGGCCACCCGCCGCGTCAACCGCCTGCTGGCGGACGGGCTCGTGACCAAGGCTGTCACGCCGGACGACGACCGCTGCTTTGACCTGCGCGTGACCGTATCGGGCCGCGCGCTGCTGGATAATATGGAAGACCAGCTGTATGCCGCCATCCAGAAGACCTATGAAAACGTCACGGAAGAAGAGCTGCATACGGTGTATGGCTTCCTGGAAAAGTGCAACGGCGTTCTGAGCCGCTTGGCCGCTGCTGAAAAACACGAACAATGATCGTCGCTTTGCACGAGCAAGGTTCGAAATATAAGCATGAACATAGCCCGGGAAAAGACAGGTTTCCCGGGCTATTCCCGAAATAGGGGCGGAAATCTTCGGGGTTTTGTTGACAAAGCGACCCTGAAATGATACTATACACGAGCGCTGTTGAGAGCGCCCCACCGAAAGGCGGGAGCGAAGGAAGCGCAAGCGGATCTTGAAAACGATACAGAGAAGAGCAGAAGCAACGTCAAAAAATGAGTTAAGCCTTGATGAATGTGCAAAGCAGGAAATCAAGGAAGGATTAAACACAAGAGTTTGATCCTGGCTCAGGACGAACGCTGGCGGCGT
>CADAPM010000029.1 GCA_902789795.1 uncultured Eubacteriales bacterium
CCTCCAAGGCGACGCCCACCGGCTCCGTGGCGAAGTTCGCCGCCGCCGGCAAGCGCACCAAGAAGAAGGACCTGGGCATGATGGCCATGAGCTACGGCTATGTGTACGTCGCTCAGGTCGCCATGAGCAACCCGCAGCAGGTCATCAAGGCCATGCTCGAGGCGGAAGCCTATCACGGCCCGTCCCTGATCATCGCCTACGCGCCCTGCATCAACCACGGTCTGCGCGCCAAGGGCGGCATGGGCAAGGCCCAGGCCGAGATCAAGAAGGCCGTTGAGTGCGGCTACTGGCAGCTGTACCGCTACAATCCCGAGCTCGAGCATCCGATGACTGTGGACAGCAAGGATCCCACCGGCGATTATCAGGAGTTCCTGAAGGGCGAAGTCCGCTACACCTCTCTGGCGCAGCAGTTCCCCGAAGCCGCCGCGAAGCTCTTTGTCCAGCAGGAGCAGGACGCCAAGGACCGCCTCGAGTCTTACAAGAAGCTGGCCGCTCAGGACTAAGAAATGACCCCTTGACCGTGATGTGCAAACATCCCGGTCAAACACCGAGGGCCGTCCCGAAAGGGACGGCCCTCTTCCTATTGAAAGGAGCTCAGAATAACGTTTCCATCACTCTGAGCTCCCTTTTATGTATGCCTTTTGCTTGATCGCACTTAAATCAGTTCCACCGCTTGTCGCCCACGAAGAACAGGGCCACGGTGCCGGGGCCGGTATGGCTGCCGATGGTCGTGCCCACGGAATAGATCTCCACCGGGCCGTTCAAGTGCGGGAACCGGGCTTCCACCAGCCTGGCCACCTCCTGGGCGTCCTCCAGGCAGGCAGAGTTGGAAATGTAGCACTTTCCGCTGTAATTGAGGCCGCCCTCGGCATGCTCCGCCATGCGGTCCACGATGGTGCGGATGACCGCTCTCTTGGTCCGGATCTTCTCCCGCGGGATCAGCTGGCCCAGGTGGTTCATATTCAGAAGCGGGCAGATATGCAGCATCCTGCCCACGAAGCCCGCGGTCTTGCTGACGCGGCCGCCCTTGATATAGAAGGTCAGGTCCGTCGAGAAGAACCAGTGGTGGATCGTCAGGCGGTTGTCCATGGCCCAGCAGGCCAGCTCGTCCAGCGGCGTGCCTGCGTCGCGCTTGTCCGCCAGCAGGTCCATCAGCAGGCCGTAGCCCGAGGACGCGCCGAGGGAGTCGACGATGTAGATCTTCCGCTCCGGGTACTTGGGGCGCAGCTGCTCGGCCGCCGCGTTGGCGGAGTTGATCGCGCCCGAAAGGCCGCTGGAGAGCGTCACGTGCAGGATATCCTGGCCCTGCTCAAGGAAGCCCTCAAAGTAGCCCAAGAACTCCTCTGTATTCACCTGGGACGTGCGCGTTTCCGCACCGTCGACCATCGCCTGGTAGAACTTGTCAAAGGGCATGGACTGGCCGAGATCGTCCAGGTAGTCCTTCCCGTCCAACTGATAGTGGAAACAGATGTAGTGGATGTTCCGCCGCTCGAAGTGCTCCTTGGAGAGATCGGCCGTGGAACAGCAGCTCAAAATATAGGGCATAGGCGCCTCCGGTTCATGAAATATATGGATAATACATATTGATTATAGCGCCGGCGCAGCGTTTTGTAAATGTTCGATCAGGTATTCAAAAATGTCATGCGCCAGCGGGGCGGCGTATTCCCCGCCTGCGCCCATGTTTTCCAGGACAATTGAGACGGCGTAGGGCGCGCGCTCGTCATCGATAAAGCCGATGAACAGGGCGTTGGTCTTCTCCTGCCCATCCACCTCGGCGCTGCCGGTCTTGCCGCAGACCCGCCAGCCGGCCAGCGCGGCCTGGCTGCCCGTGCCGTTCTCCTCATTGACCACGTCGTACATGTACTCCCGCAGCAGCGCCGGGATCTCCGGATCCTCGAACACCTTGCGCTCGATCCGCATCCCGTAGGCCGGACGGACGCTCCCGTCGGAGGCCGTCATGCGGGAAAGGAGCCGCGGCTCCATCATGATGCCGTCATTGGCGATGGCAGAGGCGATCAGGCACAGGTGCAGGGGCGTCGCTTGCAGCGTGCTCTGGCCGATGCCGGTCATGGCTACGTCCCAGGGCGAGCGCGCGCCCTCCGGATAGGAGGAATTCTCGACCACGATCTCCCGGAACAGGAAATTCGCGTCAAAGCCGAAGGCCATCGCCTGCTTTTTGAGCTTGGCGTCGGTCAGCTGCACCGCCGAAGAGGCGAAAGCACTGTTGCAGCTGACGCGGAAGGCGCGGCGCAGATCGATCTGGCCATGGCTGACCAGGATGCCCAGGGCATGATCCGTACCCGCGTCGGTGATCTCCCGCAGCTGGCCGTTCTGATCCTCCGCCGCAAAGCTGCCCGTACAGGTCAGGGAACGGCTGCTGAGCTGGGGATCGGAAAGCACGGCCGCCGCCGTGACCGTTTTGAAGGTAGAGCCCGGCGCGTACAGGCCCTGGGTCGCGCGGTTGAAATAAGGATCCCCCGTTCCGCCGGACGAGTCCGCGGGATCGCTCGGGTCAAAGGTCGGGCAGCTCAGCTCCGCCAGCACAGCGCCGGTCTTCCAATCCATCACCACCACGGCGCCCGCCTGGACGCCCATGCCCTCCATACATTCCAGGATGTAGCGGCTCAGCGCGCTGTCCACCGTCAGCGTCAGGGAATCCCCCTTCCGCCTCGCGCCGCTCACAAAATCCCGCACCCGCTCTACGATGGTCTGGTCGAAGCCGTACAGGGCATGGGCCATGAAGGTCTCCACCCCGTTGGCCACCTTTCCGTCCGCGTCACCCAGTACGTGCACCAGGGACCGGCGGATGAGGGCGTCATCGTTGAACCGGCGCACCGCGGTGAAGCCGGTCTCGGTTTCCGTCACGTCGCTGCCCGCCAGCAGGACGCCGTTCACATCATAGATATCGCCGGGGATGACGTCCTTCTTGGCGCTCCTGAGCCAGGTATTGGCATTGGTAGAAAACCACCGGCTGCCGTAATTGGTCAGGCTGTAGACGCCGTAGAGCGCCAGCAGGGCAAAGAGCAGGCAGATAAACAGCCCGACACGGCGAATATTGACGCGCAGCTGCTTCACAGTGCTCCCTCCCCTTCATACAGCGCTTCCTCCCGGGCCTCGCGGATCCGCGCGCGGTTGACCGCGAAGACCCCCTGCATGATACCCACCAGGCACATACTGGAGACCAGGGACGTGCCGCCGTAGCTGATCAGGGGCAGGGTGACGCCCGTCAGCGGGATCAGCTTGATGTTGCCGCCCACGATGACGAAGGTCTGCAGCCCCAGCATGACGGTGCAGCCCAGGCTGAGCAGCGCGTGGAAGGCGTTGTCCGCCTGCCGCGCGATAGCGATGCCCCGGAAGACCACCGCAAGGTAGATGACCAGCACGGAGAGGCCGAAGATGACCCCGAATTCGTGACAGATGACCGTAAAGATATAATCGTTAAAGGAAGCCGGGATCACGCCGGGGTTCCCCAGCCGGAGGCCGGTGCCCCACAGCCCGCCGTTGGCGATGGCGATGAGCCCCTGCACGATCTGGTAGCCCGCGCCCTGGCGGTCCGCCCAGGGGTTGAGCCACACCGCCACCCGGCGCTTGACGTGGGCGAACATCCGGTAGCCCAGGTAGGCCCCCGCAGCGCCGCCGACGGCCCCGCCCGCCAGGATCAGCGGGCTGCCCGTGGACGCGTACATCATGAACAACGCCATGCCGAAATAGAGCAGGGCGGTCCCCAGGTCCTTCTGCAGCATCAGCAGTCCCAGGCACGCGCCGGTCAGGATGACCGCCAGCACTAGCTTTTTGCGGGACAGCAGCCAGGCCAGGGCCACCACCAGGCTCAGCTTGACCAGCTCGCTGGGCTGGAACCCGAAGCCAAACAGGGTGACCCAGTTCCTGGCGCCGTTGATCTCGCTGCCGAACAGAAGCGGCAGGGCCAGGAGCCCGAGGGAGACGGGCACGGCAAGCCAGGCCAGCAGCCGCCAGCGCCGGATGAACCGCACGCCCACCGTCACTACCAGCATCGCCGCGATCGCCACCATATAGTTGATCAGGTGGCTCATGCCCCGGTCCGGATCGAGCCGATATAAGACCAGCACGCCCAGCGCCGCCAGAAAGCTGGACAGGCTCAAGAGAAGCTGATCCGCCGGGAACAGCTTGGGCAGGCCGCGCACGCTCACAAAGATCAATACCGGCACCACCAGCGCCAGCATCAGCGTCCGCGTATCGAAGTCATGGAGAAACAGCAGGATAAAGGCCAGGAAATAGAACAGCATGGCCAGGGACAGCAGACGGCTGGCGGAGGAACGCTTTTCCTTTTTCTTCTTTTTCATGTTCCCTCCCCATCCGGCGGATCATCGCTGAACAGCGGCAGGTGAAGCAGCTTTCCGCGATCCTCCGCCGGCACTTCGTCATCCGCAGTCTCCTCCGGATCCCATTCCTGTTCGTCAGGCGCAGGCACGGGGATCCCCATGCCGTTGGGCAGGAAATCATCCTCATCCCAGGTATTCAAAAGCGGAGACGGGCTTTCGTCCCGCGGATCGACCGAGGGCAGGCGCAGCCGCTTATAGAGGCGCAGGCGCATGGTGACGTCCCCCGCGCTGATCAGCGCGCCGCTAAGCGCGAAATGCCCGGCCTGGGCCTTCTGGCCGTTGACCGTGACCCGCGAGCCGCGGCTGGGAACGATCTCCACTCCTCGCCGGGGCTGGAAGCGGTAGGTGAACAGCTTTTTCCTGAGTCCTCTCCTGCGGATGATCACATCGCAGGAGCCGCCGGCGCCTACCAGGCCCTCCTGGGCCAGGGGCAGCCTTTCCCCCGTATCCGTGAGCTCCAGCACGCCGATCTGTCCCGCCAGGGGCAGCTGACGGCGCTCCTTTTTGTGGATCCTGTGCTCGCGCATGAGCCATCTGAGCGCAGTCAGGCAGATCAGCACTCCCAGTGCAGCAAAGACGTACCGCATCAGCAGTGCCAGGATCTCATACGTCGCTTCAGGCATGATGCCTCCTGTTAATTGACTTTGAATTTGGCGGTTCCCGCCTTCTGACCGTCAAAGTACAGCGTCCAGGTGTACTCGCCGGTCTGGATCTGTCCGGTCGTCTTCATCTGGTATTCGAAGACTCCGTTCAGTGAATAGTGGTTCCAGTACAGGAAGGATTTCTGCTTTTTGGAATCCGCCGGGATATCCGTGGCTTCATTGAACCCCGTCAGGATCACATCCCCGTTGGGCATCGTTACCGCGCTGGTCCAGTTGGTGGTCCGCGTATACTTGATGGGCGGATAGGTGATCTTCAGATAGGCGAAGAAATCGTAATCGGAAAGGTGTTCCTTAATCTCGGACGCCTTGAAGCTCTTCTGTCCGCTCCTGGTCGTCTTCAGGGTCTTGACCCTGAGCTCCATCTGGACCGTGATCTTGAAGTCCGGGTACGTTTTCTGTTCGGGGCGGTAATCGTAGGTTGCCTCATTCCCCTGCCTGTCCCTGACGATGATCCGGTAGGCCTCGCCGGGGACCATGATATAGGGGCTGGTCACGCTCTTCAAGCGGGTGTCGGACGCCAGGTTCTGCCGGGCGCCCAGGCCCTTGTCGGATTCGTGCTGTATGACCACCGTGTACGGGCTCAGGCCCTCGCTGTCGGTCCAGCTCACGGTGATATAGGCGCCGTCCTCGGTGGGCTCGTCGATCCTGAAGGTCCGGGGCTTGGGCGTTTTGGTGGGCACCGGCGTGGGCGCCTTAGTGGGCTCGGGCGTTTTCACGGGCACCCGTTTTTGCCCGATCGCAAAGCTGACTTCGTCGATCAGCTGTCCCTCGGAATACAGGGAAAAGGTGTAGTCGCCGTCCGGCAGGTCTTCATTGTTGAAGCAATCCTCCAGCAGAATGTCCAGCGAGTAGCGGAAATACTTGCCGGAGTTGGCCGGCTGCCAGACGTAGGCTCCCTCTTCAAGATAGATGATGCCCGAAGGGCTTTTCAGCACACCCAGCGTCTCGATATTCGTCTCTTCATCGACATCATAATACCACCGGCAGTAAATGTACTTGCCAAGGCCCGAATCGGCCACGTCGCTCTGGGAGAAGCTCTCCACTTCGATGGGGCTGCCGTTTTCCACGATGGCGGGCACCTGGACGTCGCTGGCAAAACCGTGTTTTATATAATACCCCGCCGCAGGCGGCGTCAGCAGTTTCATATCGTCCGCACTGAACTTCGGGCGGCCCAGGTCCTGGGGATCATAATACACGCCGTAATACATGGGCTCCCCGGGCACGACCGGCTCAGCCACGATGAAATTGCTGTCACTGCGGGTGTACCATGAGTAATAATCATTGGTCACATAGCCGGTAAACACATAGTAGGTGCCCGGATGGTCCACGGCGAAGTCGAGGTAATCCAGCATCACCATGCCCGCGTCGAACTCAACGGTAAAATCATCCAGCCATTGTCCCTCCGGGGGCGCGACAGTCGGTACGGCGGTCGGTTCAGGAGTTGGTTCAGGAGTCGGTTCGGGAGTCGGCACAGCGGTCGGTTCAGCAGTCGGCGTCGGTGTCGGAACCTCCGTCGGCGCTTCCGTCGGTTCTTCCTGCCCGCCTCCCGGGATGATCCAGGGGAACAGCGGCACCGCACCCGACGCATTCATGCGCGGGGAGGCGCCTTCCGCTGCTGCGTTCAAGACCGGAGCCGGCAGCAGCATCATGGCGATCAGAGAAAAGATCAGAAGCACGGCCAGGGAATGTTTTCTCACAAAGATCAACCTCCTTGCAGATAAATGCATCATTTTTCTCATATTACCACAAATTTCGCCGGAAAACAAATTAAATTGCAATCCGATTTCCTCTATGATATAATTTTCTCTGTCCGGCAAAGACTGCCGCCGTTTTTATCCGGTTATTTTCTACCTTCCATGATTATTGAGGTATCACATTGAACGACCAACGCTTATCCCACATCCGGAATTTCTGCATCATCGCCCACATCGACCACGGCAAGTCCACCCTGGCGGACCGCATCCTGGAAAAAACGGGCGTGTTTGAAAAGCGCGAGATGCAGGAGCAGATCCTGGACTCCATGGAGCTGGAGCGCGAGCGCGGGATCACCATCAAGTCCAAGGCCGTGCGCATGCAGTACAAGGCCCAGGACGGGGAGACCTATGAGCTGAACCTCATCGACACCCCCGGCCATGTGGACTTTTCCTACGAGGTCAGCCGCGCCCTGGCCGCCTGCGAAGGCGCGCTCCTGGTGGTGGACGCCACCCAGGGCGTGGAAGCCCAGACCCTGGCCAACGTCTACCTGGCCCTGGAGCACGATCTGGAGACGGTGCCGGTCATCAACAAGATCGACCTGCCCAGCGCGAGGCCCGAGGAAGTCCGGACCGAGATCGAAGAGGAGATCGGCCTGGACGCCTCCGACGCGCCCCTGACCAGCGCCAAGATGGGCATCGGCATCGACGAGGTGCTGGAAGCCGTGGTCAAGCGCATCCCCGCGCCCAAGGGCGACAGCAGCGCGCCGCTTAAGGCCCTGGTGTTCGATGCCGCCTATGATAACTACCGCGGGGCCATCTGCTTTGTGCGCGTGATGGAGGGCAAGGTGCGCCCGGGCATGCGCATGCGGCTGATGCAGACCGGCGCGGAATTCGATATCGTGGAAACGGGCGTCTTCACGCCCGGCTATACCCCCATGCCCGAGCTGCTGCCGGGCGACGTGGGCTACATCGCCGCCTCCATCAAGGACGTGGCGGACACCCGGGTCGGCGATACCATCACGGACGCCGCGAATCCCGCCGCCGAAGCCCTGCCCGGCTACCGCCAGGTGCAGTCCGTGGTGTTCTGCGGCATCTACCCCTCCGACGGCGCGGACTATGAGAACCTGAAGGACGCCCTCGAAAAGCTGCGCATGAACGATGCGGCTTTGCACTTTGAGCCGGAGACCAGTACCGCCCTGGGCTACGGCTTCCGCTGCGGCTTCCTGGGCCTGTTGCACATGGAGATCATCCAGGAACGCCTGGAGCGCGAGTTCGACCTGGATCTGATCACCACCGTGCCCAACGTCATTTACGAGGTCGTGAAGACCGACGGCACCGACGTGACCATCGACAATCCCGCCGCCCTGCCCTCCGTGAACGAGATCGCGGAGATGCGCGAGCCCTATGTCCGGGCCACCATCTACACCCCGGAGGAATTCGTGGGCCCGCTGATGGACCTGTGCCAGTCCAAGCGCGGCACCTTCATGGACGAGCAGTACGAGGGCAAGCGCGTGCGCCTGATCTATGAGATCCCGCTGAACGAGGTCATTTATGATTTCTTCGACCAGCTGAAGTCCCGCAGCCGGGGCTATGCCTCCTTTGATTATGAGATCATCGGCAACCGCAAGTCCGACCTGGTGAAGATGGATATCCTGCTGAACGGCGAGATCTGCGACGCCTTCACCATGATCGTGCACAAGGACCGCGCGTATCCGAGAGGCCGCGGCATCTGCGAAAAGCTGAAGGAAGTCATCCCGCGCCAGCAGTTCGAGATCCCCATCCAGGCGGCCATCGGCGGCAAGATCATCGCCCGCGAGACGGTCAAGGCCGTGCGCAAGGACGTGCTCGCCAAGTGCTACGGCGGCGACATCACCCGCAAGAAGAAGCTCTTGGAAAAGCAGAAGGAAGGCAAAAAGCGCATGCGCCAGTTCGGCACCGTGCAGCTGACCGGAGAAGCGTTTATGGCGGTACTTAAGATTAACAGTTGAAGCCAAGCAGGCTTGGTTTTGGTGAGGTAGGAAGTAGGAAGGAGAAAGTAGGAAGTAATTATAGTTCATGCGGTGGAGTCTGGTACGATGCCGAGAGCATGAGTAATATTACTTCCTACTTCATCCTTCCTACTTCCTACTTTTTTCCTCGTTTTGCTCTTCGGGGCATTTTTGTTACATTTTAATTCTACACTTTGTCTTGACAATTATTTCGACATAGTGTAGAATCACGTTCGACAGGCTGTCTTATTACTATTCAAGGAGGATTCGTGGCATGAAAGAACATCGCCTTCCGGAGGCGGAGTTTGTTGTGATGAAGGAGATCTGGGCGTCGGCCGCGCCGGTCACTTCATCGGAGATCATGAACAAGGTTGGGAATGCCCGCGGCTGGAAGCCCCAGACGCTCCTGACGCTCCTGTCCAGGCTGACGGAGCGCGGCTTTATCGAAGCCCGCCCCGGAAAAGGTCGGGAAAAACTGTTCACGGCCCTCATCAGCCGGGACGAGTACCTGGCCCGGGAGACCAGCGCCTTCATGGACGAGGTGCACGGGAAGTCCATCGGCTCCCTGCTGGCGGCGCTCAACCGCGAGAAGATGAGCGAGAGCGATATGCGCGAGCTGCAGACCTGGTTCGATCAGCTCAAAAAGGGAGGGGCCTGAGCCATGCCCGCCTGGATAGGCCCCCTGCTGAACGGCATCCTGGGCATGACCGTCCTGACCCTCATCGTGATCCTGGCGCTGCCCCTGCTGGCACGCCGGTACCGTCAGCGCACCGTGTACGGGCTGCTGATCGTCTGCCTGCTGGGCTTTCTGATCCCGTGGCGGCCGCTGATCACGCCCCGTCCGGCCGTGACGGTGGAACTCCCTGCTGAAACTGTGCGGCAGCTGCGGCCCGTGGTCCGGCCGCCGGTGCAGGAAGCAGAAGCGATCCTCTACGATTCCGAGATCGCTCGCAGCGCCAATACGGTCAAGAACACTGTCCCTGCCCCGCGCCGCCCCGTCAATATCTTCGCCATAGCAGTGGGGATCTGGCTGGCCGGAGCGCTGGGCGTTCTCGGCTTGGAACTCGCGCGGTACATCTGTCTGATCCGCCTGCTGAAGCGCTGGCGGGAACCGGTGGAGGATGCCGCTGCGGTGCTGACCCGCGCAGAGGCCCGAAAAGCGGGCCTGAAAACGGTGCCGCCGGTATGGCGGGTGCCCGGGCTGCCCAGTCCCATGGTCTGCGGGCTCATCCGGCCGGAGATCTATCTCCCGAACACCCTGACGGATCCGGATGACCTGCGCCTGAGCCTGCGCCATGAGCTGACCCACATCCGGCAGCACGACGTGCCGGTCAAATGGCTGACCCTGCTGGTCTGCGCCATCCACTGGCCGAACCCTGCCGTTTGGCTGCTCAGGCGCATGCTGAACCAGTACTGCGAGCTGAGCTGCGACGAGCGGGTGATGGCCGGCTCAGACCTGAGCGAACGCACCCGCTATTCAGAGACCATTATCGCCGCTATCCGGGTCGGTGAACGGGCGCCTGCCGCCCTGTGCACCGCCTTCCAGGGCGGGCTCAAACACATGAAAAGGAGGATATTACAGATCATGGATATTCATTCCAGACGCATCGGCGCGGCTGCTGTCGCCGTCGTGCTCTGCCTGACCGTACTGGCGGGCAGCCTGATGAGCTTCAGCGCCGCGGACGCCGCGGTCAAGCTGCCGGACTTCCCGGACAGCTATGACCGGGAAGCCGAAGAGCTGATCACCTTCCCGGAGCCCTATCCGGCGGTGGTCGGCAGCAGCTTCGGCCCCGCCTACAATTACTCTGACGACCCCGAATACCCGGCCGCCCTCTATGTCCTCGGCACCCCGCTGGAGATCACCGGCCACAAGTGGCGCGCCGAGCACATTCCCGGCGTCACCGGCACGGACGGCATGGTCTGGCTGCAGGTCAACGTGCTGGCCGGCGAACGGCTGAACGGGGTCTGGATGCCGGAGACCTTCGTCCTCGTCAACGGCAGCGCCGATCAGGTGCCTCCGACCGGAGTACTGAAAGCCCCTGAGGGACAGAGCCAGGTCTCCCTGTACGCCCGCATCATAGACAAAGCGCCCAACCACACCTTCCCCACCGGCACCAGGGCGGAGCTGATCAGCTGGCAGCCCGGCTATGCCCAGGTCAACATCAGCGGAGCAACCGGCTATGTTTCGGCGGACCAGTTCGAGCTCAACGGGGAGATCACCGCCCAGCTGAAGCCCGCATGGGCCTATGGTTTCGACAGCTGGCATCTGGGCTACGGCGACTATTACAACCAGTACATTGCCTGGTTCAACGAGATGTCAGACCGCTACGGCAGCTATGACATGTGGAGCAACGAACTCAAGGTAGAGGCGACCCGGGTACAGCGGGAGTACGGGCTGCTGAACGCGGGCGATCCGGTCTATGTGCAGCCCCAGGAGGGCGATATCACTGAGGAAGAGGCCATCGCCATCGGAAAACAGCTGACCGGCGATACCGGCGCGGCTGACGAGAACGGCATCCCCTACTACGCCTGGCAGGCCCACTTCATGTACACGGAAGGCCAGGATGAGGAGCCCTACTGGATGCTGCACGCCTGGGCCACCCACGCCGATATGGACCGGCAGAACGTCCGCCTGACCCGCACCGGCGAGCTGATTGACATCACGCCGTTCCGCGATGATCCGGGCCAGCACAGCCCCTATTACAGCATCGGCCTCATGCTCCTGTACGGCGAGGCGGAGGGATTCTGGCCCATCAGCGTACGCTCGGCCTGCGATCCCGAAGGCTGCCCGCCCCTGAAGGAGGGCTGGAAGACCGAAGAGGAGGTCCGGGCGATCGCCCTCCAGGCCATCGAAGACGCTTTCGGAGCCGACAAGCGCGCCGCCGTCGAAGACCGCTTCGAGGTCTACGCCAGCTATTACAATTACGGCAAATACGAAGAAACCGATACAGAGGACCGCATCTTCTGGACCGTGTGGTGCATCAACCGCACGCCCGGGGAGACTGAGGAGATCCAGGTGATGGTCAACATGGACGGCACCCTGCGCGGCGAGCCCACCGACACCTGGTACGGCGAGCTCGATTTCACACCGGGAAGCAACGGCTAACACAAAAAGGCATAGGGCGGGATCATCCCGCCTTATGCCTTTTCTCGCTGCATGCTCTTATTCCGTCTGATCCGGGAAAGCCCCGATCACGCTCTGCCAATTGTCCTTCTCGGTACAGACCGGGATGCCGTTCTCCTTCAGCAGCCGGGTAAAGATCCCGTCGCCGGGGACCAGCGTACCGGTAAAGGTCCCGTCATACACCGTCCCGCAGCCGCAGGACGGGCTTTTTGCTTTGGTGACCGCGCAGGTGCAGCCCTGGGCCAGGCCGATGGCCAGGGCGCGCTCCGCGCCTGAGCGGAAGTTATCCGTCACGTCTCTGCCGTCCTTCATGACCACGCGCTCCCCCGCGATCTCGCTGGGCGTGCGAGGCGTGGGCAGACCGCCCAGCTGTTCCGGACACACCGGCACGGCGAGGCCGCGCTCGTACAGCGCTTTAAGCTCCGGCACCAGGTTGTTCCCGCCGTCATACCGGCAGTTATCCCCCATCAGGCAGCGGGAGATCAGGATCTTGCCCATCGTGCGCTCCTCAGAACTTGAAGATGATGCCCACCACGGCGGACAGCGCGATAAAGATGACCGGGCTCCATTTCAGCTTTTTCAGCCCGATGAAGATCAGCACCGCCAGGATCAGCGCTTTCCAGACGAACAGGTCGCCGATGCTGCCGCTCAGCTGGAAGGCGTTCAGGTTCACCAGCGCCACCTTCGCCACGTTCAAGCCCGCTACGCTGATCATGGCGATGGAGGCCGGGCGAAGGCCGTAGAGCGCGCCCTCCACCATGCGGTTGCCCCGGAACTTGGCCAGGAACTTGGCGATGATCAGGATGATGATGACGCTGGGGGCCGCCAGGGCCAGGCTGGCCAGCACGCCGCCCAGGATGCCCGCCGTGCGGTAGCCCGCATAGGTGGACATATTGATGCCGATGGCGCCGGGCGTGGATTCCGAGATGGCGATCATATCCGCGATATCCGCATGGGTGAACCATTCGGGGTAGCGGTCGCTCATCTCGTACAGGAAGGGCAGGGTGGCCAGGCCGCCGCCCACGGAGAAGAGGCCAGTCTTGAAGAACTCGTACATCAAAAGGAGCAGCTTCACTTGGCCTCACCCCCTTCCTGGGCTTTGCGGTATCTGCACGAGGAGATCAGCACGCCCGCCACGCCCGACAGGATCACCAGCACCGCCGCGGGGATCCTGACCGGCAGGAAAAAGGACATGACGTTCAGCAGGAACACCGCCAGGTAGATCACCAGGCTGGGAGCATCCACCACGGACTTTTTCCACAGCCGCAGCACCGCCTGCACGATCAGCACGCACACACATACGCGGATGCCCGCAAAGGCGTGCTGGATGATCTCCAGCTGCGCGAAGTTGGTCAGGAACATGGCGATCAGCAGGATCAGGAGCACCGGCGCGGTCAGAAATCCCACCGTCGCCGCCAGCGCGCCCTTGACCCCGTGCCGCTTTTCCCCGATGAAGGTGGATACGTTCAGGGCGATGATGCCCGGGGTGCACTGGCCGATGGAGAAGTAATCCCTCAGATCGTCCATGGTGGTCCAGTGCCGCTTTTCCGCCAGTTCCCGCTCCAGGATGGGCAGCATGGCGTATCCGCCCCCGAAGGTGACGCTGCCGATCTTGACAAAGGTCCAGTACAGGTCCAGTAAATCGTTCATGAAAGCCTCCAAATCACGGTTGATCGCTTTCCATTATAGTGAATCCCGAGGCTTTTGACAATCCCTTAATGTCAAACGAAAAGGAGAGAGCGCCCGGTGACGCCCTCTCCTGTCGGGTCAGTATTCAGCTTTTATTTCAGGGTGACTTTGTACACGTTCTGCACGGTGCCAGGCTCGGTGTAGGGATCCGTGAAGGGAGAGGTCACGGTGATCGTAAGCACGCCGTCCGCCTTGGCGATATCCACATTCGCCTCGCCATTCGCGCCGGCCGCGTACTCATCCAGACTGTCCGCCTTGTACTCATACACCGTCGGGCAGAAGGCGGGCTCCAGACCCGGGATCTCCAGGTCCGTCAGGTTCGCGCTCTGGTGCAGGATGGACTTGAGCAGCGCGGTGCGGTTCAGCACGTTGGTGTGGGTGGCGTCAAAGCCGGCGTCCATGTCGATGCCGTCGCCGGGGCCGGGGAACAGGAAGCTGTTGGTGGCGATGCGGTAGACCTTCTCATCCTCCACGGGCTCACCGTTCAGGGTGATGGAGGCGATGGGGCCGTTGCCCTCGTAGGGATCGCCGCTCTCGTACACCACGTCGAAGCCGTACTGCAAGAGGCTCGCGTACTCGCCGTACTTGCCGGAGCCGGAGAGCAGGTTCTTGATATCCGCGCCCTTCATGCTGAAGGTGTAGATGTAGTTTTCAAACGGCGCGGAGGCGTACAGCGTGCGCAGGCTGATGGTATCGCCGGCGTGGATGACCTCGGAGCCGATGTTGCGGATGCCGCCCTTCTGATGGAAGTAGGCGTCCACGTGCTCGCCGTAGATATTGTTCAGGTAGTAGAGGTTGTTGCGCAGATACCACTTCTGGTAGGCGAACTTCAGATCGTCGGGCTCGAAGCTCATGTCCACGTCCGCGAAGCCGCGGGGCGCGTCCATCAGGATGGCCAGCGCGTCGTTGTAGGTGTCATACAGGGCCTTGAACTCCGCATCCACCGGCAGGTTCTCGCGGGTGGTCTCGTCGGAACCGAACAGGTTGTCGTCCCCCGCCTTGATCTGGGTCAGCGGGATCAGCTCGGGCTCCGCGCTCACAGTTCCGTCCGCCGCCACGGTGATCTTCAGGTGACCGATCAGCTTGCCGAAGTTCTGGGCCTTGACCACAGCGGTCTTGCCCACCATGCCGCACATGGGGCTGGTGGTCTGGGAGCCGAACACCGCGTCGATGCCGCCCCATTCCTCGCAGTCGGCGATCAGATTCGCCAGGTTCGCGGTGATGGGCTGCTCCACGGTATAAGGCGCATCCTGAGCGCCGTACACGTGCAGAAGACCGATGACGACCTGCGCGCCTTCGTTCCGGAGCTCGCGCACGACCTTGCCCGCCTCGTCCGCGCAGGAGACCATCTCGATGCCTTCCTTGTTGACGTTGGAGATGGCGGACATGTTGCCTTCGTCGATGACAGAGAAGATACCGACCTTGACGCCGGCGATCTCCACGATGTCATAGGGCAGGAAGGTGTGCTCCGCGCCGCGCTCCTCGGTGGTCCAGTATACGTTGGCGTTCAGGAACTTGAAGCCGCCCTGTTCCTCCCAGCCGGAGAACACCGCGTCGCGGGTATTGACGTCGGACCAGTCGAAGTCGTGGTTGCCCACGGCGGCGTATTTCACGCCCATGGCCTTGTACATGGCGTTGACCAGCTCGCCGTGGTTGGTTTCCGAAATGGCCGAGCCGGTGTAGCTGGTGCCGCCGGCCACCACCAGCGGGTTCACCGCCTGGGCCGTCAGCTCCTTCATCTTGCCGACGATGCGCGCACCGCCGGGGTTGCCGGTGGGCTTGCCGGAATCATCCAGGCCGCCGCCGAAATCTCCGATGCCGTACAGGTTGATCTCCACCGCCGTACCATCCGCCGCGGCCAGGCCCCCGAACAGGGACAGCGCCAGGCACAGGGAAAGAACGGCTGCCAGCAGTTTTCTCATGGTCATGATCTCCTTTCGCGTCGTTGGTGAAACATGAATGATGAAACGAGGCCCAGCGCCGGATACAGAAACAAGCCGTGCGCAGTCACATGCTTGGCGCGGCTCCCCCCCTTTCATATCAGCGGAGTTCCTCAACAGATCTATTATAATGCGGCCCGAGACCTTTTGTCAATCCGGCCCTTTATCGTGCGCGCTTTTGTAAAAACGCCTGTGCCGCGTTGACAGACGCGCAGTGAGGCCCTATAATGACGGCGTCACAGTGTGTTTTCCCTGTCCGAGTGCACTTTTTATACAACAGGAGGGACCCAGATGAAGCGCTTTCTCGCACTGTTTTTGTGCATACTGATGCTGACCGCGCTTATCCCCGCAGGCGCGGAGGAAGCCGCCCCGGCGGAGGAGGGAAAGGACGCCGAGCTGGAGCGGCTGCTCAACGACCTCGGCGCCTGGTTCAGCGATACCGCCCAGGAGATCGGCGAGGCCGCGGAGGAAGCCGGCAGCAGCATCCAGACAGTGGTCGAGACCCAGATGGAGAACCTGGACAGCTGGCTCCAGGACACCGGAAAAGCCGCCGAAGAGACCCGCGCGGAGATCGAGACGGAGGTCCAGGGCTGGCTCGACAAGGTGAAGAGCTGGTTTGACAGCGCGGCGGAGGACGCGCAGAAGACTGCCGAGGATGCCGCCTCCTGGGCCGAAGAAAAGTGGGCTGCCATGCGCGGCACCGCCCAGGACGCCGCCGAGTGGCTCAAAACCAAGGCCGCGGAATGGGGCGAAAGCGCCCAGTCTGCCGGCGAGACCGCCCTGGAATGGGCCAAGGCCAACTGGGAGCGCCTCATGTCCCAGATCAGCGAAAAGTCCGGCGTCCTCCAGGAGCGCTTAAGCGCGCTCTGGGCTTCCATCCGGGAGGGTGTCCGGAAGCTGTACGGGGATATCAGCGATTACTGGAGCGGGCTCACCGAAGACCGGGAGCTGTACAGCGAGGTGATCTCGGACGTCACCGACGTTTCCATCCGCGAAGGCCTTAAAGAATACGCCGCCCTGATCGAAGAAACGGCCGAGGAGCACGGCGCCGGGATCCCCGAGGAGATCCAAGGCCAGCTGGACGCCATCCGGCAGTATGCCGAAGGCGAGACTGAAGCCGACGTAAAGCTGGACGACGGCATCCTGGAAAGCTGGCTCGTCAGCCTGGGCGTCAGCCCGGACGAGATGCAGGTTCAGCTCAAGGAGCGGTACGAAAAGCGCATGACCCGCCTGAGCATCGAGGCCGGTTCCGCCGCCCTCAGCAAATACATGACCACCCACGGCCTGACCTTTTCCAGCGCCGCCTTGCGCGCCCAGGACCGGCTGAACCGCTATGCTTCCGGCAGCCTGGACATGACGGAAGAACAGGTCGCCCAGGCGAAGGACATCCTGAAAGCCTGGTGCAAGGACGCCGGGGTCGACGAGAAAGAGCTGATCCGGCTGTATATGGACCAGATGGAGGCAGTCAGCCGCTGACCTCCCGCCCCACAAAAAGCACCGCCTCTCAGGGCGGTGTTTTGCGTGGGGCACCAGGAAAGGATCACTTCTTTTCGACAGCGTCCTTCATTTCCTTGCCGGGCTTGAAGGCGGGGGTGCGCTTCGCGGCGATCTTGATCTTTTCGCCGGTGCGGGGGTTGCGGCCTTCACGGGCGGTCTTGCTGCGGACTTCGAAGCTGCCGAAGCCGGGGATGATGACCTTGCCTTCGGCCTTCAGGCCTTCGATGATGCTGTCCAGCACCGCGTTGACCGCGAATTCGGCTTCCTTCTTGGTGATATCGCCCTTCGCGTATACGGCTTCGATCAATTCTTTTTTGTTCATGGTACTGCCTTGTATGATAATTACGGAAGCGGAAATCATACTTTCCTTTCCTTTTTGTCGACCAGCGACTACGATACATTCAGATGCTGCGGACTACTGATTTTGC
>CADAPM010000030.1 GCA_902789795.1 uncultured Eubacteriales bacterium
AAGCTTGCTGAGGTCTGTTAAGGTCACCCTTCTTTGCCGCCGGAAGAATAAAGAAATTTTTATCCGCTACCCCCTTGACTTTTCATAGCTGGTCTCCTTTGAATTTTTCTCTGGGGAATGAGCAGTAATTCGCTGCATTTTGCTTTTTTCCTGCTGACAGACAAGATTTTGTTGTCTTCTTGCAGTCCCCGGCTTTCTGTGATATCCTGTTCATGTCTTTAAGCGCACAAACGGTCTTTCTGATCACAACAAGAAAGGAGCCATCCGTATGAATACTCTGTATATCAAGCCTGCAGTCACCCGCGGGCACATCAGCAAAAACATCCAGGGCCACTTTTCCGAGCACCTGGGCCGCTGCATTTACGGCGGCCTGTATGTGGGCGAGAACTCCGAGATCCCCAACGTGAACGGCATGCGCAAGGCAGCCGTGGACGCCCTGCGCGCCATCCGCATCCCCGTGCTCCGCTGGCCCGGCGGCTGCTTTGCGGACGAGTACCATTGGAAGGACGGCATCGGCCCCAAGGAGACGCGCAAGCGGATGGTCAACACCCACTGGGGCGGCGTCACAGAGGACAACAGCTTCGGCACCCATGAGTTCATGGAGCTCTGCCGCCAGCTGGGCTGCGACCCCTATGTGAACGGCAACGTCGGCTCCGGCACGGTGCAGGAGATGAGCGAGTGGGTGGAGTACATCACCTTTGACGGCGTCTCCCCCATGGCCGACCTGCGCAGGCAGAACGGGCATGAAGAAGCCTGGAAGCTGCCCTATTTCGGCGTCGGCAATGAGAACTGGGGCTGCGGCGGCAACATGACCGCGGAATACTATGCCAACGAATACCGCCGCTACCAGACCTATGTGCGCCAGTACCGCAGCGACAGCAAGGTCTACAAGGTCGCCTGCGGCTCCAACGGCGGGGACTTTGAGTGGACGGACGTGCTGATGAAGCAGGCCGGCTGGTGCATGGACGGCCTTTCCCTGCACTACTACACCGTCCCCCACGACTGGGATCACAAGGGCGCGGCCCTGGGCTTCAGCCGGGAGGATTACCAGATCACCCTGGAAAAGGCCCTGGAGATCGACCGCTTGATCACCCGCCACAGCGCCATCATGGATCAGTATGACCCCGAGCGGCGCGTCGGCCTGATCGTGGACGAGTGGGGCACCTGGTACGACGTGGAGCCGGGCACCAACCCGGGCTTCCTGTATCAGCAGAACAGCATGCGCGACGCCATGGTCGCCGCCCTCACGCTGAACATTTTCAACCAGCACTGCGAGCGCGTGCATATGGCCAACCTGGCCCAGCTTGTGAACGTGCTGCAGTCCCTGATCCTCACCGAAGGCCCGCGGATGCTGCTGACGCCTACCTATTATGTGTTCAAGCTCTTCCAGCACCATCAGGAGAACGAGCTGCTGCTGAGCGAAATGAAGACGGACGGCGAAAAGAGCAGCGTGCCCGCAGTGCAGGCCTCGGCCTCAGTGGATCAGCGCGGCGTGATCCACGTGACCCTGGTCAACCCGGGCCTCGACGACGCGCAGGAAGTGAAGATCGACCTGAGCGGCCGCAAAGCCCAGGACGTGACCGGCAGCATACTGACCGGCGCCATGGACGCCCACAACACCTTCGACGCGCCGGAGCAGGTCCACAACGCGCCCTTTGAGGGCATCGCGCTGAGCGAAGCCGGTCTTAGCGTCACCCTGCCCCCCGTCAGCGTCGTGCACCTGGGCATCCGCCTCCATGACTGAGAACCGCTGCCGGAAGTGCCTGCTCAAAGAGGCGTTCCCGGAGGATTACGAAAAATACGTCGCGTCGCTGCTGAAGCGGATCGCGCCCCAGGACAGGACGGACGACGAACGCTATCAAACCCGGCTGGCCGTGTGCCGACAGTGCGACCAGCTCAACAACGGCACCTGCATGGGCTGCGGGTGCCTGGTTGAATTGCGCGCGGCCTACCGGAAGGAGCATTGCCCCTTCCGCAGATGGCCGCAATAGGAGGATCATCATGCAGGAGATCAGATGCCCCCACTGCGGGGAAGTGTTTCAGGTGGACGAGGCGGGCTATGCCGCCATCGTGAAGCAGGTCCGGGACCGGGAATTCACCCGGGAGATCGAATCGCGGGAGCAGACCGCCGTCCGCCTGGCCGTGAGCCGCGTAGAGCAGGAAAAGGATCAGGAGCTCAACGAGCTGCACGCCCGCCTGCAGGCCCTCACCCAAGAGCACAAGGCGGACCTGGAGCGCGCCCAGCTCAAGAGCCAGCTGGACGCCCAGAAGGAGCGCCAGACCATCGGACAGCTGGAAGCCGCCCTGAAGACTGAGCGCGAGCGCACCGAGCAGGCCGTGCGCCTGGCCGTCCAGGAGCAGCAGCTGACCATCCGGAAGCTGGAAAGCGACCTCCAGCACGAGCGGGATGACCGCGTGAACCGCGAACACCTGATGCGCGAGCAGCACCGCAGCGAGCTCGCCCTCAAGGACGAACAGATCGCCCAGTACCGGGACTTCAAGGCCCGCCAGTCCACCAAGATGATCGGCGAGAGCCTGGAGCAGCATTGCAAGGACGAGTTCGACAAGATCCGCATGACCGCTTTCCCCAACGCCTACTTCGACAAGGACAACGACGCGCGCACCGGCAGCAAGGGCGACTTCATTTTCCGGGAGAGCGCGGAGGACGGCACGGAGATTTTGTCCATCATGTTTGAGATGAAGAACGAGATGGACACCACCGCCACCAAGCACAAGAACGAGGACTTTTTCCGCGAGCTGGACAAGGACCGCCGGGAAAAGAACTGCGAATACGCCGTGCTGGTGACCCTGCTGGAAGCGGACAGCGAGCTGTACAACACGGGCATCGTGGATGTCTCCTACAAGTATGAAAAGATGTACGTGATCAGGCCCCAGTTCTTTATCCCCATGATCACTCTCCTGCGCAACGCCGCCATGAACGCGGTCCAGGCACGGCGGGAGCTGTCCCTGATCCGGGAGCAGAACATCGACATCACTCACTTTGAGGAAGCCATCACCGATTTCAAGGATAAGTTTTCCTACAATTACCAGCAGGCCAGCAGGCGTTTCAGCGAGGCGATCGACGAGATCGACAAGTCCATCGCCCACCTGCAGAAGATCAAGGACGCCCTGACCGCCTCCGACCGCCAGCTGCGCCTGGCCAACGATAAGGCCGAGGACCTGTCCATCAAGAAGCTGACCAAGAACAACCCCACCATGCGCCGGAAGTTCGAGGAACTTAAAGAGAATACGCCGGAGGAATGAGACACATGGCTTTTCCGGCAGCGTGCGCAGCCAAAAAATTCCGATTGACAACCCACGCAAACAGCGCTATAATAGCACCGTTCCGTAGGGGAATGGTGTAATGGCAACACGTGGGTCTCCAAAACCTTTGTTGAGGGTTCGAGTCCTTCTTCCCCTGCCAACGCAAAGATCCTGTCACGCAAGTGGCAGGATCTTTTGCGTTGTATTATTCATTATTCAGTCTTCAGTATTCATTCTTCATTTTTCCTGACAGGATGCACTATTGAATTTTCCTCTTCTTCCCCCCACCGCATTATGACGCCGGGCGTACAAACTCAACGCGCAATTCCATTCCCAGGCCGGCGGCGAGGCGCTGGAGAGTGTGCAGGGAAGGGTTCGCATTGCCGTGCTCCAGTCTGCTGATGTCCGCCTGGGTGATTCCCGTGCGCTCGGAAAGCTGCTTCTGGGTCAGACCACTTTCTTTTCTCGCGTTGATCATGGCCTGGATGATCGCAAACTCAGGCTCCAGCGCATCATATTCTTTTTTCAGCTCAGGATCCTTCAGCTTTTTCTCAAGATAGCTGTCAAATGTTTTCATGGCTTTCTGTGCTCCTTCCGGCTGAAATACTCTTTTCTGTAGCGCTTCGCTTTCTCGATTTCTGATGACGGCGTCTTTTGTGTTTTCTTGATAAAGCCATGCGTCAGTATCGCCTTGCCGCCGTCAAAGAAAAAATACATGACTCGGGATATGTTGGAACCGACCTTGGCCCGCAGTTCGAACACGCCTTCCTCCAGATGCTCCGAATACGGCATACGCAGGTCCGTGCCGTTCTCCTGCAGCAGCGCGATCGTTCTGAGCATTTTCGCCTGCATTTTTATGTCCAGACTGTCGATGAATTCTTCAGCTGGGCACGTGCCATCCGGCAAATCGTAGAATACCGCTTGAACTCTGGCCATTGTCCAATGCCCTTCTCCCAACTTTGATTCCCATTCATTATATATTATATATCACATATTGTCAACGATGACTTTCCTGATCATTTACCATTGATAAACCCTTCCATACAAAGTAAATCGCCCCGGCAAACTGCCGGGGCGGCGGGTCAGGCGCGGATCACTTGAAAACGACGTCGAACGCGTTGTAGAAGTAGAAGCGGCTCATGAGGGTCTGGTGGATCTCGCCGGAGATGCTGTAATACAGGTTGTTCTGGGCGGGGTCCGTGCCGTAGCTGAAATCGTCCGTATCGGCCACCATGGCGGCAATCAGGGCGGCGTTCACGTCATACATCATGTCGCGCTTGCCGCCGCAGGCTGCGTAGATGAAGAAGTCATTCTTGTAATCCGCCTGGGCGTTGAGGGCGTCCTTGAGCAGCTGCATCTGCTCCTCCACGGGCATATCCAGGCCCATTTCGGTAGCGCTGCTGATGTTGGCGGAGAAGGGCATGAACCACTTGGCGCGGTCCAGGCTGTGGAACAGCTGATGCCAGCAGGCGTAGCAGCCGCGGGAGAAGCCGGAGAAGGCGCGGTGTTCGCGGGAAGCGATGAAGCCGGCGTCATCCACGGTCTCGGCATAGGTGCGGTAAGCGCTCTCCACGGCGGGCATGATATCGTTGCGCATTTCCTTGGTGGAGAAGGCTTCCATGTCGATGGCGCGGGTCTCATAATCGTAATAGTAGGTGGGGAATACCATGATGAAAGGCGCGGTGATGCCCGCTTCGATCATGTTGTCCAGGGCGTTCTTAGCCTTCTCGTCGCCGATGTAGCTGTCCTGTGTCTCGTTGGTGCCGTGCAGGAAGTAGATGATGTTGTAGCGCTCGGTGCCGTTTTCGTCATAGCCGTAGGGCAGGTAGACGTTCACCCAGCCGGGCTGCTCCGCACCGTAGGCGGTGGTGGTGTAGTCCAGGCGCACGACGGTGCCGGGCTGCTCGGAAGTGGCGTCATAGAACTTGTTGTCATATTTCTTGAAAACAGTCTCCGCACCGATCACGTCATCAGTGGTGATGACCTTCTTGTCCGCCGGCGCGGGACGGCCTTCGGCCAGCGCGGAAACCGCACAAACCATGATCATCAAAGCAGCGACTAAAGCAATAACCTTCTTCATACCTCAAACCTCCATTCAGTTTAAAAGTGTCTTTCTCGGAGGGGGTCCGGGGGGACCGCTCTTTGGACGCCAAAGAGCGGTCCCCCCGGGTAAACCTCCACCCCACTAACTCAGGCAGCGATCTTCTTGGACTTCCGGGTGTCGATGATGGCGATGACCAGGAAGAGGAGCGCCAGCGCGCCGGTGACCCACTTGCCGATCTCCAGGGCATCCTGCCACCAGCCGTGGACTTCCTCAACGATGGTGTTGAAGCCCATGCCGTTCATGGCGTTGGAGTTCGCGACAGTGTACAGGATGTGCTTGGTGGCTTCACGCATGGCGCTGACCACCTGCGGGTCGTCGGAATAGGTCTTCAGCTTGTCAGTCCACTTGGAGGCGTCGTTGCAGTCCCAGCCGTCGCCGCCGGCCAGCAGGCCTTGGATGACATCCATGAACGCGTTGTTGTTGGAGAAGTCGGTCAGCGCGAAGCCGGGCATGCCGAACTCGCCGCGCAGGATGTTGGTGATCAGGTTGTAGTCGCCGCCAGCCCACATGGTGCCCAGACGGTTGAAGGAGGTCATGACGCAGTAGGCGTTGGCATCGGCGATGGGATACTCGAAGGCCTGCAGGTAGATCTCGCGCGCGGCCTGCTCATTGGTCCAGACGCAGATGCCGTCGCGGCCGGTCTCCTGGTCGTTGAAAGCGAAGTGCTTGTTGTAGACGTAGACGCCCTTGCTCTGGATGCCGGCGGTCTCGGCAGCGCAGGTCTTGCCGGAGATAAAGGGGTCTTCGGAGTAGTACTCAAAATTGCGGCCGGAGTAGGGCGTGCGGTGGATGTTTGCGCCGGGGCCGTAGATGCCGGAGTAGGCCTTGCGGTTCGCCATCAGGCAGTCATTGCCCATGGAACGGCCAACGGCTTCCGCCACGGCGGGATCGAAGGACGCGGCCATGACGTCTTCAGAGGTGTAGCTGGTGGAGGAGGAACCGCCGGTCAGCGTGGCCGTGATGCCCTGGGGGCCGTTCTCATCCTTGGTGGCGGGCTTGCCGACGGACTTGACCGCCGCGGTGGCATGGTAGGTCTGGCCGATGAGCTTCGCCATTTCGTTGAACTTCACCTGGTCCAGCAGGTCGTCCCAGGTGTAGGTCTGGCCGTTCTGCAGGGTGATGGAGCCATCCAGCGGCACGCCGATGAAGTGGGCCAGGGTCAGCTCGCCTTCCTTGGCCAGGGTGGGCATGGTGCCCTTCTTTTCGGAGTCGATGATGGTCTTGAGCGCAGCGGTCATTTCGTCGTTGGCAGCCATCTGCACGGCGGCCTTGTAGGCGTTGCCCGAGAGGTCGGCCTTGGGCATGGTGCCGGCCCAGTCGGAGCGGGTCAGGTACTTGACGTCGTTGCTGGCATCGGTGTCGACCTTGTTCAGGTCGCCGTGATCCAACTGGTTGGTGATGGCGAAGCCGGTGCGGCTGGTGGCATAGGTGGTGTTATCCAGCTTGCCCTGCTTGTAGACCACGGCCAGGTCGGCGCGGCCTTCGCCGATCATACGGGAGGCGTCCACGGTGCCATTCAGGGTGTCCTTCTGGGCGGCCTTCTGCATCAGGATGTTGTTGAGAGCATCGTGAGCGCCGTTGCCGGTGGCGAAGTAGTAGTTGCCCTCGTCCACGATGTAAGTCTTGGCGTTGTTGGCGTCATAGGCGCGCATTTCAGACTTGGCGACGGTCACATTGGCGGTGACGGTCTTGCCGGCGGGCACGTCGACCTTGGTGTAGCCCACCAGCTCCACGGCAGCCTTTTCGATGCCGTGCTGCTGGTCATAAGCGGTGTAGGGGCTCTGCATGTAGATCAGCACGGCCTCGCGGGCGTCGCGCTGGGAGGGATTCGTCACGTCCACGGTGAAGTCGAAGTGATCGCCGTTCTCCTTCATGTTCAGCTTGCCATAGGTGAGATTGCTGTAGTTCAAACCGTAGCCGAAGGGGAAGGCGACGGTCTTCGCGTAGTCGTAATCGCCGACCTTCGCGTTGCCCAGCACCATGTCCTCATAGCGGGTCTCATAGTAGCGGTAGCCGATGTAGATGCCTTCCTGATAGACCACATAGTACTCGTTGTTGGTCTTGGCGAAGGCCAGGCCCTGTTCCGCCGCGTTGGTGTAGGAGGTCACATAGGCGTTCTGCACGGCGGGCGAGGTGGTATTGTCGTAGCAGTAGGTATCCACCAGACGGCCGGAGGGGTTGATTTTGCCGGAGAGCAGGTCGCCGACGGCTCGGATGCCGCTCTGGCCGACCTCGCCCACCCACAGGCAGGCGTCGATGCCGTAGTCCACGCCGCAGACGGCGGGCTCGATCACATCCAGTTCCACCGCGTTGGCGGTGTTCAGCAGCAGCACGATCTTTTTGACGTCGCCGGCCGCCTTCATATCCGCCAGCTTTTTCAGGATGTCGCGCTCCTCCTGGCTGATGGACAGCATGTTGCCGCCCGCATCGGAAGCGCCGGCCACAGGCAGGTCCTTGCCTTCGCCGCAGACGCGGCCGATGACCATGATCGCCGCATCGCCATAGTCCTTGACGGAGTTCCATTCAGTGTCGGTGAAGACGCTCTGGGGGACCTCGTTGACGGCGAACTCTTCATTCTTGAAGATGTAGTTGTTCAGGGAGCCGGCGGCGCTCTTCTGGCCGTAATCCTTGCCGGCGCCTTCGCGGTAGAAGGCCCACATGGTGGGGTTCACAGTGAAGCCGTCCTGTTCCAGGGCATCCTTCAGGGTCATGGCCTTGGAGGTGTCCATGCCGCCGGAGCCGGTGCCGCCGTAAATGAACCTGGCGGAGGAAGTGCCGAACAGGGAGACCTTTTCGCTGCCGGTCATCGGCAGCGCATCGCCTCGGTTCAGCAGCAGCACAGCGCCGTTGGCGACCACGCTCTCGCAGACCAGGTCTGCCGCAGCTGCCTGGTCAGCGCTGGTCTCATAGTCGGATACGAAGCGGGGCGGCAGATCCTCCGCCGCATCGCCTACGACGGTGCTGCCTTCGATGCCCAGCACCATGTTGATGATGGTGGCGTAGTTGTTGGCGATGGGGGTCGCGATCATGAAGAACGCGAACAGGAAAGCGAACACGCCGGCGAGGATCTTCCAGACGAGCTTGCCGTGGCGGGGCTTCTTGACTTTGTTTGCTTTAGCCATGATAGTACTCCTTCATCTTTTGAAAAGGCCGCCGCACTTTTCGCACGGCGGCCTTTGTCAAGTCCATGGGTTTATCGTTCGGATGATCAGCCTTCGGTGATGGTGAGGGCTTCGACCGCTTCCATGCCTTCGGGCAGGGCGACGATCCTGTTCTGCAGGGTCACGTCATCCAGGTCTTCACGCAGGTCTTCCACGGTGAACATCTTGCCTTCCAGGGTGTGATGGGCCAGGAAGTCGGCAGCGCCGTCGTCAGAGCCGTCCGGGAAAGCGATGTCGGTCATTTCATCGGTCCAGTTGTCGGTGTCCAGGACCATCGCATAGCCCAGGGGAGTGCGGCCGTAGCCCTTGCCGTGCTGTTCGAAGTAGATGCCTTCGCAGGTGTCCAGGGTGATGTCGAAGTGGCAGGCTTCACCGTCAGCGGATTCAGCGATGGAATAGGTGCCGCGGTACACGATCAGCTTGTTGGCTTTCAGGCCGGGGTCGGTAGTGCCGAAGTAGTACTCACGGTAGAACAGCTCATAGTGGGTGTCATCACGCAGGATCAGGGAAGCGTCCTTGGTGGCATACCAGCCCACCGCTTCGATGAAGTTGTTGTCGCTCAGGTTGTAGGAGCTCTTGATCTCAGCGGAAGCGAAGCTCATCATGGACAGGGTCAGGACCAGAACGGCCAGCAAAGCAACGATCTTTTTCATGGGGTAATCCTCCTTCGGTGCTCCGCGTGTATCGCGGGCTTGTTATGGCGTGATTATAATGGTCATTTTTCTTCCCGACAATGCAAACCGCGCATCTCGACCGTTTTGCATCGTAACCGGGAATCAGCGGATCGTGAGCACCTGCACCAGGGTCGCGGTGCCGGCCTCGTCGTCATCGACGGTGATCTCGCAGTCTTCCGTGCGGGTGACGGTCAGCACACCGTCTTCGGCAGTCTCGGCCATCTGATTGCCCTCGCCGATGAAGCTGATGTCGTGCTGCAGGCCGATGACGGCTTCCGTTGTGGTGGCCCCTTCTGACGCGGTAAAGACGTCCCACAGGCTGTAGATCTCGCCGCCCGCCATCAGCAGGGTAAAACCGAATTCGCCCTCACAGTGATCCGCATTTTCCATGGCAAGATCCAGGCTCACGTTGATCAGCTCGTGCTGGGAGCCGGTGGCGCGGATGATCAGGCTGCAGCCACCCTCGGGCTTTTGCTCCAGGGTAACGGTGGGCGGCAGCTCGGCCCAGGTCCAGGACTGGGGGCCTTCGGTGATCAGCCCGCACTCGAAGCGGAAACCGGCGGCGTCCATATATGCCTCCAGTACCTGCTCACCGTCCAGGGAGCCCAGGATGCGGATGCCGCCGCTCCCGTTTTCCAGGGCGAGGGCCGCCGCGGTGAAGGGAAGGACCCCCTCCTCCCCCACCTCCGCATCCTCCACGCGGACATCCAGGGCGCAGCTGTGCCTGTCCAGCAGGGAAACAAGGGCGTCATAGGGGGTCAGCTCCGCCGCCTGGGCAAAGGGCACGGCCAGCACCGCGAAAGCAAGCAGAAGCAATAAGAGCTTTTTGATCATGTTTTCAATCCTCCGGGGAGCCTGCGGCAATTATTTGAACAGCACTTCCAATAGCGCGTTGTACAGCAGGAAGCGGCCCTTCAGGGTCTGGTGGAGCTCCTTGGAGATGCAGACGAAGAAGTTGTTTTCCTTGGTGTCGGTGCCGAAGCTGAACTGCTCGTCCGCCAGCATGGCGTTGGCCAGGGCGACAGTGCCCTCATAGGCCAGGTCACGCTTGCCGCCGGAGCACAGGACGATGAAGATGTCATCCGCATATTCAGGCTTCTGGGCCAGGGCTTCTTTCATGGCGGTCAGGTTGTTGACGCTGCTGCCGGACATGGGCACGATGTACTTGGCGATGTCGAAGTTCTGGTAAGCGTTGTTCCAGCAGGCGCTGGCGCCCTGGCTGTAGCCGGAGATGGCGCGGTGCTCGCGGGAGGCCAGGAAGCCGGCTTCATCAGCGGTCTCGGCATAGGTGCTGTACTTGCTTTCCACCACAGGCATCAGGCTGTTGCGCACTTCCTGGGGGAAGACCTGGTGCTGCACGGTGCGCTCTTCATAGACGTAGTAATAGGTCGGGCAGACCATGATGAAGGGGTCGCAGACGCCGTAGTAGATCATGTTGTCGACGGCGTTCTTGACGATGTCCTCACAGATGAAGCTGTCCTGGGTCTCGTTGGTGCCGTGGAAGAAGTAGATGATGTTGTACTGCTTGCTCTCGTCGTAGCCGTAGGGCAGGTAGACGTTCGCCCACTGCTGGTAGGTGACGCCGTCGCCGTACACGTCGGTGGTGTATTCGATCTTTTCGATGGTGCCGGGCTGCTCGCAGGGAATCTCATAGAGCTTGCTGTTGTAGGTGTGGAAGCTCAGGGTCACGCCGTCCAGCTCGGTGACGACGGGCTTCTTTTCCTCGGGGATCTCGGCCAGAGCGCACACGGTCATGGACAGGATCAGCATCAGGGCCAGGAACAGGGCTGCAATCTTCTTCATGGTGAGTTCCTCCTTCATTTTTGTATCAGTTGAATGCCTCCTCAACTGATTTGTTCGCCGCAAGTATAGAAAAACGCGGTCCGTCTTGAAAGGCGAACCGCGCAACTGGGAAATATAGCATCGTAAACAGGCAGGATCAATCCTCCGGGGCGATCAGCAGGATATCCAGCAGGAACAGCCTTCCGCGCTGCTCCACGGTCAGCATGCCGTTGTATTTTTCGGCGATGCGGTTCATGCTCTTCATGCCGAAGCCGTGCCAGTCCGGGTCGTCCTGGGTCTTGGGCAGGCCGTCCTCAAACTCGATATCCTCCCGGCAGGGGTTTTCCATGTGGATGGTCAGCATGTTCCCATCCCGCTGGGCCGAGAGGGTGATGAAGCGCTCCATGTCCTCCGGCAGGGCGGACACGGCGTTGATGGCGTTGGTCAGGGCGTTCTGGAACAGGGAGTACAGGTCCAACTCCTCCACGAAGGAAAAGTCTGTCATGCCCAGGTTGCAGGTCAGCACGATGTTGCGCTGCTGGCAGATGCCGATCTTTTCCGCCAGCAGCACGTCCAGCACCTCGTTGCCGGAGTTGGCCGGGCGCTCGTAGGCGGCGATGGATTGCTTCAGCCGGTCCAGCTGCTCCTGGGGCACGGTGCCGCTGAAGGATTTGATCAGGTGCTTCAGGTCGTGGTATTTCTCATTGATGAGCTGGGCGCTCTCCTTGCTGGCCTCGTATTGGACGCGCTGCTGGTGCACCAGCTCGCGCATGGTCTCCATGTGGCTGCTCAGCTTGGCGTGCTCCATGACGCCGAACTGCAGGGCGATCACCAGCACGTCGATGATGATCTGCAGCACCGCCTCGGCCACCACCGCCATCTGGTTCCGGTCCGGGTTGTCCTGGGTCATGCGGGCCATGCCGATGCACAAAAGCAGCACAAATACCGAGAGCAGCGCCTTCGTCTGGTTGTTCTCGCTCTCTTCCCGGGATTTCACGTAGGGCCTGAGCAGATGGTACATGAGCACATATATGAGGCCGTAGCACAGGATATCCACGGCCACGATGCCGACCGGCGTCTGGGCCACGCTGTTGATGAAGGATGATTGCCTGAAGAGCGTCTTGACGCTGCCCCCGATGTCCTGGGCCATGTAGCCGATGGACGCGTAAAACAGCACCGTCCAGAGGGTCTCGTCATAGGAAAACCAGATGAT
Organism: uncultured Eubacteriales bacterium; assembly: GCA_902789795.1. Classification (GTDB taxonomy): domain Bacteria; phylum Bacillota; class Clostridia; order Christensenellales; family Aristaeellaceae; genus UBA4246. The sequence continues at coordinate 12,199 of CADAPM010000030.1, forward strand.
GCCGATCAGGCAAAGATAGACGCTGGTGGCGATCAGGGCGTGGGAGAGCAGGGCCTGCGGCGTGCTGCCCGGGATGTAGAAACGGCTGCCCAGAAAGCATTCCAGCATAAAGCCGGCAGAAAAGCTGAGGACCAGCCGGAGGGTGAACCCCTTGCGCATTTTCAGCGTGTAGGAGACCATCATGAGTCCCAGGACCGACTGCAGCAGGGTGAGCCCGCTGCGGGCCAGCCTGTACCAAAGCGGCATGTAGGTCATTAGCGGCTGCCTCCTTTATACTGGGCCAGGGCGGCGAGGAAGTCCCTGCGCTTGGTCTTGCTGATGGCCAGGTTCTCATGGTGCACGGTCACGGCGTCACCGTTGATGCCGCGCACATATTTCAGGTTCACCAGGTAGCAGGCGTTGCAGCGCACGAAGTGGGCGGGCGCCAGCTTCTCCTCATAGCTCTTCAGGTTGCCCCACTGGCGGTACACCTGGTCGCCGGTATGGATGAGGATGTCGTGGTTGGAGACCTCGATATAGGTGATATCATCCGCGCTGATGCGGCGGACCTCCTCCTTGGTGCGCAGCTCCAGGGTCATGGACGTGTTCCTGTGGGCGAGCATGCGGCAGACCCGGTCCATTTTGACCGCGAACTCCTCATACCGCACCGGCTTGAGCACATAATCGAACGCGCCGACGGAGTAGCCCTCGATGGCGTACTGGGTGAGCATGGTGATGAAGATGATCGTCACGTTGCTGTCCATCGCGCGGATCTTTTTCGCCGCGTCCATACCCAGCATATCCGGCAGCTGGATGTCCAGGAACAGGACGTCCGCGTCGCATTTATACTCTTCCAAGAGCGGGATGGAGCGGTCATAGCGCTTGAGGGAATAGGAAAAATCGGGATGGTCGGACGCATACTGTTCAAGCATCCTGCTCAGGCGCTCCGCCTGCTCCTGCTGGTCTTCCAGGATCACGATGTTCAGCATCCTGCCATCCTCCCGTTCAGGTACCGTCAAATGGGCATATTTTTAATTATAATAACCATGGATTCACAATTTTTCAAGGGATCCATCGTAACTGGGCGGTCTTTCATCGTAAATCGCCTTCGCGTGACGCAAAGCGGCCCAAACCGGGGCCGTGCCCCGGCCGGGAGTCTCAAAAAGTATTCACAAAGAGGCAAAACTGTTGTATCATGATCCCGCAAGGAAATTCTGCCATACAGGAGGTCGCATAAAATGAAAAGACTGCTATGGATCCTGACTGTTTGCGCAATGATCATCAACTCCGTTGCATGGGCCGCCTCCGGCGAGGGCGCGTACTTCTGCCCCGATCAGGGGGAAGCGTGGTACCAGGCGGCGCTGGAAGACGGCGTCCTGCGCCTGGGCAACAACCTGCGCCTGAAGGACGTGATCCGCCGCGCCCGGGCGGGCGAGGACGTCACCGTGGCCGCCATCGGCGGCTCCATCACCGAAGGCGCGGGGGCCAGCCAGTATAGGAGCTGCTACGCCTACCGCTTTTTCAAGGGCTTCGCGGAGCGCTTCGAAGCGAGCGGCAAAACCAACGTGCATTTCGTGAATGCCGGCGTGGGCGGCACGCCCTCCACCTTCGGGCTCATGCGCTACCAACGGGATATCGTGGACCGGGTGGAAGACCCGGACGGCCTGCCGGACCTGGTGATCGTGGAGTTTGCCGTCAACGATTTCGGCGAGCCCACGAAGCACCGCTGCTATGAATCCCTGGTCAAGACCATCCTGAGCCAGGAGAACGCCCCGGCGGTGATCCTGCTCTTTTCCGTGTTCGACGGCGGCAGCAACCTGCAGGAGGAGCTGAAGAAGGTCGGCGAAACCTATGACCTCATGATGGTGTCGATCAAGGACGCGGCCTATCCCCATGTGGGCCGGGAATGGACGAAAGCGGAGTTCTTTTCCGACCCCTACCACCCGACGTCCATGGGTCACGCCGTGATGGCGGACTGCCTGCTGAAGGCCGTGGATCTGGCCGCCGAGGCAGAAACTTCGGCCCGGGACATCGACCTGAACGCCGAATGCGCTTACGGTGTGGACTTCATGGGGCTCAAGACCATTTACGCAGGAACCGACTATCCCGGCCTCCAGCTGGAGCGCGGCGGCTTTATCAGCGACGACCTCCGATCCTACGCCAATACGCCGGTGGGCCGGGTATGCGGCCGGAACTTCCACCACGCCGCCAATGATCCCGACGAGCCCCTGCGCCTCACGGGCGTGTTCAAAAAGCTGCTGATCGCCTGGAAGGCCAGCCCGGACGAGAGCTTCGGCAAGGCGCGGGTCATCCTGGACGGCAAAACAAAAAGCTTCCTGAAAGGAAGCAAGGATAAATACAATCAGTCCGAGGTCATCCTCGTGCTGGACGAAGAGGAGGCCGCGGAGCACACCCTCGAGATCCGCATGATGGAGGGCAGCAAGGACAAGTGCTTCACCATCACCTGCATCGGGATCGTGGAGTGAGGTCTATTACCTGATCAGATAAGCCCGGCAGGGAGCGCCCTCGCCGCCCCCTAAGTTCAGGGGCGCGGCGTGCAGGGTGTAGGCCCCTTCCTCTGCCCCATGGAGCCGCACGCCCTCCAGCAGCACACAGCCCGCGCCCAGCAGGATCAGGTGCACCTGCATCGGCGCGTCCTCCGGGCCCACGGTCTGGCTCTCGTTGCCCACCAGCAGGACGCCGGCGTCCGCGAAGACCCGGGCCGCCGCCTCGGTGATCACAGCCTTCCCGGCGATCAGGATGCGCCGGTCCGCCCGGGCGGCTCTCGCTTTCTCCAGGATGGCTTCGGCGTCCCGGCCGTCCACGTCTCCCTCATGCCGCGCCACCCAGCAGGGACCCACAAAGACGGAAAGGGGCATTTGGTCGATGGTCTTCCCGTCCCGGATGAAGTGGCTGGGCGCGTCCACATGGGTGCCGTTGTGGGCGCATAAGGACAGGGCGGTCAGGTTGTAATCCGCTCCCTCCGCCATGGAGGACAGCACGCGCCTTTCCGGCGCGGGATCCCCGGGAAACACCCGGCAGCTAAAGAGTTCCTGCGAGATATCGATGATCATGTTTCTTCTCCTTGCGCTCTGATGGGCCAGTCCGGCAGTCGTTTTTCCGCTACCGTTACTATAGGGTCCCGCCGCTCTCCTGTCAAGCATTTTGTTTGCTCCGCGGGCCATCGGCCGCCCGGCTCCCACCCCGGCGCCGCCGATCCAGGATATGTCCAGGATATGTTCGCCAGGCGTTTTTACATTATCAATTCTTGCCATGTTTGATGATTTGCTGTATTATTACTTGGGCAGCAGCTGAACTTTATCAAAGATATCAACGTGAACAAAAAGAAATACGCCGGATTAATGAACAGAATAAGAATAAAACGGTAGAAGAAATACTAAAGACAAAGAAAGGAAGTATAAAGCGTGCTCCGTTACCTCCAAATGGTCCTAATTGGGATGTTATATTAAACATGACACTTGAAGATATACAAGCCTTGGCAAAAAGAAACCTTCAAAGTGGCATGAAATATATAAGCTACTCACGGATGGCCGCTTTAACAGATAATTATGAATAATGCATTTCGACATATGTTAAGTATTATATCCTTATTAGAAGACAATGGTATTTATTATAGACTTAATAAGGTTAATACAGAGAATGACAGAATACTCATTGAAGCTGCAGTTCCCGGCGAAAGATGGGAGATAGAGATCGACCAAGAAAGTAATGTATATATTGAGAAGTTTTTAAGTAATGGTTCAATATATCCAGAGGATGAATTGACAAAAATGATAGACAGAATTGATGAGCTATAACTATCAGTACGTTCATAATCTCCAGGGCGATATCGTCGGAATCATAGACACCACTGGAACGGAAGTAGTCAAATATACCTATGATGCCTGGGGCAAACAGTTGAATGTGACAGGAACGTTGACTGGCTCTCTTGGTGTGATTAATCCATTCAGATATAGAGGGTATTTGTAATGTAGCCAATAATGCAAGTAATGCAATTTATAGTATTCAGAATTCTGCTGGCGTTAGATTACAAAGTATTTGGGCGACAGTGGAATATGGCTTTGTTTCTACAAAAGATATTATATACTATATGGTATAGTTTAGTTTATGGAGCAGGTTAATGATGGGAAAGTTTTTTTAATGAGCAAACGATTTAACAAGCAATCAGCGTTAGATTTTGGCCTTTACGATCAGGGAAATGGTATGGCAGTTAATCCGGATGATGGCTCATTGTGGAAAAAAGACCAATTATTTGATTTCGGATGGGGGGCTGAGAACGGCTATTATAGAGTTCCCATGCTCGATTTTCCACACCTTATGGACGTCGTTTTACTGGAAGGTAATGATGAAGACGTGTTTGGTGCAGCTGCAATTGTTGAGAGGCAATATCCTGAAGAGCTCTTGGAATACTGCGAGAAAATCATTCTGGATCCAGAGAGAGTTGAGGACTTTGAAAAGATAAGTCGTGTTTTCCGATTAGATCACACTATCAACAGAAGTCCGACCAGAGGAAAGCAATACCAAGAGATTCTATCAGATACCGAAAGGTGGAAGAAGATTTCGGACCAGGCAGTCCGCATAAGAAGAGAGCATCAAAACGTTCTTAAAAAGATTAGACGTATTGGAGTAGGAGACGCTGTCATGGGTAAAAAGGATAAACACAGAGGATAGTTTCTGGTGCTGGTAATGCTGCACACAGAACCATCCCTTGTGTTTTATATAACGACACATTGATGAACAGAAAAGCTTGGGTGAATAAAATGACTGTAAAATGTGAACGTGGTATGATCTGGATGTACATTATGATTATGCCTGCTCCTATATATATGTTTTTCGTTTATTATAACACCACTAGTTCTTTGAAGGAGGCTTTTCTTTGGCTGCTCCCGCTAGTGCTTGTCTACTTTATCTTTCCCATACCAGCTCTCTTGTGCTTGGCACGAACATTTGTTTTCAATAAAGATGGCTGTACTTTGGCAAATGTTATGAAATACACAACTCATCCATATTCATTAAGACTTTGGGACTGAGGTTGAAGAGATGAAGAATTTAATTATTATACTTGTTATCGTTTTCTTATTTGTGAATGTCGCGTCAGCAGAATTCAATAATCCTCATGAAGTTACAATTATTTCGGATGCTGCAGGAGAGAATACTTTTCCCGAGAAAGTTTTGTCGTATG
>CADAPM010000031.1 GCA_902789795.1 uncultured Eubacteriales bacterium
GAGCAGGACTACATCCGTATGTTGCAGAACACGATCCAGGTCGGCATTACCTTTGTCGGCGCACTGGGACTGATGTTGTGGTACAGCCCTCTGCTGACGCTGATCGCCATCGGCTTTTCGCTGTTGCCAATCCTTGTATCCGTTGTGCTCGGCAACAAGGCGGCCGTGGCTGAAAAGGACGTGTCCGACAAGAAGGAGCGCTACACCGGCATGCTCAAGGACGTGCTCTCGGGCTTCACGGTGATCAAAAGCTTCAAGGCGGAGAAAAGTATTTCTTCCCTCCACGACGAGAGCAACAACAGCCTTGCTGGCGCGGTCCAAAACCGGGAGAAGGTCAAGCTCCACGTCTCCTATGCGTCCGGCCTCGCGGGCGGCGTATTGCAGTTCGGCGTGTTCTTTGTGGCCGCAGCCCTGGCGCTTTCCGGCAAAGGCGGCATCACCGCCGGTACGGCGATCGTCTTTGTGCAGCTTCTGAACTACGTGCTTGCGCCGATTCAGGTCTTCCCGACGTTCTACGCCGGTAAGAAGCAAGAACGTCTCCGACCAGGGGGAACACATTACCCCGCGGCTCAGCGAAGGGATCTCCGTCAAGGACCTTGCGTTTGCCTATGAGGAAGGAAAGCCTGTGCTGCGTGACGTGGACATGGAACTGCGCGCCGGCGGCTGCTACGCGCTGGTGGGCGGTTCCGGCAGCGGCAAATCGACGATCCTGAATCTGCTGATGGCCTCCTCGAAAAACTACCAGGGCGAGATCCTCTATGACGGGAAAGAACTCAAAACCGTATCCGCCGGTTCGCTCTACGATCTCGTGTCCATCATTCAGCAGAGCGTGTTCGTGTTCAACAGCACGATCCGGAACAATATCACCATGTTTTCCGACTTCCCGGAGGAAGAGATCGACCGCGCCGTGCGCCTGTCGGGGCTCTCCAGGCTCATCGACGAAAAGGGCGCGGACTATCTCTGCGGTGAAAACGGCTCCGGCCTCTCCGGTGGCGAGCGGCAGCGGATCTCCATTGCCAGAGCGTTGCTGCGCAAGACGCCTGTGCTGTTCGTAGATGAAGCGACAGCGTCTCTGGACGCTGAGACCTCCTTTGAGGTGCTGGACGCGATCCTGAAGCTGGACGGCTACACCCGCGTCATCGTTACCCACGACCTGGACGAGAATATCCTGCGCCGCTGTACCGGTCTGTTCGCGCTGAAAAACGGAGAGGTTTCGGAACAGGGGACCTTCGGAGAACTTATGGCACAGAAGGGTTATTTCTATTCGCTGTTCACTGTCTCCCAGAGATAAGGCCACACTGATACTACATCAAAACATCCGGGTATGACCTGCGAGATACCCCTGAGCTTGGCGTGATCCATTGGCCTTTCGAGGATAGAAACGACGCGGTAAACAATTCTCACTACTGTGAGATCTGGCTTCCCGTCAGCAGGGAGCAATAAGCATGGTAGTTTCGTCCTTGCTTGCGGAAGCGAGCAAAAATCCAAACAAATCAAAAAACCAGCGTGGCCGTCATGGTCACGCCAGTTTCATGTTCTTTTTAGTAGGTGATTGCCTGCTGCAAGGCACCTTCCTTGCGGAGGGTGCCTTGAATCAGCTCGGTACTGTTAGTAAAAATGTGCGAATTCCAGTGACTTATGGCGACTTGCAGCCACTTAGGTGTACTTTTTAATACAGCTTTGCGCCAGCCGGAATGCTCGGATCTACCATCAGTAGATGAAGCTTTTCTTCTTCGCCTTCCTTGTGAACGGCGCTGATCAGCATACCGCAGGAATCGATGCCCATCATCTTTCTGGGCGGAAGATTCGTGATGGCGATGCAGGTCTTGCCGATGAGCTGTTCCGGCTCATAATAGGCGTGAATTCCGCTTAAAATGGTGCGGTCTGTGCCGGTTCCGTCGTCCAGAGTAAACTGAAGGAGCTTCTTGCTCTTGGGAACGGCGACGCAGCCCTTGACCTTCACAGCACGGAAATCGGACTTGGAGAAGGTCTCGAAATCGACGAGATCCTCAAACAGAGGCTCGATCACGAGGCTTGCAAAGTCAGGCTTTTTCGCATCAAAGATCGGCATGAAAGGATCGGTCGCGTTCACCGCCGGAGCCTCTTCAGACGCCGTCTCTACTGTTGCAGCCGCCTCGGATTTCTGTACACCATTCTTGTCCTTTGGTGTATCTAAAGGCTTCATTGTGGGGAAGAGCAGCACGTCGCGGATGGAGGGCGCGTTGGTGAGCAGCATCACCAGGCGGTCGACGCCGACGCCCAGGCCGCCCGTGGGGGGCATGCCGATCTCCAGCGCGTTCAGGAAGTCCTCGTCCACGCCCTGAGCTTCTTCATCGCCCTGGGCCTTGAGCGCGGCCTGCGCCTCGAAGCGGGCGCGCTGGTCGATGGGGTCGTTGAGCTCGGAGAAGGCGTTGCCCATCTCGCGGCCCAGCATGAACACCTCAAAGCGCTCCGTATAGCCGGGGTGCAGGGGGTCCTTCTTGGCCAGGGGGGAGATCTCCACCGGGTGGCCGTACAGGAAAGTGGGCTGCACCAGGTTCTTTTCGACGTATTCGTCGAAGAACAGGTTCAGGATATCGCCCTTCTGGTGGCGCTTTTCATACTTGATGCTGTGCTGGTCGGCGATGGCCCGGGCCTCCTCGAGGGAAGCGATCTGGTCAAAGTCCACACCGGCGTACTGGCGCACGGCTTCCACCATGGAGAGGCGGGCAAAGGGCTTGTCCAGATCCAGCTGCACGTCGCCGCAGTCGATGAGGCCGGTGCCGTTCACCTGATGGGCCACATAGCGGAACATTTCTTCCACGATGTTCATCATGCCCTCATAGTTGGTGTAGGCCTGGTACAGCTCCAGCATGGTGAACTCGGGGTTGTGCCGGGTGTCCATGCCCTCGTTGCGGAAGACGCGGCCGATCTCGTACACGCGCTCAAAGCCGCCCACGATCAGCCGCTTTAAGTGCAGCTCCAGGGCGATGCGCAGGTACATATCGATGTCCAGCGTGTTGTGGTGGGTGATGAAGGGCCGCGCCGCGGCGCCGCCGGCCTGGGTGTGAAGCACCGGGGTCTCCACTTCCAGGAAGCCCTTCTCGTTTAAGAAGGTGCGGATGGCGCTGATGACCTGGGAGCGCTTGACGAAGGTATCGCGGACCTCGGGGTTCACGATCATGTCCAGATAGCGCTGGCGGTAGCGCAGGTCCTGGTCCTGCAGGCCGTGGAACTTCTCGGGCAGGGGCTTTAAGCACTTGCTGAGCAGGGTGATCTGAGCCGCGTGCACGGAGATCTCGCCGGTCTGGGTCTTGAACACGAAGCCCTGGACGCCGATCAGGTCGCCGATGTCCCAGGACTTGAACTTCATGTACTCGTCAGCGCCGACGTCGTCGCGCTTCACATAGATCTGGATGTCGCCCTGGCCGTCCAGCAGGTGGGCGAAGGCGGCCTTGCCCATCACGCGGCGGCTCATCATGCGGCCGGCGATCTGGACGGTCTTGCCTTCCAGCTGATCAAAGTTTTTGATGATCTCGGCGGAATGGCTGTCCACCGGGAACTTGGTCAGGGCATAGGGGCTTTCATTCTGATCGAACAGGGCCTGCAGCTTGGCGCGGCGGATCTGCTCCTGCTCGGACAGGGAGGGGACTTGCGCGTGGTTTTCCGTATTCGCCATGGGTATCCTTACTTCCTCGCTTCGATGCTCTTCAGGGTGAACGTGACAAACTGATCCTCGGGCAGGAGCACCTTCACAGTGTCGCCCACGGCTTTGCCCAGCAGGGCGGAGCCGATGGCGGAGTCGTTGGAGATCAGGTGCTGCGCCGGGTCGCTCTCGCGGGCGCCCACGATGGTGTAGGAGAGCTCTTCGCCCACTTCATAAAGGTCGGCGTCGCTGGAATCCGCGCACGTTACGGTCACGGTGGTGCCGATGTTCACGCTGTCGGTGGTCACGTCCGCGTCATCCATCACGATGGCGGTGGCGATGGTCATGGTCAGTTCCTGGATCTCGGCTTCCAGCTTGGACTGCTCGTTCTTGGCGGCGTCGTATTCGGCGTTTTCACTCAGGTCGCCGTAACCGCGGGCGATGGCGATCTGCTCCGCCACCTGGGGACGGCGCACGTTTTCCAGATAGTGCAGCTGCTGCTTCAGCTTTTCCATTCCCTCCGGGGATACGACGATGCGCTTGCCCTGTTCGATTGCTTCACTCATGGCTTTATTCCTCCCTGATCGGTTGCTATCATGACACTTATACGAAGATAAATGGCATTTTCATACACATAAGCCGGGCGAATGGCCCGGCTTCTTGGCACAATGGGTATTATACACACAATGTGGCTGAATTGCAAGTGAATTGTGGCGATTCAGGCATGAATTTACGCGGTTTTTCCGATTTTCGCGGTGTATTTGAACACCATGGGATAGATGGCGAAGGCCACGAAGCAGGAGATGGCGTAGCGCGCGCACCGCACCAGCAGGGCCGGGAAGGTGCCGCCGGCCAGGAAGTCCTTGGAGAAGGGCAGCTTCAGCAGGGAGCTGAGGGCCAGGAAGACCGCGGCCCCGCCGAGGACGCGCAGGACGCGGCGCACGAGGCTCTTGGTGTTCTCAAACCGGACATACTTATCGTCCACGGCGACGCCCGCCACGAAGCCGATCAGCAGGCCAAGGCCCGTGAAATAGTCCGCGCTGCGGCAGAAGAAGAGGCCGGGCAGCGCCGTCAGCAGCAGGAGGCCGTAGAAGATCCGCCGGTCGGGGATCTTGCGGTCCAGCGCCTGCACCACCACCGAGACCAGGACACCGAAGATCCAGCCGAACATCACGTCCGTGGGGTAGTGCGCGCCCACCGCCACGCGGGAGACGCCGACCAAGAGCGGCAGCAGCACCGCGATAACGCCGAGCCACTTTTTCTTAAAGACCATGCTCAGGGAGGCCAGCAGGCCGGCGGCGTTGGCCGAGTGCTGGCTGGGGAAGGAGTAGCCCTGGGCAGAGATGTCCATGGGGTCCGCGCCCTTTTCCACCAGGCGCTTGAGGGTGATCTGCTCATGGTCCATGTAGGGGCGGCGGCGCAAGGCGACGTTCTTGATCATCGGTGCCCAGACGTTGATCATCAGCAGGCTGATGCCGAGCCTGCGCCCGGCCTGCTTGTCATAGCTCCAGTAGATGAAGCCCAGCACGGCGACCAGGAAGATCTCCTCACCGAAAAAGGACAGCCTGGACAGCGCCGAGATGACGGATTCCGGCAGGCTGTTCTGCAGCCAGCTCATCAGCTCGACTTCCCAGGGGAAAGAAAAGGTGTTTCCGATCAGTTCCATAGCAGCTCCACAAATGTATTTTACCACCAGTAGTTCCAGGTGATGACGGTCCCCAGGAGGTGCATCGCGGCGCTGAAGGCCAGCACCGAGCCGGATATGGCCTTGAAGCGATCCGACTCCGGCGCGCAGAGGCACAGGGCATAGAAGATGAAGGGCATCACGTCCTTCAGGTAGCGGTTCCCGAACTGCCAGCCGCCCAGGGTGCGGTGGCAGCAGAGGATGAAGATGTAAGCGAGGCTCAGGGCGAAGATCAGGATCACCGGCAGCCGGACGCGCCTCCCGTCCGCCCGCAGGCAGCGCCGGAGGCACACAATGATTGCCATGACGCTCAGCGGGTCCACCAGCGCGAACAGATAGGTCTCGAAGGGCTGGAAGGTGATCCTGCCCGTGTCCGCGTCCCAGGATGGCAGGCGGAACAGCAGGCTGAAATTGTGGGGGAAATAGGTCAGGCTGAACTGCCCCGTGGCGACCCGCTGGAACTCCGGCAGCCAGTTGTGGCCGAACTCCAGCACGCTGCCAAAGCGCAGATAATTGAGCGCCATGTAGCTGCCGCCGATCAGCAGCGGCCCCAGGGCCCAGTACCAGCGCTTGCGCAAGGCGCTCATCAGGCTGTCCCGGGGATAGGCCTCATGATAGGCGCGCCAGAGGATCAGCAGGAGCGCCGGCAGGTATAAGATCACCATGGGCCGGCAGCCCACGGCACAGGCCCAGGCAAGGAGGCTTAAGCCGCCCCTTGCCGTCACCGCGAAATACAGCGCCATCACGCAGAGGTTGAAGCAGAGGGTCTGGGCAAAGAACCACACCGCCGGCGTGAGCGCGATGAACAGGTAGCCCGTGCCCAGGTAGAGGCACAGGGCCAGCAGCACCGCGGTCAAGGGCTTCAGGCCCAGCCTGCGCGCCAGGGAGACGCACAGCCAGACCCCAGCCAGGCTGAACATCAGGCTGATGATCCCGTCCGGCGTGTTGGTGCCGAAGACCAAGGCGAAGGGCAGGAGCAGGTAGGAGGGGAAGGGCGGGAAGCTGACATAGTAGCGCCCTTCATAAATGGCCAGCTCCAGCCAGGGGTAATCGTGCCCCAGGTCCAGCCGCCCGTGCAGCCAGGCGTCCGCCTGCAGGGCATAGCTGTTATAGCCGTTGTCGTTCCAGCACCATTGGCCGGTGGCAGCGGCCGCTGTGAAAAGGACCAGCAGAAAACAGCCTGCCGCGCAAAGGTTCGGCAGGCTGTCCCGAAACAGTCGCTTAACGGACCGCATCAACGATCCACTGGACGGCCTTGTTCACCGGGATGACCGCGGTATTGATGGTCAGGTGGTAGTTCTTGACGTCGCCCCAGTCGCGGTCCGTATAGTGCCGGTAGTAGAGGATGCGCTTTTTGTCCTTCTCCTCCAGGCGCTCGGAGATGGACTTGCCTTCGATCTCGCCGTACTGCTCCAGGATGCGCTGCTTGCGGTACTCGTCCGTGGCATGCACGAAGATGTTCAGGCAGTCGTCCCTTTCGCGCAGGATGTAGTCCGCGCAGCGGCCCACGATCACGCAGGGGGATTTTTCCGCCAGCTCCTGGATGATCCGGGCCTGGGCGATGTAGATCTTGTCATAGTTGGAAAGCTCGCCGCCCGGTACGGTGGATACGCTGTGGGAGAGGATCAGATTGAACAGGAAGCTGTGGGTGGTGGAGGCGTACTCGCCGGCCTCCTTCACAAACTCCGGGGAGAAGCCCGTGTCCGCCACGGCGCGGTCGATGATCTCCTGATCGTAGAAGGGGATGCCGAGGGCCTCGGCGACCTTCTTGCCCAGGGTGTGGCCGCCTGCGCCGAACTCACGGCTGATGGTGATGATGCGTTTGCTCATGGTCATGCCTCCTGTCATAGGGTGTATTGCCGGTATGCGGTACTATATGCATGTAACTTCTGGTATCATTCCGCCATTATTATAAAACGGAACGGGGAAATAATCAAGCGAAACCTGAGGAAATGAAAGGGTTTTCTATGCCCGGGGTCAGTCCGTCTTCTTCTTTTTATAGGCGGAGGCCTCGTTCAGGAGGGCGGCGGCGTGCTCCACGGCACTCTTCGTCTGGCCTTCCGCGCCGCTCAGCATGCGGCTCAGTTCCTCCACGCGCCCCTGTTCGTCCAGCACATTCACTTTGGTGACGGTGCGCTCGCCGTTGAAGCTCTTTTCGATCAGGTACTGGCGGTCGGCCATGGCGGCGATCTGTGGCAGGTGCGTGACGCACAGCACCTGGCGGTAGCGGGCGATGTCCGCCATCTTCTCCGCCACCACCTGGGCGGTGCGGCCGCTGATGCCGGTGTCGATCTCGTCAAACACCATGGAGGGGATCAGAGATTTTTCGCCCGCCAGGGCCTTGATGGCCAGCATGATGCGCGAAAGCTCGCCGCCCGAGGCGGTCTGGGCCAGGGACTGGTACTGCTCGCCGAGGTTCGGCGCGATCAGGAAGGCGCAGCGCTCCGTGCCGGAAGCGGTCTCCTCGCCCGGGGTCAGGCTCACGCGGAAGCGGGTGCCCTTCATGTTCAGCTCGTGCAGCTGTTTTTCCATCTTCTGCTCGAAGCCCCGGGCCAGGGCCTTGCGGGCTTCGCTCAGGCGCTTGGCGGTGGCCAGGTATTTTTCGTGCTCGCGGCGGACCTCCTTCTCCAGCAGGTCCGTATCGTCCTGGGCGTTGGCCAGCAGCCGCAGGTTGCCGTTGATCTCGTCCAGCTTTTTCAGCATCTCGCCGCTGGTGGCGCCGTACTTGCGGCTCAGGCGGCGGATCAGGTCCAGCCGACGGGAGATCTCGTCCATCCGGTCTTCGTCGAAGTTCAGGGAGTCCAGCCGGTCCCTGAGCATGATGCCTAGGTCTTCGGCCTCGTAATACAGGTTGTTCAGCCGCTCCAGCGCCTGGTCGAAGGAGTGATCCAGCCCGCTCAGCTTCTCCAGGTGGGAGAGGGCCTGGCGCAGCCCGTCCACCGCGGAGGCGGAGCGTCCGTTGTCGTACAGCTCCTGATACGCGCCGCGGAGGCTCGATTCTATCTTCTCCGCGTTGCGGTACAGGTCCCGCTCGCGCGTGAGCTCGTCCTCCTCACCTTCCTTCAGGTCGGCGGCTTCCAGCTCTTTCTTCTGGTACTCCAGGATGTCCGCCCGCTCGCTCTGCTCCATCAGCGTTTTTTTGAGCTTCTCCAGGCGCAGCTTCGCGCCGTGCCAGCCCTCGTAGGCCTGCCTGACCTCTTCCAGGAGCTCCTGGTGCGCGGAATTGCCGAAGGCGTCCAGCCAGCGCAGGTGCTGGCGCTCGTCCATCAGGGACTGGTGCTCGTGCTGGCCGTGGATGTCCATGAGGCAGGCGGACAGCTGCCGGAATTGGGCAAGCGGGATCATCACGCCGTCCACCCGGCAGGTACTGCGGCCCGCGGCGGTGATCTCCCGGGCCAGGGTCACCTGGTCCCCGCCGTCCTCCAGGCCGTTGGCGGTCAGGAAGGCCCGGGCATTGGGCGCGTCCTGCAGGCTGAAGGAGCCTTCCACGTAAGCCCGGTCGGCCCCGTGGCGGATCAGCTCCTTGGACGCCCGGCCGCCCAGCAGCAGGGTGATGGAGTCGATGACGATGGATTTGCCCGCGCCGGTCTCGCCGGTCAGGGCGTGCAGGCCGGTCCCGAAATGGAGGCTCACTTCATCGATGAGCGCGATATTGCGCACCAGCAGTTCTGTCAGCATTGGTCATTCTCCCCGGCGCAGCTGCTGCAGCCGCTGCGCGACCATCGGCGTCTCCTCATTGGTGCGCACCACGGCGAAGATGGTATTGTCTCCCGCCATGGTGCCCAGGATCTCCGGCCAGTCCTGCCCATCCACGGCCTCGGCGGCGGCGTTGGCCGCGCCGGACAGGGTGTGGATGACGATCATGTTGTTCGCGTACCGGATATCCAGCACGGAGCTCATGAACATCTGCTGGAAGCGCTCCCGCTCGTTGCGGGGCGCGGGAGACCGGTGCTTGCCGGCGACATAGCGGCTGAAGCCCTGATCGTCCGTTTCCTTGCTGAGGCCCAGCTCCCGGATGTCGCGGGAAATGGTGGCCTGGGTGACCGGGAAGCCGCTCTCCTTCAGGGCTGCGGCCAGTTCGTCCTGGGTGGAGATCCGGTGCTCGCTGATGAGCTCCAGGATGGCGCTGTGGCGTTCGTTCTTCATGTTCAGTCTCCTATTTTCCGACGCAGAAATTTGAAAAGATCTCGTCGAGCAGGCGCTCGTCCGTCTGTTCGCCGGTGATCCCGCCCAGGGTCTCCAGGGCCGCGTGCAGGTGCACGGCGGCGAACTCCTGGGAGAGGTGCTCGTCCAGGGCGTTCGCGGCCTCCTGCAGGGAAGACGCTGCCTCCCGGGCGGCCTGGATGTGCCTCTGCTGGGTCAGGGGCGTGTCCGGCAGCTGGGCGAACATGCTGGAAAGCTCTGCTTTCAGCAGGTCCAGCCCCTGTCCGGTGACGGCGCTCACGGCGATCCCATCCCGGGGGAGAGGCGCGTCCGGGGGCAGACGGTCCAGCTGGGTGTAGACCTTCAGCACGGGCAGGCCCGAGGTCCTGACGGCCTCCGGGAGCTCCGCGGATCCCGGAGCGGTGAGATCGGTGAGCCACCAGACGGCGTCCGCCTGCAGAGCCGCCCGGTAGGTGCGGTCGATACCCAAGCGCTCGATCTGGTCCGCGGTCTCGTGGATGCCGGCGGTGTCGTAGAGGGTCACGGAATAGCCGTCCAGGGTGAAGGAGCCGGTGAGCACGTCCCGGGTGGTGCCGGGAATGTCGGTCACGATGGCCTTGTCCTCGCCCAGCAGGGCGTTCAGCAGGGTGGACTTTCCGGCGTTGGGCGGCCCCAGCAGCGCCACGTGCAGGCCGTCGCGGATCAGCCGGGCTGCCCGCTCTTTGGCCGCGTCGGTGAGCCGGTCGGAAAGGGCCCGGCAACGCTCCGCCAGGGCTTCGCCCTCTGCGGGATCGTCCACTTCCTCGGGATAGTCGATGGCGGCCTCCACCTGCGCTAAGATGCTGACCAGCTCCGCCTGGGCCTCGCCGATAAAGCGGCTCGCGCCGCCGTTCAGCTGACGCAGGGCGCTCTGGCCGGCCCGCTCGTTGTTGGCCTGGATCAGGCTCATGACGGATTCGGCCTGGCTCAAATCGATGCGCCCGTTCAGGTAGGCGCGCAGGGTGAACTCGCCGGGCTCGGCGGGCCGGGCCCCCGCGGCGGTGAGGGCGTTCAGGCAGGCGGTGACGCTGTAGGCGCTGCCGTGCAGCTGAATCTCCGCCACGTCCTGCCGCGTATAGCTTTTCGGCGCGCGCATGACCACCGCCATGCACTCGTCGATGTCCTTTGGCCCGTCATGGAGGGTGCCCAGGTACAGCCGCCCGTGCTCCATCTTTCCCGGGTGGGATCGTGGGGTAAAGACCTGGCCCAGGATCTCTTCGGCCCTGGAGCCGCTTATGCGTATCACGGCGATGCCCGCCGCTCCCGGCGCTGTGGCGCAGGCGGCGATGGTATCGCGCATCAGGAGATCCATCTCAGTCCTCCTCAAAGGGACAGGGCGCGGTCAGGGTCATGCGCTCGCCGGTCCCGGGATGGGTGAATTGCAGGGAATAGGCATGCAGCATCAGCCGCGGGGCGTTGTTGGGGTGCCCGTAAATGGGATCGCCCATCACCGGATGACCGATCGAGGCCATATGCACGCGGATCTGGTGCGTGCGCCCGGTCAGGATGTGCACGTCCAGGAGCGTCCCGTGCCGGAAGTCCCGCTGAAGGACCTTCCATTCGGTCAGAGCGTACCGTCCGTCCGGGCGGATCGCCATCTTCTTGCGGTCCTTCGCGCTGCGGCCGATGGGCGCTTCGATGCGTCCGCTGTCCTCGCGCATCCGCCCTTCCACCACAGCGTGGTAGTGCTTTTCCATCTCGCGGCCGGCCAGCTGGGCGGAGAGGGCCTGGTGGGTCTCGTCGTTCTTGGCGATCAGGATGAGGCCGCTGGTGTCCTTGTCCAGCCGGTGCACGATGCCCGGGCGCAGCTCGCCCCCGATGCCGGACAGGCTGCTGAGCCGTGCCATCAGGGCGTTGACCAGGGTACCGTCCGGATTGCCCGCGCCGGGGTGCACCACCAGCCCCGCGGGCTTGTTGACCACGGCCAGATATTCATCCTCATACAGGATCTCGATGGGGATGTCCTGGGCCACTAGCGCCGTTTTCTTGACCGGCGGCAGATCGACCGCGACCTGGTCGCCCGCCCGGAGCTCGAAGCCCGCCTTGGTCTGGGCCGCCCCGTTCACCGTGACGCGGCCCTCCTTGATGAGCCGCGCCGCCTGGGCCCGGGAGGTGCAGACCCGGGCCGCGCAGACATCCAGGCGTTCGCCGTCCTCGGGGCAGAGGGCGGTCAGCAGTTCTTCGCTCATGCCCGCTCCTTTCTGTCCGCCTTCAGCAGCAGCACCGCGCAGGCGGCCGCGCCCAGCGTCACATACATATCCGCCGGGTTGAACACGTAAAAGCGGATGAACAGCAGCTCGAACATGTCCCGGACGTACCCTAAAAAGACGCGGTCGATCAGGTTGCCCAAGGCCCCCGCGCACATGCAGATGAGCGGCACGCGCAAAGGAGAGGTGCGGGGAAGGCGGATAAGCACCGCCGCGAGCCCTGCAAAAATGACCAGTGAGATCAGGATAGCGGGCAGCACCGCGCCGTCGAACAGCCCCAGGGAGAAGCCCCGGTTTTCTGTATAATTCAGGCGGAGGATCCCGGGGATCAGCATGGCTGTCTGATGGGCCGTCAGCAGCTTGACCCCCTGGTCCAGCGCCGTCAGCCCGACAAAAAGCCCGATCTCCATCTCCTTGCGCATCCGTCCGCTTCCTTTCGATTGATCCTGTATATTATACACATAATTTATAAATATGCAACCTCGCAAACCTATGTTATTCACGCAATAAGCGCGGCCTGGGGGAGATGTGGTTCTGTGCCGTGGCATTTCCTGAAGGGTGGGAAACGAATTATGTTGATACCTGGCGACTCTTTAGTATTTCAATAACAAACGCCCTCATCCGTCATGAACTCTGACAAATGAGGGCGTTTAGCTTTTTGTTTTATCCGATGATCTTCCGGGTGAACTCCTGGACGGCCTTCAGATCCTCCTGATCGGGCTTGCCCTTGTGGACGCCCTTGAACTCGCCTTTGCAGTGGAACTCGCGCTCGTCCATGGGGATGCCCACTTTGTCCGCCTCGGCCTTGACTTTTTTATAGGTAGAATTCAGCATGGCGGCGGAGCCGAAGTTGACGATCTTCCCGACTTTCGCTTTGTCCAGGGAGCGGATGAAGGCCCGGACCTCGGGATCGATGCTGAAGGCGTAATAGGAGTTGCCCAGGAACAGGATGTCCACCGGCTCCGTGATGGGGCTGGTGAGGGGCAGGGCCTCAACACCGGCGGCCTGGGCCACAGCCTCGGCGAGGCGCTGGGTGTTGCCGGTTTTCGTGTAGTACCGTACAGCGATCTTCATATGGGGGATCCTCCTTACAGTTTATGCTCGGTCATGGCTTTGACCACCAGCGCGGCGAAGTCCTGGTAGTGCCAGTCGGGCGTCGGCTTTTCGCAGTCGATATCGTGGGAGAAGCAGGCGGGGATCTCCTTCTGGCTCAGGTTTTTCTGGATGCAGAGATCGCAGCCGTGGTCGTGGTTGACCGGGTGGCACGGGCACTTGTAATCCGTGCAGGTGCAGAATTCCTTCGCGCTTTTCATTGGGATGCCTCCTTGAGGATGGGGATGGGCTCCTTCAATCAAAAAGCATAAGGCCGCTGTTTGCGGATCCTTATGCTCTTTATCTCGGAACTTAATTATGCGGTTTCCGGAGCGGACTGGGCGCCGGCGTCGAGCAGGTTCTGCTGCTGAGCGGCGGGCACCTGCTTGGGCTCGGGCTTCTTCAGCGTCAGGGTCGGCTCGGCGTGGTTCTCGATCACGTCTTTAGTGATGGTGCAGGCGCTCACGTCCTGCCGGGAGGGCAGGGTGAACATGATGTCCAGCATCGCGTCTTCGATGATGGATCGAAGCCCGCGCGCGCCGGAGCGGCGCTCCATGGCCTTCTTCGCGATGGCGGAGAGGGCGTCGTTGTCAAAGTTCAGCTTGATATTGTCCAGGCTCATCAGGCGCTGATACTGCTTGACCAGCGCGTTGCGCGGCTTCACCAGGATGTCGATCAGGGCCTTCTCATCCAGGGGCTCGCAGGCCACGGTGATGGGCAGACGGCCCACGAACTCGGGGATCAGGCCGAATTTGAGCAGGTCCTCGGGCCGCATTTCGGACAGCACCTGGCCTAAGTGGACGTTCTTATCGCCCTCCACCTTCGCGCCGAAACCGATGCTCTTTTTGCCGATGCGTCGCTCGATGATCTGCGCCAGGCCGTCAAAGGCGCCGCCGCAGATGAAGAGGATGTTGGTGGTGTCGATCTTCATGAACTCCTGCTGGGGGTGCTTGCGGCCGCCCTGCGGGGGAACGCTGGCGACGGTGCCTTCGAGGATCTTTAGCAGCGCCTGCTGCACGCCCTCGCCGCTGACGTCGCGGGTGATGGACACGTTTTCGCTCTTCTTGGCGATCTTGTCGATCTCGTCGATGTAGATGATGCCGCGCTGGGCCGCCTTGATATCGCCGTTGGCGGCCTGGATCAGGCGCAGGAGGATGTTTTCCACGTCCTCGCCCACGTAGCCGGCTTCGGTCAGAGTGGTGGCGTCCGCGATGGCGAAGGGCACGTTCAGGATGCGGGCCAGGGACTGGGCCAGATAGGTCTTGCCGCAGCCGGTGGGGCCCACTATCAGCACGTTGGACTTCTGCAGCTCCACGTCGTTGCGGCCCTGGGGCGCGTTGATGCGCTTATAGTGGTTGTACACCGCCACGCACAGGGCGCGCTTGGCCCTGTCCTGGCCGATCACGTACTCGTCCAGGACGCCCTTCATCTCCATGGGGGTGGGGATATAGGAGTTATCGCCGCTCACGCCCAGATCGAGGTCGTCGGAGATGATCTCCCGGCAGAGCTCGATGCACTGGTCGCAGATGTAGACGTTGGGGCCGACCACCAGCCGGCGCACCTGGTCCTGGCTCTTGCCGCAGAAGGCGCAGCGGGGCTTGCGCTCCTTGAGGATATCGTTAGCCATTCTTCTTCCCCTTTTCCTGGGGCTGGAAGATCTCGTCGATGATGCCGTATTCCAGCGCTTCCTGGGCGTTCATGAAATGGTCGCGCTCCACGTCCAGCTCCAGCTGCTCCAGGGGCTTGCCGGTCATCTCGGACATGAGGCGGTTCATCTTCTGCTTGGTCTTCAGCAGCCATTCGGCCTGGATGCGCACATCCGTCGCCTGGCCCTGGGCGCCGCCGGAGGGCTGGTGGATCATGATCTCACTGTTGGGCAGCGCCATGCGCTTGCCCTTTTCGCCCGCCATCAGCAGGAAGGCGCCCATGGAGGCCGCCAGGCCCACGCACACGGTGCGCACGGGGCAGCGGACGTAGTTCATGGTGTCATAGATCGCCATGCCCGCGGTCACGGAGCCGCCGGGGCTGTTGATGTACAGGGAGATATCCGCGTCCGGATTCTCACGTTCCAGGAACAGGAGCTGGGCCACCACCACGTTGGCGACGTTGTCGTCGATGGCGCTGCCCAGGAAGATGATGCGGTCGCGCAGCAGGCGGGAGTAGATATCAAACCCACGCTCGCCGCGGCCGGTCTCTTCGATTACATAAGGTATTGACATAGCGTCTCCTTATCATTGGTCCACCAATTGATTCGTGAACGTGGATGTGGCGTTATAAGCAGTGGGAGCCAAGGAACGAAACCGCAGGCGTACCCGACAGTACGGCAAGGTTGCGTGACGCAGGCAACCGCCGCTTAGAACGTCACAGATAGTTCAGGAATCAGTTGGGGGATCAATTATTCATTCCTTGTCTTCCTTCTTCTCGTCCTCGAGGGTGTCCACGACCTGCATCATGTCGTCGGCCACCTGATCCAGGTTCACCTGGTCCTTGTCGTCCTTGTCCTCGATGACGGCGGTGTCGAGCATCTTGTCCAGCACCTTGCGCATCTTGACTTCCTCGCGGATGTTCTCCATCTCGCGCTCGCTGATGTTCTCGCGATAGGTGTCCACGGGGCGGTTGAAGCGCTTGGCCCGCTCTTCGATCTGCTTGTTCACGTCGTCGTCGGTCACTTCAGGCTGCTCCTTGTTGACGATGGCTTCCATGACCAGCTCCATCTTCACATCGTTGAGCGCCTGGGGACGGTTCTGCTCGTCCACGTCCGCCTCGGTCTGGCCGGTGTACTTGAGGTAGTCCTCAAAGCGC
The DNA here is from genome assembly GCA_902789795.1 of uncultured Eubacteriales bacterium. Lineage (GTDB taxonomy): Bacteria > Bacillota > Clostridia > Christensenellales > Aristaeellaceae > UBA4246. The sequence goes on from CADAPM010000031.1 coordinate 15,593, forward strand.
AGGCCCTGGTACATCATGTTCATCTTCAGCTGCTGCTTCATGCGCTCCAGCTGCTGCTTGATCATGCCCTCGGGGATGTCGCAGTCCGCGGCGTCGGTGGCCTGCTGGATCAGGTCGTTCTCCAGACGGATCTGGGTGTTCTTGTCGGCCTGCTCCTTGAGCTCCTTCACGATAGCGGCCTTGTACTCTTCAAAGGTGCTGTAGTCGGAGACGTCCGCAGCGAAATCGTCGTCCAGCTCGGGCTTCACGGCCTGCTGGATGCCGAGAATCTTGACTTCGAACTCGGCCTCTTTGCCGGCCAGGTCTTCCGCGTGATACTTCTCGGGGAAGGTGACCTTGATGGTCTTTTCGTCATTGATGTTCATGCCCACCAGCTGATCTTCGAAGCCGGGGATGAAAGCGCCGGAGCCGATCTCCAGGGTCTGGTGCTCGGCGGTGCCGCCTTCAAACTTGACGCCGTCCACGCTGCCGGAATAGTTGAGCGTCACGGTGTCGCCGTTCTGCACGGGACGGTCTTCCACGTCCTCAGCGGTGGTGGCCTTGGCCACGTCCTGCTGGATGCGGCGGTCGATCTCCTCATCGGTCACGGTGTGGACGAAGCGGGTGGCCTTCAGGCCTTCGTAATTGCCCAGGGTGACTTCCGGCTTCACATACACGGTGATGGAGAACTTCAGGTCTTCGCCGGCCTTCATTTCGTCCACGTTATCCACAGCGGGCTGATCCACCGGGAACAGGTCGTGCTCGTCGATGGCGGCGTCATACTGCTCGGAAGCGACCTCGTTGAAGGCGTCTTCATAGAACACATCCGCGCCGTACATATTCTCAATGACCTTGCGCGGGGCTTTTCCCGGACGGAAACCGGGCACGCGGATCTTGCCGCGCATTTTCAGATATACCTTCTGGATCGCGGCTTCAAACGCCTCCGCGGGAATATCAAAGTGAATTCGGACCTGATTGCCGGAAATCTTCTCGACTGTGCTGGACATGCTTCATTCCTCCGTTTTGATTGTACCAACGCCGTTATTCGGCGTCGACCATTAATTTTACTACAATTATATGGGATTGGCAAGGAAAAAATTTGGACATATCCTGGACTGCTTCCACTGTGCACCAACTGCCACTGTGTTGCCGATAGGTACGTAAAAACCGCGGAGCGTGTATTGCGCCCCGCAGTTTTGTTATGCAATCATGGAACACAATAATTATCCCGTAGATGTTCTTTTGAATATCGATCTATTGTCCCTTTATTAATCTGCCCCGTCGGGCTAATTTACCTTGTCCATTTATTCCGCTCCAATTTATATCATCTTGCTCTGTCCCTTTTCTTCCCCTTAACTTATTGTTCCGCCAATTAATTCATGAACGCAGAAGCGGCAGTGTAAGTGGTGGGAGACAAGGAATGAACGTAGGTACGGCAAGGTTACATGACGCAGTATCACGCCACTTAGAACGTCGCAGACAGTTCTGGAATTAGTTGGGGGATCAATAGCTCTGCCTGTTCTTTTCACTCTTTCTGGCCTATCCTAATGCCATTGAGAACCGTCCCGTGTGTTCCGTGTTAGGTATCATTCCCTTTGACATGGCTTAGCATTTCGTGCTGTGGCTTCAACACATAGAACCGTCCCCTGTGTTTGTGGCTTCAACACATAGAACCGCACCCTGAGCTCTTATTAAAACCCAGCTATCCACCCATATTTATCAATGAGGTCTTCCATTTCACTATCACCACGTGGATGGGTAAGCTTCCATTCCTTATACAGGGGCACAAGGGTTTT
>CADAPM010000032.1 GCA_902789795.1 uncultured Eubacteriales bacterium
AATTCTGCTATAATGTAAGCAGCATGACTGCCTCAGCCGGAGTAATTTAATCGGCTGGGCAGCGCGCTACCGCGAAGCGGTTTAGTTCAACCGGGATTTAGTAGTCAAAAGCTTCTTTCTCTACATGAATTGTTGTTGTCAGTTTCTCACCCTTAAACGGTTTTCTGATTTCAATCATATTCAGCACAGTATAGCCTTTTGATGCGAGGAATCGAATCATACCTTCGTTATTCGGATGGACAAAATTATAGACGGTGTCTTCTCCCATAGAGGCGGCTATTTTTTCTGCTTTTCTGAAAAGCATAGTCGCAACGCCTTTCCTTCGGGAGGATTCCCGCACATAGATATGTTCTACCCATAAGCAAGGCTCGTCAATCCGACACACGATATACCCCACCAAGGCTCCGTCATCTTCAACAGCATATACAGGAAAGCCGGAATTCAGAAATTCAATGATTTCTTCCTTCCCGGCTTCAATATTTGGCTGAGCGCTGATGCCTTTGTAGGCCTTTAGCTGCATCCGGAATGCAGCTACTAAAGGAGCGATCCTGTCCGCATCTTTCAGACCTATTTCAACTAATTCCATACCATCCTCATAAATCCCGATTTGTTTTGGTCATTATACTGTTGTTGACCGACGTTGTCAATTACCTTGCACTTGAGGCAGAAGGAGGCGCTTTCTTACGAAGTGCCTCCTTCGGGGCAGACCCTTTTTTGTATGCTGTTCATATCCTGATCGTCAGCACGTTGAGGCCCAGGATGTTCTGGTACTGCACGTCGGAGGCGATGCCAAAGACCGTGCGGATGCCGATGTTCCGGGTGACGTCGCCTTCCTCCGCCAGCTTCTGCCGCTCGCCGGGATCAAAGGGCACGCAGTCGTCCTTGATGCGCAGGATCACGTCGTCTCCTTTGCGTACCACGCGCACGTCCACCGAGTGCTTCTTTTGATCCTTGGTGAAGCCGTGACCCACGATGTTGCCCGCCATCTCCTCCATGGAGAGGCCGGCCAGGGCTGCTCTGCGCTCATCGATGCCGCGCTCCAGGCAGAAGGCCTGCACCCGCTCGGAAATCCGCACCACCTCGTCCATACTGCGGATGCTCAGGTCGATGCGGTCGCCGGCCGGCGCGCCGAAATCCGCCGGGATGACCATGAGCTCATCCATGTTCCGGGGGCAGCGCCCATTTTTGAGCCGGGCGTAGCCTAAGATGATCCCCACGCACACGACGCCGTTCAGGATGTTCGCGATATAGACGCCGTTCATGCCCAAAGGGCGGATCAGCAGGGCCGTAAAGGCGGATACGCAGACCATGCCGTCCACGACGGACAGCACGTGCACCAGGCCCTGCTTATTGGCGGCCTGGGCATAGCAGGTAAAGTGCATACATACGACGGCAAAGGGCATGCACAGCGGGAGCAGCCGGATGCCCCAGGCCGTCATATCGAACACGGCCTCGGCGGGATCGCGGTAAAAGATCCGTGTCAGCGGCACGGCGCAGAGGATGATCCCTGCGCCTACCGCGCACATGAGCGGGACAAAGCGCCGGAACATGACGCGCATGACGTCGGTCAGGGTCTGGCGATCCTCCTCGCCGATGCTGACGCTGATCAGCATCCGGGACACCGCCAGCATGCCTGCGGGGAGCGCCCAGAAGATGGCCAGTACGTTGTTCGCCGTGGCGAAGGCGGAAATGCCCACGCTCCCGACGAAGGCGGAAAGCAGCCAGTTCACGATCAGCCCGCGCAGGGTCTGGTAGCCGTTGGCCAGGGCTCCGGGCACGCCCACCCGCAGGATCTCCATAGTCTCCCGCCAGGGAAGCTGCCGGGTGCGGAGCTTCAGGTGGGAGGGCCCGGCCAGAAAGTACTGGGCCTGCACGCCCATGAAGACCCACATGCCCAGGGACGAGGCCAGCGCCAGGCCCAGGGCTTCCAGCTTGAGCACCTGGACGAACAGGTAATTGAGGGCCAGGTTGACCGCGATATAGACGAGGCTGGCCGTCACGGTGCGGCTGCCCTTGTTCTCCATGGAGAGGAAGGCGGACAGCTGATTGCCCAGCATGAAGGGCAGCACGCCGATGGCCTGGCCGATCAGGTAGCGGTCGAACAGGGGCCGGACGGCGGCGTCCCGGGTGAAGAAGCCCGTCAGGTCCAGGGCCCCCAATACCAGGAGCAGCGCGGTGAACGCGGCGGCGGTGAGGGCAGTGACGGCCATGTCCAGGGAAAAGACGCTCTGCATTTTCTCCTGGTGGTTCTGGCCCATATACTTGCCGCACAGGATCACCGAACCGCCCATGAGCATGGTGCTGACTGCGCCGATCAGCAGATTGACCGGCCCGTACAGGCCCACGGCGGTCATGGCGTCGATACCGACAAAGTTGCTGGCAAAAAAGCTCGATACGATGCCGTTCACCGCGCCGACCGCCGCCAGCAGCACCTGGATCGGCAGCAGGCGGAACAGCAGCCTGGAGACCATGTTGATGTTTGTATCCCGATTCGCCATGATCAGACCTTCTTTGATGGATTACTGATAAGCCAGGATCGTCAGCGCCACGTAAAAGACGATCATGCCGCCGAAGATCAGCGCCTGCTTGCCCCTGTGCTCGGTCAGCAGGCCCACGAACTCCCGCACGGCCGCGTTTGGCCAGAAGTACCACTTCGTTTTCGCGCCCATGCCCACGGCGCGCATCTTGACCCGCCGGGCGCACAGGCCGCTGCGGAAGACGTGGTAGTTGGTGGTGGAAAAGGCCACCTTGCCCGGCCCGCCCGCCGCCAGGATCTTTTCCTTGGAGAAGCGCATGTTTTCGAGCGTGTTGGTGGACTGGTCCTCCTCGATGATCCGCTCTTCCGGGATGCCCTGCTCCACCATATAGCGCTTCATGGAGGTGCTTTCGGGAATGACCTCGTTGGGCCCCTGCCCGCCGGAGGTCACGAAGATGAGGTCCTTCCCGGTCTCGGCCTTCTGCTGTTTAGCAAAGGCGATGGCCCGGTCGATGCGCCCGCGCAGCAGGGGAGAGGGCGTGCCGTCCTTGCGGATGCCGCAGCCGAGGATGATCAGGAAGTCCTTGTCCTTTTCCGGCTCGTACCGGGCCGCTATGGACGCCGCCACGATGATGCCGATCAGCATGCACTCAAAATACAGGTACACGGCGGCCAGCAGGTTGGTGAACAAATCGTGCATCATCACTTCAAACTGGCTGCCCGTGGCGTAATAATCCAGCCGGAAGACGACGATCTCGCCCGCCACCAGCAGGAAGGAGAGGATGATCCCCAGCACGTTCACCAGGCGCTTGCCCTCATGCCGGATCAGGGAGACGTTGGAGATGAACAGCGCCGCGGAAAACAGGAACACGAAAGGCGCGGTCAGGAGCATATAGTTCTTGCCGGAGCCCAGAAGCAGGGACAGCACCTGATCGGCGGTGTAGGTCTCCGGATCCCGGATCATGAGCACAGTCAGCCAGACCTGCTGCACCCATATCACCAGCAGAAACAGGGCAAAGCCCATATAGAAGATCGTGTTGTAGGAGTACAGGTTATACTGCACCTGCCGGACGAAGGCCACCACCAGCTGGATCAGCACCACGAACTGGAAAACGGAGATCAGCACCCCGATCACGGGCGCGTTTTTCTTGGGGTCCGCCCGCAAAAGCAGCGCCACCGCCAGGATGACCAGGACCGCTTCGATCAGCACCGCCCACAGCTTGGGCTTTTTATCTCTCGTGTCAAGCTTCATATCCGCACCTGCTCCTCACATCGTCCAGGAAGGCCCTGAGCCCCTTCGGCCACTCGTCCGGGGCGCCCAGCTCGGTATCGCCCAGGGCGATCAGCTTGTTCTTCCCGTGGTAGTCGCTGCCCGCGGTCACATACAGATCGAACTGCTTCGCGAAGGAAAGGATCTCGCTGCGCAGCTTGTTCGTGAAGCCGGAGTAGTAGGTCTCCAGGCCCTGGAGGCCCATCTCCTTGAGCCGAACGATCCGCGCTTCCATCTCTTCCCCGAGGATCAGCTGGTCCCCGTCGCCGTAGGAGGGATGGGCCAGCACCGGGATGCCGCCGCTTTGCAGGATGCCGCGAATGGCCTGCTCGGGGGAGATGTAGACGTCGCTCATCTGGAGCTGGTCGATATATTCCTTGATGGCGGCGTTCTTTGTCTCGGCATAGCCGTGCTGCACCATCAGGTTGCCCAGGTGGGGCTTGCCGGGGTTGTCCAGCGCGAACAGGGCCTTTTCTTCCTCCTCGGAAAAGTCGAAGCCGAAGCGCGTCTTCAGGAAGTCCAGGCGGGCGCGCAGCTTTTCGATGCGGTAGCTGTGCCCCTGCTCGATCACCTCGCCGATGGCCTGTCCGTTCGGATCGTAGCCGTAGCCGAGGATGTGGTATTTGCCGTTTTCGTCCATGCAGGAGAACTCCACGCCGGTCATGAAGGCCGGGTCGCCCTCCTGGCGGGCGGCGATGATGGCTTTGCAGCCCTTAAGCGCGTCATGGTCCGTCAGCGCGAACAGTTGTATTCCCGCCGCCTTGACGCGGGAAAGGATCTCCGCCGGGGCGTCGGTGCCGTCGGAAACGGTGGAGTGCATGTGCAGATCGATCTTGTCTGGGTATTTCATATGGTCAGGTATCTCACTTTGCGTCATTGATGATTATATTCACAGATTCTTCTTCAGGGCCAGGATGTTCTGGCCGTCCTTGTATTCGTAGGTCATGTCGTCCATGATCTTCTTGGTCATGAAGATGCCCAGCCCGCCGGGCGTGCGCTCCTCAGCCGGCAGCTTGATATCCGGGTTTTCCCGGGCCAGCGGATCGTAGGGCACGCCATGGTCGATGAAGGTGATCATCACGGTGACGGGATCCTCCGTGACCTCCACGCGCACCACCGCGTTGCCCTTATCCGGGGCATAGGCGTAGCTGGCGATGTTGATGAAGATCTCCTCCACCGCCACGCTGATCTGCATGCGCGTCTTATTGTCGGAGCCGGCCTTCTCCAGGCGCTCGTCCACGAAGGCCTGGACCTCCTCCAGGTTTTCCCGGGCGGCTTCCAGCTCCATCTCGTTCAAGGTAAAGGTCAGGCTGTCCGTCTTTTCGAGCAGCTCCAGCAGGTGTTTTTCCCAGAGGGCGATCTCCGCGCGGCCGTCCTCCGTGTCCTGCTTGTTCCGGCGCAGGGAGCGGCGGATCATGCGCGTATAGCCGATGATGCGGGCCTTGTCCTCCACCTCGCGGATCTTGGTCGGGCACGCCGTGCCCAGATAGGCCGACAGGGTCTTCTGCCAGAAGGCCTCGCCGGTCGCGTGGTCGAAGCCCTGGAAGCGCAGGATGTTTTCGGGGTTATATTCCGAGTAGCCCAGGAAGGAGTTGTACATGGAGGCCAGCTCGAAGACCGGGTGGCCCACCGCCAGGGTGTCCATGTCGATCAGGAGCACCTCGTCGTTCTGCAATTCCACGTTCTTCGTATGGTAATCGCCATGGATCATGTGGTCGTCGTGGGGGATGGCCTCGAGCATGCGCACGAGCTTGCCTCCGGCCTCCTTGGGCAGGTGCTCCTGCATGTAGTGCCCCCAGGACAGGGCCCGCTCCTTCATGTCCGGGAGCTTGCCCTCGGGCACGACGGTGCTGTGGATCTTTTTGAGCAGCTTGGTGAACTCCTGCACGCACCAGTCCATTTTTTCCGGCTCCGTGGCCAGGATCTTGGAGAAGGACTCGGCGTTCAGCAGCTCGAAGACAGAGCCGTAGCTCTCCCCGACCCGGACCACGTCGTAAGAGATGGCGGTGGGGATGCCCAGGATCAGGGCCAGCTTGGCCACCTCCCGCTCGTGCTGGATGTCCGCCAGCGCGTCAGCGTTTTTGTAGACCTTGACCACGTTGTCCTGGTCGATGCGGTAAATGGTGCCGTTGGCGCCGCGGCCGATCTCCTCGCAGCCCTCAACGGAGACGACGCGGTAGGCCTTTTCCACGGTCATCATCTCGGTGAAGCCCGTCATCTCCAGAATCTCGTACACCTCGGAGCTGACGCCCGTGATCGTGAGATCCGGGCACGTCTTTTTGAGTCGCAGGATCACGCGCAGGCCCGCGCTGGAGATGTAGACCAGCTTGGAAGCGTCGATGACTACGGAAGTGTCGTGCTTGCCTTCCAGCTGATCCATGATCTCCTTTTCGATCTGGGGGGCGTTATTCGAATCGATCCGGCCTTTCAGTTCAATCTTCATCCTTCGTGACGTCCTTTCCTTTGTATTCCAGGCAGAGCATCGTCAGATCGTCGAACTGCTCCGCATCCTTCACATAATCATTGATGGCGGCGCGAACGCTTGTGAGCACCTGCTCGGGCGTGCCGTCCGCGGCAGCGTTCAGGGCATCGACCATCCGGTCCGTGCCAAAGAGGTTCTGATTTACGTCCGCCGCCTCGGGCACGCCGTCCGTGTACACAAAGAGCTTGGCCCCGGGCTCCAGGGTGAGCTCATAGTCCTTATAGCTCATGTCCTCCATGGCGCCGATCACGAAGCCGTGCTGGTCCTTCACGATCTCGAAGCGCCCGCCCTTGTGCATCAACGCTGGGTTCTCGTGGCCGGCATTGGCGGCGGTCAGTTTGCCGGTGGAGATCTCCAGGATGCCCAGCCAGACGGTGACGAACATCTCCATGGGGTTGTTGGAGTAAATGGCGGCGTTGGTGCTCTTCAGGATCTCGGCGGGGGAGCTGCCGCGCATGGCGTTGTTCTTGAGGGTGATCATGGAGGACATCATGAACAGCGCGGCGGGGATGCCCTTGCCGGACACGTCCGCAATCATCAGGCACAGATGGTCGCTGTCCACCAGGAAGAAGTCGTAGAAATCGCCGCCCACCTGCCTGGCCGGGTTCATGACGGCATAGATGTCGAACTCGGGCCGGTCCGGGAAGGCCGGGAAGCTGACGGGCAGCATGCCCTCCTGGATCCGGGCCGCCATGTGGAGCTCAGTCCGGGTGCGCTCCTTTTCCGCCGTGGCGGTGGTCAGGTTCTCGACATAGCTGACCATGTCCGTCTCCATCTTGTCGATGGATCCTGCCAGGCTGGAGATTTCCTGGTAGGGGCTGATCACGTCCAGGCCCGGGCCCTTGGTGTTTTCCCTGGCGAAGCGGGTGGCCTCCTCGGAGACTTTGAGGATCGGCTGGATCAGCCGCTTCCGGGTCAGCACCGCAGCAAAGACGGAGGAGACCAGCGCCAGCAGCAGGGTCGACAGGGCCACGCTGCGCATGTAGGGGAGCCGGGCGCGGTTCAAATGGCTGATGGGCCGCTGGATGCACAGGATGCCGGATACTTCGCCCGCGCTGTCTTTGACCGGCACCATGGTGGTGATGTGCGGCTGGTGGCCGTCCGCCGGGTTCAGGCGGTACACGGTCTCATAGGGCGATCCCTGCTCGTACAGGGCGCGGTACTTCTGCCGGTACTCCTCGTTGGTGGTGTTCCTCTTGTGGCCGAGCTCCCATTCGGTATACTCGGTATAGTCCGCGGAATTGTTGATAGGGTTGAACACCGAGGTGAACAGCCAGTAATCACTGGTATCCACCACGATCACGTAGATCATGGATACGTCCATCTTCTGGCAGAAGATGTCCAGGTATTCCTTGGTCTGCAGGTATTCCTCAAACTCGTAGCCGTTCAGATAATCATCCAGGTGGTCGCCGTTGACCAGGGCGGACGCCGTGTTCGCGATGCGGTAGGTGGAGGTAGCGTAGCCCTCCTTGTAGGCGTTGGTGAAATTCACATATCCCAGGGAGCTCACGATCAGCCCGAACACCGTCAGCAAGAGGACGATGGAGCCGATGATGCTGACCGACAGGCTGGGCCGGTACGAGCGGGGATTCAGGCTTTCCCGCCTGTTCTGCGCATCCATGCCTCAGCTCCCCTGCTTTTCGTCGTCGATGATCTCCACTACGTCCTCGATCCCGCAGTCGAGCACATGGCAAATCTTGGCCAGCACCTGCATGTTGACCGGCTGGCCTTTGCCCATCTTCGCCATGGCGTTGGAAGAGATGCCCGCCCGCTGCCTGAGCGCGGTCTTGTTGATGTTTTTGTCGATCATCAGCTTCCAGAGCCTGTTGTATGAATATGCCATCAGTGGACCTCCGCAGCAAGCCGTCTTTGGCCTGCATGTATCAGAAGCATTATAGCAGATACTGTTTCATTGCTCAACGGTCCTTTGCAAATTTTCAAGGATATATCCTGTTTTTCAACGGCGGAGCCGGGTCGGTTGAATGCGGACGGCGGATGTGGTAGAATGGGGCGGAATCCAAAGACGGGAGGTTTGGCGGATGCGTTTGAAATTGGTATTTCTTTTAGCGGTCCTGCTGGCGGTGGCAGCCATGGCGGGAGCGGAAAATGAAAGCCCGGACTATGCCGACAGAAACAATTGGGCCTATTACGCCATCGGCGAGGACAGGGCGGCGGACCTGTTCCTGATCTGTCCCACGGTGGATATGAACGATGAATACAATATGTCCATGAGCGATGAGGAGACCAAGGCGGCCTTCCTGGGCGCGCTCAACATGGAGCGCGGGCTCTATGAGGACGCTGCGCGCATGTTCGCGCCCTATTACCGCCAGGCGGGCATGAAGGTCTATACTCTGGAGGCGCAGGACCGGGAGGAATGGCTGAGCCTGGCTTACGGGGATGTCTCCCAGGCGTTCCAATACTACCTGGAGCATGAGAATGGGGGCCGGCCCATCCTGCTGGCCGGGTTCTCCCAGGGCGCGGACATGTGCTACCGCCTGCTCATAGAGTATTTCGGCGATCAGGAGCTCGCTTCCCGCCTGGTGGCGGTGTATGCCCTGGGCTGGCCGTGCACGGAGGAGCTGGTGTCCAGATACCCGCAGATCGTCCCCGCGACCGGGCCGGACGATCTCGGAACGGTGATCAGCTTCGACTGCGAAGCGCCGGAGCTTCCGGAAACCTTCATCACCCCCGCCGGGTGCCGCGCCTATGCCATCAACCCGCTGAACTGGAAGACGGACGCGACCGTGGCGGATAAGTCGGAGAACGCCGGCGCGTGCTTTACCAACTACAGCGCCGAGATCGAGCGCGAGGAGGCGGGCCTGTGCGGCTGCTATCTGGATGTGCCGCGCGGCGCGCTGAAGGTCACGGATGTGGACCCGGCGGACTATCCCGCCGTGGTGCCGGGGCTGCCCGAAGGGGCGTATCACGTGTATGACTACCTGTTCTTCTACCGCAATCTGCAGCAGAACGTCGCCCTCAGGGTCGAGCGCTTCCTGGAAGCCGAAGCGGCGCTCCCCGACGCCGCATAAGGGCGGGCGGAACGCCCGCGCTCTGAATTGGACAATTTTGCGTCTGCAACCGTTTTATCCTTGACTTATAGTAAGCTTCAAGGTATATGATGACGGACGGATAAGAGATCCCGCGGAGCGCGGCAGGATACAAAAGCATCGACCGACAACAGGAAAGATGAAAACGCATGGAAAAGAGAATCTTTGGCAAGACCGGCCGGGCCGTCAGCGAGATCGGCCTGGGCACCTGGCAGCTGGGCACCCGGTGGGGAGACCCCTTCGACCACCAGGAAGCGATGAAGATCCTGGAGGCGGCGGAGGAGCTGAAAAAGGTGTTTAGCACTGCCGACCTCGCGCCCATCGCCATCCGCTGGGTGCTGATGCATCCGGCGGTCAGCGTGGTCATCTCCGGCGCCAGCAAGGCTGCCCAGGTGGCCGCCAACATGAAAGCGGCGGAGCTGCCGCGCCTCACCGACGCGCAGATGCGGGCGGTCACGGAGATCTATGACCGGTATCTGCGGGAAATCATCCACCCCCAATGGTGATCGAACCGAAACCTGACTGAATACGGAGGTTGCACATGTACGGATTTCAATATTATACCCCGACCAAGGTGGTCTTCGGCAAGGGCACGGAAGCCCGGGTGGCGGACCTGATCCGGGAGTTCGGCGGCAAAAAGGTGCTCATCCACTACGGCGGCGGCAGCGTCATCCGCTCAGGCCTGCTCAAGCGGGTCACGGACCGGCTGGAGGCCGCGGGCATCCCCTATATCACCCTGGGCGGCGCGGTGCCCAATCCCCGGCTGAGCCTGGTGTATGAAGGCATCGAGCTGTGCAAAAAGGAGAACGTCGATTTCCTGCTGGCCGTGGGCGGTGGCAGCGCCATCGACTCCGCCAAGGCCATCGGCTACGGCGTCGCCAACGAGGGAGACGTGTGGGATTTCTATGATTACAAGCGGAAGGCGAAGGGCTGCCTGCCCCTGGGCGTCATCATCACCATCGCCGCCACCGGCAGCGAGATGAGCGATTCCTCCGTTATCACGAAGGAGGAGGGCCTGGTCAAGCGCGGCTACTCCAGCGATTACGGCCGGCCCCGGTTCGCCATCATGGACCCGGAGCTGACCATGACGCTGCCGGACTACCAGACGGCCTGCGGCTGCTCGGACATCCTGATGCACACCATGGAGCGGTACTTTACCAACGGCGGGAACATGGAGCTCACCGACCAGCTGGCCGAAGGCCTCCTGCGCACCGTGATGAAGAATGCCGAGATCCTCGTGAAGGATCCGAAGAACTACGACGCCCGGGCGGAGGTCATGTGGGCGGGCAGCCTCTCCCACAACGGCCTGACCGGCTGCGGCAACGACGGGGGAGACTGGATGACCCATAAGCTGGAGCACGAGCTGGGCGGCCTGTACGACGTGGCTCACGGCGCGGGCCTGACCGCCGTGTGGGGCAGCTGGGCCAGGTATGTGTACAAAGATTGCCTGCCCCGGTTCGTGCGCTTTGCCGTCAACGTGATGGGCGTTGAGCCTGCTGCCTCCGATGAGGAGACCGCCCTCAAAGGCATCGAGGCCATGGAGGACTTCTTCCGCCGCATCCATATGCCCACGAACCTGCGGGAGCTGGGCGTGAAAGCCACGGACGAGGACCTTGCGCTGATGGCCCACAAGTGCGCCGTGGGCGTGAACGGGGCCAAGGGCTCGGCCAAGCTGCTCCATGAGGCGGACATGCTGGCCATCTATCAGGCCAGCCGGTAAGCTGAATCATCAAAGGAGAATCCCTATGCAGACCGTACTGATCACCGGCACGGGGCGGCCCTACGCCCTGGGCTTCAACCTGGTCCGCCGCTATCTGGAACAGGGCGATACGGTGCTCGCCAGCATCCGCCGCCCGTCTCCGGCCCTGGAGGAGCTTCAGAAGGACTACCCCGGGCAGCTGCACATCCTGACCATGGATATTGCCTCCACCGAGTCCGTTCAGGCGGCAGCCGCGAAGGCGGAGCGCCTCGTGGGCAGCCTTGACCTGATCATCAACAACGCCACTACGGCCTCCGCCGATACCATGAAGGAGCTCCCGGACTTCGATCTGGACCTGATCGCCCCGGCGGTGGACGTGGGCGCGGTGGGCCCTATCCGCGTGGTGAAGGCCTTTATGCCGCTCCTCAAAAAGAGCGGCAAGGGCGCGCTGATCTTCAATATCTCCTCCGAGGCGGGCAGCATCGGCCGGTGCTACCGCACCTTCTATCTGGATTACGGCACCGAAAAGGCCGCCCTGAACATGCTCACCATGACCCTGCACAACTATTTCAAGGACGATCCGGATATCAACATTATCTGCGTCCATCCCGGCTGGATCCGCACCAACCCGGGCAATACGGAAGCGCCCCTGGACCCCTACGAGCACGCCGAGACCCTGCGGAAGCTGTTCGAGACCCGGCGCCACGACAAGGAAGGCCCGGTGTTCATCACCTACACCGGAGAACCCTATCCCTGGTAAATGACCATAAATGCAAAAAAGACAGGCACGTCCTGTCTTTTTTCATGCGGTCCTTACCGCGATGAGTCGCACTTGAAAAATATCCGCCTGTCCTTTACAATGATGAGCGCAGCTCTTGGTTGGGAAAAGGAGAGGAACGATGAAAAAGACCTCATTTTTATGCCGTCGCGATGATCTGATGATCCGTGGGCATCTCTTTGGCGAGACGGAGCCGGGCAGGCGCGCGGTGATCCTCAGCCACGGCTTTCTGGCCAACGAGAAGACGGTCTTCGGCTATGCGGAGGCCCTGGCCGATGAGGGCTTCCTGGCCGTGACCTTTGATTTCAATGGCGGCGGGCTGGGCAGCAGCAGCGACGGAAGATCCTGCGATATGACGCTGTTGACGGAAAAGCAGGACCTGCTGGCGGTCGTTCGGGCCGTGTGGGAGCAGCTGCAGCCCGCGTCCATTGCCCTGATGGGCTGCAGCCAGGGCGGCTTCGTCTCGGCGCTGACGGCCAAGGAGCTGGGCAGCGCTGCCATCGACAGGCTCGTCCTGTTCTACCCGGCCCTGTGCATCCCCGACGACGCGCGCAAGGGGCACATGATGGTCTATCGCTTCGATCCTCAGCATGTGCCGGACGTGCTGGGGCGGCTGCCCATGAAGCTGGGCGGGGATTACGCCCGGGTGGTGATGGAAATGGACCCCTTTGAAGCGATCGGGGGCTATGACGGTCCGGTACTGCTGGTGCACGGGACCGACGACCGGATCGTGGATATCAGCTATTCCCGGCGGGCGCAGACTGTCTACCCGCATTGCGAGTACCATGAGATCATAGGCGGCGGCCACGGCTTCAGCGGGGAGCACGACAAACAGGCCGTGCGATACCTGAAAAGCTTTCTGCAGCCGTCTGCCGCGGGATCAAATAAAGAATGAGAGGAACGAAACCATGATCACTGTCAATATTCGTTATACTGGTGTCAACGGCGCAGCCCGCGCCTTCGCCGAGGAGATGAGCGCCTCCGGCACCGTGGCCGCGATCCGCGCGGAGGCGGGCAATCTGCGCTATGAATACTATCTCCCGATGGACGACCCGGAAACGGTGCTGCTGATCGACAGCTGGACGGACCAAAGGGCAATCGACGCGCACCACTCCAGCCCCATGATGGCCGCCATCGCGGCTCTCAGGGAAAAGTATGACCTGCACATGGCGGTGGAGCGTTATGTGAGCGCCGAGGATGCGCCGGGGGACGAGCGTTTCATCCGGAAATGAGGCCGGGTCAGAGGCTTCGGCAGGTCAACCTTGGTTTGCTTGAATAGCCTCTTAGCGGTTTCACCACACGAACGGGATCACTTTATGGGTGACCCGTTTTTTATACTCCGTGTATCCTTCCAGGCCGCTTTCCAGCACCTGCTCCTCGTTGCGGATGCGCCGGGCGATGATCGGGATATAGGCCAGCGTGATGAGGAAGGAGAGCGGCGAACCCAGCACCAGCGGCATGGAGAGGAAGAGGAGCAGCGTGGCCATGTACATGGGATGCCGGACGATGCCATACAGCCCGCTGTCAATGACCTTCTGGTTCTCCTGCACCTCCACCGTCCGGGAGAGCCAGACGTTCTCCCGCAGCACCTCGGCATACAGGGCGTAGGCCAGTAGGAACATGACTGCCGCGGCCCAGGAGACCCAGGTGGGGAGCACGATCCATCGGAACCTGAAATTCAGCCCCGCCACGATGAACGCCGCCAGGAACATCAGCCCGCTGAGGGCGATGACGGCCTTCTGTTCGGGCTCCTTTTCCCTGACGTCAAGCCGCCTGCGCAGCAGCTCGGGGGACTTCTTCATCATGACCAGGCCGGCGATGAACATGGGGATGAAGAGAATCCCCATCAGCAGCCACCCCTGCCACCAGGCGAAGGTGCCCGCCGGCAGGAACAGCAGCAGCCCAACCATCAGCAGTCCGCAAAGGAATTTCACGATCGCCTGTGCAAACAGTTTTTCGTCCATATTTACATCCTTTCTAATCTGAGCAGCGCGTCCGGATTCCCATTCGTGATGGCCGCCAGCTTTTCACAGGCCTTCATTTCCCGACAGCTGCCGCAGGTCTCGACCTTTTTTCCCAAGGCGCATTGACGGATGGGGCAGAGGGATTCGCAATAGGGCGTTTTCGGCCCGTCGATCCGGCATCCGACACAGTTGATCATCTCCGGGGTGATCCCGACGCCATTCAGCTCAGACCACTCCTTTGCGACTTGCCGGCGCAGGGTGTCGTCATCACGGACCGTGGCGATCCGGGCCTCGCAGGTCTCGCAGTTCAAGCCGCAATATGCAATGTGATCCATCATAGCCTCCTCACACTCCGTTCACGTTCCGGATGTATTCTGCAGCGGGGATCATGGGCGTCTCCAGCGCCGTGACGGTCTCCGGGGAGAGGGTCAGCCGTTCCGCATATTCCGCCCCGGCCGCCTCGAAGCGTTTCAGCAGGGGATCGGCCACCACGGCCGCCTCGGGCACATTGAGGAGCGGTGCTTCCGGCACGCAGACCATGTCCGGGTTCCCGAAACAGGTCCTGCACATCAGCTTCAGGCTGTCGAAATTGCCCTCCCAGTGGGGAAAGCCGCAGCCGCAGATCACCAGCGTGTGGATCCTGGAAAAATCCACCAGCGGCTCGTGCCGCACCATGCCGTCGGGCTGCTGCACCATGCGCATTTTGACCAGCGGGATCGTCCGGTCCAGTACTGCCTTCAGGGGAGAGGGCATGCCGTAGCAGTACAGCGGGAAGCTCCAGATGATCACATCTGCGCTGCGGTACAGGTCGAGGATGGCGTTCTGGCCGTCATCGATCACGCAGTGCCCGTCGCCTTGCTGCCAGCAGCCAAAGCAGCCCCGGCAGGGCGCGATCTGCTGTTCCCGCACATGGATGATGTGCACCTCATGGGTCCCATCCCGGTTCAGACCCTTCAGGAAGGCATCCGTCATGCGGAAGGTGTCGCTCTTTACCTTGGGGCTGCCGTTCAATACAAGGATCTTCATATCGGTTCCTCCTCTTTTCAAAGTCCGCATACGAACAGGGCGGCTCCAGCCATGGAGAAGACCGCGCGGAATACGCGCATCAGGACGGCATAGCTCTGGGATGGCTGGCCGCTGTCTTTTGTTTTCCACTTTTCTTAAAAAGCCCACAGCTTGCCGGCTGGTACGAGCAGCAGGCTCAGGCCAATAACACTGATCACGATACCCGCAATCAGTTCCTGCTTCATCATGGCGAACCTTTCTTCCTTTCGCTCCTGATCTGGCACTGGAATAGTCCATGATGGTTGCAGTAGGCGTACACGGCTTCCACACGGCTGATTTTAAACCTCGTCTCAGCGTTTCCTTCCGGATACAGCTTCACGATTTGCACCCCCTGATCCGACATGGCCGCAAAGAATGAAATATAATGCTCCTTGGTCATGGGATGGTCCATGGAAACATAGATCTCATCCTCGATGATTTCCGTATGGATCGGATGGCTTTCATCCGTCGGCTCGTACGTCAGCGGCGGGAGCACGATGCCGCAGCAGCTGATCACCGCTTCTCCCGTTGCAAAGATCACATTGCCGCAGGCAGGGCAGACATAAAAGACGCTTTTGAGCATGTTGAAAGCACGGTTTCGATTCCGGATATCCTCCCCGGACAGCAATTCGATCACGGAAACATCCAGCGCTTTTGCCAGCGGCTCCAGCAGGCTGATGTCGGGAAAGCCTTTTCCCGTTTCCCACTTGCTCACTGCTTTCGCGCTCACATGGATGCGCTCCGCCAGTTCCTCCTGCGTCAGTCTTTTTGTTTCCCGTAAAGCCCGGATGGCAGCGCCGGTCACATAATTATCCATCACAATCGCCTCCTTATGGGGCCAGTCTACCATGGGGTTTCAGGGAGGACAACCTACGAAGCGTAGAGCAAGGGCCAGCCGGTATGACGATCGTTTCAGCTCTCTTCCAGAACCCGCAGGCCTTCCTGACAGTCCTGCCCCAGAATCTCCTGGGTCTTGGAGAAATCATATTTTTCATGGAGCCGGTCATGCATCTTCAAAAATGCTTTTTTCCCATGCTTTCGGATGTACATGGCCTGGGCCCTGGCCGCGTTCGCTCCGTCATTGGACGGAGCATAAAAGCCTTTCTCACAGGTTGCCAGCAGGTTGCATTCGTAGCAGCCGTCGATGCCTTTTTCCTGGCAGCAGACCGCATTGGGGCATTTTCCATCCGGCGAGATCGTGGCGAAAGAACAGGTATTATAGTCCGTCCGGCAGGAGCCACACCATTCGCCCAGAAAGCAGTGATCGCAGGAAAAACCGCAATAGGCGATGGGGTCCACACCCTTTCGCGCCAGCTTGCACAGCCTGTTCTTGATGCGCTGCATCGCCTCGATGTGCATGATCCAGTGCCGGCTGAAGGGCATGCGGATGAGGCCCCGTACATCCTTGCCGCACCAGTATGCAATCAGCCAGGCAGCGCTTTCCGCCTCGCTGACGCAGTGGGTGTTTCGCAGCTTTTCGGCCATGTCTTCCCTGAATTTCCGTTTCAGATCGGAATATTCCAATCTTGTCAATATCCGATCTGTGGACTGCATCACTTCCCGGGCGTACCGGTACAGAGCTCTCACGTCCAGCTGTTTGGAGAAGTCCACGATCGCCTCACCTGCCAGCTCGTTGCCCGTGGTGATAATGGGCGAGCGAATGGCAGCTTGGAAATCCTGGCTGGACAGCACCTGCTGATCTTCCGCAATCATCTCATGGACCACAATATCCTCGATGCGGAAAATGTGCCAGATGGAATAGGCCAGCGTCTTGCTGTGGTACCCCTCCGCCCCGGCAAAGGGCATCCGGGAAAACGCCTCCTCCGGGTAGGTGCTCACGATCTGTGTGATTTGCTCAAATAAACTCTTTCGCAGTTCCAGCAGCTTGCCGACGCCGTCCCGGAAGGTGGCTTTCTTTGCGATCAGCGCCTGCATTTCTTTGTTCATCTCAGACCAATGCTTGTCCATGGTATGATCCCTCACGCTTATTCAGGTCGTTTTATCACTACTGTGTCAATTTCTCGCACAGCGCAGTCGCATCATCACTACTGTGTCAATTTCTCGCACAGCGCAGTCGCATCGCCATTGGCTCCGTCATACTGATAATCATAAGCGCAGTGGTCAAACATACCATGTTTGCCTTCAAGCATCCGTTCGACCGGCGCGGGCAAAAAGCCGCGCATCCTGGCTCTGAACCGCGCCTTAATCGTATCCAAATCTGCGCTAACCAAGATTCGTACCGCACCCTTCGGCAACAGGTCAAGCTGATCCGATTCCGAAATCACATAGATGATATTGCCGCCGCTGACAGCGCCGGCCAGCTTCTTCCGGAACAGCCGCCTGGCTTCCGCTTCGGACTTCGCCATCCTCAGGTAGTCCCTGCCGGTGACAACTTCCGCCCCGATCACGTCTCTGATGTGGGCCGCCAGCGTCGATTTTCCACTGCAGTTCTCTCCAATAAGTCCAATTACCATTTCAATTATTCTTTCTGCATGTCGATGAGTGCCCGCACTTCCTCCAGTTTCGGTGGATGCAGCGGCAGGGGAAAACGGGAAATGGCCACAGCGGAGCAGGCGCTGGCAAAGCGTACCAGCTCTTTGTCTGACATACCATGCAGCAATCCATATACACACCCCGCCTTGAAGGTATCGCCTGCGCCTAGGGTGCTTTTCACTTCCACGGGAAAGGGCTTCATCCGATGGATTTCTTCTCCTTTCCTCCCGTACAGCATTTCGCCGCCGCCCTGGGTGAGGACGGTTAGGCCCTCTGCCGTTTCCATCAACCGCTCCATGACGGCTTCCGGTTTTATGTCCGCGTAATACTGGCCTTTGCATTCCTTGGATACCACATTCACTGCGGCATGCTGATGCAAAGGAGAATCATGGGGACTGTCGATGGTCACATAGGGAATTCCGTGCTTGCGGCAAA
>CADAPM010000033.1 GCA_902789795.1 uncultured Eubacteriales bacterium
GGAACCGCCTTTGAAATGACTGTAAACAGAAGGAATAAGCATATCCAGAACCTCCACCAAAAATAGGACACTCGGACCGAGCGTGGTTTCCACGATCTGCCCTTGTTGGTAATATGGACTGTAATGGTGATCAAGTAGTCTTAGGATAAACCATACCGAGAGATCAACAGCGGAGGTATCAAATGAGGATGATGAGGTGAATCATATTCGATATTTTCGCTACCGATATTGTACCATAACAAGCGCGAAATTGCAACGGTTTTACCAAATTAAATTGCACTAAACCAATAATGCAAAGGGTTAGTGTAGCGAATAAGGCTGACATGGGTTATCATCCTGTGGTATAATGCGAATAGAGTTCGGATCTATCCCAAAGAGGTGGCGTTATGAGCAGCATTTCAATTCAGAAAATCAGCATTGTAGACTTGGATACAGACGCAATCGTCAACGCAGCAAATGATGGTTTGTGGGCTGGTGGCGGCGTGTGCGGTGCGATCTTTCGCGCGGCGGGGCATGCGCAGCTGCAGGAAGCCTGTGACAGGATTGGTCATTGCGCGACGGGCTCTGCGGTCATCACGCCTGGATTCAACCTGAAGGCCCGATACATCATCCATGCGGTCGGCCCAATGTGGCATGGCGGCCATCAGGATGAACCCAAGCTGCTCTACGGCGCATATCGGAGGTCGCTGGAGCTCGCCCAGGAAAACAGGTGTCGTTCGATTGGCTTTCCCCTGATCTCGGCGGGTATATTCGGCTATCCGATCGACAAGGCATGGCGCAAGGCGATTCAGGCTTGTAATGACTTCATTCAGAAGAACCCGGACTGCGATATGGCTATTGTATTCGCCGTGCTGGATGACAACATCATGAAGGTTGGCAAAGCGACGCTGGACGAAATAGCGCCTCAGCTTTGTGCGTCTTCAAGCTCCGGGAAGGAAATCCTGAAGATCGGCGATCGACGGGTTGAAGCCGTCTATTTCCATAAGCCAGAGGAACCTTACGGTTTTCTGAGCAATTGGTACCCTTCCGACATCGTTGTGGATGGAAAGAGGTTCTCTTCAACAGAGCAGTACATCATGTACCGCAAGTGCATGATCCTGGACGATGAGGCTGCCGCAAAGCAGGTGATGGCAACGGATGATCCTGAACAGCAGCAGGCCATTGGACGTAACGCGAAGAACTATGAGGACAGAAAGGTAATATGGGAAGGCATCTGCCAGGTAGTCGCCATGCGCGGCCTGCTGGCCAAGTTTTCCCAACACGATGACCTCAAGCAGAAGCTGCTGGGAACGGGCGATGCTTACCTGGTCGAGTGCGCCAGGAGCGATCACCGTTGGGCCTGTGGCATTGGACTGTATGATGATGACAGACGAGATATTGAACGGTGGAAAGGGAAGAATATCTTGGGCTTTGCGCTGATGGAAGTACGGGAGAGCCTGAAGGCAAGGGGATAGGTATGAGGACAAATCGTTCATGAAGAATCAATACTTCGGGGACATCGGGGATTACGGGAAATACGGCCTGTTGCGCTGTCTTGCGGGGCAAGGTCTGTCCATCGCTGTGAACTGGTATCTGACGCCGGATGATGCCTCCAACGATGGGAGTATTCGCGGTTATCTCTCGAAGGAGGAAGATCACCGCTATGATCCTGAGCTGTATGACACACTGCAAGCGATGTGCGCTCGTGAGGAAAAGGACGTGCGTCTCTTTGCAAAGCGAGGGATGATCCCCGGCGCGATCTATCATGACGCCATCGTGGAGCCAGGGCCCGGTCCAGGTGGCCGATGATATACTGCTGCTTTTCGGCCACAGCCAGCATGGCGTTGTCGTAGTACTTGTAGGAGGACTTGTAGGTGGTGTGGATGGCGTCGCAGGCGATCTTCGCCAGGTCGCAGGCGGTGCTGATGTCCACGTTCCGGGGATCGTCCAGGTAGATGCCCGCCAGGATGGACAGGCTTTCCTCGCCGTACTGCGCCTGCCAGTCCTCAAACAGCCTGTTCAGCTTGTCCTCCAGCCCCGCCTCCTCGGCGATCACGGCGAAGTGGTCCTGGCCGAAGCGGCTGCAGTTCTCCTCGCCGAAGGCGCCGGTGAGCAGCCGGGCCAGCGATTGGAGCAGCTTGTCGCCCCCGGAAAAGCCGTGGTTCTTGTTGTAGAACTTCATGCCGCTGAGGTTCAGGTACAGGCAGGCGAGGCGGCTGCCGCGCTTCACGGCGAGGGCCTTGTGTTTTTCGGACAGCCTGAAGAAATAGGACATGCCCGGCAGACCGGTGAGCAGGTCGTAGTAGTTGCCGTTGAGGATGCTCTCCTGGAGCTGGGTCTCCAGCTGGTCCCGATAATCCTCCTTCTCGTTTTCCAGCACGAAGGTGTGCAGCAGGCAGGTGCCCAGCATGCAGCCGATGGCGTACAGCGGCAGCAGCGGGTAGAGGGCCTGGGCGGTGATGAAGCCCGTCATGAACAGGCTGAACAGGGCGATGGTGCGGTGGCGCAGCCGCATGGTGCCGTCGCTGCGTATCGCCATGGCCAGGGCATAGGCCGTCGTCATCAGGAACATGACGATCTGGATCGCCAGGGTGATGTAGCGGGCCGCCCCCGCCCGGTAGACGCCGCCCTCAAAGGAGTAGAGTACCGGCAGGAAGAAGTTGGCGACGATGACGACGATCTCAAAGGCGAACAGCAGCCGCCCCACGGTGAGCAGCAATCGCCCGAACAGGTTTTCGTCCTTCAGGTATTCCACCACATAGCGGGTCTACAGCAGTATGGAGAGGGCCATGGAGGCAAAGTAGAGGGCGGTGTCCGCGCTGGTGAGGGCGATCAGCCCGCGCTCATAGAAGAATCCCCAGAGGATGTCTGTGACGTAATAGACGGTGACGGAGAACAAAAAGGCACGATAGGAGCGATGGGCCGGGACAGGCTCCTTGCTGAAGCTCTTCCGGAGCACATCGTAATTGATGATCAGATGGATGAGCAGCGCCAGAACCCCGCGCGCTGGAATAGATCATGGTTCTCCCTCGTTTTGAAGCCTTTTCCATATTTTTAGCACGACTTTACCAAATCGTAAAGATGAAATTTTACAAATCACGTCCAAAAACCTCCCACTGCCTGAGGGCCGGGAAGGCGGAGGGATCGTCGCTCTTGACGAGGCGGATGAGCCTCAGCCACCGGGCGGTGTGGCCGGAGAGGTCGATAGACTGGCGCTCGCCGGTCTTTTCCAGCGGAAATTCGATCACTGCGCCGTCGGACAGCTCCACCTCGCCCCGCACCCAGTAGGCGTCGTGGGGGAAGTCCGCCCGCAGGGTCAGCGCCATGCCCTCCAGCGCCGCCTCCCGGCCCAGGTCAAGCCGGCACCAGGCGTCGGTGCGCGCGCCGATGCCCCAGCTCCCGAAGGGCCACTCGCCGTGGAAGGTGTTGTGGCGCAGGCCGTCGATCACGTTCCGGGCGGCGAATACGCTCTCATTCCGGGTCTCGATGTTGGCGGTGCAGTGGGGGAAGAAGTCCGTGTCGCCCCGCAGGTCCGCGGGGTTGCGGCTCAGGCAGCGGGTCGCGGCGATTTCCTCCGCGGTCATGGCCCGGGCGGTGACGATGTGCCGGAGCTCGGCGAACGCGCCGGGGCGGTAGGCCAGCCGGTGCTCCCCGTGGGGCACGCGCCAGGTCATGCGGCCGCCCGGCAGATAGACCTCGCCGGGAAGCACGGAGATGTCCGGCTGCACCCACAGGTGCCTGGCGTCGGAGGTGATTTCGATGGCGTCTCCCTCGGCGTAGTCCCGGTCAAAGCAGAGCAGCGCCTCGGTCGCGTGGCGGGACTGGGCGAGGATCGCGCCGGAAGCGTCCCTTGCGGCAATGGTGATCATAATGCGGATGCCTCCCTGGAATACCAAAGCTTTGCGTCGCGGCCCGACAGCTTGAGCAGGGCCTCGATGAGGAAGAAATCGCCGTAGACGATGTTGATATGCACGCCCGCCGCGTCGTCGTGGTAGCTGGCGGTGCAGTGGGTGAGGAGGCCGCAGGAAGCCGCGTCCAAATCGCAGCAGCGGTCGATCAGCCCGTCCACCAGCCGTTCCGCCGCCTCCCGGTAGCGGTTTTCCCCGGTGAGCCGGTGCAGCTCCAGCAGGCCGCTGGCTCCGCAGGCCCCGGCGATGTTGTCCAGGCGCCGGGACTCCTTGGGCTGGAGGAAGTCGCAGTCCGTCAGGCCGTCCGGGCGGATGTGGGCGATGAAGAAATCTGCGATGGCCTTCGCCGCGTCCAGGTAGCGTTTATCTCCGGTGTTGGCATAGGCCATGGCGAAGCCGTACAGGCCCCAGGCCTGCCCCCGGGACCAGGCGGAGCCCAGGGCATAGCCCTGGCCCGCGTGCTCCCGTACCTTCGCGCCGGTTTCCGGGTCAAACTCCACGATGTGGGCCACGGAGCCGTCCGGGCGCAGGAAGTCCCGCAGGGTGGTGTCGGCGTGGACCTTCGCCACGTGGGCAAAGCGGGGGTCGCCGGTCTCGGCGGTGGCCCAGAACAGCAGCGACAGGTTCATCATGCAGTCGATGATGGCGTAGCCCACCCGCTCCGGCTCATTCCAGGCGCGGATGAAGCCCGCCGGATTGAAGCGGCCCATGAGCAGGCTGGCGGCGTGGAGGCAGTCCGTGCGGGCCTGGGCGCTGCCGGTGAGCCGGTAGTTCGCGCCGCAGGAGAGCAGGTACATGAAGCCCACGTCGTGGTTGAGCCTGTTGAAGGCGCGGAACTCGGCGGTGAGCAGGTCCTCCCCGCGCAGGGCCTCGGCCCTGAAGGCCTCGTCGCCGGTGACCGTGTACAGCAGCCACAGCGCCCCCGGCCAGAAGCCGCCGGTCCACCAGCTGTTGCCGTCGAAGGGCGCGGGCTGCCAGGTTTTCCCATCTCCGCTGTAGGGGAGGGTCGGGCACCGGGCCGCCAGCGGGGCTGTGGCGCGGGCCTTCCGGGCAATCTTTTCGAGGATACTATTCACATTGTTGCGCAATTTCAAGGACCTCCTCCGGGATGGATTCGGGGGCTTCGTCGCCGACCGAGGCATAGACGGCGCAGGCCAGCCGCGTCTCGCCGGGGCCGATGGCCGCGTGGAGCGTGGGGATCAGCGTGCGGGGCCACATCAGGTTGGTGTTGGGCTCCGGCCGCACCACCTCGCCGCGCTGGTAGCCTTCGATGGCGTAGACGCCGGTGCTGCCCAGGGGCCCGTGGGCCAAGGCGCGGTCGCTGGATTCCGCCCGGGCGGTGGGAACGGCGTCGCAGGGCCGCGCCCCCGGCGTCTCCGAGGGCACCGCGAAGGCCCCCTCCGCCGCCTCCAGCGGAAAGTCGGCGCGGATGAGATGCTTTCTCACGTGCCACTTGCCGCAGGGGATAACGCGGGTCTCGACGGTGACGCCCGCCATGGGCGACCAGGCGCACAGGGTTTCTTTCTCAGTCAGCTCAAAGGATTCAAAGCCGCTGCGGGTGTGCCACAGCTCGCCGGGCCGCCGCAGGGCCAGCATGCTGTCGAACGCGCCCTTTTTCAGCGTGCCGCACTCCTTGACCACCGAGAAGGCAAAGGCCGTGGAGTAGGCGAACTTCTCGTATTTCTCGTCCTCGTGGGCGTGCTCGTAGGCGTGGTTCCCGGCGGTGTAGGCGATCACCATGCCGCCCGCCCGGGTGACCAGCTGGCGGGCCTCCTCGTCCAGCAGGGTCGCGGGCGCTTCATAGGGCGCTTCCTCCGCCTGCCAGAAGGGATGCTCCTCCGGCAGGGCCAGCACCGCGAACACCTTCATGGCCCAGTAGGGGGAGCCGGGGGCGTTGTAGCCCTCCGCGCAGATCAGGTTCGGGTAGCCGTAGCCGATGGTGAGGATGCCGTCCCGGTCGAAGATGGGCCGGGCCATCCAGTCCCGAAGGTTCCGGAGCAGCAGCCCCTTCAGTTGCCCCCAGGACACATCCGGCAGCGTGCCGTCGCCGCCCGTGACCCCGGCCAGGGCGCAGGCGCTGAAGAACGCGCCCTGGGCGAAGCGGTAGGTGAGGCTGCGGCCATAGGGAAGGCCCCGGCCCCGTTCGTCGAACCAGGCGGCAAAGCGGGGCAGAATCAGCCGCGCCCGCTCCAGGAAGCGCGCGCTGCGCGCCGGGTCTCTGTCCGCCATGTATTTGGCGTAGACCATGCCGTAGTAGTGGAAGGCCCAGAGGGTGTAGTAGTCCCGCTGCAGGGGCTTGTCATAGTACCAGCCGCCTGAGCAGTAGTGGGTCTCCAGGTTGTTAAGGTCGTCCTCAAGCCGCGCTTCGTCCACCGGCAGGCCCACGCGCATGAAGCCGATGTTCACCAGCACCCGGAAAAACAGCCAGTTGTTCTGGGGCATGTCGTGGAAATTGATCTGGTTCAGCCAGCGGTAGAGGTTCCGGCGGGCAGACTCCGGGAGGTCAAAGTAAAACCGGTCCGGGATCATGCACAGGGCCATGCCCATCACGGCCATCTCCACCATGCGCTGGTCGAAGGGGCCGATGTCGCCCCAGTATTCCTCGTGGCCCGGGTCGGTGCCGTTCAGGATGCCCTCCCGCCACAGGGGCCAGAGCTCCTCCGCTTCCGGGCAGTTCTCGGCCAGCATGGGCACCAGCGCCCACAGCACCCGGGAGAAGCCCTCCATGCCGGCGATGGCGCTGTCGTACACCGCGCCGGTGTCGCCCAGATGCAGCCGCGCCCTGCCCTCGGACAGGCAGGGGATCAGGGGCGTGATCAGGTCCGCGGCGAGCCTGGCCACATCCGAGCGGGTCTTGAGGGGATTGATGCTGTACTTGTTCATGGGATACCTCGCTGAATCTGAGAGTGGAGCGTTCAGAGCTTTATTCGACATCCGGAATTGTGTCGATCCTGAATCCGATCCGGTGCTGCTGCGCGGCGGGAGCGGTGAAGGCCGCCCGCCACAGGCTGCCGGGGAAGTTTTTGGCCATGCGGGGGTCGGTGACGGGGATTTCTTCGATTTCGACCTCCATCGGCCCATCGGGGACGATGCGCACCGGGCCTGAGACGAGGGCGTCGCCCCGGCGCGCCGGCTCGCAGCGCAGCAGGAGGGTTTCGGTGACGGCCCGGGGGACGCTGAGTTCGATCTCGTCCCGCAGGGTCAGCGCGCCGTTTGCGGCCAGCGAAAAGTCGCGCCGCAGGGAAATCACCCCCGCCTCGGCGGGATAGGCCCCGGCGATGTCCAGCCGCAGGCCGTCCCCGGTGGGAACGACTTCCCGCGCCCGGAATTCCGGGCCCGCGGCCTGCTCAAAATCGCCGATCAGCGGCACGTTGTGGTACTTCGAGCGGATGTTCCACAGGCTGTAGCGCTCCTCGGAGAAGGTCTTGCGGGAGTAGGTCATGTTCCCGGCGTCCACGATCCGGGGCTCGCCGCCCGCGAAGTAGATGAAGCCGCCGCAGTCGTTGTGGTTGTGGCTGCCCTCGTTGACGCCGCCCTTGGCCACGAGGGTCGCGCCGCTCCGGCGCAGCCTGCGGATCTCAAGGTCCGGAAGCCACGCCTCCGCCGGGGGTTCGATTTCGCCCGCGTCCGCCGGCGGATTGGCCAGGTTGTTCAGAAGCCGCGACAGCTGGGGGGTGTCCAGGATCGGGTCCACCGGGTCGCCCCGGAACCGCGCCCCGAGGGCGGTCAGCTCCGGCATCTCAAGCCGCCGGCCGGCGTATTGCAGGCGCTCGCCGGGCACCTCCGGGCGCGCGTCGCAGTCGCCGAAGTTGGCGAACCAGTCCCCGCCCAGCCACATGTCCAGGGGATACCGGGCCATGCTTCTGAGCTTTTCGATGCGCTCAAAACGGGCGTTGGGCCGCGTCTCCAGCAGCTGCAAAAAGTCCAGCACCGCGCCGGTGGCCAGGTTCCAGTAGCCCACGCCCTCGTCGCAGCCCCCGTCCTCGGGAATGCCGTCCATATAGCGGCCCACCATGACGGAGGCCCGCTCCAGCAGCTTCTCCAGCCGCGCTTCGTCGTCCACCCAAACGCAGGCCGCCAGGGCCACGTTGGACACGATCCAGGGCGTCCAGTTGCACAGGTCCCTGCGGATGACGCCCATCCACCAGAAGTCGTCCCGCGTCTCGAAGGGGGTCAGTATCCGGCGCTCAATCTCATTGCGCACACGGCGGCGGAGCAGCGGAGTCACGCCGTCCAGCCGTTCGGACAGCAGCCGGCAGGCGAGGGAGAGGATCATGGCCGTCTGGGCGGCGAACAGGTCCACATAGGGCTTTTCAGGATCCGGCAGCGGGACGGGCTCGCGCTTCTCCACGCCGTCGTGCTCGCCGCCGTTGTGGGCGCTGACGACCCAGCTGGTCTCCTCGCAGATCAGCCAGAGGCCGTCCACGACGGCGTCCAGGTTCTGCTCCGGCTCGACCCCGGCGCACACGCCCATCATCGCCGCGATCAGCTTTCTCCGGCGCTGGAAATAGGGGGCCTCCATGGCCCCGCGCTCGCCGGTGCGGGCGAAGGCCATGTACTGGCGGGCGGTGAGCTGGGCATAGGGCTCGCCCTGATATCGCTCGGCCAGCCGAACGAGGGCCGCCCGGTCCGACGGGGAGAGGGACAGGATCATTTCTGACAGGAAGCGTTCATCGAACATAATCAATCCTCTTGTTGCCGGGGAAAAGCCTGTGGTTGAATCGTAGGCGGCGGCATGTGCGCCGCGGGCGGTGGCAGTGACGGGGGAGCTTGCTCCCCCGCCCACAAGGCTTTATCCTTTGAGTCCGGTCGTGGCGATGCCCTGGATGAAGTACTTTTGCAGGCTGAGGAACACGATGGATACGGGCAGCAGGCTGCACACGGACACGGCCATGATCAGGTGGTAGTCGCTGGAATTCTCCTGGATGAAGCGCCTGAGGCCCACCTGCACGGTCTTGTTCACATCCCTCGTCAGGTAGATCATGGGGCCCATATAGTCGTTCCAGGTGCCCACGAAGGTGAAGATCACCAGCGTGGCGATGGCGGCCTTGGACAGGGGCAGCATGATCCGCGCCCAGATGCCGTATTCGCTGAGGCCGTCGATGCGGGCGGCTTCGCAGAGCTCCGTGGGGATGCCCTGGTAGAACTGGCGCATCAGGAACACGCCGAAGGCGCTGAAGGACTGGAGCACCACGATGGCCCACAGGGTGTCGTACAGGCCCATGGAGCGCATCAGTATGAACTGGGGCAGCATGTAGGTCTGCCACGGCACGGCGATGGTGGCCACGTAGCAGATGAACAGCACGTTCCGGCCCCGGAAGCGCAGCTTGGCGAAGGCGTAGGCCGCGAAGGAGGAGGTGAGCGTCTGAATGAAGGTGACCACGATGGCGATGAAGGCTGTGTTCTTGAAGTAGGTCAAAAGCGGCACCTTCGACCAGATCAGGCTGTAGTTCTCCCAGTGGAACACCTCCGGCACCCAGCGGATCGGGTAGCTGAACACCTCGCGGTCCAGCTTCAGGGAGGCGGAGATCATCCACACGAAGGGGATCAGCGTCACCAGCGCGATGGCGACGAGCACGATGTAGAGCAGCGTCTTGCCGACGATGGCCAGCGCGGGATGGCTGGGGCGAACGCCGTTGGCGGGGGTTGCGGTGATTTGCGTCATGGTTTGGCTCCTCCCTTCTCAGTCGTTGGCGTACCTGTCTTCCATGCTGAACTGGATCAGCGTGAAGATCAGCACGATCACCAGCAGCACCATGGCGATGGCGCTGGCGATGCCGTAGTTGAAGTGGGCGAACGCCTCGTCGTAGATGTAGGTGACCAGCATCTTCGTGGAGCGCCCGGGGCCGCCTTCGGTCATGATGGCCACCACGT
Organism: uncultured Eubacteriales bacterium; assembly: GCA_902789795.1. Taxonomy (GTDB): domain Bacteria; phylum Bacillota; class Clostridia; order Christensenellales; family Aristaeellaceae; genus UBA4246. The sequence goes on from CADAPM010000033.1 coordinate 9,762, forward strand.
CGTAGATCTTGAAGCAGGAGATGATCAGCATGGTGGAGGCGAAGAAGGTGGTGGGCCGCAGCTGAGGCAGGGTCACGTGGGCAAACTGCTGCCACTTGTTCGCGCCGTCCATCGTGGCGGCCTCGTAGAGGTCCGTGGGCACGCCCTGCAGCGCCGCCAGGTAGATGACCATGTAATAGCCCATGTTGCGCCAGACGCTGACCAGTATGATGGACCATATGGCCATGCCGCTGTCGGCGGTCCAGCTCTTGTTGAAGTTGATGCCCAGAGCCATGATGAACTGGTTGATGGGGCCGTCCTTCATCATCATGAAGCGCCAGCACACGCAGATGGCCACCATGGAGGCCACATAGGGGAAGAAGAAGATCGTGCGGAAGCCCACCGCGCCCTTCACCGCCTTGTTCAGGGCCAGGGCCAGCGCCACCGAGCAGACCAGCGTCATGGGCACGGTGACCAGGGTGTAGAACAGGGTGTTCTTCAGGGCGATGCCCAGGTCCACCTTCGCGAACAGATAGCCGATGCCCTTCTCGGCCACCTTGGCCGTCTTGAAGATCTCGGCATAGTTGCCCAGGCCCACCCACTGCATGGTGCTGAAATCGCCGCCCTTCCACTTCACAAAGGACAGGAAGATGGAGAACAGCACCGGCAGCAGCGTGAACACCGCGAAGCCGATGAAGTTCGGCGCGAGGAAGGAGTAGGCGATCAACTCCTTTTTTCGCTCGTAGCGGGTCATGTGGCGCTTGTAGAGGGGCTTTCTGTCTTTAGTTTGGGCCATGGTGGCAACGCTCCTTTCGATTTGTGTGGGATGAGGAATTAGGAATGAGGAATGGCGGTGCAAATCCTGGCGGATTTGATTGGATCATGAGTATCCGGCGACGATATGTCATCCGGGATTCCTCATTCCTCATTCCTAATTCCTCATAGAATAAAAGCGGGGAAGGCGAGTTGTTCGCCTTCCCCGCCGCTGCGTCAGGTCAATTCAAGCCTTGATCCGGTGATCAGCCCAGGATCTCTGCCACGCGCTCGTTCATCGCCTCAATGCCCTCTTCGATGGTGTTCTCGCGGGTCATGATGAGGGTGTGCTCCTCGTTCAGCACGGTGCTGATCTCGGAGGAATGCTCGGAGGCGGGAATCTCGATACCCACGTAGGTGGGCACCAGCGCCGCCTTGCTGGCGTCGTCGGTGGGGAAGCCTTCAGCGGAGGCCATGGCCTCGGCGACGGCCTCGGACACCCATGCCGGCCGGGTGCCGGTGGAAGCGGTGGCCAGGGCGCCCTGCTCGCCGGCCAGCCAGGAGATGTACTCCCAGGCCAGATCCTTGTGCTCGGACTTGGCGTTGATCATCGCGCCGGTCAGGTTGCCGAAGGAGGAGCCGGCGGCCACGTCTTCCTTGTGGGGAACGGACACGATGCCCCAGTTGAAGTCGCAGGTGCCGTCCTTGATGGCCTGGATCATGGTGGAAACGAACCAGTAGCCCATGGGCAGCATGGCCACGTTGCCGTTCTCGAAGGCGGCGGAGTAGTGCAGGCCAGCGGCCTTCACTTCGTCATAGGGCATGCAGGCGCCGGCGTCTTCCAGGCCCTGATACAGCTCATAGAAGTAGGCCAGGTCGCTGTAATCGCCGTCGATCAGCGTGTTCACGCCGTCGCAGACATCCCAGTTCACAACCGCGGACAGCCAGGTGTGATAGTGGGTGCCGTACACGCCGTCGGAGGTCATCTGCTTGGCCAGGTCCGCGTACTGCTCCCAGGTCATGTCGTTGGTGGGATACTCAACGCCGGCGGCGTCGAACAGATCCTTGTTGTAGAACAGCACCCAGAAATCGGAACGGAAGGGCAGCGCGTACTGCTCGCCGTCCACGGCGTAGTTCGCCTCCATGCCCAGGAAGCCGCTCTTGTCGTAGCCGGAGGCTTCGATGTAGCTGTTCAGGGGCTCTGCAAAGCCCGCCGCCTGCCAGTCCAGCAGGTGGGGCAGCTCCTTGACCATGTACACGTCGCTGGCGTCGCCGCCGGACAGCATGGTGGTGGTCTTCACGGGGTAATCCTGAGAGGCGACGTCGATGTACTCGATGGTCACGCCGGGATGGGAGGCCTCAAAGGCTTCCTTCTGAGCGGCCAGGTAGGGGGTGGTCTCGGCGTCCCAGGCCACGATGGTCAGGGTCTGAGCGTCCTCGGCGAGGGCGAAGCTGGCCACGGACAGCAGCATCAGCACAGCCAGGATCAGAGCAAGGGTTTTTTTCATGGATGGTATCCTCCTTTTTTCTCAACGGGACGCGCCCGCAGGATTCGGTTTTGGAAACGTTTTCAGCTTCCGAGGATTATTATAGCCACATAGGCGGGGATTGTCAACAGTTTCCGTAAAGTATTTCAATATTTTCCGGGAGAAATTGAAAATATATGAAAATATGATTGAAAACAGCATTGAAAATTACAGCGGGGTGTGCTATAATAGGATGTAGAAAAAGAGGAGGTGCGGCCATGGAGCAGAAGCCGGTTACGATCAACGATGTGGCGCGGGTGGCGGAGGTCTCCGTGGCGACGGTCTCCCGGGTGCTCTCCGGGGGCAGCGCCAGTGCGGCGGCCCGGGAACGGGTGGAGGCCGCGGCCCGGCAGCTGGGCTATCGCAGGCTTACCGCCGAGCGCCGGCCCGAGAACGCCTCGGCCCACGCCCTGGCCCTGGTGATCTCCGATCTGACGAATCCCTACTATTCTATGTTGTGCGCCGGGGCGGAGCAGGCGGCCCGCCAGGCGGGGTGGCCGCTGGTGGTGTACCAGCCGGAGGTGTCCCGCCGGGGCGAGGACGCCATGGCCGGGGACATCCTGGAGCTGCCGGTGTGCGGGGCGGTGTTGGTGGGCGTGCCGGTGGAATCCGGCAGCGCCGACGAGGTGCGCCGCCGTCTGCTCAGCATCGCCCAGCGGATGCCCATCGTCACCATCGGGCCGAAGGTGGAGGGGGTCAGCTGCGTGAACATCACCTCGGACCTCTCTGTCAGCGTGCGCAAGTCCATCGCCCACCTGGTGGCCCTGGGCCATCGGCGCATCGCCTTCATCGGCGGTCTGGGCGGCATGCGCTCCTCCAGCGCCCGGCGACGGGCCTACTTCGCGGAGATGGAGCGCCTGGGCCTGCCCACGGACCCGCTGGTCAGCACCGAGGCGGCCCACACGCCCCAGGGCGGCGAGCTGAGCGTGAACCGGCTGTTCAGCGAGGCCAACCACGGCGACCGGCCCACCGCCATCATCGCCATCAACGACCTGGTGGCCCTGGGCGCGCTCCGGCAGCTGCAGCGCATGGGGTTGAAGGTGCCGGAGGACGTGGCCCTGATCGGCTGCGACAACCAGTTTTTCACACCCTACCTGAACCCGCCGCTGACCACCGTGGACCTGCATCCCTTCGACCACGGCGTGTCCGCCATCGAAGAGCTGATCGGCAGCCTCAACGGCGGCAGCCAAAGCGCCTATTCCCAGATCCGGGAGTGCAGCCTGATCGTCCGGGAGAGCTGCGGCGCGCTGCTGGGCGTGCGGAGCTTCTGAAAGTGAGGACATTGTGATCGACATTTCAAGGCTCAGCCGCCGGTACGCCGTGCGGCGGATGGGGGAGAAGGACGCGGGCACCATCCTCGCCTTCTGCCGGGAAAACGACCAGTTCTATCGCTATTGCAGCGCGGAGCCGACCCTGGCGCGGGTGCTGGAGGACCTGACCCTGACCCCGCCGGGGGTCGGGCTGCCGGACAAGCACTACGTGGGGTTCTTCGACGGCGAGACCCCGGTGGCAATCCTGGATCTGATCGACGGCTATCCCGATGAAGCGACCGCCTACATCGGCTTTTTCATGATGAACAAAGCCCTCCAGGGCAGGGGCATCGGCACGGAGATCATCCGGGAGGTCTGCGATGATCTGAAGAAAACCGGAAAGACCGCCGTCCGGCTGGCCATCGCCGAGGACAATCCCCAGGCCAACCGCTTCTGGCGGAAGAACGGCTTCCGCATCGTTCGAAAGGTGCCCATGGACGGCTGGACGGCGCTGGTCGCGGAACGGGAGGTATAGATGATACGGTGAAAATGCAGCTCCCTGTTTCCTGTTCCCTGAATCAAACGAATAAACGCCTGCCGATCAAAGCGCATCGGAAGGCGTTTATGCTTGCCGCGCCGGCTGCGGCGGGCAAATGCGGTCAGGCGAGGCTTGCCGCCGGTCAGTTGCGCGTCTCCTCCACGAACACGCAGTGGTCGTTCTCCGCGCAGCTCGCCTCAGCCGCGCCGCCGGAGGGGGCGAACACGAAGACCGTGTCGCAGCCGTCGAAGGCCGTCTGATCGATCACGCATTCCCCTGACAGGCGGATCTGCGTCAGGGCCTCGCAATCC
>CADAPM010000034.1 GCA_902789795.1 uncultured Eubacteriales bacterium
CTTCGCCTACAACAATATGGCGCTGGACGAGCCGGACTTTGATCAGAATGATCCTGACGGCTGGACCTACGAGCAGGACGGCCTGACCGCGCGCTTCACCGCCCGCTGGGCCGGCATGGAGGATTACGAGGTCACCTTTGACGAAAACGGTTACGTGGTGGGCATGAGCCGCCGCCCCTCCGCTTCCACGGAGCAGGAGCCCGGCGTGAAGCGCACCGTCCTCCCCACGCCGCGCCCGGACGGTAAGCCCTGGTGCTGGGGCATGGACTTCGCGCCGGAGGCGTTCTGGGCGGAGCTGGAGCAGGCCATGGCGGCCCGGGGCGTGACCGCGGCCAATTTTGAGGAAAAGAAGGCCGAATGGGAGTCAGAGTACGGCAGCGACATGCACTGGCCCCAGGATTGCTATGTGATCAACTATTTCCTGGAAGCGCGGGGTCTTTCTGATTTCGACTATTCCTATCCTGTTTTCCCGTCCAAAGACGGAAAGACCAAGGACGAGATCATCTCCATCGCCACCGAGGCCTTCCGCAAGGTCGCTGAGCCGGAAATGGGCGCGGAATGGGTGGATAATACCTGGTGCGTCGCCACCCTGTGGAGCGACGGCTTCAACTACAACGTGGCGAACGCCACCTACGGCTGCCCCGTCTGGTACGTGGAGTTCCGCGTCGGCACTGACGGCGACTGGCAGACCTGCGGCTACGTCCAGCTGGACGAGAACGGCAACGTGCTGGACGCCCAGCAGGAAATGAGCAACGGGTAAAAACGGCAGAAAGAAAAAAGGGGCAGAAAAGAAAAAAGCAGAAGCAGATAAGAAAAAGTAGGAAGTAGGAGTTAGGAAGTAGGAAGTAAAGTTTCTCCTGCTCTCGGCGGTGGATCCGCAAAGAGCAAAAGTAGAATTACTTCCTACTTTCTCCTTCCTACTTCCTACCTTTTCTTATCTGTTTCCCGTTTTTTCCGCAATCTACTTAAATTTCAGGTAAGAGGGTTCGTACTTCTGTCCCAGCTGGTGCAAAAGGTGGATGGCGTCGTGCTCGGAGTGGTAGCCGGTCTCGGAGATCAGGGGATAGGGATAGAGGCGCGCGCCGTCCGCCCGCAGCAGGCGCATCAGGCGGCTCTGGGCGTGGGCCATGTCCGCGTCGGAGGAGTAGAAGTACAGGCTCATGCCGTCGGGCAGGCCCGCCTGGGCGCGGATGACGGCCCGCAGCTTCTTCTCTCTAAGGGATGGCCGCAGGGCCTCATAGATCCTTTCGGCCTCCCCGGCGGCGGTCACGACCTTCAGGTACACGATCTCGCCGGGGGCGAACTGGTCGTCGTCCAGGTAGCTGCGATAGGGGGATCTGCGCAACTGCTCATAGAGGATGCGCTCGGAATCGGTCAGCTCGCCGCGGTGGTAGATGCAGTTGCGGTCCTTGTGGATGGTGTAGATGAAGTAGCTGACGCCCATACCGTCCAGCTGCTCCATGAGCCACTGGGAGGATTCGGGCGCGAGGTTGATCACGGACAGGTGGGTGTTGCTGCGCGCGTCAAAGAGGGCCGCGCCGTCCATCACGATCAGCGGCACGTTCCACTGGATGTTGCCCAGCTGCGAGGTCAGGAAGGCCGGCGCATGCTCGGACATCAGGCAGATCTTCGCGCCGTCGTTGTACAGGTAGCTCAGCCGGAACATGACCGAGGACGACATCTGGGACAGCTGGTCCGGCGCCAGGTCCGACGTGCGCAGGAAGAAGACCAGGTCCCGGCGCTTCCTGCGGGGGACGCGCACCACGTTGACCAGGATGGCCACCGCCGTGCCCACCACCACGTCCACGATGCGGTGGAAGGCCTGCAAGAGCGGCTCCTCGATGTCCGGATAGGCGATGACGATGCAGATGAACACGATGGCCGCCAGGCTGGAGGTGTCCGGTTTGCGGATCAGCACGGCGGAGTACAGGGAGATGAGCACCCCGACGCCCATCAGCAGGTAGAGCACGGGCATCTGCTTGCCCAGGGCCGGGAACAGGGAGACGAGCAGCAGGAAGAGCAGGCCCCAAAACGCGCCGATCAGGGTGCCGGCGATGCGGTCCCAGGCGTATTTCCGGGTGTCGTGCACGTAGGGCTGCATGCAGATGATGGCGGTGATGGCCGCCTCCGCGGACATATCCTGGCCGCGGTAGCCGCGCAGGGTGTAAAACAGCAGGCACAGCGTCACGGCGATGCTGGTCTTGATGATGCGCTGCCCGACGGGCGGGAGGTAGATGCTTTTCAGCAGGCGTTTCAGGTGGTTCAATTCGTTTCTCCTGTGGCGGGCCCGTGATCCAGCAGCTCGTTCAGGATCCGTTCCCGGTGGTTGATGAACATCTTGGTGATCTGGTAGCTGTCCGTGTCCTCATAGGCGCAGGGGTGCAGGCTGCCGTCAAAGCTCAGCAGTTCCGCGCCGGGCAGCCCCAGCAGGATGGGGGAGTGGGTGGCGATGATGAACTGGGCCCCGTCTTTGGCGCAGTCGGCGATCTCGGATAACAGCGCCAGCTGCCTTTGGGCCGACAGCGCCGCCTCCGGCTCGTCCAGCAGGTAAAAGCCCCGGGGCCGGAAGTAAGAGAGGGCGGCGGACAGGAAGCTTTCGCCGTGGGACCGGCGGTGAAAGTGCTGGGGCCGGCCCCCGGGGCCGCGGGAGTATTCCTCCTCGGCGGTGGCGACGTTGTAAAAGCTCTCGGCCCTAAGAAAGTACCCGTTGTCCGGCTTCCGGACGCCGCGGATCAGGGTCAGGGCGTCGCCCAGCTCGGAGTGGGAGTCGTAGGTGGAAAAATGGTAATTCCTGGTCCCGCCTTCGGGGTTGAAGCCCCAGGCCACGGCCAGGGCTTCCAGCAGGGTGGATTTGCCGCTGCCGTTCTCGCCCACGAAAAAGGTCACGGGCCGGCTGAAGGACAGCTCGTCGAGGGCCGCGAGGGCTTCGATCCCGCGCAGGTAGCTGTCCGGGCTGATGCGGTCCCAGCTGATCCTGAGCCCGCGGACGAAAAGGTTCTGAGGTCCTGGCATAGCGGCCTCCTTTCGTGCAGAGATGGATTGATTATAGAAGGTCTTTCGGCAGATTACAAGAACTATTTTTCTCAGCGGCCTTTCACAGGATCGTCTCCAAAGGCCCCGCGCCTGCGCCTGAAGTGTAAAACGTGAATTATCCGCTGGTCAAACCCGCGGACTCATGCTATAATCGCCTTGCGGACAAACAATTTCAGTCAGCGGGGTACATGCCATGAAGCTTGCGTCACTGTTCCGGCGGGAGCCGGTGCCTGCCCTCAGTTACGACCGGGACCGGCTGGAACCGGTGATCCGGTGCAGCATCTGCAATGGGGAACAGACGGCGGGGTTCCGAAACCGGCAGACGGGGCGGTTCGAGGAGGTCATGCTGATCCGTTCGGACCAGGACCTCCGGGAGTTCATGCGCCGCTACGGCATCACGGAAGCGCCGGAAAAGATCTATTGAACATACAAAGGAGCGTCATAATGCAATTCATCAGCCAGGATGGGAAACTGATCTGCAAAAGCCAGGGCGAGACCCTGATGATCGAGCCCTGGGGGCGGGACAGCCTGCGCGTGCGGGCCACCATGTACCCGCGCTTCACGGATGAAAGCTGGGCCCTCACCGAGGCGGTGCCGGCGATCCGGGGCGTCGTGGAGACCTATGACGACCTGCACCGGGAGGGCGACGGGGAGATCCACCACTACGAGGCCGCGCGCATCACCAACGGCCGGATCTCCGCCACGGTCAACCGCAGCGGCATCCTCTGCCTCTACCGGGACGGGCAGCCCATCCTGCGGGAGCATTACCGCAATTACGGTACACCCATCACCAAGGAGAGCCGCTGCCTGAAGGTGGTCAGCCGTGAATGGACGCCTTACGTGGGCGGCGACTACAGGCTGAAGGTGCGCTTCGAGCCCAACGACGGGGAGAAGCTCTTCGGCATGGGCCAGTATCAGCAGCCCTATATGGATATGAAGGGCTGCGTGCTGGAGCTCATGCAGAAGAACAGCCAGACCACCGTGCCCTTCGCGGTGTCCAGCCTGGGCTACGGCTTTTTGTGGAACCAGCCCGCCGTGGGCAACGTCTCCTTCGGCAAAAACCTGACGGTCTGGGAGGCCGCCTGCTGCAAGGACATGGACTACTGGGTCACGGTGGGGGATCAGCCCAGGGACCTTTTGTACAATTACACCGCCGTCACCGGCCGCGCGCCGATGATGCGCACCGACCTGCTGGGCTTCTGGCAGTGCAAGCTGCGCTACCGCACCCAGGAGGAGGTGCTCTCCGTCGCGCGCAAGTATCACGCCATGGGCATCCAGCTGGACGTGATCGTCATCGACTTCTTCCACTGGACGGTGCAGGGCGACTGGTGCTTTGACAAGACCTACTGGCCCGATCCCAAGGCCATGGTGGACGAGCTGCACAGCATGGGCATCAAGGTCATGGTGTCCGTCTGGCCCAGCGTGGACCGGCGCAGCAAGCACTTCAACGAGATGGCGGAGCGGGGCCTCCTGATGCGCACCGAGCGCGGCGCGATGCAGACCTATGACTACCAGGGCGACTGCGTGACCCTGGACCCCACCAATCCCGAGACCCGGGACTATGTGTGGGAAAAGTGCAAGGAGAGCTATTACGACCTCGGCATCGACTTTTTCTGGCTGGATAACTCCGAGCCCGACCTGACCAAGTACGACTTTGACAATTTCCGCTACTACATCGGCCCGGCCATGGCCTGCTCCAACATCTTCCCCCAGTGGTACTCCCGCATCTTCTATGATCACGAGACCGCCCTGGGCAAAGCGCAGCCGGTCACCCTGCTGCGCAGCGGCTGGGCGGGCAGCCAGAAGTACGGCAACGTGCTGTGGAGCGGCGATGTGCCCTCCACCTGGGAAAGCCTGCGCGACCAGCTGGCCGCCGGCCTGAACATCGGCCTGGCGGGCATTCCCTGGTGGAACACGGATATCGGCGGGTTCATGGACGGAAACGTCTTCGACCCGGAGTTCAAGGAACTGCTGGCCCGCTGGTACGAGTGGGCGGTGTTCCAGCCCGTCATGCGCCTGCACGGCGACCGCGAGCCCTTCACCATCCCCGCCCTGGACGACCGCGACTGGGGCGGCGGCTACCTGCACACCGGCCAGGACAACGAGATGTGGAGCTACGGCGAGGAGCTGGAGCGCATCATGAAGAAGGGCTACGAGCTGCGCAAGAGCCTGCGCCCGTACCTGGAAAAGATCTACCGTGAGGCCCACGAGAACGGCAGCCCGCTGATGCGCGCCATGTTCTATGAGTTCCCGGAGGACCCGCGGTGCTGGGACCTCTCCGACCAGTACATGTTCGGCCCGGACTACCTGGTGGCGCCGGTGCTGCAGGCCGGCGCGGCGAGCCGGCAGGTGTACCTGCCCGCCGGGCGCTGGCAGGACATCCGCACCGGTGAAACGCTGGAGGGCGGCCGCACCGTGACCGCCGACGCGCCCATCGACAGCATCCCCGTGTTCAGGAAGCTCGTATGAAGAAGATCCTTGCTTTCCTGGTCTTCCTGATCACCCTGGGCGTCTTCTGCCTGTATGCCGTGATCGCCATCCGCCCGCCCGAGAGCGGCAGCGGCCGGCTCATGGAGGCGGAGGAGCCGGACGTGGTGCTGACCACCCGCAGCGCGGACCTGTCCCAGCTGGCGCGCCTGTTCGACCACGCCTTCCCCGTGCTGCCGGATGCGGGCGTCTACGGCACCATCGGCACCGAGCGCCTGGAGGGGAAGAACGCGCGGCTGCTGGTGCTGGACTACGCCCAGGCGGAGCTCAGCTGCATCCTGCCCGCCACCGCCGCGCCGCTGCTGCTTAAACCCGGCCTCACCGTCATGAGCCTCTATACGGAGGACCGCTACCGTTTTTCCGTCCTTTCTATGCCCGCGGTCTACGCCGAAAAGGGCAATGAGCGCTGCCTCTATTTCTCGGACGAGTCCGCCGCCTACCGCCTGTATACGGACAGCCTGGGCAGGGACGAGTTCCTGAACCTGTCCCAAAGGCTGCAGTGGCAGCAGTAGTTTCATGCTCTGTCTCAACAGGGACAGGTCATAGACCCTCGGAGTACTAAAATGAAAGAAAAAAGCAGATCCCGGAGAACGATCCGGGCTGTCGGCGCTGTGGCGCTGCTGGCGGTCGCTGTGTGGGTCATCAGCCTGATTGCAGAGTCGTTCGGTTTTATGCCCTTTGCTTCTTACGAAAAAAGAGCGGTGCGTTTTGCCGCACGATGTGCTCCGCAGTGGGAGGCGGCGCTTGAAGAACTGGCTGCCGCCGGCGGCGAAGCTGAGCGCGGAGAGAGCATGCCTGACCGGCTCAAAGGGATCTTTGGGATCGACAGGACACTGAGTGAGATCTGGCTCAACGGTGAGAATGAGGCCTGCTTCAGGTTCGAGTGGTATATCACAGGACCTGAGAAGGACACCTACGTATACTGGCAAAAGAATGATGATTTCAGGAAGCTTTCTGCTGTGGAGCAGATCATGTCATGGCATGAGCAGTACGGTGAGCAGATCGAAACCGAAGAAACGGAAAACGGCTTCAGACTGACCGGATTCGGAATGGGGAAAAAGGGTTATCTCCACATCACGCGGCTCCGTCCCTGCTGGTTTATCGCGGAAGGGTACAATCCGACCTGAGTGCGATCTGCGCGGCGGAGGCGGGAAGCAGCACGGAATATGAAGGGGGAAACCATGGCCTTCCATACTGTCATGAGCTGGATCACCCTGGCGGCGTCCGCGGTCATGATCGCAGCCGCGCTGGCGCAGCTGTACGGGTGGCGGCGTTCCGCCTTCCGCCAGACAACGGCCTTTCTCCGGAATGTCCGTCATATCGCGGCCAACGAGCCGGCGGTGATCCCCGTGAGCGAAGGGACGGAATTCCGTGCGGGGAAACGTCATCCGCCGCTCATCCACTGGGAGTATGTTTACCGGGTCAACGACCGGGAATACGTCCTGGATGACTGGGATGACGACAGCGGTGAGGCGCTCCCGGGGAGCGTCACCATGTTTTATCACCATGAACACCCGGACCGCGCGTATATCAGCGGCACAGCCAGGGACGGCGTGATCCTCGCGGGAGCCCTGCTGCTCCTCGGCGGTCTGCTGCTGGTCCCGTCCCTGATCAATCTGCTGTGAGAAAGGACGATGCCGCACGCGCACCAAAGAGGTAGGAATGAAACACATACTTACAGTCACAGGCGCTGTTCTGGGCAAAGGATCCAAATAGTATTATACAAAATTCTGACACAATGTATATATTGACAAGAATAACGACCACATGCTATATTATATGCGTGCAAGGGAGTAGCCGATCGCCGGGAGACCGGCGGGTTTGAATCCCGTCAACCGACCGCTTGCAGCGGTCCGGAGCAAATGAGATGGCAAGACTTGCGCTGTGACAATGGCCACGGCGCGAGTCTTTTTTCGTACCGGGGCCCGCCGGATGGAAACATCCACGACCTGTAGGAGGTAACGAAAATGCTCGAACTCATCTTCATCATCTGGCTCATTTCCCGCATCTTCCGTCCCCGCTGGGGCTATCGTCCCTTCTATCGCCCCTACTACCGCCCGTTCTTCGGCCTGGGCTGGGGCCTGCCCCTGTTCGGCCTGTTCATGGCCGACCGCTGGAGCCGCCGCCCCATGGACCATGGCCCCTACGGCCATCACGGCCCGCAAGGCTATCATGGCCCGCATTACGGCCCCGGCCCCGAGGGCTTCGGACAGCCCCATGACGGTGAGCATGGCTTCGGCGGAAGCGAGGGGTGGAGGTAAAAATGAAGTAGGAAGTAGGAAGTTAGGAAGTAGGAAGTAATTCTACTTGCGCGCTTGGCGTTAAAATCGCCACCGCAAAAACATTCTTTACTTCCTACTTCATCCTTCCTACTTTTTCTTGATCCTTCCTACCTTATCCGATGGTACGGAGTGTTGATATTATTCCGGCTGTGGAGTAGAATATGGATCATCGATAACTGGTCTTTGGAGAGCGGATTTCAAAAGCTTCAGGCAAAGGGAGGTACGTTGGGCTATGGCAGCGGTTCCTGATAATTTAGCGCCTTATGCGTATAACATCAGAACGACAAGGCAAACCGTAGCTTTTGACATTCAATGTACATGCGGCTGCGCTTCCTTTGGATTGCTCCAGAATAGTCGAACTGAGGAAGAAAAAAGGGCGTTGGAAAAATATGAACAAAGCAAGCCTCGGACGGGCTGGCATACGCTGCACGGCGGCATCGACCAGAATGGGAAACCATACTTATATATCAGGAAGCTGTTCTTTTTCAAGAAGTACATCGAATGGCCAGCAGAACCATTCTTTGTAAAGATAAAGGTCGTCAAAGCTATTTGTGAATCATGCAAAAAGGAGATCATCCTGTTTGACAGCAGATCGAACGGCTGTGATCCTCAGGAAGCTACGGAGGAAGAAGCGGCGTATGAACCATATTTTGAAAACAGCATCTCACAGTATTGCGGTGTATCAGTAAAACTTGAACAGCCTGAATCTGAGGATATCGGTTCCGATCATTTCTCCTGGATCGGGATATATAAAAAGGACGGAAACAGAAAAACGATATTCTTTGATGAAGAGACAGACTGAAGCAAAAGGTAGGAAGTAGGAGTTAGGAAGTAGGAAGTAATTCTACTTGCGCGCTTGGCGTTACAAACGCCACCGCAAAAACATTCTTTACTTCCTACTTCATCCTTCCTATTTCCTACTTCATTTATCCACATTTCTCTGCAAGCCAATCATCTTAAAAGGAGCTCTTATGCCTGTATTGTCTCCCCGTCTCATCATGATGATCCTTGTCGCCCTGCTGACTGCGGTGGATGGCCTCCTGCTGTTGTGGGTGCGCGTCCGGTGCGAGCAGTCGGCCAGACAGTGCCTGCAGGCGCCGTGGGTGTTTGCGGCGATCCTGATGGGCTGCGGCGTGCTGCTGGGCCTGCCGGTCTTTATCTGGGATGTGCCGCAGGCATTGGCGATCTGCGGGTTCGGCGTCCTCAGCCTGTGCGCGGCGGCCTTCTGTCTGAACCAGCGCCTGATCTGGGATGACAGGGGCTTCTGGTACAGGACCATCCTGGGCCGCACCGTGCACTATGATTACGCGGACATCCGGCGCGTGAAAAAGGTGGGATCCTCCAGTCCGGCGGGCGCTGACCTGTATGTGCGCGCGGGCCATCGCAGGATCTATCTGGACAGCTTCACGCCCTGGGAGCGTTTCGCCGGGGCCTATGAGAACTGGCAGACCCGGAACGGCCTGCCCTCCTGGCGCCAGACGGAGAAGGAGCGCTTTGAGGAAAAATACCGCCGCCACGGCCCCTTCCGGCAGAAGCTGGACCGGATCCCGGGCGGGTACTTCATGTTCATCCTGAGCACCTGCTTCGGAGGATTCATGCTGACCCTCAGCATCTATCTTTTGTGTAAGGTCAGCAGCCTGAAAGACGTATTGACCTGCCTGGCAGGCCTCGCGCTCGGCGGTGGGTCCTTCAGCTATCACTATGCCGTCACCCACCTGGACGATAAGCCCAGGCTGATCCGGAAATGGGTCAAAGGCCGCATTCGCCCCGACCCCGACGCCAAGCCCAAAGTCTACCGGCGCAGAAAACGCTGAAATGGTCAGGAAAAAACCACAGTCTGGTGATTGACAAAGCTCGAGAACCGTGTATAATAGTAAAAGATATCCCAGAAACAACAAAAAAGGAGGCCTCTTTGTATGAAGAAACTCGTAGCTCTGGCCCTCGCCATGATCATGGCGCTGTCCGTGACCGCCGCGCTGGCGGAACCCACCGGCAAGGTGATGCTGTACTCCTCCATGCAGGAAGAACAGCTGGAGGCGCTGGAGAAAGCTTTTGAAGCTAAGTATCCTGGCATCGATATGGATCATTACTACAATGGCGGCGGCAAACTGGTTGCCAAGATGACGACCGAAGCCAAGGACGGCGGCCAGATCGCGTGCGACGTGGTATGGCTGGGCGACCCCTCCGACTACGAAGACTTCAAGGCGCGCGGCTGGCTGGAGCCCTATGTGTCTCCGGAAACCGAGCACATCGCCAAGGCTTACATGGATCCTGAAGGGTACTACACCGCCGGCCGTCTGGTGACCATGGGCATCGCCTGGTGCACCCTGGATGGCATCGGCATCAAGGAAGAAGATGCCCCCAAGACCTGGAATGACCTGCTGAATCCCAAGTGGCAGGATCAGCTCGTCATGACTGACCCGTCTCAGGCCTCCACCACCAAGTACTGGATGGCGGCCATGATGCAGTCCCCGAAGTACGGCCCCGAATTCTTCAAGAAGCTGCGCGAGAACGGCATCGAGCTGGAGAGCGGCACCACCGCTACCCATAACGTCGTCGCCGCCGGCTCCTATCAGGTGGGTATCTGCCTGGACTATGTATCTGCCAACCTGATCGCCAAGGGCTCTCCCCTCGCTTTCCACTACACCAACGAGGACGTCATCACCATGACCAGCCCCATCGCCCTGATCAAGGGCTGCGCCAACCCCGATAACGGCAAGCTGCTGATGGACTTCATCCTCTCCAAGGAAGGCCAGGAAGTGCTGGTTGCCAACAACCTCGTATCCGTGCGCGATGACGTTGAAATGAAGGTCGATACCTCCGCGATCGCTGCCATCAACATGGCAGTGGATTATACAGACCTGGGCGCGAATCTGCAGACCTATCTGGACAACTTCAACACGATCTTCGATAAGTAATCCATTACTTACCGGGGCATGCACGTCCGTATCACCGGCGGGCATGCCCGCTTTTTTTAAGATGAAGGAGTGAACTGATGGCAACCGTAAGATTCGACAATATCACGTTCCGCTATGGGAACAACACGGTGCTGGACAATTTCTCGCTGGAAGTCGACAGCGGGAAGATCGTCTGCCTGGTCGGCCCCTCCGGCTGCGGCAAGACCACTTTGGTGCGCGCACTGCTGGGCCTCATCAAGCCCGAGACCGGCACCATCACCGTGGGCGACCGGGTACTGTTCGACGCGAAAAAACGCATCAACGTACCCGCTGATAAGCGCAACATCGGCATCGTGTTCCAGGACTACGCGGTCTGGCCCCACATGACCGTGGTGGAAAATGTGAGCTATCCCCTCAAAAAGCAGCGCAGGCCGAAGGATGAGATCAAGAAGCGCGCCATGCACGCCCTGGAGCAGGTGCACATGACGGAATACGCCAACCATCTGCCCAATCAGCTGTCCGGCGGCCAGCAGCAGCGCGTGGCCATCGCCCGCGCCCTGGTGGTGGACAGCGACGTGCTGGTGATGGATGAGCCCATCACCAACCTGGACGCCAAGCTGCGCGAGGAGATGCTCTTGGAGATCCGCATGATCCAGAACCGTCTGAACGCGACGATCCTGTATATCACCCACGACCAGCAGTCCGCCCTGCAGCTTTGCGACAAGATGGCCATCATGGAGCCGGACGGCTCTCTGTGCCAGTACGGCACCGACGAAGAGGTGATCCTGCGGCCCGCCAACCGCTTTACCTTTGAGTTCATCGGCGTGTCCAATTTCCTGCCCCTGATCAAGGAAAACGGGCAGCTGATGCTGGACTGCGGGGAGAAGATCCCCTATACGGACCCGGTGGCAGAAGAAGCGAAAAACGGCGGGTACGACCTGGGCGTGCGCCCGAACGACATCATATTCGATCCCCAGTCGCCCCTCAAGGCGAAGGTGGATTCCCGGGTCTTCCTGGGCAGCGAGTATAACTACTTCCTGACCCTGGGCCAGAAGCAGGTCCGCGTGCAGCAGAGTATGCTGGATGCCCGCACCAAAGGCACGGTCAATGAGGGCGAAACGATCGGCATCCGCCTGCTGAACGCACGCTTCTATCCCACCCAGAAAGGAGGCGCTCAGGCATGAAAAAAATAGGAGGAGTCAGCGCGGATCTCGCGGCGGTGGATGGCCGCAAGCGCCTGAATATGGATAAGACGATGACGGTCATTTGTTTTATCCTGCTGCTCATCATCGTTGTCATCCCGATCGTGATGATCATCTACAACGCTTTCTTCAATGAAGGAAAACTGGAAGTGGAGATGTTCGTCGAGCAGGTGACTGACAAGAAGAACCTCGATGCGATGTGGAACACACTGCAGATCGCCGTGTTCACCACCATCCTGGGCACAATCATGGGCGTGTTCTACGCCTGGCTGCTGGGCCGCAGCGACATCCCGGCCAAGGGCCTGATGCGCGCGCTGTTCAACATCCCCTACATGTTCCCGCCCTTCCTGGGCGCCATGGCCTGGGACATGATGTTCAACGGCCGTTCCGGCTATATCAACAAATTCCTGCGAGAAATATTCCACTTAAGCAGCATGCCCATCAACATCAACTCGATCTGGGGCATCGTGTTCGTGGAAGTCAGCTACTACTTCCCCTTCGTGTTCATGCAGGTGGTGTCCGCCCTGGAGCGCATGGACCCGACCCTGGAGGAATCCGCCCGCATCGCCGGCGCGCGCCAGCGCCAGGTCATCTGGAAGATCACTCTGCCGCTGGTCAAGCCCGCCATCTCCGCCGGCGCGCTGCTGATCCTGACCACGTCCCTGGCCCACTTCGGCGTGCCCGCCATCCTGGGCTATGCCAAGCGCATCTACACGCTGCCCACCCGTATCTACGCCGTTATCTATAACTCCGGCGGCTCCTTCGACGGCATCCGCCAGGGCGCGGCCCTGTCTGTCATGCTGGTCATTGTGGTGTCTGCGGCTTTGATCCTCCAGAACAGGATTCTGTCCGCCGGCAGTTACGATATTATCAAAGGCAAGTCCATGCGCCCGACGCTGATCAAGCTGCGTGGGGCCAAGATCCCGCTGTTCCTGCTGGCGATCCTGACCCTGGTGATGATCGTTATCGTGCCGCTGGTCATGATCATCCTGATCTCCTTCCTGAAGGCCTACGGTCTGCCGCTGAAATTCGAGAACTTCACGCTGGATCAGTACAGAACAGTATTTGCCATGAACGGCACCATGGAGTCCATCCGCAACTCCCTGTTCGTCTCCATCACGGCTGGCGTCATCTGTATGTTCCTGGGCACGCTGGTGGCCTACGTGGTGCAGAAGATTCGCCCGAAGGGCAAGGGCGCGCTGGAGGTCATCTCCATGCTGCCCTACGCCATCCCCGGCACGGTGCTCTCCATCGGCGTCATCCTGGCCTGGAGCGGCCGCATTGCGGGCATCAACCTATACAACACCATCTGGATCATCCTGGTGGCGTACCTGGCGCGCTACCTGTCCTTCAGTATGAAGACCTCCTCGGCGGCGCTCTTGCAGGTGCACTCCTCCCTGGAGGAGGCGTCCTGGGTCTGCGGCGCGAGCCACACCGAGAGCCTGGCGGATATCACGCTGCCGCTGATCCGGCCCGCCATGGTCTCCGGCTTCTTCCTGATCTTCCTGCCGGCCATGCGCGAGGTCACCACCTCCATCCTGCTCTACGGCCCGCACACCCGTACCCTGGGCGTGCAGATCTATACCCTGCGTGACGCGGGCATGATCCCGCAGGCGGCTGCCCTGGCCACCGTGGCGATCGGTATCATCATCATCCTGAATACCATCGTCACCAAGCTGACCAAAGACAGGAAGGGGGTTTGAGCCATGGCTGACCAGATCATCCTGAACCATGTGACCAAACGCTTTACCACCAAGACCCTGGGCGACATCGTCGCCGTGGACGATTTCAACCTGAGCGTGCACGAGGGCGAGTGCTTCTCCTTCTTAGGGCCCTCCGGCTGCGGCAAATCCACCACCCTGCGCATGATCGCCGGCTTTGAGGACCTGACCGAGGGTGAGATCGAGCTGTGCGGAAAACTGGTGTCCAGCAGCAAGAAAAACCTGTACATCCCGCCGGAAGAGCGCGGGCTGGGCATGGTGTTCCAGGCCTTCGCGGTCTGGCCGCACATGAACGTGTTCGAGAACGTGGCCTTCCCGCTGCGCATCCAGAAGGTCAACAAGACGGATATCAACAAGCGCGTGGCCGAGGCCCTGCACCACACAAGCCTGACGGGCCTCGAGACGGTGTTCCCCGGCGACCTGTCCGGCGGCCAGCAGCAGCG
>CADAPM010000035.1 GCA_902789795.1 uncultured Eubacteriales bacterium
AAGCTTGCTGAGGTCTGTTAAGGTCACCCTTCTTTGCCGCCGGAAGAATAAAGAAATTTTTATCCGCTACCCCCTTGACTTTTCATAGCTGGTCTCCCTGCTCCTATGATATGCTTCGCGGACCAGGTCTCAGCATTCGCCGTCCCGGTATTCACAGTCCGCAAGATGGTCGTTCACGATGCCGATGGCCTGCAAAAAGGAGTAGGTGATGACCGGGCCCATAAAGCTGATGCCCCGCTTCTTCATATCCCTGCTCATGGTCCTTGAAAGCTCGGATACCGTCGGGATCTCCTCGACCGTTTTCCATCCTCCGTCGATCTGCTGACCATCGGTGAAGCTCCACAGATAGGCGTCGAAGGAGCCGAACTCCGCCCGGATCCGCTGCACCGCCTGGGCATTTTTCCGGACGCTGTAGATCTTGCCCCTGTGCCGCACGAGGCCGGGATCATTCAGAAGCGCGTCCAGCTCTTCATCGCTCATGTCGGCGCAGGCGTCGATCCTGAAGCCGTGGAAGGCGGCGCGGTAAGCCTCCCGCTTGTGCAGGATGAGCCGCCAGGACAGGCCCACGCTGGCCCCTTCGAGGCAAAGCATCTCGAACTCGAAGTCGTCATCGTGGCGGATTCTGCACCATTCCCGGTCGTGATAGGCTTCCAGGATCGGATCCCCCTCATACCATTTCCGGCACTGGCTCATAGCTTTTCAAACCTCTTGACTTTCTGTCCGTCCCGCTCGATCACTTCATTCCACATGTCCGCAGGGCGGACCCAGACGCCGCCTTCGCCGTACAGCGCGCGATAGACTACCATCGCCTCCTCGGTCTCCGAGTGCCGGGCGATAGCGAGGGCCTCGTATTCACGGCCCTTGAAATGGCGGTAACGTCCCAGCGGGATGGCCTGCCGCGCTTCCTCAAACGTCATGGTTCCTTCTCCGTTCCGGTACAGCGGAATCTGTTGCTGTATCATCCCGAAGATTATAGCATGGAGCCGCGTTCCCTGGCAATGCGCACATAAAAACTGCCCTTTCCCCGGTGTCGGGAAAAGGACAGTTTTCTTTCATATCATTGCTTTATCCGCAGCGCGGATCAGGCTCAGCGGTGTCTCCCCCAGCCGCCCTGGCCGTAGCCGTCCTGCTGGCCCCAGCCGCCTTGCTGACCGTAGCCGCCCTGCTGGCCCCAGCCGCCCCGGCCGCCGAAGCCGCCCATACCGCCCCGGCCGCCCATCATCTGGTTGGGCAGGCCGTTCAAAGTCTGGCCGTTGGCGATGATGGTGCCGCCGGTATAGCTGCCGATGCCGTCATAGTCAAAGGTGCTGTTGCCGGTCACATTGATGACGCCGCCGGTCACGGTCAGGTTGCCGTTGGAGTCGATGCCGTCGGTATCCCCGCCGGCCATGCTGACATTGACAGAACCGCCGTTGATCTCCAGATCCACCTCAACGCTGCCGGACTTATGGGCAGCGTTGATGCCGTCGTCATAGGCATAGATGTTCACGGTGCCGTCGTTGATCTGGATGAACGTGCCCTCCAGGCCCTCCTTGGCGGTGATGTTGAACTCGCCGCCGTCGATCTGGAGCACCGAGGTCGCGTGGATGCCGTCATCCCCGGCATTGATGGTCATGGCGCCGCCGCTCAGATAGACGTAACCGAGGGAATCGTCGTCGTTGTTCTCGGCGTGCAGGCCGTCCGTCCCCGCGGTCAGGTCGAAGGTGCCGCCGCTCACGCGAATGGAGTCATTCGCCTCCAGCGCCTTGGTCGCCGCGTTGATCACATACGTGCCGCCGGTCAACTTCAGGTCGTCCTTGGAGACCACGCCGGCATCCGAGGAGCGGATGGTCAGCTTCGCCGTGCCGTTGAGGGTGAGATCGTCCTTGGAGAAGATCACGCCGTCGGTGTGCGTATCGCCGTCATAGCGGAAGGTGCCGGTGACCGTCAGGGAGCTGTCGGAAGCGGTGGTGATGAACACCTTGTCCGCCGAGATCACATAGATGCACGGGAAATCCGCGTTCGTGATGTTCAGACCGTCCAGCACCAGCTGTACCTTCGCGTCCTTGGCCGCTTCCACATAGACGGTGGCGTTGGAGGCCGTGCCGCTGAGCACATAGACGCCGGCTTCCGTGATATGGACATCGCCGGTGACGGTCAGCGCGGTCGCGCCGGAAAGCTCGGCCTCCTGCTGCAGATCGCGGCTGGTAAAGAGATCAGAAGCACTGTATACAGGATTGTTCGCCACGGCGGCCGCCGCCGTGCCGGACAGGCCGGCGGCACCGCTCATTGCCAGTGTCAGCGCAGTAAGCATCGTTGCAGTCATCTTCAAAAACTTCCTCTTTTTCATGAGGTCCACCTTCCTTTCCTGAAGATGGGATGATGATAACAGCCGAAGCTTAAAATAAAATTTAATTCTGAAAACATTTTTATATTTTTTCGGGCGTGCGAAAAACGGCCGCCGCGAAGCCCTGCAATCAGGGCCTCTGGGTCTGCCGCACGTCCTGGCCCAGCAGGCGGATGACCTGGCAGAGGCTGCGGTCCGTCAGGCGGGAGGCGAGGCGCTCGTTGTAACGGGTCTTCAGCTCCTCCGTGTTCAGATTGGTGCTGAACACCATGGCCAGGCCGCGGCTGCGGCGGGTGTTGACCAGCTGAAACAGCTGCTCGATGGTCACGTTTTCCATCATCGGCTCCATGCCCAGGTCGTCGATCAGCAGCACGTCTGCCTCATAGAGGCGCGCCGTGTCGTCCTCGCGGCCGAAATAGGCGTCGCGCATGATGCGGATGACGTCATAAGCGCTGACCAGCTCGGCGGAGAAGCCGCGCTCGGACAGCCGCCGGGCCATGCAGTTGAGCAGGTAGGTCTTGCCCAGGCCGCTCTTTCCATATAAAAGCATATCCCGCGGGCTGACCGAAGGATAGGTATCGGCATACTCCTCACAGCGCTTCCTGAGCCGGCGCATGCCCTCCCGCTGGGTGATGGGCCAGCCCTCCGGTACGATCTCGGGGAAGACGTTTTCGTCAAAGGCCTCAAAGCTCTGGCCCGCCTCGCCCACGGTCGCGGACAGCTCCAGCGCCCGGCGGCGGTAGCAGTCGCACTCCCGGCGCTCGTCGCCGCCCGTGTAGCCGGTGTCCCCGCAGATGGGGCAGCGCGCTACGGGCTCCAGATAGTCCTCCGGATACCCTGCCGCCTTCAGGGCCGCGCGGATCTGCTCGTTCGCCTTGCGCAGCTCCGCTTCGGGCACCTGATAGCCCTCCACCATGAGCGCCTTGCGGCAGAAGTCCGCGATCATCTGCTGGCGGGCCTCCATCAGCGCGGCCACCTGCGGCGCATGCAGCCGCACTTCCTCCCGGCGGCGGGCCTCCTCCTCGGCGTTCTTTTCACGCTGTTGCCGGTATTCGGCCTCCAGCTGCTCACGAATCCTTCTGTCCATCCGGTTCCTCCTTGAACAGGTCGTCCACGCCCAGTTTCTCGGCCATCTCGCTCTCGTGCCATTCGCGCTGCTCATACTGCTGCGCCAGCACGCGCCTGCCCGCCGGGGCAGAAGCCGACCGGCCGGTCTGCTTTTCCGCCTGGGCCAGGGTGGTCACGCCGTTCTGCTGCCAGTTTTTGAGCACCGTGTTGATATACTTCATCTTCTGGCTGGACGCGCCGCTGGCCTGCTTGGCCGCCAGCAGCAGCACGCCCTCTTCAAAGCCCATGCCCTGCCAGCGCTCCAGGTACTCCCGGTCGGTCTTGCTGGCCCGGCCGTGGTAACTGCAGGCCTCGTAGATGCGGTACAGCACCCCATCCAGCTCCCGGACGTGCTGCACATATTTCTTCGCTTCCTCCAGGGTGTTCAGGCCGCGCTTCTGCCAGCTTTCCAGCAGGCGCGCCAGGTCCTCCAGGGTGTTCTTGCCGGAGCGGGCGCACTCCCCCGCCGCGTAGACGATCAGGTCATGGGGCTGGGACGCGGCCAGCTCCTGGTAGATCATCTGCGCCGTATCCAGGCGGATACGCGCGCCCAGGGCCGTCAGCATCTCGCTGACCAGCTTGCGCTCCTCGTCCGCCTGCCGGATCGTTTCCGTGACCTGCTGGGCGTCGGCAGGGGCATTCCCGGACTGCCGGAGGCCGGCCAGGATGCTGTCCAGGTATTTGAAGCTGGGCTCGCCCGCGCCGGTGGTCTTGGTGCAGGCCTCCAGCACGCCCTCCTCGGTAAAGCCCCACTCCCCGATCCACTTGCGGTAGAGGGTCAATTCATCCTCCGAGGGCAGACGGCGGCGGCCCATCCGGCGCAGTACCGCCTGGGCCCCCTTGTGCACGGACTCCTCATAGCTCAGGTAGCTTTCCGCGTCCGCCACGTCCCGGGTCCCGTTCTCGCGCAGGCGCACGGCCAGCTGCCCGCCCCGCTGGAAGTTGAACTGGGGGCCGTACACGCTCTTCATATGGCGCAAGAGCGCCAGCACCGTCTCGGGGCTCAGGCCCTCCTCCTCCACCCATTCGTAGGCCGTGGAGATCTCGGAGGGCCGCACCTTCCGGCTCTCGCCGAACAGCTCGTACACGCTCTCGCTGAACTGCACGAAGGCGTTGTCCGCGCTCAGGGTCTCCCCGCTCAGGGCCCGCTGGACCGCAGAGCGCATCTGGAAGCGCAGCGGTTCACCACCGATCACCACCAGAAGCCCTCTTCTCTCCCAATATCGGATAGCGTTTTCCACCACGGCCATATCAAGTCCGAGTTCATGGGCGATATCCTCCACTTTCGTGTCGTCATTCGGCATGCGGCTGTGATAGAGGCACAGCAGGTACACCTTGACATAATCGCCGCGGGCCGCGGGCATGTATTCCGTCAGGAAGATATGCTCCACCGGCATGGACCCGAAATACAGGGCCTGAAGATCTTGTTCAAATACGCTCACAGGGGCCTCCCGAGTGAAAATGTGACAGATTTGTAAACAAATGTGAAATCCTGCAACAAAATGGCGGATGCCTCCGTCTGTATATGCGGAGGTGATTTTCCATGAGCAGTCTGTTAATGTGCCAACCGGCCAACGAAAGGGCCAAACAGCTCTACCTGGATGATCGCGACCGTTCCATTTACCTGGACGGGATGCGCAGCACACTGACGGAGCAGGAATACCTGCTTTTGAGCGAGCTGGCGCAGCACGCGGGCGAAGCCGTATCCCGGCAGGAGCTGCTGCGCTCCGCCTGGGGATACCTGTCACCGGGCGACACGCGCACGGTGGACGTGCATATCCAGCGCCTGCGCAAGAAGATCGGATTCAAGGCCATCGACACCGTATACCGCACCGGTTACCGGCTCCGGGCCCACCGGCTGTAAACGGATGGAGGATGCGGCTCCTGTCACACGATTGACATTTGAGCCGTTTTGATGGAAAATAGGGCTGACGAAAGGAGTGATCCCCTTGCAGCTGAACGAAGAGACCCCGCTCCAGCAGATCGCGGACGCTTATCCCTGGATCATCGACACCGTCGCCGGCCTGGACGACCGGCTGAAGATCGCCAAGACCTTCGTGGGCCGCCAGCTCATCAAGCGCTCCACCATCGGCGATGCCAGCCGCCTGAGCGGCTACCCGGTGGAAAAGATCATCGAGGAGCTGAAAAAGCTGATCGAGAAACACGGGGCGAGTGATGAGTGATCAGTGATGAGTTGTGGATGAAACTGCGCTTTTGCGCAGTTTCTTTCATTTTTGCGCGAAGCGCCCCTGCAATCGTCCAAACTCCGTAACGCAGTGGAGGAGTTTGCACCTGAACTTATCACTTATCTCTCATCACTCATCACTCACTCCTGTTTCAGGTGCACATCCAGCTGCGGATAAGCAATGGAGATACCGGCCTGGTCCAGGGCCTTTTTGCCCTCTTCGAGGAGGAAGAAGTTCGCCGTCCAGTAATCGTCGGTCCAGACGCGGATGGTGAATTTGAGCGCGCTGTCGCCGCATTCCGTCAGGAGGACTACCGGCGCGGGATCGGGCAGGATGCCGCTACAGCGGCCCACCACTTCCATCAGCACGCGCTTGACATGATCGATGTCCGACTGGTAGTTCACGCCGAAGACCACGTCCAGACGCCGCGTGCCCAGGCGGGTGAAATTGATGATGGCCGTATTGGTGAGGGTCGAATTGGGAACGCTGATGAAGCGGTTGTCCGGCGTCGCCAGCTCGGTATAGAAGGCCCCGACCTTCTTGACCGTGCCCTCCGTGTCCCCCGCCTTCACGTACTCATTCACCGCGATGGGCTTGAGGAGCAGCAGCATGAGGCCGCCCACCAGGTTGCTCAGCGCCCCCTGCAGGGCCAGGGACACCGCCACGCCCGCGCTGGCCACCAGCGTCACGATGGAGGTCATGGGGATGCCCATCACGTTGGCGGCGGTCAGAATGACGACGATGTACAGGCCAATGCGGATCAGGTTGTCCAGGAAGCCCTTGAGGGTCGGCTCGATGTGCACATATTTGTCGTTTTTGCTCAGCAGCTTGAGGATCCAGTGGATCAGGAAGAACCCCACCACCAGCACCAGGATGCCGCGCAGCAGGTTGATACCCTGGGTCTCCAGAAATGTGCGGACCGTGCTGATCTCTTGCATGTGTCTCTCCTTCAAAGCAGACGGCTCCCGCTTACTGCAGGCGCTCTGTCAGTTCGTCGATATAATCGTCCAGGGTCTCCAGGTCCTCCTGCCACAGCAGGTATTCCTCGGAGTCCGGGTCTTGGGGCTCGCGGCCTTCCACCACGGGGTAGGTCGCCTTCACCCGCTCCAGGAGCAGGCACAGCGCCTGAGCATCCATCTGGTCCAGGTCGAGCTCGTCCAGCCCGTCCAGTTCTTCCGCGTTCAGCGGCGTCACAGCAAATTCAGACATATTATTTACCTCATTCCAGTGAGATCCGCGTGCGCGGCACGCTGCCTTCCAGCAGCTCCCGCAGGCGGTATTTTTTCGCACTGCCGATGATCACGGTCACGCCCTGCAGGGCGGAGCGCAGGGCGAAGGCCAGCTTGGCCCCCGCGCCGTTGGCGCCCGCCCGGGACGCGCCCACGCAGTGGGTCTGCAGTTCCCGGATCCTGGCGGTCAGCGTTTCCGCGTCCGGCGCGGTCACGTCCCGCACCAGGGTGGAAGGATCCTTCGGGTCAAAATAGATGCCGTCCGCGCTGGTCAGGAGCACCATGGTCTTCGCGTGGATCAGCTCGCTCACCACCGCCGCAGTCTCGTCGTTATCCACGCACTCCACCACCGTCTCGTCCGGGTGGTCGGTGTGCAGGCGCTGCAGCTCCAGCTTGCGGTTTTCCTCATCGCTGACGGCGTCGTTGTAGTTGATGATGGGGATGGCCCCCTGATCGGCGCAGCGCAAAAGCATCCTGCGCAGGTGCTCGCGCTTCTGCGGGTCGTTGAAGTGGTTGTGCTCCACCAGCACCTGGCGCACCTGGCAGTCCGGGCGGATGAACTGCCGCCAGGTTGCCATCAGGATGGCCTGGCCCTGGGCGGCGTAGTCCGTCTTGTTGTCCTCGGGGTCGCCGGTCAGCTCTCCCCCGCAGCGCTTCATATAATCCAGGCGGCCGATCTCTGTCGCGCCGGAGGAGACCACGGCCATGCCGGGCCTGAGCTCGCCGGAAAGCCGGGAGAACAGGTTGTAGTCGATGTCGTTGTCCTCGCGGCGGATCAGCGCCATGGAGCCGATCTTGACCACCAGGTCGAGTTTGCCCGTTTCCATCACTGTTTATCCTCGATCGCCATGATCATGTCCACCCGGCGCTGGTGGCGTCCGCCCTCAAACTTGGCGGTCAGCCAGGCGTCCACGATCATCTTGGCCATTTCGATGCCCACCACGCGCGCGCCGAAGGCCAGGATGTTGCTATTGTTATGCCGGCGGGAGAGCTGGGCCGAATAGGGCTCGCTGCACACCGCGCAGCGGATGCCGTGCACTTTGTTGCACGCCAGGGAGATGCCGATGCCCGTGCCGCAGATGGCGACGCCCAGGTCCACCTCGCCGTTTTTGACCGCGTTGGCCACCGCCTCGCCCGCGATGGGGTAGTCGAAGCTCTCCGTGCTGTCGGTGCCATAGTTCACGACCTCATAGCCGTAGGTGTCCCGGATGTGCTGCGCGATGGCCTGTTTATACTCAACCGCCGTATGGTCGTTGCCGATGCCGATCTTCATTGTCCGCGCCTCCATGCTCCATATTGACAGCGCTATTGTAACACGGCTTTCTGATGTCAGCAAGAGCATATCCATTAAAAAAAGGGCCGTTGCCAGCCCTATGGTTATCCAATCGAATGAGAAGGGGCTGCGCGTCATGTGGCAGCCCCAAAACTGAATTTGCCAGACAATGATTTATATTACCGGAAAGAAGCATCGATCAATGTGCCGTCTATGGCATTGAACAAAGCATACTGCTCGAACACCTGCAGTGACGCTTTCTGATCCTGATACATGATCGCCCACGTGGGAACGAATACCATGCCGTTCCCATTGCCGGAAGCTCGCACGGGTTCATAGGTCAGGACGGCCCGCCGGATATAAATTGTCTGCTCATCCGAGCCATAGCGCGACCGGTTGATCTCCTCATGGAATCTGGAGATCGCCTCTTCGTGCGTGATCAGTTTTTCCGGAGTCCCGATGCGTTCACCCCTATTGAACTGGTTGCGGAGGTGGGCGAACACGATACCGCGGCTGTTCACGAAGAACTGCAGTCCATAGCGCCCGCCCGCGTCAATTGAGTCGATCTGCGCGGGCCGATACTCCAGATAGAAGCCTTCCTCGCTGGCAGGGATGGCGCTGTAGTCGTAAGGCACCCAATCATCATCTGTCAGGAGTTCGCCATCGACAATCGCTTTCTCGTAGATGGCGTCCATGGCCTGAATGCGTTCCAGACTCATATCCAGCGCATACTGACAAACGTACTGGTTGCAGTCGATGCCCAGCCGGGCGATTATAGTTTCCGCCTGTTGCTTCGCATCTTCCAGGGTGATGCCGGTCAGTTCCGTCTTTTCCAGATCAAATTCTCCGCGGTGATCGGGCCAGTCCTTGACCCAAATGATCCGTACAATGGCTCCGGAGTACCCTTCAGAATACTGGCTGTCCGCATATTCGTCATAAAACAGCGCTTCCGGCGCGGCGGACAGGATGGCATGGTCGTTGAACTGAATGAAGTCTGCACCTGCTCCTGCTGCGATGCCAGTCCCATTGAACCATTCCGGTTGGATATCCCTAGTGAAATCTGTTTCGATCGCCTGATATACCGGCATCGTGCCCGATGCCTGGTATTCCGCCGGAGTGATCAGTTCAAATCCTCTCTCTGTCAATACCGTCACATTCGATGCATGATCGGAGGACGGTTTCCTGGTATCGTTCATGAAAACCGGCTCACAGGACACGATCCACGAATGGCGCTGCAGGGTGTCTTCGAGGCGATTTCCTTCCTCATCGAGCTGCATGACGGTGCTTTCCATCCGGATCTGATAGGTCGTGCCCTCATTGACGGCAAAGCCGTCAGAAGCTTCGAAGGAATAGGTCACAGAGCCATCCTCGTTGGCAATATCATAAAACCCGATCGTGCCCGGCATCAGCATGGTCCCGTCATCCACACCGATCTTCATGGGCATGGATTCGACCGTCAGCATTTTCCCGCCTGTGGATCTCGCCTTTGAAACGAACGCCAGGGCAGCATCCAGTGCGGGAGAAGACGGGTCTTCATTCGGAAGAAGGTACTCTTCATGCGACATGATCAGCGTTTCAACAGCATCCATGGGGACCAGCACGTCTTCCTGATGAATAGGACGGACCGTGCCCACGCCATAAAGCCCGCGATCCCGATAGACGATCTCATCGAGGGTGATCACCACATCGCCGACGGTCACAGACTCTCCGATCCGGGCGATCTTCCCCTCCTGAAGGCGGGCGCCGAGCTCCTGATTCCAGTGCTGACCAAAGAATTCAGCCACTTGGGAAGAGAATAAGGCGTAAGCAGTCCCCATCATCACGAGTATCGCCGTGATACTCAATACCAGAGCAAAAGATATCCTTCTTTTCACAGTTCTTTCTCCTTTCTCGGCCGCAAGAACCCGCTGCACGAGCCATGGATCCTCCTGCAGGCCTGAAAGGGCGGCATTCATCGCCTTTTGTACTATTTTCTGTTCTTCATGCAGGTTCATGATCTTCACTTCCTTCCATCGCTGAACGCAGTTTCCGTCTTGCGCGGTTTAATCGGCTGCCGACCGCCTGAAAGCTGATGCCCAGCGTTTCGGCAGCCTCGTTATAAGTCATTCCCTGAAACCAGCACAGCAGCGCGACTTCCTTCAGCTTTGCCGGCAGTTTCATGATCTCAAGCGTCAGGTTTTCATCCTCCGGCTCCACAGGCGCAGCCGGCTCGGGCAGCTTATCCAGGGAGACGGATCGGTCCACATGCCTGAACCAGCCCGTCTTCCGGAGATCCATGCATGTATTGATCGCGATCCGGCTGAGCCAGGTTTTTTCAGCGGCATCCTCCTTGAAGCTGTCCAGATTCCGATATGCCTTGATAAAGGTCTCCTGCACCGCGTCCTTCGCCAGTTCCTCGTCATGCAGATACGCATAGCAAAGTCTCAGCAGAGAAAGCTGGTAGCATAGGACCATGTGCTCGATCCTTTCTTCCTTACTGTCAGGGCCCTTGACAGTTTCCATGGTGGCCTCACCCCCTCTCTATACCATTAGACGACCAGAATGCACAAAATTCAACATGGACAATAAGAAAAGGGGCTGTTGCAGATTCTTGTGCTTCTGCAACAGCCCCTTTTGTATCAGATCTGGATCAGCGTTGAAAACGCTCAGAGGAGCCTCACCAGCTCGCAGTTATCCGTTTTGACGCTCCAGAAATCCTTGAGAGGGATCCCCCTGAGCTGCCCGATGATGCTGCAGTTCATGGTCACGTGGCCGACGATCAGCACGTCTTTGCCCTGCATGAGCAGCGGATCCGCCACCTCCCGGAGGAACTCGCCGGTCCTGGCAAACAGGGATTCAAAGGTCTCCGCACCGTTGTCCGCCACGTATTTGTCCGGCGTGCTGAAAGCCGCGGCAATGGGCGAGTCCGGGAACAGAGGCCCGTATTTTACACCCTCGCAACGGCCGAAATCCATTTCCGCCAGCCGGTCGTCCGTAAAAACGGGAACATCCCTGCCCCTCAGCAGGATCTCCGCCGTTTCGCGGGCACGTTTGAGCGGCGAGCAATAACAGACATCAAAATGGATGTCCCGGTACTTCTGCCGGGCGTTTTCGGCCATAGCCCGCCCCGCTTCGTTCAGCGGGATATCCGTCTTTCCCTGCAATTTGTGCTGAAGGTTCCAGTCCGTCTGGCCGTGGCGCATGATATACAGCATAGTCGTACCTTCGTTACATGTTGATTCATTCGGGGGAGCTGTCCCCTGACATTTCCAAGCATAGCACAGAAAAGCGCATAAGACAAGGGGCTGTTGCACAACCCCGACAACAAAAACGGAGCTTTCGACCACTGAGGAGGTGGAAGAAAGCTCCATTTTGTTGTAGAATGTATCTGCCATGAAAACACCACAACAAGGAGAGTATATTTCCATTCAGCAGGGATGTCAACAGCTGAAATTGAAAATATGCAGCGGCAGGGAGTACAAGGCAGAGAAGGACGAATTCTATCGACAAGTAAGCGCCCAGCTTGAGGAACTGGATTACAGGGAACTGTACAGCGCCTATTCGGGAATGATCCGAAAATCACAAGTCGAGCCAAGAATTCTGTTCGAGATCCTTGTATGCGCCTACATGGAAGGCGTGTATTCGAGCCGGAAGATTGAGCAGCTATGCCGGAATCACATTCAGTTTATCCTGTTGCTGGATGGGCATGAACCGCCGGATCACTGCACCATCGCCCGGTTCAGGAGCGGCGCGGCGACCGGGAAAGCAATCGAAGGTCTGTTCTGGCAGTACGTGAATGTTCTGGTGAAGAAGGGCTGGATCGACCGGGACGAACTGTATGTGGACGGAACAAAGATCGAAAGCCGGGCGAACCGGTATACATTTGTCTGGCGGAAAGCAGTAGAGCGGGAACTGGGCAAGATTCGTGAGAGAGCGCGCGGCCTGCTGGGACTGGAAAGCGGCTATGCCACCAAAGGGAAACTTGCGGAGCAGGTGGAATCGCTGGAGAAAGAGATCAGCGAGGAAGGGCTGACAGTACAAAAGGGCCGTGGGCATCACAAGCCTTCAAAGATACGGGAGCGTGACGAGCGGAAGGCGCTGTTGGAACGGTGGGAAAGCTATGAGCAGAAGAAGCAGATCCTTGGCGACAATCGGAACAGCTATTCCAAGACAGACCCGGACGCGACCTTCATGCACATGAAAGATGACCATATGCGCAACGGACAGCTGAAGCCGGGATATAACGTCCAGTTTGCGGTCAACAGTCAGTTCATTGCCGGTCTGGGTGTCTTTCCGGATCGAACGGATTACGCAACGCTTCCGCCCATGCTGGAGATGCTGAAGGAACGATTAGGATTCTGTTTCCGCAAGGTTGTAGCTGATTCCGGATATGAGAGTCTTGAGAACTACCGGTATCTGGATCGGCACAAGCAGGAAGCGTATATCAAACCAAACAATTACGAGAGCAGCCGGACGAGGAAATTCAAGGCGCAGATCGGCCGGGCCGAAAACATGGGCTATTATGCGCCGGGAGACTACTATCTGTGCAAGAACGGGCGGATTCTGGACAGAGTCGGCACAGTGACAGAGCACGGCAAGGACGGAACGACAAGAGAAGTTACCCGATACAGATGTGAGGATTGCAGCGCCTGTCCCTACAGAGCGGCCTGCTGCAAGGCCCAGGACCCGGAACGCCGGAAAGAACTGGTGGTCTGCCGGGAATTCACCGAATACCGGGAAGCTTCTCTTGGCAGGATTACCACGGAAGAAGGCAAGCTGCTCCGGGTGAATCGCTCCATTCAGGCAGAGGGTGCCTTCGGGCAGCTCAAGCACAACCGGAAGTTCGTCCGCTTCCTGACAGCCGGAAACGTCAAGGTTACCTGCGAACTGTTCCTGCTGGCGATATCCCAGAACATCCGCAAGGCCATTATCAAATGCAACACCGGCAGGCTGGATAACCACATTTTGCAGCCCGCATCCCTGCTGAATTTCTGAATTTTCTGAGAATCCGCAAATCAAAAGCAGAAAACCAGAGCCAGCCGTAAGCATCCAGCGCATGGCTCTGGTTTGTGTTCGGCTATTTTGTTGTTTTATGGCGCTGTCGGTATAGGCGAATATAGCAAAGGGGCTGTTGCAGATTCTTGTGCTTCTGCAACAGCCCCTTTGAGAGGCGCCACCCGGATTCGGACCGGGGCATAAAGGTTTTGCAGACCTTCGCCTTACCACTTGGCTATGGCGCCTTATAAAAATTGGAGCGGTAGACGAGGCTCGGACTCGCGACCTCCACCTTGGCAAGGTGGCGCTCTACCAACTGAGCTACTACCGCAAAGTGCCTTGGGGCGGAGTCGAACCACCGACACATAGATTTTCAGTCTATTGCTCTACCAGCTGAGCTACCAAGGCATATATGGCGACCCGAATGGGGCTCGAACCCATGACCTCCAGCGTGACAGGCTGGCGTTCTAACCAGCTGAACTACCGGGCCGT
>CADAPM010000036.1 GCA_902789795.1 uncultured Eubacteriales bacterium
ATGAATGATGGACGGAATATACGAGATCATGTGCTATGGCGACTCCAATACCTGGGGTACGGTGGCGCGGCCGCATAAGGACGCGCCGCATCCGCGCTACGGGCGGGATGTGCGCTGGCCCTGCGTGCTGCAAAAGCTGCTGAGCGATGGCTGCGCCGTGCGGGAGGAAGGCCTGGGCGGACGTACGACCATTTATACCGCAAACCCAGCCATGCCCTTTAAGAATGGCCTTCATATGCTGGAGGGCTGCCTCAAGACCCATGCGCCGCTGGACCTGGTCATCCTGATGCTGGGCACCAATGATCTGCACCAGCCCGAACCGCTGCCGGAAGCCGAGATGGGACACGGCATCGCAACGCTCGTTGAATTGATCCAGGCGCATCCGGAGTACGGTCCGGAGGAAAAGCGGCCGCCTGAGATCCTGCTGATCGCGCCGCCCTTTATCACGCCCTCGGCGCCGGACGCGCGGACGGAGGTCTACGGGCAGTTCTTTGGCGAATACGGCGAGCGCCTCAGTCACCGCTTTCCGGAGGTCTACCGTGCGGTGGCTGAAAAGTACGGCTGCTATTTTCTGGACGCCCAGCCCCTCACCCGGCCGGACGCGCGGGACGGGGTGCACCTGGACGCGGAGAGCCACCGCAGGCTGGCGGCGGCGGTGCGGGATAAGGTCCTGGAAATCAGGGCGGGGAGGAAAACGGCATGAGAGAGATGAGCGGAGAACCGATGAAGCTGCACATGCGCTTCAAAAAGCCGTGGCCCTCGGCCCAGGGCATGGCGATCTGGGGCGATTTCGCCTTCCAGCTCTTTCATACAGGTCAGTGCGCGGTCTTTGACCTGAAGAGCGGAGATTCGGAGCCGCTTTGCACTTTCCCGCTCGGTTCCTTCAACGAGGGAACGCCTGCGGATGAGTACACCAACCACGCCAACCAGTGCATGTTCTGTGCCGTCCACCGGAACGGCAACCCGCTCCCGCTCTTGTATGTCACCATCGGCCGCGGCATCGGTGCGGATGTGGACGGCTACCATTACCGCTGTGCGGTCGAGGATATCCGCCTGGAATACGACGCGGACGGCCGGCCTGTCGGCGGCAGCGCCGAATGGATCCAGACCATCAGCTACCGGGACGGCGACATGGCCGGTCTGCCCTGGAAGCAGCCGTGCTGGGGCTGCCCGGCCTGGTTTGTGGACAACGAGCGGCAGGCTGTGTATATGTTCTCCTGCCGTTACCGCACGACACCGGCGTTCAGAAAATACTACGCTGTGAACGAGTACATCATCACGCGTTTCCCGCTGCCGGACCCGCTGAGCGGGGGCTTCGTGCGCTTCGGGCCGCGGGATATCGTCGATCAGTTTACCGCGCCCTTCGATATTCCCTTTACTCAGGGCGGCATGATCGCCGGGAACAAGCTCTTTTACACCTTCGGCTGCGGGGACGCGGATCGGCCCGACGGCATCCGGATCTTCGATCTTGATAAAAAATGCCTGATCGCCAGGGCAAATCTGACTGATACGGCCATGGGCGGAGAAGAACTGGAGAGCTGCAGCTTCTGGGGCAATGAGTTGGTCTGCAATACCAATGCCAACCCGGAGGGCGGCTTCTGGCGCCTGGGCGCAGGCTACGCCGACCTGCTGAAGGAGTAAGCGATGGATACCGATACCGCTGTCATTGGGCTGGATTTCGGCTCGCTCAGCTGCCGCGGTGTCCTCGTGTCTCCGGCGGACGGACGTATTCTCGCGGAGGCGGTCCGGCCTTATGAACATGGGGTGCTCGGCTGCCTGCCGGACGGTTCGCCGGTGCCGGAGGGCTTCGTGCTGCAGGATCCGCGTGACTTCACTGTCGCTATGTCGGGTACCGTCCGGGACCTGATGAACGTGTCGGATGCGCGGGGCGTCCTTGTAACGGCGCTTGGCATCGATACGACTGCCAGCACGCTCATTCCAGCCCGGCGGGACCTGACGCCGCTTTGTGCCGAGAAACGCTTCAGCACAGACCCGTGGGCGTATGCAGTCATGTGGAAAGATCACCGCGCGGTCCGGGAGGCATCGATGCTGACGGAAGCGCTTCGCCGCGCGGACCCGGCCTGGCTTGACTGTCTGGGCGGCAGCGTCGGCGCGGAATCCCTTATCGCCAAGGCGGCCCATATCTGCCTGAACGCGCCTGCAGTCTATGAGGCGGCGTTCGCGTTCATGGAACTGGGGGACTGGCTGTGCAGCCTGCTGGCCGGCAGGCCAATCATGAGCCTGACGACGCTCACGTGCAAGGATCTGTATCAGGAGGGCACGGGCTATCCGGATACCGCCTTTTTTGAGACGATCGACCCGAAACTGGGGAATTTGCCGCGCAAGCTCATGCCCTGGGGGCAGGAACAGGCCGCGCTCGGGCGCCCGGGGGAGCCTGCGGGCATGCTTTGTCCCGCTATGGCGGCCCGACTCGGGCTGCCCGAAGAGGTCGATTTGACCTTCGCGCAGATGGACGGCTATGCCGGCCTGCCCGGTGCCGGGATATCTGAGCCGGGCGAGCTG
Source organism: uncultured Eubacteriales bacterium (assembly GCA_902789795.1). Taxonomy (GTDB): domain Bacteria; phylum Bacillota; class Clostridia; order Christensenellales; family Aristaeellaceae; genus UBA4246. The sequence continues at coordinate 2,524 of CADAPM010000036.1, forward strand.
CTGATGACGGTCGGCACCTCCACCGGCTTCTTTCTGCTGAGTGGGAAAGACCGCGGTGTCCACGGTGTCTGCGCTGCTGTACCGGGCAGCATGCTGCCCGGCTTTACCGGCATCGCCGCCGGACAGGCGGCTTCGGGCGACGCCTTCCAGTGGTATGTCGATCATGCCGTGCCAGCCGCGTACCAGCGGGCGGCAGCGGAGGCGCGCATGGATATCCACAGCTGGCTCTGTGAGCGAGTGCGCGCTCTGCCGGACAATGCCCCGCATCCCATTGCGCTGGACTGGCTGAACGGCAATAAGTCCCCGCTGAACCGTCCGGATCTGGGTGCGGCTATCATGGGCCTGACCCTCGGCACGAAGCCGGACCAGATCTACCGCGCCCTGATGGAATCGACAGCCTTCGGCGCGCGTTGGATCGTAGAGACGCTGGCGGCCCAGGAAATCCCGGTGACGCGCATCCTGGTGAACGGCGGCATAGCGCTTAAAAACCCGCTGCTCATGCAGCTCTATGCGGATGTACTGGGACGACCGCTCGCTGTGACCGGCTGCGCCCAGACTGCGGCCCTCGGCTCCGCCATGGCGGCTGCCGCAGCTGCGGAGAGGGAGGGGTACCGGCGCTGGCCGGAGATTATCCGGCGGATGGCTCCCGACACGGCTGCGGAATACCGGCCGAGATCCGAGAAACGGGCTCTGTACGACGGTCTTTATCGGAAATACCGGCGGCTGGCGGAGCTTTTGAAGGATGATGCTGAATTGCAGGGAGGATGACCCATGTATCCTGATACATATGATGTGATCGTGGCCGGCGGCGGCCCGGCGGGCATTGCGGCGGCGGTCGCGGCGGCGCGGCAGGGAGCGTCGGTGGCACTGGTGGAACGCTACGGCATCCTGGGCGGCATGCTGACCTCGGGCTATGTGAACCCGGTGCTCGGAGCGGCGTCTGAAGGCACAATGGGAGACGAGCTGATGGCCCTGCTCTGCCGGCAGGAGGCGCGGAGCCGCAACGGCGTCGAGCGCAGCGTGGATACTGAGGAAGCCAAGACGCTGCTGCTCCGGTTTGTGGTTGAGTCCGGTGTTCGCGTCTTTCTGCAGACGCCTGTTGTGGAGGCAGTGAAGGACGGTTCGCGGGTCACCGGGCTGGTAGTAGGCACACAGGAGGGACTTCGCACGCTCACTGCGAAGGCCTTCGTGGACGCGACGGGCGACGGCTTCGTCTCCGTCCATGCCGGCGCTGAGGCCCGGATCGGGCGCGATGGGGACGGCGGCTGCCAGCCCTGCAGTCTCGAGTTTGTGATCGACCATGTGGATGAGAGCCGTGCCATCACCTGCTGGGGCGGTACGGACCCGGTCACCCTGCCGGATGGAACGCGCTATGCCGACTTCTGCATTGCAAAAGAAAAGACAGGCGAACTGCCCAAAAACGTATCCATCGTGCGCCTGCACCGTACGGCGCTCGGGGGTGAGCGCAGCGTCAACGCGACCCAGGCAAACGGCTATGATACGCTGGACAGCGAGGGCATCCTGAGGGCTGAAATGACGCTCCGGCATCAGATCGACAGGATCGTGTGTTTCCTGCGGACCTATATCCCGGGCTTTGAAAACTGCCGGGTGAAATCCAGCGGCAGCACGCTCGGAGTGCGTGAAACGCGGCGCATCATAGGCGACGCGACGGTCACGGACCACGATGTGGAGACAGGCGGCCGCTATCCGGACGCGGTGGTGCACAGGGCCTGGTTCTTAATTGATATCCACAATCCCAGTGGCGGAGGACAGGCGGAGGGACACTCCCAGCCCGCAATCCCCTATGACATCCCCTACGGCGCGCTGCTGCCTCGGGGTGTAGAGGGCCTGCTGACCTGCGGCCGCTGCATTTCCGGCACCCACCGCGCCCATGCGAGCTACCGGGTGATGTTCGTGTGTTTTGCGACCGGCCAGGCTGCCGGCATCGCCGCTGCCCTGAGTGCGCAAAAAGGCCTGACACCCCGACAGCTAAGCGCCGCGGAGGTGCGGCGCTGCCTTCAGGAACAGGGTGTCAGGCTGGAGGATTGATCAGCGGCCTGTTCAGTTTGTGGCTGATCAGGCGTAGGTGTATTCTTTGTGCCAATCGGTGAAGCTACGGATGTCGATGCCGGGCTGGGGATCACAGCTCAGCAGAATAAAATGATTTGACATCCTCCAATATGCTTTTTATATTCAGCTGTTGCAGCGAGTGCATCAGCTAACCGGTCTGCGTTTTCTGCATCTGGACGAATCATACAGACGAGGCGTAAACAAAATATATAAGACCGGTTTTTTCTCAGGCTCCTGAGATATGCCGGCCTTATAATATGCCTTGAACAGATCATTAGACGAACTGGTGAGCCCCAAAGGACAAACAGGAGGATTAAGGATAAACCGTGATAAGCATTACATGAAATCAGGCTTATTTCCGTGCCTTCGCGGTGAGTCACACGTGGTTGTCATCGGTATTTCCATCGTTCGTAATGCGACCAGATCGATTGCGCGCGGACGGTTTGTTTCGTCATCGATCAAGGCCATCGTCGACCGGGAAAACTATGAAACTATTGGAGAGAAAACTATATCTCTTCCAGCGCGCTGCGTTACCGGCTGAATAAGATCTACGCCGACGCCGGCGTGAACAACCGGGCCGAGTTCGAGGAGCTGCTCCACACCCACCTGGGGGAGGGAAATCCCTTCGCCTTCATCGAAAACTGCTGACTGTCAGCCGCCGGCCTGGTTGAGCCAGGCGCGGACGTCCGTATCGCAGATGACCTGGTCGAGCTCGGAGATACCGCAGACCGTAAACAGAAAGGTTTTGCCCAGCTTGCTGGAATCGCACAGGAAGTACCGGCGGCGCGCGTGGCGCAGCATCAGCTTGCGCAGATAGGTCTCATTCTCGGAAAAATCGCATACGTTGCCTTCCGCGGAAAAGCCCTGGGAGGAAAAGAACATGCAGTCCGCCGTGACCGAGTCGATCATGCTGTGGGAATAGTTCCCCACGCAGACCAGCGCCTCGGGCACCAGCAGCCCGCCGGTACAATAGACGGGAATGCGCTTTTCGCAAAGCTGTGTCGCGGTGCGCAGGCTGTTGGTGATGACCGTCATGTTCTGGCGCTCCTTCAGGTAATTGACCATGCACAATACCGTGGAGGAGCCGTCCATCAGCACCGTATCGCCGTTGCGGATCAGCCGCACCGCCTCCTCGGCGATGCGGTTTTTGACTGCGCTCAGGTTCTGCTCACGGATAACCAGCGGCACGGACACGTTTTCGCTGACGCGCAGCGTCACGCCGCCGTAGCTGCGCACGATCAGGCCCAGCTCCTCCATCTTGTGCAGGTCGCGCCGGATCGTGACCTCACTGGCATATACGTGCTCCGACAGGTAGTGTACGGTGACGTGCTTCTTCTCCTGCAGGATATGCAGGATGGCATCCATGCGCTCAGTTTTGAACATTTTCAATACTCCTTGTGCGGTTTATGGAAAGATGATGCCCGAAAACGATAGAGGATGATCATTGTTGATCGAAAAGAGCAGAAAGATGATTTTTTATCAAAAGAACGGTCATAGATTGACACTTGGGAAAAGGCACGATATAATTATAACGAAAATCAATCATTTGTAAAGTCATGGTTTGTCAGGGAACACTTCGACCGAATCTGATATTTTTTTAGACAAGTGGCGTGTACGGGATCCGCGTCCGCGGGATCGGGCACGTGAATAATTGTAGAAAGGAAATGATCCTCTTTGAGCATTATTACGATTGTCGGCGCGGGTATGATGGGCAGCGCGATCGGCATCCCGGCCGCGCACAACGGGCATGAGGTGCGCCTGGTCGGCACGCCGCTGGACCGCGAGATCATCGATCACGCGCGGGAAACGGGCTGGCACCTGACCATGAAGCGCAGGCTGCCGGACAGCTATCGGTACTATCAGTTTGAAGAGAAAGGTGCGGACCTGCTGGTGGGCGGCGTCAGCTCCTTCGGCGTCGACTGGTTCTGTGAGAACGTGCTGAAGGTGATCGATCCGGCGCTGCCCGTGCTGACCGTGACCAAGGGCATGATGGACGACGAGCAGGGCGGCCTGCACGTGTATCCGGAGCTGTTTGAGCGCCAGTCCGGCAACCGAGGCCTGAAGCTGAACGCGGTGGGCGGCCCCTGCACCAGCTATGAGCTGGCGGATCTGGACGATACCGAGGTCGCCTTCTGCGGGAAGGATCCGGAGTTGCTGCGCTGGATCAAGTCGCTGTTTGAGACGGATTACTATCATATCAGCATCTCCACGGACGTGGTCGGCATCGAAGCTGCCGTCGCCATGAAGAACGCCTACGCCTTGGGCGTGACCCTGGCGGTGGGCCTCGGGGAAAAGCGCGACGGCAAAATCGGCGTGCTGCATTTTAACTCCCAGGCAGCGCTGTTCGGCCAGAGCGCGAAGGAAATGAAGCGCCTGCTGGAATACATGGGCGCCCGGGAGGAAAGCATCCTGATGGGTATCGGCGACCTGTATGTGACCGTGTATGGCGGCCGCACCCGCAAAATCGGCACCCTGCTGGGGCGGGGACTCACCTTTGACGAAGCGATGGCCGAGCTTCAGGGCGTCACCCTGGAATCCATCGTCATCGCCACCCGGTCCGCCCGCGCGGTCAAAAAGAAGATCGCCCAGGGCATCCTGAAGGAGGAGGATTTCCCGCTGCTCAGGCACATCTATGAAATCATCGTGGAAAAGAAGCCCGTCAACGTGCCCTGGACGGCCTTTGAGTTTGAATCAATCGGCTGAGCGGTTCGGAAAGGAGGATGATGACAGTCAGCCGCTCCCGATCAAATAACGTTAAATGAATTTTATAAGGAGGAAAACCCAATGAAGAAACTGTTTGCGATCCTATTGGCGATGATGATGGTGCTGTCCATGGCGAGCTTCGCGATGGCGGACGAGCCCATCGAAATCACAATCTGGCACAGCTGGGGCTCCGGCGCGAACTACGAGGCGATGGAAGAGCTGGTCAGCCGCTTCAACAAGGCTTACGAGGGCAAGATCCACGCGACCGCCGAGGTCAACGGCAGCGGCTACGCGGCGCTTTTGTCCAAGTTCAACCAGTACTACGGCTCCAATGAGAACCCGACCGTCTCCATCATCGACGCCTGCATGTCCCTGAACGAGGCGCAGTCCTACGGCAGCATGGAGTGCCTGAGCGACTGGGCCGCGAATGACCCGGATTACGACATGGGTCAGTTCATGCCCGCCATGCTCGTGTTCTCCACCGATGTGAACGGCAAGGTCTGGTCCTTCCCGTATGCCCGTTCCACCCAGATGATGTACGGCAACATGGAAGCGCTGGCCGAGGTCGGCTATGACCATATCCCCGCCACCTGGGAAGAAATGTGGGATGTCTGCGAGAAGTGGGTCGCGCTGAAGGGCACCCCGGCCTACGGTCATCCGATCGCCGGCGGCTACTTCACCTATTACATCACTGTTTGGGGCGGCGGCGAATACTTCTCCAAGGACGGCGAAGGCGCCTGCAGAGACCTGAACGACGGCTGGCGCAAGGCGCTGACCGCGTGGCGTGAAGCCATCGACAAGGGCTGGTACTTCGTGCCCTCCCAGACCACCGGCAACCACTGGGACGAGTTCTTGGCCGGCAAGATGCCGTTCTGCTTCCATTCCTCCGGCAACCTGGGCAACGCGATCAGCAAGTCTGAAGGCGTGTTCACCCTGGGTGTAGCGCCTCTGGCAGGCAAGACCATGGAAGACGGCTCCATCTATCACCGCGTGTACACCGGCGGCGCGAACCTGATGCTGTCCGCCAACAAGAGCGAAGAAGAGAAGAAGGCCGGCTGGGAGCTGATCAAGTTCATGACCAGCACCGAGTCCAACATCTGGCACTCCCTGAAGACCGGTTATGTGCTCTCTCACGTGGGCGTGGAAGACGATCCTGACGTCCAGGCCGCCTGGGCCGAGCAGCCCTTCAAGCGCGTCGCGTACGATCAGCTCCAGTGGCTGAACGAGACCCACGTGTCCGCGCACATGAGCGACGTTGACAACGAGCTCGTCAAGAACCTCGAAGCCTTCGCTTCCTCCGACATGAGCGTTGATGAAATGCTGGACAACCTGACCGCGATCATGGAAGAGAACCTGCCGCGCGGCATCGTCGACACCTACGAATAATTCACAGTAACTACGCGCCGTGCGGTTTCGCGCTGCACGGCGCATTTCAAAATGGACTGGAGGTTTTGTTGTGGCAGAGATCAGATTTGAAGAAATCACCAAGAAATTCGGTGATAAGGTGATTCTGGATCATATCAATCTGGATATTGAGGACGGTTCCTTCACCGTCATGATCGGTCCGTCCGGCTGCGGAAAAACCACCTTGCTGCGCATCATTGCCGGTATCGGCCCGCAGACCTCCGGTAAGGTATTTTTGGACGGCGAGGATATATCCGGCCTCCCGCCCGCTAAGCGCAATGTGGCCATGGTGTTCCAGAATTACGCCATTTATCCGACGATGACCGTCAAGGAGAATATCGAGTTCGGCCTTAAGAACAACAAGGTGCCTAAGGACGAACGCGAGCGCCTGATCGGCGAGATTTCCGAAATCGTCGGCATTCACGAGCTCCTGGACCGCAAGCCTGGCACCCTATCCGGCGGCCAGCGCCAGCGCATCGCCCTGGCCCGCGCCATGGTCAAGAAGCCCAAGGTCTTCCTTATGGACGAGCCGCTGTCCAACCTGGACGCCAAGCTGCGCGTTTCCATGCGCACGGAGCTCATCGAACTCCATAACCGCCTGAAGACGACCTTCGTCTACGTGACCCACGACCAGACGGAGGCCATGTCCATGGGCACCCGGATCATCCTGATGAACAAGGGCGTCATCCAGCAGGAGGCGACGCCGACCGTGATCTATCAGGATCCCGACAATCTGTTTACCGCCCAGTTCATCGGCTCTCCGCAGATGAACGTGCTGCCCTTCGGGGAGGGCGGCGTGCGTTATGGGTTCCGGCCCGAAAAGGTGCACCTGACCCACGAGCCCGGGCAGTATTTCTACACGCGCAAGGGGCATATCGTCACCAAGGAAATGCTCGGCTCCGAAACCATCTATCAGGTGCGTTACGAGGGCAATTCCGTCATGATCAAGAGCCTGGACGACAGCTTTGATCAGGACAGCGACGTGTATGTCGGCGTCAAGCAGCCCAACATACTGCTGTTTGACGAACAGGAGCGCCGCATCCGCCCGGATGACGCGCGCTATGACCAATGGATGAGCAAGCTGTGAGGACATGCCTATGACGACGATGAATAAAAGCCTGTCGCGGCCGGCGGGCTATAAAACGCCGTGGGAGAAGGTGCGTCCCTATGTATATATTCTCCCGGCGCTGATATTTCTGGGGCTGTTTACGGTCTATCCCGTGATCGACATGGTGGTCCGCTCCTTTCAGAAGTGGAACCTGGTCACCGCGCCGACCTGGGTCGGCATCAAAAACTACGATTATATCTTCAAGCGCAAGGAATTCAAGGAAGCGATCGTGCATACCATCACCTACGCCATTTTTGTCGTAGGGCTGGGCCTTTCCATCTCGACGCTGTTCGCGGTATGGCTGTCCAAGAGCACCTTTATGAACAACCTGACCCGCACCATCATGTTCATGCCTCACGTCATCGCCCTGATTTCCGTGGCCATGGTGTGGGCCTGGATCATGAACAAGAACAACGGTCTGCTCAACATGGTGCTCAATTTCTTCGGCCTGCCATCGCTGAAATGGGCGGACAGCGCCGATACGGCAATGATGTCAATCATCATCGTTGCATTGTGGAAGGCGATCGGTTATAATACGATGCTCATCTACGCGGCCATCCAGAATGTGCCGCAGGAGCTGTACGAGGCGGCGGACCTGGACAACGCCAACGCGGTCAAGAAGTTCTTCAAGATCACCTTGCCCATGATCTCCCCGCAGATGTTCATGCTGCTGATCACCGCCACCACCGGCTCCTTCCGCGTATTCGACACGGTGCGCGTGATGACCCACGGCGGGCCCGGCACGGCGACACAGGTGCTCGTGTATTACATTTATGAGCAGGCCTTCGTGCTGAATAACAAGGTGGGCTACGCCTTCGCGGCGTCGGTCGTGCTGATGGTGATGATCGGGGTGCTCACGGCGGTGTACTTCCGTATCCTCTCCAAGCGCGTGCATTATCAGTAAGGGGAGGTGACGGCAAATGAAACCTAAAATCACAGCCTGGTCTGTCGTCAGCTTCCTGCTGAAGGTCATCCTGATGGTCATCTTCATCTTCCCGTTCTACTGGATGATCATCACCGGCTTCAAGACCTATCAGGAGTCCATCGCCTTTCCGCCCTCCTTCTGGCCGGCGCAGCTGCAGTGGGAAAACTTTGTCAAGGTATGGGAGTCCGGCCCCTATCTGCTGTATATGTTCAACAGCTTCGCCGTCTCCATCGGGTGCCTGGTGCTGCAGTTCCTGATCATGGTGCCCGCCTCCTACGCCTTTGCCAAGATGGAGTTCAAGGGCAGGGGATTCTTCTTCGCCCTGGTCATGGTGGCCTTCATGGTGCCGCAGCAGGTGACCTTTATCTCGATCTTCCACATGATGTCCCGGGCGAACCTGCTCAAGACCCTGTGGCCGCAGATTTTGCCGCACGCGGCCAATGCCTTCGGCATCTTCCTGCTCAGGCAGAATTTCATGCAGATCCCGGACGAGCTGCTGGAGTCGGCGCGGCTTGATAACGCGAACGAGTTCCAGATCCTGACCAACGTGATGCTGCCCATGGGCAAGCCGACGCTGGTTTCCATCCTGATGCTCAGCTTCATCACCACCTGGAACAACTACTTCTGGCCCTTCATCATGGCCTCGAACCAGAACGTCTATCCGCTGACCCTGGGCATCGACGCCCTGCGCGACGTGGAGGGCTCCTTCGACTGGCACATCATCATGGCGGGCAACGTGATCCTGGTGGTGCCCATCATCATCGTCTATGCGATCTTCCACAAGCGCATCGTCCGTGCCTTCGCCTATAGCGGGATCAAATAAGAAGCATCATAGCGGGTGGGTATCCACCTGCCATAAAAAGGAGAAAGAATGTCAAAAGGCAAATATGCGGTGGTCATCAGCGAAGACGCCATGGTGTATGAGGACCTGGCGGTGCTGAAGGAGCTGCCGGCCTTCGGCAGTATCTGGGACCAGGCGGCCATCATACGCCGCAACCGCTCCATCTACCCGACCATCACCTATCCCTGCCATACCACCATGCGCACCGGCTGCTATCCGGACCGCCACGGCGTGGTCAACAACGAGCAGACGATCCTCGGGGAGGTTTCCTCCAAGTGGGAGCACTTCAACCACATCGTCAAAGTGCCGGATATCTTCGACCGCGCGAAGGAACACGGCCTGACCACGGCGTCCGTGTTCTGGCCGGTGACGGGCAACCACCCGCATATCGACTGGCTGGTGGACGAATATTGGCCCCAGAACCCGGGCGAGGACGAGGCGGAATGCTACCGCGACGCGGGCAGCAATGAGGAAACGATGGAAATCGTACGCGCGAATATCCACTATGTGCGCGGACACATGCGAAAGCACCCTTGGGGGGACGAGTTCATCAACGGCTGTGCCTGCGACATCATCCGCCGGTTCCAGCCGAATCTGATCATGCTGCATCCCGGAAACGTGGACGGCTACCGCCACGATGCAGGTGTCTTTTCGCAGAAGGCGATCCATGGCCTGCACGAGTGCGACCTGTGGCTCTCCGATATCCTGCAGGCACTGGATCTGGCGGGCATCCGCGACCAGACCAATGTATTTGTGGTCAGCGACCACGGGCAGATCGACGTCCGGGGGAATGTGCTGCCCAATGTGCTGCTGCGCCGGGCAGGGCTCATCGACCTGAATCCCGACGGCTCCGTGAAGGATTACCGGGCGATCTGCAAATCCACCGGCGCGTCCTGCCAGGTATGGCTCAAGGACCCCGCGGACGAGGCGGTCCACGCGGAAACGCTGCGCGTGCTGGAGGCAGCCCGGCAGGAGGGCGCTTACGGCATCGAGCGCGTGCTGACCGTGGAGGAAACGGAGAAGGAAGAACACCTGTCCGGCGGGTTCAGCTTCGTGCTGGAAACCAACGGCACCTATTCCTTCGGCAACGACTGGCGGGAGCCGGTGATCCGGCCTATTGACCTGAGCGATTACAAGCTGGCCCACGGCACCCACGGCTACCTGCCGGACAAGGGGCCCCAGCCCTGCCTGCTGGCCTTCGGGCCGGACATCCGCCCCGGCGCGGTCGTGGAACAGGCGGGCATTGTGGACATCGCGCCGACGGTCGCCGCCAGCCTGGGCTTCGATATGCCGGATACGGACGGACGGGTCGTCACCGAAATACTGCGATAAAGAGGGATAATATGTCTTACGTGACAACGAGAGAGATGCTGAAAAAAGCGCTGGAGCAGCATTACGCCATCGGCGCCTTCAACGCGGAAAACATGGAAATGGTCCAGGCCATCATCGAGGCGGCGGAAGCGAAGCGCGCGCCCGTCATGATCCAGACGACGCCCGGGACGCTCAAATACGCCGATCCCATGATCTTTGCGGGTATGGTCAGCCGCCTGGCCGAAAAGGCAACGGTGCCGGTGGCCCTGCACCTGGACCACGGCAATTCCTATGAGCTGGCTGAATACTGCGTCAAGCAGGGCTATACCTCCGTCATGATCGATGGCTCGCTGCTGCCCTTTGAGGAAAATATCGCCCTGTCCCGCCGCGTGGTGGAGATGGCGGGGGACATTCCCGTGGAAGCGGAGCTGGGCACGGTGGGTGGCAAGGAGGATACGCATTCCGCCGGCATCGCCTATACGGACCCGGACCAGGCGGAAACCTTCGTGCGCGAGACAGGCATCACCAGCTTCGCGCCCGCCATCGGCACGGCCCATGGCGTCTACAAGGCGGAACCCAGGCTGGACCTGGATCGGCTGTCGGAGATCGCGGGCCGGGTGCGCATCCCGCTGGTGCTGCACGGCACTTCCGGCGTTCCGGACGATACCGTCAGGGAGTGCATCCGCCGCGGGATCTGCAAGGTCAACTACGCGACCGACCTGCGCATCACCTTCAGCAACGCGGTGAAGGCCGCGCTGGCGGCGCAGCCGGAAGCCTTCGATCCGAAAAAATACCTGAAGCCCGCACGGGAAGCGGTGGTGCGCCGTGTCTGTGAACTGATCGACGTGTGCGGCAGCGCGGGGAAGGCATGACGGCCCGGTACCTGCTGGGGCTCGACATCGGCACCTCCTCCTGCAAGGGGGCGCTGGTGACCGCCTCCGGACAGGTGGCGGCGGAAGGCCAGTGCGCTTACGAAACGGCTTATCCCCGCCCGGGCTGGGCGGAGCAGCGGCCCGAGAACTGGTGGACGGCCGTCTGCGGCGTGATCCGCGGGCTGCTGGAGCGCGCCGCCTGCGCGCCAGGCGAGATCGCCGGCATCGGCGTAGACGGTCAAAGCTGGGCCATGGTCGCCCTGGACACCCGGGGCGAGGCACTGCTGCCCTCTCCGCTCTGGACTGATACCCGGGCGAAGGCCGAGTGCGATCGGCTGATGAAGGAACAGCCGCAACTGGCTGAGCTGTGCGGAAATCCGCTGATGCCCGGCTATACCTCGCCGAAGGTGATGTGGCTCAAAAGCTGTTACCCGGCGCTGTACCAAAAAACGGAAACCGTGCTCCAGTCGAACGGGTATATCGTGTACCGTCTCACGGGCTGCCGGAGCCAGGACCTGTCCCAGGCCTACGGCTGGCACTGCTTTTCCAGCCGGCGGCTTTGCTGGGACGAGGCCGCGGCGGAGGCCATGGGCATCGACAAGCGGCTGCTGCCGCCCCTGTATGCCTGCCATCAGGTGGTGGGCGTCGTTACGGCGGCCGCTGCCTCGGAAACGGGCCTCCTGGCCGGTACGCCGGTGGTCGCGGGCGGGCTCGACGCCGCGGCGGGGACGCTGGGCGTCGGTGTCACGGAGGACGGCGAGACCCAGGAGCAGGCCGGTCAGGCGGGCGGCATGAGCATCTGCCTGGGTCATTACGCCGCCCATCCGCTGCTGATCCTGAGCCCCCACGTGGTGCCGGGACGATGGCTGCTGCAGGGCGGCACCACGGGCGGCAGCGGCGCTTACCGGTGGTTCCGGGAGCAGTGCTGCCCCGAATTGTCCTATGAGGAAATGGACGCCCTGGCCGCAAGATCGGAACCGCTGAGCGGGGGGCTCGTCTTTCTGCCGTATATGGCGGGGGAACGGAGCCCGCTGTGGCGGTCGGAGGCCAAGGGCGTGTTCTACGGCCTCAGCTTTGCCGCGACGCGCGGCGACATGCTGCGCGCGGTCATGGAGGGCACAGCCTACGCCCTCAGGCACAACCTCGACACGGCCCGAGAGGCCGGCTGCGCTGTGACGGCGCTTCGTTCCTCCGGCGGCGGCGCGGCCAGCGAGTTGTGGACGGCCATCAAGGCGAATGTGACGGGCTGCGATATCTACGCGGAACGGGCCTCCCAGGCGACGGTCCGCGGCGCGGCGCTGCTGGCCGGGATGGGCGTCGGCGCAGTAAAGGCCTGGAATGCATGGAAAACGCCGGGCACCGGCAGGCATTTCACCCCGGACGCGCGGCTGAAGGAGCAATACGACCGCGGCTACGCGCGCTACCGTCAACTGATCGACGTGATGATGCCAGTATATTTGGAAAGGAGTCATTAACATGAAGGCTTGTGTGCTTTACGCGAATCGCGACCTGCGCTATACCGACTGGGAGGAACCGGTCTGCGGCCCGGATCAGGTGAAAATCCACGTCCGGGCGACGGGCATCTGCGGCAGCGATGTGCCGCGCGTGCTGCACAACGGGGCGCATTTCTATCCCATCGTGCTGGGGCATGAATTCAGCGGCGATGTGGTGGAAACCGGCGAGGGCGTGACGAACTGCGCCCCCGGCGATACGGTAACGGCCGCGCCGCTGGTGCCCTGCGGCAAATGCGAGGACTGTCAGAAGGGCAATTTCTCCCTGTGCCGCCATTATAGCTTCATCGGCAGCCGCGAGCAGGGCAGCTTCGCGGACTATGTGGTCGTGCCCGCGCAGAATGTGGTGAAGTACGATCCCTCGATCCCCTATACCCAGGCGGCCATGTTCGAGCCCTCCACCATCGCGCTGCACGGCCTGCTGCAGGGCCAGTACACGGGCGGCGGTACGGTGGCGGTGGTCGGCTGCGGCACCATCGGCATTTTTACCGCGCAGTGGGCAAAGATCTTCGGCTCGAAGCGCCTGGTGGTGTTCGATATCGACGACGGCCGGCTGGCGCTGGCCAAGCGCATCGGCGCGGACGACGTGGTCAATACCATGACGGAGGACTGGCGCGCCCGCAGCAAGGAGCTCACGGATGGCCGGGGCTTCGACCATGTGTTTGAAACGGCCGGCAACCCGGTGACGGGCCTGACCTGCTTCGAGGTGGCCGGCAATAAATCGCATGTCACCTTCATCGGCACGCCCCACAGGGACATTACTTTTACGCCCGCCCAGTGGGAGCTGATGAACCGCCGGGAATTCTACCTGACCGGCAGCTGGATGAGCTATTCGGCGCCTTTCCCGGGCAAGGAATGGACGCTGACGGGCCATTATTTCGCTTCCGGCGCCCTCAAGTTCGATCCGGCCTTCATCCATAAGACCTTCCCCATGAGCGAGGCCTGGGAGGCCTTCAAGCTCTACGATGATCCCGCCCAGGTCCACGGCAAGCTGATGCTGGTCAACGAGGCATGATATGATCCTGACAGTGACTTTGAACGCGTCCATCGACAAGCTGTACCTGCTGGACCGCGCTGTGCCGGAAACGGTGATGCGCGTCCGCGAGGTGCACAATACCTCGGGCGGCAAGGGGCTGAACGTGAGCCGCGTGGCGCAGAAGCTGGGGGAGCCGGTGACCGCCATGGGCTTCACCGGCGGCTTCAACGGCCAATACCTGGAAAGCATGCTGGCCTCCACCGGCGTTTCTCCCCGCTTTACGCATGTGAGCGCCGAAACGCGCTCCTGCATCAACTGCTGGGACCTGTCCAACGACCGCTCCACAGAATACCTGGAGCCGGGCGCGCCGGTATCGCCGGAGGAAGTGGAGCAGTTCCTGAGGGACTTTGACGCCCAGCTCCCGATGGCGGACGCGGTCAGCATCAGCGGCTCCGTGCCGGCCGGTGTTCCCGCCGGCCTGTACGCCCGGCTGATCGAACGCTGCAAGGTGCTGAACAAGCCGGTGATCCTGGATACCAGCGGCAAGCTGCTGACGGAAAGCGTTTCCGCAGGGCCAACGCTGGTGAAGCCGAACGAGGATGAGATCGGGAGCCTGCTGGGGGATAAGCCCTGTGACGAGATGAGCCGCGCCGCGGCGTTGAAGCACCTGAACAACCAGGGAATCCGGTATGCTGTCCTGTCGCTGGGCGCGGACGGCGCCATGATCGCCTTCGACGGCGAATGCTGGCACGGCCGTCCGCCGCGCATCCAGCCGCGCAATACCGTCGGCTGCGGGGACAGCATGGTGGCCGGCTTCGCCGTGGGCCTGGCACGGAATATGGGCATCCTGGACGCCTTCCGCATGGCCCTGGCCGTGTCCGCCGCCAGCGCCATGAGCCTGCTCACGGGCGATTTCAGCACGGAGGATTACGAACGCCTGCTGCCGCAGACGGAGCTGAAAAGGATATAACAAAAGGGGCTGTTTCATAACAATGTGGAATAGCCCCTTTTCCATCCTGAACGTATAGCGGATCAGTGCTTTTTACCGAAAGGATCGGATTTGTTCATTCCAGCGACTGTGCTAATACCCAATTATTTACTGCATCAGCGAAAAGAGAAAAGGGGCTGTTGCAGAAGCACGTGAAATCTGCAGCAGCCCCTTATCGTCAGAAGAACTTCCAGCGGCTCAGGAGGAAGCCCGGGATCACCACGATCAGG
>CADAPM010000037.1 GCA_902789795.1 uncultured Eubacteriales bacterium
TACCCCGAACACGTCGGTGAGCAGGGAGAGCCAGAACTTCTGACTTTCGCCCTTCTCATAGCCTTTGCCTTTCCAGTATTCCGCAAAGTGTTTCGCCGCCGCACGCTGCTGAACTTCGTTCATGTTCACACCGCCTTGATTTACTATTGGATTTCAAATATTTTATCATATCGACCGATGATCCGCAACGGGAAGATGACCGGGCGTCAGCGATAACAGCAGATCATGAAAAACTGACGCGCTGGATGAAAATGACACTTTTGATGCGTCCATCCGTCCGGTGAGGAGCAGCAGGAAAATATCCGAGCGAGTGAAAAAGTCATATACATACATTCATACATAGCGTTCTTGAGCGCGTATGTATGTATATGAGGTTTAGAGTTGTTTGGTAGAGTATCGTAGGGGCGGGACACTGGCCCGCCCGTCCTGTAGCGCGTAAATTCAATCCGGATAGTGTATGCAATACTGCTTTCTTCCTAAATGTCTTTACGCCAACTGGGCGGGCGGGCCAGTGTCCCGCCCCTACCACTTATCTCTATCCCTTATCACTTGAACGCACTCAACGAAGGCGGGCGGATCAGATGATCCGCCCCTTGCCCAATTCTTCGTGCGCTGTCTTGACAAGCTCCGCGATCTCCTGGTCCGTCGGCGCTGTTGCGAGGCCGGGCTGGAGGTCGGCGAGGAACTCGATATTGCCCTTGGGGCCGGTGATGGGGGAGAACGTCAGCTGACGCACGCTCCAGCCCAGCTGGTCGGCGGCGTCGCAGATGCTGCGCAGCACCTGGCGGTGGGTGCTCTCCTCGCGCACCACGCCGTTCTTGCCCACCAGGCCGCGGCCGGCCTCGAACTGGGGCTTGACCAGGGTGATGACCCTGCCTTCCGGGCCCATGATGGAGATGGCAGCGGGCAGGATCTTGGTGATGGAGATGAAGGACACGTCCATGACCGTCAGCGTGGGGTGCAGATCGAACATGTCCGGGGTCAGGGTGCGGGCGTTGGTGCGCTCCATCACGG
This sequence comes from uncultured Eubacteriales bacterium, assembly GCA_902789795.1. Classification (GTDB taxonomy): domain Bacteria; phylum Bacillota; class Clostridia; order Christensenellales; family Aristaeellaceae; genus UBA4246. Next base: position 1,015 of record CADAPM010000037.1, read on the forward strand.
TCACGCGCGGGTCCTGGCTCAGCTGGTAATCGAACTGGCCGTAGCCCACGTCGATGGCGTAGACGTGGCCCGCGCCGTTCCTGAGCAGCACGTCGGTGAAGCCGCCGGCCGCCGCGCCGATGTCCATGCACACCCGGCCCTCAAGGTCGGGCTGGAAGACGGCAATGGCCTTTTCCAGCTTGTGGAAGCCGCGGCTGGCGATGCGGTCCACGGGCCCGCGGATGGTCAGCTCTTCCTCCTCGGGGATCATCTCCGAGGCCTTTTTGATCTGGCGCTCGCCCAGATAGACCTGCCCGGCCATGATCAGGGCCTGGGCCTTCTGCCGGCTGTCCACCTGGCCGGATTCCGTCAGGCGCACGTCTGCCCGCTGTTTCATAGTTTTCCTCCGTTCAGGAGCTTCATGATCGAAGCCGCTATTGTCTCCGGGTCCAGCCCGGCCTGTCTGAGCAGGGACTTCCGGTCGCCATGGGCCGGGAAGCCGTCGGGCAGGGCAAAGCACGCCCGGGGCAGGGGCTGGCCCTGGCGGGCTGCCTCGGCGCTCAGCATCTCGCCAAAGCCGCCGGAAGATACGTTCTCCTCCAGGGTGAAGCAGGGCCGCCTGGCGATCAGGGGCCAGATCCCATCGCCCAGGGGCTTGATCTGTGTGACCGCAGCCACGCCGAGGCTGACGCCCTTCTCTGCCAGCAGCTCCGCGGCCGCGAGACCCTGCTGCGCGATGACGCCGGCGCACAGGAGCACCGCGTCCGCGCCTTCTTTGAGCGTCACGCATGGCGCAGCGGGGGCGGCAGCGAGGGCCGGGTGATGGGGCAGCTTGCGCGGATAGCAGATCGCGGCGGGGCTGTTTCCATTGAGGGATTCGTCGATGGCAGCAGTGAGCTGAGCTTCGTTCAGGGGCAGATAGATGCGCATGCCGGGCATGTCCCGCAGATAGGACAGGCTGAAAATGCCGTGGTGCGAGGCCCCATCCGGCCCGCTCAGGCCGTTGCGGTCCACCAGGAAGAGCACGGGCAGCTCCTGCAGGCACACGTCCATGAGCATCTGGTCGTACCCGCGCTGCAGGAAGGTGCTGTAGATGGCGCACACGGGCCGCTGTCCGCCCCGGGCGAGGCCGGCGGCCATGCTGACCGCGTGCTCCTCGGCGATGCCGACGTCAAACAGCCGGTCCGGGCAGGCGCTTTCAAAGGCGGTCATGCCGGTGCCGTCCTTCATGGCGGCGGTGACCACGCATAGGTCGCCCCGTTCCTGCTGGCATTTGATCAGGTGCTCAGCGGCGGTCTTTCCGTACTCGGCGGCGGCGTGCTCCTTGTATTCGCCGCTCTCCACATAGAAGGGCGGCACGCCGTGGAAGACGTCCGGGCTGTCCTCGGCGGGGGCGTAGCCCTGGCCCTTCCGGGTGACCAGGTGGATGACCGTGGGCTCGTTCAGCGCCACGGCGCGGCGGAAGATCTTTTCCATGACCGCCACATCGTGGCCGTCGATGGGGCCTAAGTATCGGAAGCCGAGGGAGGCAAAGAATTTATCGTGGATGAACAGGTCGCGCACGTGATCCTTGGCGCTCTCAAAGAAGGTGAACAGGGGTTTGCCGATCAGCGGCAGGCGCTTGAGTCCGCCGGCCACGGCCTTCTTGGTGCCGATCCAGCCCTTGGACAGGCGCATGCCCGTCAGGTACTTGGACAGCGCGCCCACGTTGCTGGAGATGGACATGCCGTTGTCGTTCAGGATCACGATCAGGGGCAGGCCGCTGTTGCCGACGTCGTTCAGGCCCTCGTAGCTCATGCCGCCGGTCAGCGCGCCGTCGCCCAGCACCGCCACGGTGTGGCCCGTTTCGCCGCTGAGCTGCCGGGCGCGCACCAGGCCCGCGGCCAGGCTGATGGCGTTGGAGGCATGGCCGGTGGTGAACAGGTCGGCCTCGCTCTCCTTCCGGTTGGAGAAGCCGGACAGCCCGCCGAAGGTCCTGAGGGTGCGGAAATCCGCATCCCGTCCCGTGAGCAGCTTATAGGTATAGCACTGGTGGCCCACGTCAAAGATGATCTGGTCCCGGGGCAGCTCAAAGGCGCGCAGCAGGGCCACCGTCAGCTCCACGGTGCCGAGGTTGGACGCCAAATGGCCGCCGTTTTCCGAGACGGCGGCGATGATCTCCCCGCGCAGGTCCGCGCAGAGGGCTTCCAGTTCAGTTTTATTAAGGCGCTTCAGGGCGTCGGGGTTCATGCGGGATGGATCCATTCAAATCTCCATGGTATCGTGTCGGGTATTCAGGGTCTCCACCAGGTAAAGGCGCGCAGGTCTTCGGTGGGGCGGATGGTCATCTGGTACCGGCCCTCGTCGATCAGGAAGTAATCGAAGTCGGTCACCTGGATGTGCTCGTGGTACGGCGCGGCCTCGGGAGGCACGTACAGGATGGATACGTTCACGCCGCCGTCGGTGGTCTCACAGTTGAAAAAGTACTCCGGGTGCTCCTCGATGTAGATCTCGAACACGGCCGAATAGCGCGGGTGGGCGGAGCAGTGGATGCCCAGGGGGTAGTCCAGGTAGTCGGCCAGCTCCGGCACCTCCTCGGCGGTGAAGCCGTAATCCCGGAGGGTGCCGATGTACAGCATGATGTGCCGGTGCTTGGCGCGCATGATCAGCACGTCGCCGATCTGCAGCTCCTCGTGCATCTTTTCAGGCGCGGGCAGGGGCTTGGGGTCAAAGGGCCAGTTCCAGCCACCGGTCCACAGGTCCTGCTCGCGCTTATCCCAGTAGTTCAGGATCTCCGCGGCTGTGGGCAGCTTGGGCAGCCCGGCGTCCTTGCGCACCCAGTTGCTGAAGCCGAAGCAGTCCAGCCCGTAGACGTAGACCCGGTCCTTTCGGTAATAGTCCGTGGTCTCCCAGGCCTTGCGTTTGGCGAACTCGGGATACCGGGACATGAGCCGCTTGTCGGGCGCGCCGCCGTACAGGTAGGGCATGCCCGTATCGAAGAGGGACGTCACCTGGGCGCCGGTCAGCTCGTTGTAGCGGCGCTGGAAGATGTTGTCCTTCTCCAGCATCTTGAACGCGGAGTCCAACAGCGGGTGGCGCTGCACCTCGGCAGATGCCGAAACGGTCAGGCAGAGGAGGATGAGCAGCGGGCCCAGGGCCTTCAGAAGTCGTGAGAGCATGGCGCTTTGCCTTATCGGACGGTGTCGCCGTGCTGGCCGATCTGCTCGTTCAGCAGGTTGATGTCGCCGCAGCCCATGGTCAATACCAGGTCGCCCGCCTGCCAGTGCTCCCGCAGGTAGCGCTCGGTGTCGTCAAAGGAGGGGGTCAGCACCGCGTTGACGCCCTGGGCCTGCATCCCGTCCACCAGCATCTGGGAGTTGATGTCGCCGGGGTCGGTCTCGCGCGCGGCGCAGATATCCGTGACCAGGGTGAAGTCCGCGGCCTTCGTGCAGGTCAGGTAGTCGTTGAACAGCCGCTTGACCCGGCTGTAGGTGTGGGGCTGCATCACGGCCCAGACGCGATTTGCCTTCTGCTTCATGGCCACGGACACGGCGGCCTTCATCTCGTCCGGGTTGTGGCCGTAGTCGTGGTACAGGCGCACGCCGTCCACGATGCCCGTCAGCTCAAAGCGCCGGTGCACGCCGGCAAATCGGCTCAGGGACGCGGCGATGGCGGCGGGGGAGGCTTCAGTCTGCCGGCAGGCGGCATAGGCGGCCAGGGCGTTCAGCACCGTGAACTCGCCGGAAATGTTGAGCTCGATGTGGGCTTCCTCCTGCCCGTCGTGCACCACGTCAAAGCGGGGCCGGCCCAGCTCGTCATAGGTCAGGTGGGCGGGGAAATAGTCGTTGTTCTGGGACCAGCCGAAGGTCACGATGCGCTTGCCCGCGCTGATGGCCGGGCGCAGGGCACGGGCGTCCTCGCCCCAGCAGACGGCGGCGCCGCCGGGGGCCAGCCGGTCCAGGAAATCCCGGAAGGCCTTCTCATAGTCGTCCATGTCCTTGTAATAGTCGAAGTGGTCTCCGGCCACGTTCAGGATCACGGCCACCGTGGGGTTGAGCTCCAGGAAGGAGGAGTGGTATTCGCAGGCTTCGGCCACGAACAGGGCGGGATCGCCCAGCCGCGTGCCGCCGCGCAGACTGTCCAGCTCGCCGCCGATGTGCACGCAGGGGTCGAGGCCCGCGTCCATCAGCGCCTGGCCGATCATGCCCGAAGTGGTGGTCTTGCCGTGGGTGCCGGACACGCAGATGGCAGTCTTCGCGCCGCGCATCAGCTCGCCCAGCAGGGTGGAGCGCTCCATCTCCGGGATGCCCAGGCGCCTGGCCTCGGCCCGCTCCGGGTTGTCCGGATGGATGGCGGCGGAGAAGACGATCAGGTCCGCCCCGTGCACGTTTTCCGCCCGGTGGCCGATCATGACGGGGATGCCCCTGGCCTCCAGGGCCTCCACATGGTGGCTGTGGTCGCGGTCGGAGCCGGTCACGTTGATGCCCCGCGCCAGCAGGAAATCCACCAGCCCGGACATGGACGAGCCGCCGATGCCGATCATGTGTACGCGCTTGCCGGTAAACTGTTCAATATCGATCATGGTGCTTCACTCCTTGAAAATGACGGCAGAAACACTCGAAATAACGCCGGTTGGCTGATCTTTCCGGCCTTCATGGGAAAGAACGCTTTCATTTTACTTGTTTCAACCCTGCTTGTCAACACGGCGGGCCGCAGGGAGCGCCGCAGCCGCCCTGTTTTACATTTTAATGAGGGAAAAATTATTTCTAAAAAAATTGAAAAAAGGGGTTGACAGCGCTACAGTCTTAGTGTATTATTCACATAGTGCACTAAGCCAGGAGGTGAGCGAATGGAGTTTGACACCGCCAGTCCCATCTGGATGCAGGTGGCCACCCGCATCAAGACGGAGATGGTGACGCGGAAGCTGCCGCCCGGGGCGAAGCTGCCCGGCGGGCGGGAACTGGCCCTCCAGTACACCATCAACCCCAACACCGCCGCCCGGGTCTACCAGGAATTGGAAAAGGAAAGCCTGGTGGAGATGCGGCGCGGCATGGGGACCTATGTGACCGAGAATCCCGCGCGGATCGAAGCCCTGCGCACGGAAATGGCGCAGGATGCGGTGCGGGACTACCTGAGACGGACGGCTTCCCTGGGCCTGAGCCTGGAGGAAGCCAAAGCTTTGATCAGTCAGGAGGAGGATAAGAATGCTGAAAAGTGAAGCAGTGACCAAGGTCTTCGGCTCGCAGACCGCGGTGGATCAGGTGAGCCTGACCCTGGAAGCGGGCCATATCTACGCCATGCTGGGCCCCAACGGCAGCGGCAAGACCACCTGGATGAAGATGGCGGCGGGCCTGAGCAAGCCCACCAGCGGGCGGATCCTGTTCAAGGGCGAGCCCGTGGGCGTCAAGAGCCGCGCGTCCATCGCCTATATGTCCACGGAACCCTATTTCTACCCCTGGATGACCCTCAAAGATGTGGGCCTGTACTACCAGGATTTCTTCGCGGACTTTTCCATGGCCCGCTACCAGGAGCTCTTAAAGCGCTGTGATCTGACCGAAGGCCTGAAGACCAAGGCCCTGTCCTCGGGCATGATGGCCAAGGCCAAGATCGCCGTCACCCTGGCCCGGGACGCCAGCGTCTGGATGCTGGACGAGCCCTTCAACGGCATCGACCTGGTGGCGCGTGACCGCATCAAGGAGGCCATCATCGAAGCGGCGGCGCCGGACAAGGTGCTGGTGCTGTCCAGCCACCTGGTGGAGGAGATGGAAGCCATCGCCGACAAGGGCATCTTCCTCCGCAAGGGCCAGCTGGTCAAGGAAGTGGATATCGAAACGGAGCGCGTCGAGACCGGATGCTCCATCGCGGATGAATACCGGCAGATCTACGGCGCGCAGGGAGGGACAGAAGTATGCTGAACCTGATTAAATATGAATTCAGAAAGACCTGGATGACGAAGCTGATCATCCTGGCGATCACCGCCTTTGCGGAGATCGCGTTCCTGATCACCCTGTATACCAACAAGGAAGGGCTGAACGCCCTGACCATCCTGCTCCTGGTCATGCTGGCCTTCGGCGGCGTGCTGTTGATCGGCATCCAGAGCATCAGCACCATGCATCAGGACATGAACACCAAGCAGGGCTACATGCTGTACATGACGCCCAACAGCTGCTACAAGATCCTGGGCAGCAAGGTCATCGAGAACGGCCTGTCCCTGCTCGTCGCCGGCGCCTTCTTCTTCGCGCTGGGCGCGTTGGACATCACCCTGGTCTTCGGCCACAGCGGCGAGCTCAACCAGCTTCGGGAGATGGTGAACGAGTTCATGAAGCAGCTGAGCCTGGGGGTGCAGTTGGATGGGCAGATGTTCGCCGGCTTCACCCTGAGCTTCCTGTGCAGCTGGCTGGGCACCGTGGTGGCCGCCTACCTGGCGGACGTCATCAGTACCTGCCTGCTCAGCGGCAAGAAGTACAACACCTGGGTCAGCCTGCTCTTCTTCATCCTGCTGATGTGGCTGACGGGTTACGCGCAGGTCTCCCTCACGCAAAACCTCCCCATCCGCTCCGTCTTCCTCTGGCACTCGCTGATCTCCCTGGCCTTCGCCGCCATCATGTATGTGGCTACGGCGTTTTTGATGGACAGACACTTGAGTGTGTAACGAAAAGGGACTGCTGATGCAGTCCCTTTTTTAGGTAGGAAGTAGGAGTTAGGAAGTAGGAAGTAATTCTACTTTTGCGCTTGATGTATCAGACGCCACTGCGTAGACATTATTTACTTCCTACTTCCTACTTTCTCCTCCCTACTTATTCTTTTGCCTTCTCTGCTTCCTTCCCCAACAGCCACGCCCCCGTGATCCCGCTCTCCACCCCCAGCCCCGGTTCGACGATGTAGTCGGTCAGGCCGGAGTCGAGCTGGGGGTGGGAGAGGTAGCCGTTCAGGAGGTCCAGGGTCTTTTCACGGATGCGCGGGAACAGGGCTTTCTGCTGCATGACCCCGCCGCCCAGGATGATCTTCTGGGGTGAGAAGCTGAGCATGGCGGTCGCGCACAGCTGGGCCAGGTATTCGCTTTCCAGCTCCCAGGCGGGGTGATCGGGGGGCAGCTCCTTGGCGGAGACGCCCCAGCGCTTCTCGATGGCGGGGCCGGAGGCCAGGCCCTCCAGGCAGTGCTTGTGATAGGGGCAGAAGCCGTCGGGGGTCGGATCCTCCGGGCTCGGCATCAGCAGGATGTGGCCGATCTCGGGATGGATCAGGCCGTGGACGGGCTTCCCGTGGATGATGAGGCCGCCGCCCACACCGGTGCCCACGGTGACGTAAAGGCAGCTTTCAAGGCCCCGGGCCGCGCCTAGTCTCGCCTCTGCCAGTGCGGCCGCGTTCACGTCGGTGTCGATATTGACGGGAATGTCCAGGGCCTTCCTGAATTCGGCCAGCATCGGATAGCCGCGCCAGGCCAGCTTCGGCGTCATGGTCACGCTGCCGTAGGCGGGGGAGGCCGGGTCCAGGTCCAGGGGCCCGAAATTGGCGATGCCCAGGGAGATGAGATCGTGCTCCTTGAAATAGGCGATCATTTCCGGCATGGTCTCTGCCGGGGTCCGGGTGGGGATGGAGACGCGCTCCGCCATCCGGCCGTCCTCGGTCCAGACCGCCATGACCATTTTGGTGCCGCCGCCTTCCAGCGCGCCGTAATACCGCATAAGACCTTCTCCTTTGAGTGTTTTCTGATGTTATTATACCCGCCTCCGGGCAGTCCGGTCAAGAGGCGCTTCGCAGGAGTCAGCGCAAGATCTGCGTGATCTGCTTTCAAAAATGACTATGTACAATCGGGCGTTTTCGTGATATTCTGATAAAAAACAATGAACACACCAGGAGGTCACTATGAAAAGGTTCCTTGCCCTGCTTTCCGCCCTGTGCCTGATGGTGGGCGGCGCGACCGCCTTCGCAGATGAAAACGGCGACAGACTGTGCGAACTGGCTGCCGGCTACGGCTTCAAAATGGGCGCGGCCCTGTCCTATGATCAGCTCAAGGACCAGAAATATCTGGACCTGGTCCTGACCCACTTCAACAGCATCACCGCGACCAATGAGATGAAGGCCTATTCCATGCTGGACCAGGGCGGCTCCCGCCGGACGCCCCAGGGCATGCCGGCCATCAACTTCACCAAGGCCGACCAGATGGTGGCTTGGGCTCAGGAGCACGGCCTCGGCGTCCGCGGCCATGTGCTGGTCTGGGATGCCTATATGACCGAATGGTACTTCCATGAGACCTACGTCAAGGCCCGGCCCTTCGCGGACCGTGAGACGATCCTCAAGCGCACCGAGTACTATATCACCGAGGTCATCACCCACTTTGAGGAGAAATTCCCCGGTGTGGTCTACTGCTGGGACGTGGTCAACGAGGCCGTGGCGGACGGCGCCAACGAGTGTGACTGGAGCGACCCCAGGCACCTGCGCACCATGCGCAACGGCAGCGAGAACCTGTTCCAGAAGTACATGGGCGACGATTACGTGGCCCAGGCCTTCCTGTTCGCGCGCAACGCGGTGGACGCCCTGGGCGCGGACATCCGCCTGTACTATAACGACTACAACGCCTATTTCCCGGAAAAGGCCGCGGCCATCCGCGCCCTGGCGGAGAGCGTGAACACCTTTGCCAAGGACGAGAACGGCAACTACCGCAAGCTGATGGACGGTATCGGCATGCAGGGCTATATCGGCGGCTACGGCACCCAGTCCGGCTGCCTGCAGGAGAGCCACCTGGGCATGATCCGCAACGCCATCAAGGGCTATGCGGACATGGGCCTCGAGGTGCAGATCACCGAAATGGCGGTGCGGAACTTCGACCGCTCCGCTGCTGCGCGCCACGCGAAGTACTACGGCAAGCTGTTTAAGGTGTTCATGGGCCTCAATACGCCCGAAGGCAACCCGCTGAACGCGGTGACCATCTGGGGCATCACCGACTATCCCGACCTGGCCCCAGGCAATTACACCTATGACTTGAACAGCCCCTTCGGCGGCCTGGTGGATGAGAACCTGGACTACAAGGACGCCTTCTATCAGGTGCTGGAGACGCTCAAAAGTAAAGAATAACCGCCAAGCAAAAAGGGCCTGCCGTCGGGGCGTACTCCGTAAAGAAGTTGCTTTGGGGTTTCAATCACCGTCTCAAAAGGATATGAGACAGGCGTGACCACAACGGTCACGCCTGTTTTGTCTTTTGGATTTTGTGGGGCAAAATCCGATGCGGCAGAAAAAAAGCAGCAGGAAGGAGACCTACTGCCATCTGCCGCAGTGCGTATAATTTCGATTGAACTAAACCGCGTTCTACGACTGGTATGGGAAAAGTAAAACTCACGATAGACCAAAATCAGGGAAAATGGTACAAGCAAGATAACATATATGCGGAAAAAAGCCATGACAGGGGTTTGAAATCGTGTATAATAGGCATAGCTTCCCCCTCCCCAACGGGCAAAGGAATTGGAAGTATTCTGTTAGGACACAAACGGTGGTGGAAGACTGGCGTGTTGGAACAGAGTACCGCACACAGGACATGTGGTGATGTCGTGGCCAATCAATTTCCGGATCAGTTGCGGAGCCGGAAGCTTTTCCTTTGGTAGAATCGGTGTGTTGGTCAGCCTCTTGCAGAGGATCAGCTTTTTCGTTTTGTTCCGGTTTCCCAGCAATCCATAATGACGGATTTTCATAAAGCCCTTAGGCAAAACATGCAAGAGAAACCGGCGGATGAATTCTGCTGCGGATAGAGTCATAATCTTTTCCTTGTTTGAATCAGAATAGTCCCTCCATTTGAATGTAACCATGCCGTTTCCGACATTCAGAATTCGGTTGTTGGAAATAGCGACCCGGTGAGTGTAACGGCCAAGATAGTGTATTACTCCGGAAGAATCTTTGAACGGCGGCTTACAGTAAGTGACCCATTCCTTGTTGTAACAGTGATCCACCAGGTTGAGGAAATCACATGGATTTTCATACGGTTTTGCACTGCCATGGAATTCAAGCTTCATGCTTTTCAATGCTGACAGGAACTTTCCGCGGAACAAGCGGGAAAGCACTTTAACCGGGATAAAGAATTTCTTTCTGGAAGAAATCCACTTGCCAAGTTTATCCAATCCACCGCCCGGAACGATACAATGGATATGCGGATGAAAATCAAGCCGCTGGCCCCAGGTATGGAGCACTTCGATACAGCCAATCTGTGCGCCAAGATATTTCCTGTCCCGGGCAAGCTGTGTCAGCGTTTCTGCCGAACAGGAAAACAGCAAACGATACAGCTTTTCCTGATTCGACATGAAAAGCGGATTCAGTTCTGCCGGAACCGTAAAGACGACGTGAAAGTACTGGATATTCAGCAGATCGAAGCTCTGGTTTTCAATCCAGCGTTCTTTCAGCAGCGTTTGACATTTGGGACAATGACGGTTCCGGCAGGAGTTATATGAGGGACGCTGGAATCCGCATTCCGGGCACTCATCCATATGCCCGCCCATAACAGAAGTACGGCACAGCTTTATTGCATGAAGTGCTTTCTTCTGCTGGACAGTCATTGGATGGCTTGCCTCATATTCATCCCCATATTCAGCGAAAACAGTTTGAACTTCTGGCATACTGACACCCCACTCACAGAGTCAGGCTGTCAGCCGGGCTGTTGGTTTTGAACACTTTCGTATTCGCAATATGGAGATAAACGTTTGTTGTCTCAAAGCATGAATGGCCCAAGAGCTCCTTGATATAGAGGATATCAGTACCGGCTTCCAGTGCATGAGTAGCAAAACAGTGACGGAGGGTGTGAACAGTGCCGGGTGTGGTAATGCCTGTACGGCTCAGGTATTTTCGGAAAGCAATTTCAATCCCGGATTTGCCCAGATGTCCTTCTTTAGTGTTTCCCGGGAACAAATACCCTACGGGAGAAGCAGGCCTGTACTGTTTCCAGTAAGCTCTCAACGCGTCCAAACCGCTTTGGGACAGAATTGTA
>CADAPM010000038.1 GCA_902789795.1 uncultured Eubacteriales bacterium
GCACAGATCGCACTCGGCGCAATCACTGCCGCGCTCATCGAAGCGGGGGCCGTGGGCACGATGCAGATCGCAGATGGCTCTATCACCGACGCGAAGATCGTGGAGCTCTCCGCAAACCGGATCACGACGGGCACGCTGTCCGTGGAACGGCTGGTAATCGTCGGCAGTGAGCAGTCCATCGTGTACACGATCAACGAAGCCAACGGCACAGCCCAGCTTTCGCAGACGACCATCGACGGCGGCTCATTGACGCAGCGGAGTATTTCTGCCGACCGGATCATAGCCGGGGCCATTACCTCCAACGAGATCGCCGCCGCGACGATCCTCGCCAACAACATCGCCGCCGGGGCGATCACCACGGAGAAGTTGGCGGCCGGAGCAGTCGATGCTTCGAAGATCCAGGCGGGCAGCATCACCACCAGCCACCTGTCAGCCGAAGTGGGAGAGCAGTTGGATCTGTCCAGCAACCAGGGCATTCGCCTGGTGGTTGGCAACGCTGTTAGCGAGGCGGTGGAAGACGCTGTGCCGGAGGCGGTGGAAGACGCCATGCGGGACGCCACGCCGGCGGTGCTGCGAATCGACAGCAGCCGGGGCACGGTGTTCAAGGACGGGGCCGTCAATACCGTGCTGTCTGTATCCATCCATTACGGGGCAACGATCATCGAGAGCGAGTCAGCCCTCCATACCGTATTTGGTGCAGCCGCGCATTTGCAGTGGGAATGGCTGCGGCTGGATGACGACCGGTATGGTATTATCTCGGCAGGCGACAGCCGGCTCTCGGATGGAGGGTTCCACTTCACGCTCAGCCCCGCCGACGTGGATACCAAGGTTACCTTCAGGTGCAGCCTGATCACAGAATAAAACCATTTCAAGGAGGAACAACACATGGCCATTAAGTCTTCAGACCAGCTCACCATCGTCGACCTTACCGACGCCTATTCCGTCATTCTGACCAGTGACGGATACACCTTCCCCGGCACGATCAGTGCCGCGAAAGCCGGCAGCTGCACTACGCAGGTCATCGCCATGCGCGGCTCGGAGCAGGTGGCGGCCTCCGTCGACCTGAACGCCGTGACCAAGCCCACCGGCATTACGGTGACCAAGGACACCAACGCCACCAGCCCCACGTTGACGATCACCGCCAGCACGTCGTTCACCACCGCTGGCTTTGTGGATATTCCCGTGGTGACGGAGGGTATCACGATCCACAAGAAGTTCGCCGTGTCCATCGCCTTTACCGGCGCGACGGGCGGCACTGGCCCGCAGGGGCCCCAGGGCGAAACGGGCGCGACTGGCAAGGGCGTCAGCAGCGTGACCGTCACCTACCAGGCGGGCAGCAGCAACACCAGTGCGCCCACGGGCACCTGGCAGAACAGCCCACCCAGCGTTTCTCAGGGCCAATACCTGTGGACGAAGATGGTGCTGGACTACACCGACAACACGTCCTCCAGCCCTCTGTATTCGGTGGCCCGGCAGGGCAGCAACGGATCGAACGGCTACAGCTCGCAGTGGTACACCGGCACCGGCATCACCGGCACCAGCTCCACGGCGACTACGTTCTCCGGCAGCGGCGTGACGGACGCGAAGATCGGCGACATGTACCTGAATACCAGCACTTACAACACCTACCGCTGTACCGTGGCCGGCAACGCCAGCACGGCGAAGTGGGTCTACGTCAACAACATCAAGGGCCAGCAGGGCATCCAGGGCAACCCCGGCGCAGACGCCATCACCATGGCGATCTCCAGCAGCAACGGCTCGATCTTCAAGAACAGCAGCATCGAGACGGTGCTGACAGCGCACGTGTACAAGGCGGGCGTGGAGGTCACCGGCTCGGCGCTGACGGCGCTGGGCACGATCAAGTGGTACAAGGACGGCGGCAGCACTGCCGTGGGCACTGGCGCGACGCTGACCATCTCCGCCGGCGATGTGACCAACAAGGCCACCTACGTGGCGCAGCTGGAGGCATAAGGGGGCGGGAGCATGGCTATCAAGGCATCGGCCAGCATATCGCTCTCGTCCATCCGCGATCTCCAGTCCTGCACGCGCTATTACCTGCTGCAGTCATCCACGGCGGCAGCCCCGGCGAAGCCTACGGTCAAGCCCCCGGGCGGTAGCTGGGTCACGGCAGAACCGTCTTATACCAGTGGCAGCACGAACAGTCTGTATTTTGTGGACCTGAACGTGTTCTCGGACGGCTCGTGGGCGTACAGCAACGTCAGCCTTTCCAGCAGCTACGAGGCAGCCAAGGCGGCCTGGAACAAGGCGCAGGCGGCGCAGGACGCGGCAGCGCAGGCGCTGAGCAATACGGAGATCGTCGTGGGTACGCAGACGGCGGCCACAGGCGCGTGGACGGGCGTCGCGTCCTTCGCGGAACTTACGGATGGCCAGCAGATCGTCTACTGGCTGCCCTACGCCGGAAGCGGCAACGCGACACTGAACCTGACGCTTTCAGGTGGAAACACCACCGGCGCGATCAACTGCTATTACTCAGGCGCGAACCGGCTGACCACGCATTATGCCGCCGGAAACGCGATCCGCCTGATCTACCGGGCCAATGCCAATGTCAACGGTACGAACTATACCGGCTGGTGGGCGGACGCGAACTACGATTCCAATACCTATGACCGCATCCGCTTCAACAATGTCGTCAAGGCCAAGACCGCCATCGCGGTCAGTCGGCTCATCGTCGGCGATAACAGCGGGTTTTTCCCGCTCGCGGCGAGCAGCGTGTTCAGCGTCAACCTGCCCATTCTGTGGGCCGGCTCCGCGATTGCCGTCAACGCGACGGGAACAAACAATTTCCTGAGTATCCCCGGCTGCACACTGCGGAACAACGCTGGAAGCTCGTGGACGGCGACCCAGTACGCCACGCTGTACCTCGCCGGGACGCTGTCAGGGAGCACCTTCACGGTCGCGTCCAGCAATTGGCTGACCACATCTCCGACAGACGCGGAGCTGACGTACATCTCCCTGGGTTACATGTATTCCACCTACCAGATGTTCCTGTATCCGGAGCATCCGATGTACCGCATCGTGGACGGCGAATTGAAGGCTGTATCGCAAATCGCATACGAGGCCCAGGAGTCCGCGAACGACGCGGCGGCCGATATCGGCGCCCTGAACGACGACCTGACCGAGGTGCAGGCGCTGGCGGACGAGGCTATGAACGCCGTCCGGGATCTGTCCGTAGGCTGCGTGAACCTGGTGAACGACAGCGCCGCCATTACCATCACCGGCACGACGAATAACACATTCCGCATACTGGCATCCGGCCTGCAGTCCGGCGCAGTTTATACGCTGTCCATGGTTTCCGCCGTCAAGACGGCCGGCAACGCAGCGGGGATGACGCTGGAGGCTGCGCAGGTAAACGGGGCCACTGAGACAGTGCTGCTCACCCAGCAGATGGATTTCTCCGGTGGACACCAGAAGCTCACTTTCTCCACCGACGCGGGCGGCGGTGCATATGAACTGCGGCTGTACGCGGGCATCAAGGGTTCCACGAATGGTGTGACGGTGAAGCTGACGAAGGTGAAGCTGGAGACGGGCACGGTGGCTACGATGTGGTCGGAGTCGCATGAGGACGCCGAGGCCCGGCTGGCGTCTTTGGTTTCTCAATTGAATGCCACGCGCAGTGGACTGGAGAGTATCGTTTCCCACGTAGCAGTCGACGTGGATGGCACGATCCAGAACGTGAACAGCTATTTCCGGTTCGACGGCAGCGACCCGAATAATCCGAAGCTGACCCTGGGATCAACGGAGTCCCCGATGACGATGGAGCTGACGAACAGCCGGCTGTCGTTCCTGTGGCACGGCGACCCGGTGGCCTATTTCTCGGACAACAAACTGTACGTGACCAACGTTGAGGCCATCGAGCGCCTTAGTGTGGGCACGACGGTCAACGGGTTTCTGGACATCGTGACCACGGCTACCGGTGTCGGATTCCTGTGGCGGGCATAATCGAACGAAGGGAGAATACTCATGCCAACGACATCCTTTACGTGTACTGGCCGGCGCGGTTTTACCGGCAGCCAGAGCTGGACGAGTGGAACCTGTTATCAAGGTGAGCTGAACGGCAGCAAGTGCGGCGGCGAGATCACGTTCAATTTCTCTGGTTTGGGTGCGCTGTCCAATATCTCCATCTCCAGCATCAAGATGACCTTCAGCGTCGGTGCGACGGGCGGTTCCTATACCAAGTACCTGTACCTGCACACCGGAAGTTACAACGGGACCAGTGTGGGCAGCTATTCGTTCTCGTCGCTGTACAACACCACCAAGAGTATGACGTTCTCAGCGTCCAGCAATGCAAGCGGCTTCAACACGCTGAAGAATTACATCCTGGCGGGCGGCTCGAAGCTGGGTATCCACAACAGTGGAAAGAGCCGCGGCAAGAGCTCCAGCAAATCGTATGACTACGATTACCTGTCCCTGACCAGCATGACGCTGGAGATCACCTATACTTACCTGAAATCCATCGGCACGGTTGATGCCTCAGAAACCGGGAGCAACGCGACGCTGGCCATCACAGCGTATAACAGCGCCTACAGCCATGTGGTGACCTGGCGGCTGGGCGAGAACAGCAATTCCCAGTCGCTGGCGGCCGGCGTCACATCTGCCAGCTATGCTATCCCGCACAGCTGGCTGCCAGACGCAGAGACCGGCACGGCGACCGTGGAACTGGAGACGCTGGACGGGAACGGCAATTCCATGGGCAGTAACATCTACTCCTTTGCGCTGTCTGTGCCGGCGTCGGTCGTTCCATCTCTCGGCAGCCTGACTGTCACTCCCGTGAATGCCGGCGCGTCCAGCACGGCGGCGGGCTGGGGATTGTATATCCAGAACAAGACAAAAGCCACGGCGACCATGGGCGGCGTCAGTGCCGGCAGCGGCGCGAACATCGCTGCATATGCCGTCACGACTACGCCGAACTACGGCAGCAGCACGGCGACCAGCCTGACCACCAGTCTGCTGAACGCCGCGGGGGCGGTGACGTTCACAGCTACAGTGACCGACAGCCGCGGCAGAACGGCAACGCGCACAGCCAGCATTACCGTACAGGCTTACGCCGCACCGCAGTTCACGGCGACACCCACGGCTTTTCGCTGTGACAGCAATGGCACGCGGAATGACACCGGCGGCCGCTATGCCAGGCTGACAGCCAGCTTCACATTCTCGTCCATCAAGGCGGGCTCGACGGAGAAGAACAGCCTGACGGTTAAGCGCGTCACCCTGAACAGCGTCAACACAAACCTCACCAGTGGCACGGCGGTGACGATCGGCGCAAACGCGCTGTCCCCGGACAGCAGTTACAACGCCGTTATCACGCTGACCGACGCCGTGGGCAGCACGACCACATTTACTGTCACAATCCCTTCCGCGAAGTACGTGCTGCATGTGCGCAAGGGCGGACGGAGCATCGGCATCTTCCGGGCCGCGGGCACGACAGACGACGACACACTGCACGTGGGCGGCCACCTGGCGCTGGAGGACAACCCGCTGCCCGTCGCCAGCGGCGGCACCGGCCAGACCACGCTGCAGGCGGCGCGCAACGCCATGGGGCTGGGGAACACCACCGGCGCGCTGCCGGTTGCCAACGGCGGCACCGGCCAGACCAGCCTGCAGGCCGCGCGCAACGCCATGGGCCTGGGCAACACGACCGAGGAGCTGCCCGTGGCCAACGGCGGCACCGGGGCCGTGGACGCCATGAACGCGAGGGCAAACCTCAGCGCCATGCTCGGCAGCTACAGCACGAACGAAGTGGATACCGGCTGTACATGGATCGATGGAAAGCGGCTGTACAGGAAAACCTACGTCTTTACCGCGAGCACATTATCAATAGACATAGCAGATATCAATTATGAGTATGTCCAGATCGTCAGCGAATGCATCAACTACACTTACAACGGTGGCGGCAATTATTGGTCAACGAGCTTCAAATGGCGGACTGATGACCAGGACAAGGCGCACTTCATCATAAACGGGGCAATACTGCAAGTACGGTTTGGCACCAAAGTCGCCATTAAGAGCGGAGCTTGGTGTACGTTGGAATATACAAAGGTGTCGTGACAGAATCAGGGATACGCGCTCCCCGCCGGGGAGCGTAGTTTTATAATGGGGGTGTTTTTTCATGAGGGACTTTTCTATTGACCTGATCTGGACGAAGATCCAGATCGCAGCAGCAGCCGTCGGCGGATGGCTGGGGTATTTCCTGGGCGGCAGGGATGGCATGCTGATCGCGCTCATCGTGTTCATGGTGATTGACTACATCACCGGGCTGATGTGTGCGGTCGTTGACAAGAAGCTGTCTTCGGCCGTCGGCTTCAAAGGCATCTGCAAGAAGGTGCTGCTCCTGATGCTCGTCGGCGTGGCGAACATTATGGATATCCACGTTGTGGGCCAGGGTTCCGCGCTCCGTGGCGCGACCATTGCGTTCTACCTCTCCAACGAGGGGCTCTCCATCCTGGAGAACGCGGTGCACCTGGGACTGCCCGTGCCGGACGGACTGAGGGAGATCCTGGCCCAGCTGCACAATCGAAAGAAGAAGGATAGCATGAACGACCCGGGCGACGGCGAGTAACCGTCGCCTATACTTTTGAAGGAGGGCAAACCATGGCAGTTAAGGTAGCGAGCGCGCGAAGCGACGAGAACAAAGCGGCACACGGCGGCAAGGCTGGCGATCAGACTGGCAAGGAGGTGAGCACCCAGAACTGGTATCTGCACAAGAAGGGCTGGCGCGTATTCCGTGCGAAGAACCCGGGCGTAGCGGAGAAGATCGCCGAACAAGGCGATTGGCTATGACCAGTATCAGCGGAACACGCTCTACAAGGAGGCTGAGAAGTTCGGCTTCGATACCGCTAAAGTGACAACGCCGGTGGAAACGGACTGCAGTGCTCTGGTCAGGGTCTGTTGTGCCTTTGCGGGCATCCTTGGCCTGCCCGAGGGCTTCCGCACCGGCAATATGCCCGGTAACCTCTCCAAGACCGGTGCGTTCACCGAACTGACCGGGGCGAAGTACCAGGAGCAGTCCACTTACCTGGGGCGGGGCGATATCCTCGTCACCAAAACCAATGGCCACACTGTGGTTGTCCTGAGCAATGGCAGCAAGTACGAGGGGACTGTGTATCCGAAGGAGTACGCTCTTGGTGAGCGCGTTCTGAAGTACGGCTGCGAAGGCGGCGACGTCAAAATCCTGCAGGAAGAGCTTCTGAAGCTGGGCTTCGACCTGGGTAAATGGGGCTGCGACGGCGACTTTGGCGACTGCACCGAGCTGGCGCTGAAGGAGTTCCAGAAGAAGGCGAACATCGACGTGGATGGCGAGTGTGGGCCGCAGACGCTGGCGGCGCTGCGCGATGCGCTCTCCGCTCTGGAGGACGTGAAGCCGACCGGCAAGACCGTCCTGATCAGCGGCGGCAACTGCTATATCAGGACGGCTCCCAATACCACCGGCAAGATCCTCGGTGTCGCCCATAATGGGGACAAGCTGCCCTATGGCGGCGAGACTTCTGACGGCGGCTGGCTGATGATCGAGCATGACGGTCAGAACGCCTGGGTCAGCAGCAAGTACGGCAAGCTGATCGACTGATTCAAATGAACAACGACGCTCCGGGGCCCGCGCTCCGGAGCTTTTCTTAATTGACGGTGAAAGGAGAAGCTGATGACTGAGGCTGAAAAGTCCCTGCTGGTGAAGTACAGGCAGCAGGGCAAAGGCTGTGCGGAGATTGCCCGGCTGCTGAACGTCTCCGCGAATACGGTGAAGTCCTATCTGCAAAGGAACCGGGTGGTTGTAGACGAGGCTCCGGCTGTTCGAGCGGCTCCGGTGAGAGCCAGAGTACAGAAGGGATGCTGCAAACAGTGTGGCATCACACTTACGCAGGCAGAGCATTCGCGGGAGAAACAGTTCTGCTCCGACAAATGCCGCCTGCAGTGGTGGCATGAGCACAGAGGCAGTTCCAAAAAGGCTGTGGAGCACATTTGCCCGGAATGCAACAGGGTGTTTTCTACCGACAGGACGCAGAAATACTGCAGCCATGAATGCTATATCCTTGCACGTTTCGGAGGGAAGAGGGTCAATGAAACTGGGACAGGAGCAGTTTGAACGCGAGGGTAATTACCGGATCGCGCTGAACATAATGAAGACACTGCTGAAAAAGGGCCTGCTGAATGAGAGTGAATTCAGAAAAGCGAATCAGCGCCTGATTGAAAAATATAACCCCGTCTGGGGTCATTATCCCGATGTGACCGCTGCCCGCTGACCATCGGACGCACATCTCAGTTATCCGAAAAAACCCTTGCTAAGTCACCGCTGCTACGGTATAGTCCGTCACTGACAGGAGGGTTGATACAATGAAAGATACAAACATGATACCCGCCAGGAAGGACAGACCGGAGCGTCAGGTGACGAGGGTCCCGCTGGTAGCGCCGCTGCCCAGGAGAAAGAAGGTTGCCGCCTACGCGCGGGTCTCCGTTGAGAAGGACGCGAGCCTCCACTCTCTGGCCGCGCAGATCAGCTACTACAGCAGCCTCATTCAGAGCAGGAAGGACTGGGAGTACGCCGGGGTGTATGCGGATGAAGGCCTCTCCGGCACACGGGCCAGTCGCCCAGAGTTTCAGCGCCTGCTGCAGGACTGTCGGGCAGGAAAGATCAATATGGTGCTGGTCAAGGCAATCAGCAGGTTTGCCCGGAATACGGTGACAATGCTGGAAACCGTCCGCGAGCTGAAAGGCCTCGGGATTGACGTCTACTTCGAGAAAGAGAATATCCATTCCATGAGCGGGGACGGCGAGCTGATGCTCACGATTCTCGCTTCTTTTGCCCAGGCAGAGGCCCAGTCCGTGAGCGAAAACTGCCGCTGGCGCATCCGGAAGAACTTTGAAGCAGGCATTCCAGTCAGTACGCCAATTTACGGCTTTATGATGAAAAAAGGCAAATTCTACCTTGTTCCGCAGGAGGCAGAGATCATCCGGGAGATATTCTCCATGTACCTGGACGGGCTGGGCCGCACGGCCATTGCAGAGCGGCTGAATGAACGCGGGGTGCCCGCGCCGGAGGGTGGAAAGTGGCTTCCCGGGAGGCTGTTCGACATCCTGAGGAATGAGAAGTATGTGGGCGATCTGCTCATGCAGAAATACTATGTCAGCGATTACCTGACAAAGAAGACCGTGAAAAACCATGGTGAGCGGGAGCAGTTTTTCATTGAAAGCAATCATGAATGTATTGTTCCCCGGCAGGTCTTTGATCAGGTACAGGCGGAGATGGAACGACGGGCGGACAAGTATTCGCCGATGAAGGGACAGCAGGATGAGAGCGAGACTGACGAGCATTTAAAGCGACCGGACGGCAAGTACCTGTTCACAGGGAAGATCGTCTGCGGGGTATGCGGACGGCCCTTTTGCAGAAAGAAAGCGAATGCCGGAACAGTTTATGCGGCATCTGCCTGGGTCTGCAATGGCTACGCCACCATTGGCAAAAAGGCCTGCGCCTCCAGGCGGGTTCCCGAAAAAGTGCTGATCCCCATTGTCGCGGAGCTGTTGGGAGTTGAGGAGGAGGCGATGCCTGCGACGGTAAACCGGATTGGTGCCATGACCATCTATCCGGACGGAAGGCTTGAGGCGACGATCGACGGGAAGCTGCAGACTGCTGCCTGGGGCAACGCATCTCGGCGCGACAGCTGGGATGAGGCGCGGAGGAAACGAGCTTCTGAGCAGATGAAGGAAACCTGGAAAAGGAGGAAGGCAAAATGAGCGAAGTGCAGGTAATGGAAAGGGTCGTCACAAAAATACCGCAGAGGATACAGCCCTTGACGCGCATGCCGCTCAATGTCTCCCGCAAAAGAAGGGTCGCCGGATATGCCCGCGTCTCCACGGACAGCGAGGAGCAGGAAAACAGCTACGAGGCTCAGGTGGATTACTTCACGGAATACATCCGGGGCCGGGATGACTGGAGCTTCGTGAAGATCTATACGGATGAAGGTATCACGGGCACGAGCACAAAGCACCGTGAAGGCTTCAACGAAATGATAGCTGACGCGCTGGCGGGGAAGATCGACCTGATTGTCACCAAGAGCGTCAGCCGCTTCGCCCGCAATACAGTGGACAGTCTGACCGTTATCCGGGAGCTCAAGGCCAATGGCGTCGAGGTCTATTTTGAAAAGGAGAATATCTACACCTTTGACGGCAAGGGCGAGCTGATGCTGACCATCATGAGCAGCCTGGCCCAGGAGGAGAGCCGGTCCATCTCCGAGAATGTGACCTGGGGCATCCGGAAGGGCTTTGCGGACGGCAAGGTGCTGATGCCCTACGGTTCCTTCCTCGGATACCGGAAAGGTGACAACGGCCTGCCCGAGATCGTCCCCGAAGATGCCGAGGTTGTCCGAACGATATACATGAAATACCTCAATGGGTTCACGCCCCATCAGATCGCAAGGGCCCTGACGGAGAAGCACATTCCCACGCCGAGGGGTCGGGAGATCTGGAGCGAGAGTACGATCATGTCCATTCTGCGGAATGAGCGCTATAAAGGTGATGCCATTCTCCAGAAGTCGTTCTGCACAGACTTTCTGACCAAGAAGTTCAAAAAGAACGAGGGCGAGGTACCACAGTATTACGTGAGAAACAGTCACCCGGCCATCGTTTCTGAAGAGGTATACGAGCTGGTGCAGCTGGAGATCGAGGCACGGAAGGAGTTCGGCAACCGGTACAGCGGGAAGGGGCTGTTCGCCAGCCGCATCGTCTGCGGTGACTGTGGAGGCTTCTACGGATCCAAGGTCTGGCATTCCACCGATCGGTATAGAAGGACCATCTGGCGCTGCAACAGGAAATATGAAAGCGGCGCTCCGAGGGACCAGCGGTGCACAACACCGCACGTAACGGAGTTCGCTATCATGGACAGCTTCGTCCGCCTGATGGAGCACGTCATTGCGGATAAGGGTATGATCCTGGCCAGTTGCCAGGCGATACTGGAGGAAATCATGGCGACGGATGATATGGATCAGAAGATCGAAAAACTGCAGGATCAGGCCACGGGGCTGGCGCAGCGGATTCGCGGCCTGGTCAGCCAGAACGCCAGGGAAACCAGGGACCAGAGCAAGTTCCAGGAAGAGTACGAGCCACTGACCCGTCAGTATGAAACGCTGACAAAAAAGATTGAGGGGATCCAGCGGGAGAAGGCCAGCAAGACCTCCCGGGCAAAGCGCATACGCATCTTCATGGGGATGCTGAAGGAGCAGGAGGAATGCCTGGAGTTCGATCCGGTGCTGTTCACCGCCTTTGTAGAAAAGGTGATCGTATCGGGTCAGAAAAAGGAGGTCGTACTTACCTTCATTCTGAGGGACGGGTCAGAGCACAGGGTCATTGCCTGAGGATAACCACAGGTCAGTGCAGAGGGAGCCGGAATCGCCCGGTTCCCTTTTTGTTGTGGAGACATTTGAGAAAGGACGGACAGCATGAAGATCATAAAGAGAAATGGAACGGAGGCCGTCTTTGACAGCGGGAAGATCCGGTCCGCTGTTTTAAGAGCGAACGCCAGCGTTGAAGAAGCCGACCGGATCAGCGAAGAGGAGCTCCGGCAGATCGCCGATCAGGTAACGGATTACTGCCGACATCTGGACAGGACGCCTGATGTAGAGGAAGTTCAGGATCAGGTGGAGCGGCAGCTCATGACGTGTGGCCACTTCGAGCTGTGCAAGCATTACATCACATACCGCTATACCCGCGCTCTGGTTCGGCAGAGCAACACGACGGATGACAGGATTCTCAGCCTTATCGACTGCTCAAACGAGGAAGCCAAGCAGGAGAACGCCAACAAGAACCCGGTAATCAACTCCACCCAGCGCGACTACATGGCTGGTGAAGTTTCCCGGGATCTGACCGAGCGTCTGCTGCTGCCGGAGGATATCGTGAAGGCCCATGAAGAGGGCCTTATCCACTTCCACGACATGGATTATTACGCCCAGCACATCAGTCAGTATTACTCACTCTGAATGAATGAAAAAGCAAGATAACTTTTGGAGAAGGAGAAGTCTTTCACAAAGGGCCCACGTGGCCCTCGTCGCGGGCAGAAAAAAGCGCCGCCCCGGTGATCGACGGGACGGCGTGGGGCGAAGACTGGGGCCAACGTGGGCCGCACGCGGGCTGACGTGAATCAGGCGCTGGCAGCGGCCATGGGAATGACCGCAGACGTGTTGGAGGAGGTGCTCTGTGCTCTGACATGAGAGGATTCCGTCAGGAAGCAGTCGGGGTTCCGCTTCGGAGTTGCAACAAAAGTGTAATAGTCAGCGCGTCCCGCTCCTTCATGAACCGTCAGGATGCCACACTGCGCAAAGTTGTGAAGATGAAAGGCAAGGCTGTTTTCCTGAAGAGGAACAACTTTGGTTCCATCCCGAACGCTGAACTCCCATGATTTGAATTTCTGGTACAGCGCCGTCAGAATTTCTTTCTGTTTATGCGTCAGGGCATCACCTCTGATGCCTGTGGTACGCTTCATGTTGATGACGTACAAGTAGTGGCAGCTTTCTCCCCGTGCAGGCTCTTTATGCAGAAAACCAAGGTTAACAGCGGTTCTGAGAGTGCTGATGCAGGTGCTCTTTGGCATATCGAAATCCTTCATTACAGTGCCTGTCCTGAATGAATAGACGCCTTTTTCAATGAAGCTCAGCAGGATGGAAGCGATATTCTTTTTTCTTTCACCCAGCACGCCTGTGAGCATTTCCTGCAATTCAGAGATCAAAGCTTCTGAGGGCGGGTCTCCGGGTTCAGAGATCAAAGTCTCTGCGGACTGGTCCGCTGGTTCAGAGGGATCGGCTATCTTCTTCTCTTCTAAATGAGAGAAAACGTACACTGCACTTCGCTGCTGGGTACTGACATTATGTACCAGCCTGTGAGATACCAGATAATCACATGCGTCGCGCGTTCGTACCAGGCTCATGCCAGTCTGTTTCATCCATTCCTGACGCGTAAAGCTGGTTACGCCGTTACTGATCATTACTTGAATGGTTTCAGCCGTCTGACGCACATGAT
The DNA here is from genome assembly GCA_902789795.1 of uncultured Eubacteriales bacterium. Taxonomy (GTDB): domain Bacteria; phylum Bacillota; class Clostridia; order Christensenellales; family Aristaeellaceae; genus UBA4246. Next base: position 13,015 of record CADAPM010000038.1, read on the forward strand.
CAGACCTGCTGTTGAGCATTCGATCCATCATGGTCTGAAAGTATTCATCCCCAGGTGGACCTTTGTCTTCAGATCTTTCTTCAGGAGGCGACGCTGAATCATCTGCGAGGGCCTCCTGCTGCGGTATGATAATTCTCAGCGAGTACACATAATATCGACCTTCTTTTTCGCGGCTCATCCAGCCTTTTTCATACATGTATCTGCATTCATAATCAGCGTATTTGTGATCCATGCTGTGCATTTCTGCCCACTGTCCCACGCTGAACCGGAACACCCCTGTTTCAATCATGCGGCTCACTTTGTCCGGCATGTCACGGATGATGGGATAACGGGAGTGCTTTAGCTTGCTGATCGCCTGCAGGAACCTATCCGGCTCCATCAGGGGAAGTGGCTGCTGTACACGGGAATAGGAACTGACGAACGGGGAGTCGGGGTCTGCGGTATCGACGTCCTCTGCGTCTGCCGGTTCGTCATCGACGGGCGCAGGGGGCTGAGGGAGCGGTATTCCGTCTGCATCATCTGGGGTATCCCAGTCGATGGTATCCTCCTCACATGGCTGAACGGCAGGCGTCAGGGGCTTCCTGGCCAGTTCCCTCTCCTGCCGCAGCGTTTCCTGCTCCCGCTCCCGGGCTTCCTGCTCCCGCTTTCGTTGGCGCTCATTCCGCACGTCCAGCGCCCGGACGAGCAGTTCGAGGTAGTATTGCAGAAAGTAGGTCAGGTCGCCGCCGTTTTCGCTGCGGATGATCTCGCACATGCACTTATAGTACCGGTAGCTCTCCCGCGCGATGACAGAAGAAATGGAAATGTCGCGGAAGAAGTCGTAGCCGCTGCGCAGGAGCACGGCGGAGGACATCATCCGCGACAGTCGTTCGTTCCCTTCGGGAAATGGCCTGGTCACCAGCAGGTAGGCCTGAGCCACCGCTGCCTTGATCAGCGGGTGGATGTCAGGCTTCTGCAGAAAATCGTAGTATTCGTTCATGCGGTCCGGCAGGACGCAGGCGGGCGGGACCTCGTAGCTTTCGTTGTTCATGGCGGCAATGGGGTGCTGGTCATTCTGCCGGTAGTCTTCAGCGCAATCGTCCATCTCCTCCGTCAGCATGAAGGCCAGCCCCCTGACAAAGTTCCCGTCCAGTGGCCGGTAAATGGTCGCGGTCATCTCAGCCCAGGCCCGGCGGTTGTTCCAGATCATCTGCTCCTGAATGCTCTCCGGCTCCGTTCCTCTCTGCAGAAAGTCCATCGCCTCCTGCAGCGGGATCTGTGCGCCTTCGACGAAGCTGGTGAAGAACATCTCCTCCGTCATGGCGCTGGTCATGCCCGCGCGGTAGGGGTCAAAAGCGGTGTCCTGTCCGATGGCCTCCTCGCACAGGCGCTCACTGGCCGCAATCATCCTGTCGGTGAGCACATACCAGTAAGGCATGCCCGAAGCGTTGTACAGGGGCAGCAGCTGCGCCCTGGCCTTGCGACGATTGAGAAGTTCCGGCCAGAAGCTGTCTATGGAGATGTTCAGCGGCAGCTTGAAGAGCACCTCCTGACGGGAAAGATAGTGCGATTGAAAATATGCCAGCAGTTTTTCCTTGTCCATTGCCATAAACCTCTACCTCCTAATTGGGGTTGCCGATGGGGCCATCCAGCGGCAGGCGGATCGGCGAAGGCTGGGCAGTGCGAAGGTCAAACACGATTGCGCAGTGCGTGGGAATGAAGCTCCCATAGACAACCCGTGGATAGTTGTCCGTCCAGCCGGTCAGCCTGCGGATGCGCCGGAGCAGGAAATGCCCGCTCATTTCAAAATGCTCCATGGTCAGGGGCGGGATCACGATGGCCTCGCGGTCGTCCACCGTGCAGGCCTGCAGAAGCAGCATCTGCTGCTCTTGATTGATCAGCATCTGCACCTGCCGGGGATGCCCCAGGGCCTCCAGCACGGCCTCACTCAGCAGAATGCTGTCTTCCTCCAGGCACAGTGTCAGCGTCAGGGGCGTGCCCGGCGTGTAGGAAGAGTACTCGCTCATACTTTGATCACCTCTCCGGTCTCTTTATCGATGATCTCCATGGGAAGCTGTTCCTGATCGTCCATAGGCGCTTCAGGCTTCCCGCTCATGTCTGCGAAGTTGAAGCCTTCCATGAGGTCCACCTGCACGGAATCATCATGCTCCTGCACGGGAATACCAAACGAATCGCGCCAGTCGGCGGGGTACATCGCGGCACTGCGCTTTGCCCGGGCCTTGGGATTGTCAGGGTCCTTCACAGCAGGGAGGAAGATCTCAGTGCTGGTGAGATCGAACACGTAGAGCTGCTCGCCCCTGTAGTTTATGCGTGTGCCCTGCAGTTTGTAGCGGTACAGCGCCTCCCAGCCCATCATCTCGTAGAGCTTTGCGGTAAACAGGCCGCATGTGATCTGACGGCTCTTGCGCTTGTTCTCCTTGGCGATGCACCAGCGGATGGCATCCCGTGCTCCTTCTTCGCAGGGGCGAATGACGAGTTTCTCTGTGGTGGGGTTGACCAGCACCTGCACATACACTACACTTTCCAGTTTGGAAATGCAGGCGTTGTTGAAGATGATGCTGTTTCCCTTGATGGTGAGGGTCGGGTCGAACTTGTGGGAGAAGAACTCTCGGCGCACCACCTGATAGCCCTCAAAGGAGAAGCCCGCTTCCTCGGCGATTCGTGCCGCCTCCTCTCGCTCTTCCTTGCTCAGCGGCTTGAACCCACTCTGTGTCAGCACCTGGGCGTCCTGCACCAGCATGGCTCCTCTGTCGTAGGTCTGCTGTGGGTAGGCTACTGTCTGAGACGGTCCGCTATAGCCGAGTTGCCGGGGCATTATCCCCTGACGCGGATAAGGGTTCCCACCAGTGGGGGTGTACGGGTACTCGTTCCTGCGTTCATCCATGGTATTCACTCCTGTCCTCATAATCATAGTCAGTCGCCGTCCCATATGCCGTCTGGTCGCATCCTGGCCATGGCAATCAACTGAAGCAATGGCCGCTTTGCATTTCCCTCCGTGGGGGTCCAGTAGTCCGGGTCGATGTCGTCTCCCAGGGCTGCAGCGGCCTTTTCCAGAATTGGAATGCTCTCCGCGCCTGTCATGCCGTAGATGGCGCGGATGCCCTTCTCTCCGAGCACGTCCTCACGCCGGTAGTACTGCCCGTAGTTGTAGGTGATGTTCAGCCACAACGTCTGACACCCGCCTATCTGATAGGTGCCGCCGCGCATGAAGTGCGGTTCGTCCACCTCTATCTCCTCATGGGTGATCGGATCCCGCAGGCTGATATCATAGCTCATCGTTTTCACCTCTTTTCCACAGTTTCCCGACCAGCAGCGCGTCCAGCCTGCGGCAGATCTCCGGGGCGCAGTCGGTCAGGGCGGTATCCTCATCAATGGCCAGCTTCTCATAGAAGCTCCGCATGAAGCGCTCGTTGAAAGCGCCGTACACCATCCGGCTGGACTCGTCGTGCATGTGGCATTCGCAGCGGTAAATGTAGCCCAGCCAGTAGGCGTATTCGTAATCGTCTGCCAGGCGTTTCCTCTTTCAGCGCGTTTACCACGGCCATGTTCAGGTTGTCGCCGGGGTTCATTCTGCTGACGATCTCGTGCAGCCACATCACTGTGTCTACGATGATTGCCGGGGATTTCAGAAGCACAGGCATCCGCAGGTAATTGGCGATGTCGTCCTCCTCCATGCCTCCGGCGCGGGAAAAGCTGTAGTCGATGACGCCAGCCAGTTGGCTGTTCATGAAGATCGGGGCGAAGTCGCGCATTTCGATACCCTGGTCGATTGCAGCCATGAAGATGTTTCCCTGCATGTCGCAGTAGGCCAGGTCCTGCGGAGAGCGGTCTGCTCTTCGCGGGGTTCTTTACGATGTACATTCCGGGCCTCCTTCCTGTTCATCATTGCCGGATTCCTCTGCGGCGATCATTGCCTCCAGCATGCTGTCCTGCATGGCGTCCAGCAGTTCCTCGTCCACGCGATGATCGTCACCCAGCACCAGCGCCTCGGCCATGACCTCCCACTCTCCGTTATCGTCGATGGCGGGGAGCCGGACGTTGCCGTCGTGCTCGAAGGCCGGGGTGCCGAAATTGCGTTTCTCGTACTCCGCAATGGCCTGCAGCCTTTTCTCCATCTCCTCGGTGTCCGTCACCTCCTGGGGTTCGTCGTCGTCCGGCGCGTAGAAGATGCCTTTGGTATCGTCGCGCTTTTCCTCAGGATGATCGGCAGCGCCGAGGGCATCGGGTTCTTTCTCGGATGTGTCGCGCTTTCGGGGCAGCGTCCCGATGTAATTGTCCAGGTCGAAGAACAGGATGGTTTCATCGCCTTTAGAGCGCACGGTCACTGGAACCTTGTATCTGTAATCCGCGTTCCACCCGCAGATGTCGAATAAGATAGTGCAGAACGCTTTGGCGCTGATCCACCTGCATTTGCCCCGCTCGTCTGCCCATTGGAAGGCATTGGGGTGATTCCCAGAGCAGGGCCGGACGGCCAGCATACGCTCCACAGGATTGAGCAGCAGCTCCACATTCTCCTGGTGGATTGCGCTGTTTCTCCCGTTTGTATCAACAGTGTGATTCAGGCGTGATATGCAGGTGCTGCTGAAGAGAAGGAGACGTGCGGGTCATGCACATGACTGAACATGCTGGCCCGGACCACCTGAAAGCCTTCTGTGATCTGAGGTGGCGCTTCCTCTTCGTCATCTACCGGTATCCTGCCTTCGATCTGTGCTTTCACGGCCTGCTCTGCCTTGGACAGCACGCGGGCGATGCGCTGAACGCCGCTGTCGTCGGTGAGCCCGGTGATGCGGTGGCCGCCGTCGTAGCCTGCCCAGGCTCGGTTGACGGAAATGAATCCCGTCAGGGCACCATGATCGATCACGCGCATGGGTAGATAACCGCCGCTGTGCCCGAAATGCCTGCTGTTCAGGATGCGCTGCGCCGCATTCCACTGGGCCCGGGTGACGATGGCGTCGTGGTGCCCGGGCTGATAGTAGCGGTTCTTTTTCCCGGTGTTCTTCACCGACTTGTGCGTGTGGAAGCTTTCTGGCAAGGACGTCGCCACAATAGCGTTCGTTGCGTATGACTGTAGCCACGCTGCTTGCTGACCACACAGTGTTCACCTTTCCACAGACCTTCTTCAGTCCGGTTTCCCGGCCCAGATCGGTGAGCGTGTCGGCAATCTCCTGGGTGGTCTTTCCGTTGAGCAGCATGTAGTACATGAGGCGCACGGTTTCGGCTTCATCCTCGTTGATGCGCAGCACCTTCCTGTGGCTGCCGTGGCCGTCCGGAATCTCCACGCGGTCGTAGCCCAGCAGGGCAGGGGTCATGAAGCGGCCCCGGCTGAACCGCCATTCCAAGGACAGCAGCATGGCCTCGCTCTTCAT
>CADAPM010000039.1 GCA_902789795.1 uncultured Eubacteriales bacterium
GCGCGAAATGTTCAAGTATGCCACCGACCTGCGCTCCATGACCCAGGCCCGCGGCTACTTCACCCAGCGCTTCGAGCGTTATCAGGAAATGAATCCCGATGCCGCCAAGAAGATCATCGAAAGCGCGGTCAAGGACGAGGACGAAGAAGAATAATCCTTCAGGGTCCAACATTGGGGATGCCGGTATGGCATCCCCAGTTTCATGAGGAGGCGGAATCATGAATCTGCTTTTGACCTGCATCCTGTCGGTCGCCGTACTGGTGGCCAGCGCGGCGGGCATCCTGCCGGCCGCAGCGCCGGCGGCGCCCTCTGCCGGGACCGCGGCGGCTTATACGCTCACATCGGTCACGGACTGCGCCAAGACCAGCGCCCAGTATGACCGCTTTTACAGCAGCGGCGAGCTGGGGCCAGTGATCCCCGGCCTGGCGGAGGGCCTGGTGCCCCAGGGCATCGCCTGGCTCCCGGAGGAGGATCAGCTGCTCTACTGCGGCTACCGTTCCGACAAGAAAAACAGCGCCCTGATCGCCGCTGACCGGCAGACGGGGGAGATCACGAAGATCGTGCACCTGCTGTACGAGGACGGCAGCGATTACAGCGGCCACGCGGGCGGCGTCTGCGCGACGGAGGATGATATTTACATCTCGAACGCGCATCACCTGTACAGGATCTCCCTGGAGCGCTTCCGCAGCCTGCCGGAGGAGTCGCGCTGCGCCTTTGAGGAGGAGATCCCCGTGCCGGTCAACGCCTCCTTCTGCAGCTATGCGGAGGGCGTCCTCTGGGTCGGCGAGTTCCAGTACACGGGCGACTACCCCACGGATCCGTCCCACGCCGTGCGCGGCAAGGACGGCGTGCAGCAGGCCTGGATCTGCGGCTACCGTATGGAAGGCCGCACCGGCTTTGAAACGCCGGACTGCATCCTCTCCGTGATGGAGCGAATCCAGGGCATGACCACCCGGGACGGGGCCATCTACCTGAGCCAGTCCTACGGCCGGCGGGCGTCCTCGTCGCTCCTGCGCTATGAGCCTGTGTCGGACCGCGATCCGGACACGGTGGTCTTGCTGGACGGCCGGGAGGTCCCGATGTGGATCCTGGACAGCGCATGCCGGTCGGGCGTTCTGCTCTGCCCGCCCATGACCGAGTGCCTGTGCACGGTGGACGGCGCCGTGTACGTGCTGTTCGAGTCGGCGGCACAGCCCTATATGGATCCGAAAAAGCCGTCCCTGAACCCCATCGACCGCGCCTTCATCCTGCAGGGCTTTTGACAGTTTTTGAAAGATGATTTGACGGATTCGGTTGACAAAACGTGTGGGATATGGTATCATTTTTCCAAACTAAGCAGGATGTTGGGCGGTTATGCCTGCGCCTGCCGAGGAAAGAAAAGGAGAGATGACCGATGAAGAAACTGTTTGCTGTGCTGCTGGCGGCGATGCTGCTGATGAGCATGGTCCCCGCGATGGCGGCGACGGAGTATGATGTGCTCGAACCCATCACCATCGAGTGGTGGCACGCTCATGAGAGTCAGTTCGACGAGCAGATCAAATACATGGTCGACAAGTTCAACGCTGAGAACGGCCAGGGTATCACCGTCGTTCCCGTGTACAAGGGCGCCTACAAGGATATCGACTCCGAGTTCCGTGCGGCGGATGCGGCTGATGCAGTCCCCGCGCTGGTCTGCTGCAACACCTCCTATCCTGCTTCCTACGGCGCTGCCGGCCTGTGTGAAGTGCTGGATCCCTACATCGACGCCTTCGAGTATGACGTCGCGGACTTCGGCGAGGGCCTACTGGCCTCCACCAGCTATGACGGCGAGCAGATCGCGCTGCCCTACCTGATTTCCACCCAGTGCATGTACTACAACAAGACCGCGGCGGATGCCGAAGGCATCGAGATGCCCAAGACCATCGACGAGATGGACGCTTTCTTGGAGAAGGCCACCATCTTCAACGAGGACGGCACCACCAAGCGTTACGGCACCGTGTTCGGCGGCTGGGACTACTGGTATCATGAGATGCTGTTCAAGAACAACGGCGTCCAGATCGTGACCGAGGACGGCAAGACCGACGTCAACAGCGAGAAGAGCATCGAGCTGAACAACAAGATCAAGGAATGGATCGACAAGGGCTACGCCTACTATGCCATCGGCAGCGGCGCTTCCTCCAACATGCGCGACCTGTTCATCGCGGGCGGCGCCTTCTCCGTGTTCCATACCTCTTCCCTGTACACCACCTACGTCAACCGCGTGAACGCGCTGGAAGACGAAGCGGCCCGCTTTGAAGTCGGCATGGCCTGGCTGCCCGGCGGCAGCGACGGCGAGTCCTTCAAGAGCGAAGTCGGCGGCGCGGCCATCTTCATCCCCGCCAAGGCTTCCCAGGCCCAGAAGAACGCGGCGTGGCAGTTCATGATGTACATGGCCAGCCCCGAGATCAACCTCTACTGGTCTGACAACACCGGCTACCTGCCCACCCGCGGCAGCGTCGTCGACCTGCCCGAGTACCAGGAATACCTGGCCAAGAAGCCCGCGATGGATCCCATCATCAAGATGGCGTCCTGGATTAACCCCCGCAACCAGAACCCCGCTTATGACAACTGCGGCAACCTCTGGCGCGAGGCCCTGGGCAAGATCTACAACGAAGGCGCTCCTGTCAAGGAGACGCTGGATCAGCTGGCTGTCGAGATCCAGGCTGAGCTCGATTCTGCCAAGTAACAGTATCACATAGACCCGCACAAACCAGGGGAGGGGAGACTTTTTCCCCTCCCCTGCTTGTATGAAGAGGGGGCATTGCCGTGGAAAACGCTGAATTCCGCAATAGTGAAAAACTGAAAGAGAGCAGGCTGATATCACCGGCCCAGCGCATCACGGGCCTCATGCTGATCGTCGTGGGCGTGCTCGTGATGCTGGTGGGCTGCTTCGGTTATCTGGCCGGTGACTGGCAGATCGAGCCGCTCATGTGGATGACGGACCAGGTGTTCATCGCCCGTGAAGTGGCGACCAGCGCCGGCACGAAGGTCACCGGCGCCTTCGACATGGACGGCGAAGAGAGCGGCATGCACGTTTTCCGCGCGGAGCTGAGCGGGGCGGACGAGTCCGTGATCAGCGTTGAAGCCTTTGATCTGGGGGAAAGCAAGAAAGCCCTCAAGGGCGGTTCACTGCAGTTCCCCGCCACCAAGGAACGTCAGACCCTGGTCATCGAGGAGGCACAGCCCCTGACCCTGGAGAACGGGGAGACGGCCACGCGCGCGGTCAAGTTCCCCGGCGCGGGCAGCAGCAAGTACCGCAGCCTGAAGATGACGGTGGACGGGCCGTGCACGCTGAAGCTGTACGCGCTTTCATCCCTGCCGGATACCCACCGCAGGGTGGTGCTGTACAACAGCCTGACGGGCGAGGAAGTATCCAGCGCCATGCTGCCCGGCTTTGACGCCTCCGTGCCGGTCAAGGCCACGGAGTTCACCCTCCCTGAGCGGGGCACCTACTATCTGTCCGTCAAGGGCGATATCCCCATCGCGCCGGTGAGCGCCATCATGAATTACGCGGTCATGATCATGCTCCTCGGCCTGGTGCTGGCTTTCAACGGCATCATGATGCGCGTCCAGCGCTGGGAGCGGATGAAGGACCTGTTCTTCGTGGAGCCGGCCCTGCTGCTCTTCCTGATGTTCGTCTACTATCCGGTCATCGACCTGATCCGCATCTCGTTCACGAACATGGCGGTGCTGACCACCGGCAAGCAGGAGTTTATCGGCTTTGCCAATTATGACTGGATGTTCAACGGCGCGGGCAAGCGCTATTTCTGGGAGAGCCTGAAGATCACCGGCATCTACACGTTCTGGGAGGTCGCCATCACCCTGGTGGGCGGCATGCTGCTGGCGCTGTTGTTCAACCGGATGACGAAGGCCTTCAACGTGATGCGCACCATCATCTTCATGCCCAAGTATATCGCGGTCTCCACCAGCGCGGTGGTGTTCCAGTGGATCCTGTACAGCACCATCGCCACCGGCATCGGCCAGAGCGAGGGCATCCTGAACTACGCCCTGTCCCTGTTCGGCATCCAGGGCCCGCACTGGCTGATCGATTCCAGCAGCGCCCTGGCTGGCATCCTGCTGCTGACGGGCTGGCGCGTCGTGGGCTACGCCATGATGATCTACCTGTCCGCCATGCAGGGCATCAGCCAGGATTACTATGAGGCGGCGGCCATCGACGGCGCGGACGGCGTGCAGCGCTTCCGCTACATCACCATCCCGCTGCTGGCGCCCACCACGCTGTTCCTGTTCGTGACCACCTTCATCGCCAGTATGAAGGTCTTCCAGTCCGTGGACGTCATGACCGGCGGCGGCCCCGGCACCTCCACCAACGTGATGGTGCAGTGGATCTACAATCTGACCTTCAGGGATTTCCACACGGCGCGCGGCGCGGCGGTGTCCCTGGTGTTCTTCGTGATCCTGCTGATCTGCACGGCGGCCACCATGCGGTATTCCAACCGCAGTGTCAACTATGACGCGTAAAGGGGGGAGACAGAATGTTGCATAAGCTGAGCAAACAAAAGCAGGTCGGCGTGATCTGCGAGCTGATCGGATTTGCGCTGCTGATCCTGGCGGCCGTCCTGCTCCCCTTCCGCCCCGCGAGCAGCTGGAAGTATATGCTGTTCCCCGTCGCCGCGGTGCTGATCCTGCTGCCCATCCCCGTGATGTGGAAGGACGGGCTGCACCTGATGCGCGAACAGCCGGCGCGGGATACCCACTGGCACCGTATGCGGCAGAGCGGCTTCTTTGACCTGCTGGTGCTGTTCACCGCCATCTCGCTGGTCCTGTTCATCTGCTGGGCCTTCGGCAATATCACCTATCACGCGACGCTGGAACGCCATGCCCCGGGTGCCGGGACAGTGGAAGCGGCGCGCCAGATGCCGGAGTTCGTCGAATACAATTTCAAGCAGGATCTGAACCTGATCGCCGCCAATTATTCCGCCTTCGGCTGGGCTGCCCTGGTGTGCGCGGTCTTCGTAGCGGTCTGCGCGGTGTACATGCGCTTCGTATCGCCCATCGTCCGCGCAGACGAGCACCTGCAGATCGCACACGCGATCTACCGCAGGGTGGCGCAGTATGCCGCCTGCATCCTGCTCGTGATCATCTCGCTGTTCCCGATTTACTGGATGGTGATCTCTTCCTTCAAGACCTCGGACGAGCTGCTGCGCGCGGTGCCGACCCTGTGGCCGAACAAATTCATTTGGGACAACTATCCGAACGTGCTCAAGAAGGCGCCCTTTGACCGCTACCTGATCAACACGCTGGTCACCACCCTCATCATGATGGCGGGCGAGCTGACGGTGGGCGTCATGGCGGCCTACGGCTTCTCCAAGGGCGAGTTCAAGGGCAAGAACGTGCTGTTCATGCTGGTGCTAGGCGCGCTGATGGTGCCCATCCAGGTCACCTTCGTGCCGATCTATGTGACCATCGCCCGCCTGAACGCCATCGATACCTGGCTGGGCGTGGTGCTGCCCAACCTGGTCAGCGCTTACTTTATCTTCATGTTGCGGCAGAACTTCATGGCGGTGGACAACAGCTACATCGAAGCGGGCCGCATCGACGGCATGGGCCGCTTCGGCACGATCATCCACGTGCTTTGCCCCATGTGCAAGCCGACCCTGATCACCGTGTCCATCATCAGCTTCATCAACGGCTGGAACAGCTATTTCTGGCCCAAGATGGTCACCCAGTCCGAGGCCAGCCGCACCATCGCCGTCGGCGTCCAACGCCTGAAGGAGACCTACGCCGGCCAGTACGTATCCAACTTCAATGAGATCATGGCCGGCGCGGTCATGGCCATCATCCCGATCATATTCCTCTTCCTCGTTCTGCAGAAATATATCATGACCGGCATGAGCAAGGCTGCAATGAAATAAACAATACTGGAGGCACAGCCGACAATGTATGACACCATTCACCTGAAGCAGGAAAACAAGCCCCTGATGATCGCCCACCGCGGCATGAGCGGGCTGGAAAAGGAGAACACCGCGTCCGCGTTCGTCGCGGCGGGGCAGCGCAGCCATTTCGGCATCGAGACGGATGTGCACCGCACCGCGGACGGGCAGTTCATCATTATCCATGACGACAACACCAAGCGTGTCGCGGGGGATGAGATGATCGTGGAAAACACGACCTTTGAGACGCTGCGCGCGATCCGCCTGCTGGATACGGACGACCGGAAAGGCCGGCGTGACCTGATCATGCCCAGCCTGGAGGAATATCTCGGCATCTGCAAAAAGTACAGCAAGGTCGCCGTGCTGGAGCTCAAAAACCACTTCGCCGCTGAGGATACCGACCGGATCATCGAGATCATCCGGCAGATGGACTACCTTGATCAGACGATCTTCATCTCCTTCGACCTGCCGAACATGATCTATGTCCGCGAGCGCCTGCCGGAGCAGCGAGCCCAGTTCCTGGTCCACAATATCACGGACGACCTGCTGGATACGCTTCTCAGGCATCGCCTGGACCTGGACATCAAGTATTCGTCCCTGACCAGGGAGTACACGGAGCTGCTGCACAGCCACGGCGTCAAGGTGAACGTCTGGACTGTCAATACCGAGGAGGACGCCC
>CADAPM010000040.1 GCA_902789795.1 uncultured Eubacteriales bacterium
AGGTCGGCGTGCTGGAGCATGGGCTCGCCCTTGTCGTTGGTGCCCATCACGAAGATGTCGAAGCCGTCATCCTCGCCATAGGTGCCCCAGTTGTTCTGGGGGGACTGCAGCGGCGCGTACATCTGGTCGAGCCAGGCGCAGATCAGGGCGGGGTTCTTGGCGTTGGCGGTGATAACAGCGCCGCGGCCGCGGTCAAAGCCGGAGGTGAGAGAGCCGGTGTTGGGGGTAAGGTTCACGGTGTCAGCCTTCAGCATGGGCAGCGGAGCCCAGCCGGCGGTGCCGTTCTGGATGTCAGCCATGGTCAGGCCGACAATGTTGGCCACGTCCCAGGAGAAGCAGACGCCGTAGCGGCCGGACTTGCCCTTGGCGACATAAGTGCTCCACTCCTGCGTGAAAGCGTCGGGGTCAAACAGGTTCTCGGTGTAGAGCTTGTGGAGCCATTCCACGCCATCGCGCCAGCCCTGCGTGGTGGCAGCGCAGATGACCTGCTTGTCATCGGTGATGACGATGTGGCGCCAGTCGTCAGGGTCGCCGTAGCCTTCGCCGAAGCCGTTGCAGAGCACACGGCAGTCCTCATTGCCGCCGTTGACGATGCAGGCCAGGGGGATGATGTCGCCGTCGATGTTGAATTCCTTCTTCAGAGCGTCGGCGTTGTCGCGGAAGGCGATCAGAACCTTCTCGAACTCGTCGACGGTGGTGGGCATCTTGAGACCCAGGAAGTCAAGCCACGCGGTGTTGATGAAAGGCATGTTGCCGATGGTCTGGATAGCAGTCTTGCCAACGCCCAGCTGCTCGATCCAGGGCAGGGTCCAGATGTGGCCGTTCTCATCGGTGCACATGTCCTTGTACTCGGGTGCCTGCTCAAAGACCTTGCACAGGTTCGGCATGAGCTCGGGGGTGATGTAGGCTTCCAGGGGGATGATGACGCCCTGCTTGGCATACTTCAGGATATCGGCGTCGCCGAGGCCAGCGGGAGAGACGAACTCGGGCAGAGTCTTGATGTTCGCCATCTCAAGCGCGATCTTGTCGCCCCACTGGTCGCTCTGGATCGCTTTCCAGTTGACGTGGACGTTGGTCGCCTCTTCGAGACGCTTGTAGATGGTACGGTTGTTGGGTTCGGACTCGGTGTTGGCGGGGAATCTGGTCAGACCGGAGATCTCAGCCTTCTCCGCCAGGGGGAAGGTATAGCCGCCTTCGGGCACTTCCACGGGAGCGGAAGCAGCGCCGCCGGCTTTGCCGGAACCGCCGCAGCCGGTCAGAAGAGCAGTCGCCATGACGAGAGCCAGGATCATAGCCATGATTTTGCGAAGCTTCATGTTGTTTCTCCTTTTCATTTTGTATTGTTCAGCGTATTCACGCGTGAGCACACTCAGCCTTTGACGGCGCCGGCCATGATGCCGTTGTCAAAGTACTTCTGGAAGAAGGGGTACATGATCATCAGAGGCAGGGAGGAGATGATGATGGTCGCGTACTTCAAAAGCTCGGCCAGCTGGGCGCGGGCGGCGGTGGACTGCATGTCGGACACCATGCCGGGCTGGGGCTGGCTCTGGATCAGGATAGAACGGAGCACGAGCTGCAGCGGCTGCTTGGAGGCGCTGTTGAGGTAGATCATAGCGTCGAAGTAGCTGTTCCACATGCCGACGAACTGCCACATGGCAATGGTGGCGATGATGGGCGTGCAGACGGGCAGCAGGATCTTGAAGAAGTAGACCATTTCGGTGGCGCCGTCGATCTCAGCGGCCTCCTGCAGGTCGCGCGGGATGCCCATGTAGTAGGTACGGGCGATGATCATGTTCCATACGCTGAAGGCGCCGGGCAGCAGGATCGCCCAGATGGTGTCCAGCATGCCGAGGTTCGAGATCAGCAGGTAGGTCGGGATCAGGCCGCCGCCGAAGAACATGGTGATGACGAAGATCGTGTTGAAGAAGCCGCGGCCCTTGAAGTCCGCGCGGGACATCGGATAGGCGGCGAGCAGCGTCACGGCGACGGAGAGGATCGTGAAGAGGATGGAGTAGATCAGGGCGTTTTTGAAGCCGACCCAGATCTGGGAGTTGCCCAGAACACGCGTGTACGCCATGGTCGTCCACTGCGAGAAGTCGAAGGTCAGGCCCTTGTTCTGCAGCGTGACCGGGTCGACGAAGGACGCGAGGATGATGTAGACGACCGGCAGGATGATAGCCACGAGGAACAGGCCCAGGATGATGTAGCAGATGGTCAGCAGGACCTTGTCGCCGGCGGGAAGCTTGGCGAATTCGCTTTTCTTTTTGGTCTTCATATTCCTCACCCTCCTTAAATGCCTTTGCCTTCGTTCATCTTCTTGACGAGGGCGTTCATGGAGATCAGAAGAATGACGTTGATGACGGTGTTGAACAGGCCGACCGCAGTGGAGAAGCCGTAGTCGCCGTCCAGAAGACCCTTCTTGTACACGTAGGTGGAGATGATTTCGGAAGCGTTGAGGTTCAGGTCGGTCTGCAGAGCGTAGGCCTTCTCAAAGCCGACGGACATGATGTTGCCGACGGACATGATGAACTGGATCAGGACCGTGTCCTTGATGGCGGGCCATTCAACGGCCTTGATCTGCTGGATGATGTTTGCGCCGTCGATGACGGCGGCTTCCTTCAATTCCTTGCTGGCGTTGGAGAGGGCGGCCGTGTAGATGATGGAGGCCCAGCCTGCGCCCTGCCAGATGCCGGACGCGATGTAGATGGTGCGGAACGCCTCGGGCATGGTCATGAAGTTGCTGCTGGTGCCGAGCAGGGAGTTGATCATGCCGGTGGGTGCCAGCATGATGCGGACGATACCGCAGAGTACGATGACCGAGATGAAGTTCGGCATGTACAGCACGAGCTGGATCTTCTGCTTGGCGCTCTTGGAGAGGATGCGGTTGAGCAGGAAGGCCAGCAGGATGGGCGCCGGGAAACCCCAGAGCAGTCCGTACACGCTCAGCTTCAGCGTGTTCATCAGATACCGCAGGAAGTCAGGCGAGGACAGGAAGCGCTGGAAATGCTCGAAGCCGACCCACTCACTTCCGAGAATGCCGCGGATGGGGTTGTACTCCGTGAAGGCGATCGCGATGCCGCCCATCGGTATGTAGCGGAAGATGACCGTCAACAGGAATGCGGGCAGCATGAAAAGCACGTAGAGCTGCCAATGCTGCCGAAGATACACCATGGTGTTGTGCATCTTCGAGCCTCCGCCGCTGCTTCCGGTGGCCGGCGATAAGGCTTTTTTCATGAAACTCCTCCTTCTTTATTTTCTCCATCGGTCATGTGCACGTCGATTGTGCATTTGCACACAGGCTTCAGGGGTTTTACAGCCTGATTCTACCATCGCCATAGGGCATTGTCAACAAATAATTTTACATTTGCACCCCATATTAAGGAGGCAAATGTAAAATCTTACAATTCCGCGCGTCCCCCCTTTTCTCCCATTTTACATTTGCACATTTTTTGGTCTGCTTTCTGTTTGACATCTGCACGGAAACTGTGATAAAATTCCACTGTGAAACAGAATTGAGGTTTTTCCATGAAGAAAGTTACGATCCAGGATATTGCAGACGCGCTGGGCGTGTCGCGCAACACGGTCTCCAAGGCCATCAACAACGCGGACGGTCTGGCCGACGCCACGCGGGAGAAGATCCTGCAGAAGGCTGTGGAGATGGGCTACAAGCAGTTCTCCTATGTCAGCGCCGTCACCGCTGTTGCGGGCAAAGCCTCGGGCGCCGTACAGCAGAGCCCGGGCTTTCAGGGAGAAATTGCGCTGTTTACCACCATTTTTGTGGATCAGTCGCATTTTGCCTCCCTGATGCTGGATAAGTTTCAGCGGGAGCTTTCCCAGCTCGGCTATACCCTCAACACCCACCGGGTCACGCCGGAGAATCTGCAAAACTGCACACTGCCCAACACCTTTGTGCCGGAGCGGGCCAGCGCTATCTTGTGCATCGAGGTGTTCGACAAGACCTACGCAGATATGATCTGCGCAGGCGATCTGCCGGTGCTGTTCGTGGACGGGCCGGTCAAGCGCTTCGGCGAACAGCTCAATTCCGACCAGCTCTATATGGACAACAGCAGCGAAATCACCCGCTTTGTTCATGAGATGCTGGCGAAGGGCTATCGGCGCATCGGCTTTCTCGGGGATCCGGACCACTGCCAGTCCTTCTTCGAGCGCTACTGCGCCTTCCGCACGGCGATGCTGCTGGAGGGAGTGCCGGTGGAGGAACGCTTCCTTATCCGCAACACCCTGCCGGGGCCTCTGACGGAGACCTTCCGGGCGCTGGGAGAGCTGCCCGATGTGTTTATCTGCGCAAACGACTTTGCCGGCTTCGATGCGCTGCGGGCGCTGGAGGCGCTGGGAAAAAGCTGCCCGGAGGATCTGATGCTCTGCGGCTTTGACGACTGCGCCGAGTCGCGTATCTCCCGGCCGCCGCTCACGACCATTCACATCCACACGCAGGTGATGGCATTTGCCGCCGTGCAGCTGCTGATCTCCCGCATGAAGGAGCCGTCCCTTGACTACCGTATCGTTCACACGCAGACGGATCTGATCCGTCGGGAATCCACCACTCGGGAGTAAGCGATGAAGTTTTTCTCTTATGAAAGCCGGTTTTCCCAGCTTCTGCTGAAGCTCTGCTACGCCTGCTATCTGAATCTGCTGTGGCTGGTCTGTTCCCTGCCGATCTTCACGATGGGCGCCGCCACCACGGCCCTGTACTACACCTGCCTGAAGGTCATCCGGGGAGAGGAGGGATACGTGGGCGCTGCCTTCTTCCGCTCCTTCAGGGAGAACTTCAAACAGGCCACGGTGCTCTGGCTGATGATGCTCGGCGCGGGGCTCTTCCTCGGCTTTGACGTGTATACCGTATGGCACCTGCGCGCAGGCTCTGCCGGAAACCTCGCCGTGATGTGGACGCTCGTGCTCGCGGTGCTGTTCGCAGCCACGGTCGTGTATGTTATCGTGCTGGAAATCATCTTTCCGCTGCTGGCCAGCGTGGAGAACACCAACCGCGCCATGCTGAAAAACGCCCTGCTCATCGGCACACATTACCTCTTCGCGACGATCCTGGTTTTCGCCGTCCACTTTGCCATGTTCTATGCCGTTGTCGCGATCTTCACCCCGCTGATCATGTTTGGGGAGGGCCTCTGCGCGATGATCAGCGCCTGGCTTTTAAACAACATCCTGATCTCAGTCTCCGGTACGCCGGACGAGGAAGAAGCATGAAGCTTACAAAAGAACAAAAAGCCGCCCATAAGGCGGCTTTTCGTACGATGAGCCCGGCGGATAAGCTGGACTATATCATGAGTTATTACAAATGGCCCATCCTGCTCGCGGTGATTCTCCTGCTGATCCTCGGCTCCGCGGCACGTCGGCAGCTCACGAAAAAGGAGCCGGTCATCTATCTCGCCCTCGCGGACGTCGTGGCGGGCGAGGATCTGGAAAATGCGCTGACGGCGGGCTTCCTCCGGGCAGAGGGCGCCAATCCCGGGCGGCAGGAGGTCTACCTCTACCGGGACCTCTATCTGTCCGACGAGGCCGACGTGCTCAACCACGAGTACGCCTACGCCTCCCGCATGAAGCTGATGGGCGCGGTACAGGCGCAGAAGCTGGACGTGGTGCTGATGAACCGCGAGGCCTACGATCTGCTCTCCGCCGCCGGGTACCTTCTGGATCTCCGCGCGCTTGTACCCGACGGCGATCCGCTCCGGGCGCTTCTTGCGGCAAACGACGTCGTCGTCTCCGACAATGCGATCGAGTGGCAGCTGAACGAGGCGGACTCCCATGAGCGCGTAACCGAGTCGGTTCAGAACGGGCTTGTGCTGTCCGATTGTCCGCTGTTTCAGACAGCCGGGTTTGAGGAGGATGTGTACGCGGGCGTCATTGCCAACAGTCCCAGACCTGCGGAAGCGCTGCGGTACCTGCAGTATCTCTCATCGGATGTCAGGCCTTGAATCCCCGTCTGAACAGGCAGCGGTATCTTTTCATGCTGTTCTGTATGGGGGATGGTACCAGGCCGATTTCGCTGCGGTTTTCTATAATGATAGCATTGAAAATCAGACGATTCTGTGCTATAGTAACCACATCAAAAAGCGTATAACAAACGGTCAAAGCAATCCTGTTGATCGTCAAAGCCACTGTAAACAGCTCCAACAAACCGGACCTGTGATAGCGTCGTTGATAGCTTTTTGATAGCAAAAGTCCGTGGACCCCATGGGTTGAGGATAACGGGAATCAAACGGAGCCACGCCGAGACAAATCTCCTAAACAAAAGCAGTTAAAGTCGGAATTTTCTTGGCGAGTGGGAATAAGACCAAAAAAACCCGCAAAAGCAGCAGGCACTCCGAAGAGCGCCTGCTGCTTTCTATATCATACTGACATGGGCGGCGGGCCCTGTGTTCACGATCCAAACCGCGCGA
>CADAPM010000041.1 GCA_902789795.1 uncultured Eubacteriales bacterium
TGGTCAACACGGACGCGTTCCTGGGCCAGTTCGCGGGCAAGGCGACGCCGGTCGAGGGCATCGACGCGGTGACCGGCGCGACCATCAGCTCTACGGCGGTCATCAAGGCCGTGAACGAGTTGGGAGCGGCCAACGCCCCGGCGGCGGAAGCCCCGGCTGCTGAAGAAGGCACCACCGTGAAGGCGCAGGGCCTGACGGGCAGCTTCCCGGTGACCGTGTCCTTCAACGAGGACGGCACCGTGAAGTCTGTGAAGCTGGGTGCCAGCGACAGCGATATGGATACTTCCTTCCTGGCGCTGGTCAATACGGACGCGTTCCTGGACCAGTTCGCGGGCAAGGCGACGCCGGTCGAAGGTATTGACGCGGTGTCCGGCGCGACCATCAGCTCGACCGCGGTCATCAACGCGGTGAACGAGCTGGGCGCGGCCAACGCCCCGGCGGCTGAAGCGGCTGCTGAAGAAGGTACGACTGTCAAGGCGCAGGGCCTGACGGGCAGCTTCCCGGTGACCGTGTCCTTCAATGAGGACGGTACTGTGAAGGCTGTGAAGCTGGGTGCCAGCGACAGCGATATGGACACTTCTTTCCTGGCCCTCGCCAACACCGAAGCTTTCCTGGGCCAGTTCGCGGGCAAAGCGACGCCGGTCGAAGGCATCGACGCGGTGTCCGGCGCGACCATCAGCTCTACCGCGGTCATCAACGCGGTGAACGAGCTGGGCGCGGCCAACGCCCCGGCGGCGGAAGCGCCGGCTGCTGAAGAAGGCACCACTGTCAAGGCGCAGGGCCTGACGGGCAGCTTCCCGGTGACCGTGTCCTTCAACGAGGACGGCACCGTGAAGGCTGTGAAGCTGGGCGCGAGCGACAGCGATATGGATACTTCCTTCCTGGCGCTGGTCAATACGGACGCGTTCCTGGGCCAGTTCGCGGGCAAGGCGACACCGGTCGAGGGCATCGACGCCGTTTCCGGCGCGACCATCAGTTCCACAGCCATCATCAACGCGGTCAACGCGGCCGCTCAGCAATAACGGCAGGAGGAGAACACAAGCGATGAAAAAGACATTTCTGGGCGGCGTTCATCCGCTGCCGCACCTGCACCAGGGCAAGCCGCAGACGGACAACAAGCCTATCAAGGACTTCGTGTCCGACACGGTCTGCATCCCCATGAACATGCATATCGCGGCAGCGCCTTCCACGCCGGTCGTCAAAAAGGGCGACCACGTGCTGATGGGCCAGGTCATCGCGGAAGCGGTGGGCCCCCGCGGCGTGCCGGTGCACGCCTCTGTCAGCGGCACGGTGAAGGACATCGCCATGGTGCAGCAGCTGGGCAAGACCGCTTCCCAGTGCATCATTATCGAGAACGACTTCAATGACGAATGGGTCGAGCTCAAGGGCCTGGGCAACGTGGAAAACTGCGATGTGGATCAGATCATCCCCGCGATCCAGGCGGCCGGCATCATCGGCATGGGCGGCGCGGGCTTCCCGACCCACTTCAAGCTCCAGGTCCCGCCGACCAAGAAGGTGGATACCATCATCCTGAACGGCGCGGAGTGCGAGACCTTCCTGAACGCCGACCACCGGCTGATGCTGGAACAGCCCGGCCGCGTGGTGGACGGCCTGCGGGCCGCCATGCGCGCCGCGAAGGTGGAGCAGGGCTACATCGCCATCGAGGATAACAAGCAGGACGCCATCGAGGCCATGACCAAGGCGGCCCAGGGCCGCAAGGGCGTGCAGGTGGTCACCCTGAAGGCCAAGTACCCCCAGGGCGCTGAAAAGCAGATCATCAAGGCGGTCATGCACCGCGAGGTCCCCTCGGGCGGGCTGCCTGCGGACGCGGGCTGCATCGTGATGAACGTGGGCACCGCCGCGGCCATCGCGGATGCGGTCATCGACGGCAAGCCGCTGGTGGAGCGCATCACCACCGTCACCGGCAAGGTGCGTGAGCCCTCGAACCTGCGCCTGCGCGTGGGCACTATCTTCCTGGATGCCATCGGCGCGTGCGGCGGCTACACCGTGGAGGAGCCCGGCAAGATCATCGCCGGCGGCACCATGACCGGCATCTGCGCCCCCAACGACACGGTGTCCATGACCAAGACCACCAACGGCATCGTGGTATTGGACCAGCAGGAAGCGACCTCCATGGACGAATCCAGCTGCATCCGCTGCGGGCGCTGCGTGGAGGTCTGCCCCATGCGGCTGAACCCGTACCACCTGAAGAACCTGTGCGACGCCAACCAGCTGAAGGAAGCCAAGGACAACCACATCATGGACTGCATCCTGTGCTCCAGCTGCTCGTACATTTGCCCGGCGCGGCGGTGGATCATGTCGTCCATCAAGAACGCGCGCGAACTGATTGCGCAAAGGGGGATCTAAGCAATGGCGCTTCATATTTCAACCGGCCCGCATCTGCGCGCGAAGGACGATACCCAGCGGTTGATGCTGGACGTCCTGATCGCGCTGTGCCCGGCGACTGCGGCTTCTATCTACTTTTACGGCGTGAAGGCGGCGCTGATCATCCTGGTCAGTGTGGCGGCGGCGGTCCTTTCCGAGTACGTCTGGCAGCGCCTGGCCCACAAGCCGATCCGCATCAATGACTTCTCCGCGGCGGTCACCGGCCTGCTGCTGGCCCTGAACGTGCCCGCGAACGTGCCGCTGTGGATCCCGCTGATCGGCAGCGTCTTCGCCATCATCGTGGTCAAGCAGCTCTTCGGCGGCATCGGCCACAACTTCCTGAACCCGGCGCTGGCGGCCCGCGCGGTGCTTCTGACCAGCTGGCCCTCCCACATGACCAAAGCTTTCGTGCCCATGCGGACGCTCTTTGACTCCGCCGCGGCCACCGGTGTGGATACCCTGGCTTCCGCCACCCCGCTGCTGGTGCCCGGCACCGTCGAGGTGCGGGACCTGCTCTTGGGCAACATCCCCGGCGCCATCGGCGAGACCTGCAAGGTCGCCATCCTGCTGGGCCTCCTGTACCTGCTGGTGCGCAAGGTGATCTCCTGGCAGATCCCCGTGATCATGGTGGGCACTGTGGCTCTGGGCGCCTGGGCCTTCGGCGCGGATCCCCTGAAGGCGGTCCTCTCCGGCGGCCTGCTGCTGGGCGCGTGCTTCATGGCCACCGACTATGTGACCAGCCCCATGCTCAAGCGCAGCCATGTGATCTACGCCATCGGCTGCGGCGCGATGGTGGTGCTGATCCGCCAGTTCGGCAACTATCCCGAAGGCGTGACCTACGCGATCCTGCTCATGAACATCGTGACTCCGCTGCTCGACAGAGCGCTCAAACGCAAAGTATACGGGGAGGTGAAGCAGCATGGCTGAGAACAACAACAAGCCGTCCCTGCACGGCATCTTCATGAACGGCCTGCTCAATGAGAATCCGACCTTCCGCCTGGTGCTGGGCACCTGCCCCACCTTGGCGGTCACCACTTCGGCCATCAACGGCATCGGCATGGGCCTGGCGGCTACCTTCGTGCTGGTGTGCTCCAACGTGGTGGTCTCCCTGGTGCGCAAGCTGATCCCGGACAAGGCGCGCATCCCGTCCTTTATCGTGATCATCGCCACCTTCGTGACCATCGTGCAGATGATGATGCAGGCCTTCGTGCCGTCCCTGTACGAGGCGTTGGGCATCTTCATCCCGCTGATCGTGGTCAACTGCATCATCCTGGCCCGCGCGGAAGCCTTCGCCAGCAAGAACGGCCCGCTGCAGTCCGCAGTGGACGGTCTGGGCATGGGCCTGGGCTTCACCTGCGCCATCACCCTGATCGGCATCGTGCGCGAGCTGATCGGCAACGGCTCCGTGTTCGGCATCAACCTGCTGGGCGCTTCCTATGAGCCGATGCTCCTGTTCGTGCTCGCTCCGGGCGGCTTCATCACCTTTGGCCTGCTGCTGGGCATCATCAACGCCATCACGGCCCGCCGCGCGGCTAAGAAGGGAGGCGAACAGGCATGAGGATCGTCGATTTCTCTTCCTTCCTGCTGTTCATGGTCTATTGCGTATTCGTCAATAACTTTATCTTCTCCCGCTTCCTGGGCTGCTGCCCCTTCCTGGGCGTGTCCAGCAAGGTCCAGACGGCCACCGGCATGGGCCTGGCGGTCACCTTCGTCATGGCGCTGGCGTCCTTCTTCACCTACTTCGTCAACATGATGCTGGTGGGCCTGGGCCTGGGCTATCTGCAGACCATCGCCTTCATCCTGGTCATCGCGGCGCTGGTGCAGTTCGTCGAAATGTTCATGAAAAAGTCCATGCCCGCCTTGTATTCCGCGCTGGGCGTGTACCTGCCGCTGATCACCACCAACTGCGCGGTGCTGGCGGTCACCGTCATGAACGCGGACAACAGCTACAACCTGTTCGAGTCCGTCTGCAACGGCGTGTTCGGCGCGCTGGGCTTCATGCTGGCCATCGTGCTGATGGCGGGCGTGCGCTGGAGAGCTCCGACATCCCGAAGAGCTTCAAGGGCTTCCCGTCCAGCCTGATCATTGCCGGACTCATGAGCATCGCGTTCATGGGATTCCAGGGAATGGTGAAGTGACCCCTGACGGGGTCCGCAAGGGGGACTCGTCCCCCTTACGGAAACCCCCTCGGATTTGCCTGTCGCCCTGATGGGCTCCCGGGCGGCAAATCCGCAAGGTAGATTCCGCTATGGCGGAATCGTCCTCGCGCCGTACATGCCGCCGCTGCGGATCCGCATCAAGGGTGTTCCCCCTTGATGATCCCCTCACAGATATGTTTGGAGCTTCATCCTTCCGCCCTGCGGGTGGCTGCGCCATCCGGCGAATGGATCGCCGGACGGATACGGATTCAGCGCCAAACATATCCCATCAGGAACCGTGATACAACTGTTGTGAATTCCGTCTGCGGCGGTCTGGCACCAGAGCGATCGCAGACACGAATGATGAAGTTGCGTGGAGGAAACAACATGGATTTTATGCCGATTCTGTACGCCCTTCTTGCTCTGGGCGCGCTGGGTGTGATCTTCGGCTTCGTGCTGGATATCGCTGACAAGAAATTCGCCGTGGAAGTGGACGAGCGCGTGGCCGCCGTCCGCGAGGCCTGTGCGGGCGCCAACTGCGGCGCCTGCGGATACCCGGGCTGCGACGGCTTTGCCGCGGCTGTGGTGGCGGGCGAAGCGCCCATCACCGGCTGCTCCGCCGGCGGCGCGAAGACCGCCAACGCCATCGCCGCCATCATGGGCGCGGAGGCGGGCTCTGCCGAGCCCAAGGTCGCCCGGGTGCTGTGCCAGGGCGAGGTCGGTACCGCCAAGGAGCGCTACCGCTACGATGGTTACAAGTCCTGCCAGATGGCGGCCCAGATGGTGGGCGGCCCCAAGATGTGCCCCTACTCCTGCGTCGGTCTGGGCGACTGCATGGACGTCTGCAAGTTTGACGCTATCCACATCGAGAACGGCATCGCCGTGATCGACCCGGAAAAGTGCACCGCCTGCGGCATGTGCGAAAAGACCTGCCCGCGCCACGCCATCCGCGTGATGGCGAAGGACGCCAAGGTCATCGTCCGCTGCCAGAACTCCGACACCGGCCGCGTGGCCCGCGAGGCCTGCATGAAGGCCTGCATCGGCTGCAAGCGCTGCGAGAAGACCTGCCAGTACGACGCGGTCCACGTCGAGAACGGCTTTGCCCGCATCGACCCGGACAAGTGCACCCGCTGCGGCGAGTGCGCCAAGAACTGCCCCTGCGGCTGCATCACCGTGGGCTGACATCAGTACAAATCGCGACACTCCGGAAGATCCCCTTCCGGGGTGTCTTTTTTGTGCTGTCATTATACCGTGAACGCTTGATGCGGAAGAAGCGGGGAAACTCAGACGAAATAAAAGAACAAATGCACACATCATTCATGTTTTAACGAATTACTGCCATGTGCGAACGGGCAGCTTTCCGCCCGCTTTTTGCCGCCGGATTGGTTGTTTGGCCCATTGTCAAATCCGGGCCGGAAACGGCCTTTTGTCTCACATCTCCATAATTTTGGGTATTTGTTGGTAGATTGTTGACCTCATTTTTCATCAAATTGACAAAAAGCCTTGACAAAAGGCACATGCTGATTTATACTTCAGTCAATGAAATGATTGTTTGCAGCGCAACAGCCGGGGGGATGCCAGCATCGACCGTAAGCGCGGATGATCTTTCAATGAACGAAGGAGTTGAAAAAGGATATGAGCATCGCAAAGGCAAAGGCTTCTTCACCCCCAAGGCTGAAACGGGATACCCGTACGTTTTATGAACGGATCGAGCCGTGGCTTTTTTTGCTGCCGGCCTTGCTGGTGTTCGGTGTATTCCTGTATTTCCCGTTCTTTAAAACAGGCTACCTGAGCGCATACCTGACGGACCGCGTCGGCAACCCTGTCAAGTTCATCGGGTTCAAAAACTATACGGACTTCCTGACGGGCACCCACTCCAAGACCTTCTGGAACAGCATGTGGGTCACGGTGCGCTTCGTGTTCTTCGTGGCCGCCGGCGGTCTGGTCATGGGCATCATCACCTCCCTGCTCACGGAAAAGGCTTTCCCGGGCAACGCCCTCGCCTCCGCGATCTTCGCGATGCCCATCGCTATCGCCTCCTCCGCGGCGTCCATGAGCTTCAAGATGATCCTGCACCCCTCCATCGGCCTGCTCAACAAGATCCTGGGCACGTCCATCAACTGGCTGAACGACATCAACTATACCTTCGGCGTCATCTGTATCCTGGCCATATGGCTCGCCACAGGCATCAACTTCATCTTCATCAGCGCGGGCTTCCGCAACGTGCCGGCGGACCTGTATGAGAGCGCTTCCATCGACGGCGCCAACGCCTGGCACAAGTTCCGCTACATCACCCTCCCCTGCATCAGCCCGACGCTGTTCTTCCAGATCATCATCGACGTCATCAACGCCTTCCAGACCTTCAACATCGTCAAGATCCTGACCCTGGGCGGCCCGATGGAATCTACCAACACCATCGTGTACTCCATCTACCTGGACGCCTTCCGCAACTACCGCTTCGGCATGGCGTCCGCCCGGTCCATCATCCTGTTCCTGATCATCATGATCATTACCCTGATCCAGTTCAGGGCTGAAGGAAGGAGCGTGCATTATCAATGACACAGGTAACACGCGCCCGCTCCGGGTTGACCAACAAACAGCGCCACATCCTGTGGACGGGGATCCGGATGCTCCTGACCCTGCCCTTCGTAGCCCTCATCATGATCCCGCTGCTGTACACCTTTATGATGAGCGTGCTGCCGGCGGACGAGCTGTATACGCGGTTCTGGCCTTCGCACTTTGACTTTTCCAGCTACATGCTGGTCTTTACCAAGACCATGATCCCGCGTCAGATCCTGAACTCCTTCATCGTGGCGAGCTCCGTGACCATCCTGCAGATGATCACCTGCTCCATGGCGGCCTTCTCCTTCTCCTTCCTGCATTTCAAGGGCCGCAACTTCGTGTTCATGTGCATCCTGGCCACCATGATGGTGCCCTGGGAAGCCACCATCATCTCCAACTACCTGACCGTGTCCGCCTGGAAATGGCTGAACACCTACCATGTGCTGATCCTGCCCTATGCGTGCTCGGCCATGGGTATCTTCCTGATGCGTCAGCATTACCTGACCTTCGCCAAGGAGCTGCACGAGGCGGCTCGCCTGGACGGCTGCAGCAACTGGCGCTTCCTGGCCACCATCGTGGTGCCCCTGTCCCGCCCCGCCCTGGGCGCGCTGGGCGCCTACATCTTCCTGCAGCAGTGGAACAACTACCTCTGGCCCCTGCTGGTCACCAACTCTGACAGCGTGCGCACCGTCCAGATCGGCGTAGCCTCCATGTACGACGTGGACTCCGAACAGATCAACCTGATGATGTCCGCCGTTATCGTCTGCCTGGTGCCCTCCCTGTCCATCTTCATCTTCATGCAGAAGAACCTGATCAACGGCCTGATGGCCGGCGCCGTCAAGGGATAAGCATCCCTGCAATACTGATCCTTACGTCTTAGTGTAAGACGTAAAAATAAAAAAGGAGGAAAACCCCATGAAGAAACTGTTAGCTCTTGCGTTGGCGCTCGCGATGGTCCTTTCCATCGGCAGTGCTCTGGCGGACGACAAGGTCACCGTCACGTTCTGGTACTCCCTGTCTGGTACCAACGCTGAGGCGATCAAGACCATCGTTGACCTGTACAACGAGTCCCAGGACAAGGTGTTCGTCGATGCCCAGTATCAGGGCGAATACGATGACGCCATCAACAAGTTCGGCCAGGCGTTCGCCGGCGGCGCGAAGCCCTGCGACATCCTGCACAGCTACGAGATCGGCACCCGCTTCATCCTGGGTACCGGCTGGGTCAAGCCCGTTCAGGAATTCATCGACAAGGACGGCTGGGACTACAACGTGATCGAGCCCAACCTGCTGGCCTACTACACCGTAGACGGCAAGATCAACTCCATGCCCTTCAATTGCTCCACTCCTCTGCTGTACTACAATGCCACCGCTTTCAAGGAGGCGGGCATCACCGTTGACGACGTGAAGACCATCGACGGCGTGCTGGCGGCTGCTGAAAAGCTGACCACCTATGACGCTGAAGGCAAGGTTGACCGCTATGGTCTGGCCATCTCCAACTACGGCTGGTTCTTCGAGCAGTGGGTCGGCAAGATGGGCCGCGAGTATGTGAACAACGGCAACGGCCGTGTCGATCGCGCTACTGCGGTCGCCTTCGGCGAGAACGGCGCTGCGCTGGACATCTTCAACATGTGGAAGAAGTTCGCTGAGAGCCCCTATGTGATGTATGCTGAGCGCGGCGGCACCCAGCAGGGCCGTGCTGCCTACGTGGCTGGCAAGGCTGCGATGTGCCTCGCTTCCACCGCGAACATCGCCGGCACCATCCTGAACGTTGGTGACAACTTCGAAGTCGGCGCTGCCTACTTCCCCTATGTGAACGCTGACGACAAGGGCGGCGTCTCCACCGGCGGCGGCACCCTGTGGATCATCGATAGCGGCGACCAGGCCAAGATGGATGCTGCTTATGACTTCATCAAGTTCTGCGTCAACCCCGAGAACCAGGCCTACTGGAGCTCCATGACCGGTTACTTCCCGATCAACGTCAACGCGAAGGACACCGAGAAGATGCAGGAGACCCTGTCTAAGTATCCGCAGTTCCAGGTTGCTCTGGATCAGCTGCATGATTCCGGCCCCGAATACGTCGGCTCCCTGCTGAGCGTGTTCCCCGAAGTCCGTCAGATCGTTGAGGAAGTCACCGAGAAGGTCTACAACGGCGAAATCACTCCCGAACAGGGCGTGGATGAGCTGGTCTCCCGTGCCAACGATTCCATCGAGTACTACAACCTGACCAACTGATCGCGGCACACAGAAGCGAAATAGTTGATCTAATCAACACACTGGCGGCGCAGCTTCGGCTGCGCCGCTTTTGCGTGATTGGGGAGGGAGAGAGGAGTAAAAAGAAGAGGTTCATCTGCCCAACATACCGTAACGTCAGAAAGGCGGGCGGGGCGGGTGACCATCTCGTGCGCGGTGCGCGATTCAATCGCCTATACGGTGGTGGCCAACATTCTTCCTTCGCAGGGGACAATTATGGTCAATTTGTGGGATGTGACGCATCTCTCTTCCGTAGGAAACACTTACGGTCAAACAGTAGGGGCGGGGCACTGGCCCGCCCGTCCAGTTGGCGTAAATGATGATGGGGATTTGTTATACTCTGCTTTTGTGAAAACTAATACAGAAATTACGTTTATTCTGTTGGCATTGGCTATTCTGCGGCATATGTGGCTTTCATTTGCCAACATACCTCAACGCCAACAAGGCTACAGTGACGGCGAACATTTTTCCTCCGCAGGGGACCATCATGGCCAGCTTGTAGGATTAAGACGTAACTCCTTTTCGTAGGAAACAATCTCGGTCAAATTGTAGGGGCGGTTGAATCGCGCACGCACCGCGGGCGCAAGTGCCTCGCGCACCGCGCACGAGATGGGCACTGGCCCGCCCGTCCAGTTGGCGTAAATGATGATGGGGATTTTGTTATACTCTGCTTTTGTGAAAACTAATACAGAAATTACGTTTATCCTGTTGGCATTGGTTGTTCTGCGGCATATATGGCTTTCATTTACCAACATACCTCAACGCCAACAAGGCGGGCGGGCCGGGTGTCCCGCCCCTACTATATTGTAACATCTATATCTTTATTATTGGATAAAGATGTTTAAGCTTGATGCGGGCATCAGCAGCAGAGAATTGCCAATTA
>CADAPM010000042.1 GCA_902789795.1 uncultured Eubacteriales bacterium
CGCTGCAGGTGATGGAGAAGGGCCCCGGCGCCGTGAGCGTGTTCATCCTGCCGCCGAGCTTCCAGGAGCTGGAGCGCCGCCTGCGCGGCCGCCAGACGGAAACCGAGGCCGACATCCTGCGCCGCCTCGCCAACGCACGCGCGGAAGTAAAGCTCCTCCCCCGCTATACCTACGCCCTGGTCAACGACGATCTGGACCAGGCCTGCCGGACGCTGGAGCACATCGTGAAAGCGGAGAAGCAGAGGACGACAAGGCTCGAAATCAGCCTGGATGAAGAACAGGAGTGACTATCATAGAGTGGAGTGTGAAGAGTGGAGAGTGAAGATTCATATGGTCATGCGCAGCTGCAGCCATAAGCATCCTTCCTGAGTTATCTCCACTCTCCACTCTCAAAACTCCACTCTTGAAATAAAACAACTATTTGGAGGAATTTGAACCATGGCCATGAACAAACCCGCCATCGACAACATCTGCACGAAGGTCGACAGCCGCTACACCCTGGTGGTGGAATCCGCCAAGCGGGCGCGCCAGCTGATCGACGGCGCGCTGCCCATGATCGACCGCAAGGACCGCAAGCCCCTGTCCTGCGCCGTGGAGGAGATCGACCGCGGCCTGCTGATCTACCACCGCAATCTGGAAGACGAGGAAGCCTGATGAGTGAAAAAGCGCGCAGGTGTGTCGTCCTGGGCGTCACCGGCGGCATTGCCTGCTATAAGAGCTGCGAGCTCGTATCCCGCCTGAGCAAGGCGGGCGTCGACGTATACGTCATCATGACGGAGAACGCGGCGAAGCTGGTGCAGCCGATCACCTTCCAGACGCTCAGCAAGCACCCCGTCGCGCTGGACACCTTCCAGCCCGTCAACGCCTTCGAGGTGGAGCACATCGCCCTCGCCCAGCGCGCCGACCTGTTCGTGATCGCGCCGGCCACGGCCAACATCCTGGCCAAGCTGGCCCACGGCATCGCGGACGACATGCTCTCCACCACCGCGCTGGCCACCAAAGCGCCGATGCTGGTGGCCCCGGCCATGAACACCGGCATGTGGGAAAACCCCGCCACCCAGGCGAACGTCCGCGTCCTCAGGGAGCGCGGCGTGACGCTGTGCGGCCCGGCGGGCGGCCTGCTGGCCTGCGGCGATACCGGCATCGGGCGCATGTCCGAGCCTGCCGAGATCGCGGACATGGCGCTCGCCATGCTGAACGGGCAGGACGAAATGCGCGGCTTCAGGGTACTGGTCACCGCCGGTCCGACCCGCGAGCCCATCGACCCGGTGCGCTTCATCACCAACCGCTCCAGCGGCAAAATGGGCTACGCCCTGGCCGGGGCGGCGCGGGAGATGGGCGCGGAGGTGACGCTGGTCAGCGGCCCGGTCAGCCTGACGCCGCCCGCGGGCGTGCGCGTGCTGCCCGTGGAGACCACGGAAGACCTGCTGGCCGCGATGACGGCGGAGGCCCCGGCCCACGACATCATCATCCAGGCCGCCGCGCCGGCGGACTACCGGCCCACGGAGGTCGCGGACCAGAAGATCAAGAAGCAGGGCGGCGAGCCGCTGACCCTGGTGATGACTGAGACCCCCGACGTGGCCAAAGCCGTCGGCCAGCACCGCCGGGACGACCAGTTCATCGCCGGCTTTGCCGCCGAAACGGAGAAGGTCACCGAGCACGCCCTGGAAAAGCTCGGCCGCAAGCGCCTGGACATGATCATCGCCAACGATGTGACGAAGCCCGGCGCCGGCTTTGACGTGGACACCAACATCATCACCGTCATCACCCGCGCAGGCATGAAGGAATACCCGATGATGAGCAAGAAGGACGCGGCGAAGGCCATCCTGGAGGAGATCCTGGCCGCCCGGAACGGCGGAGGCGACGCTTGTACGCGCAGGTGATCGTGGACATCGCGGTCAGCGAGGTGGACCGGCTGTTCACCTACCGCGTGCCCGCGGGGATGTCCGTCAGCCCCGGCTGGCGCGTGCGCGTGCCCTTCGGCCCGGCCCGCAAGGAGGGCTGGGTACTGGGCCTCAGCGACACCGCCGACCTGCCGGACGAGCGCATCCGCGATATCGAGGCGCGGCTCGAGGACTATCCCGCCCTGCCGCCCGCGCTGATCGCGCTCGCCAAGCACATCGCCGCGCGGTACGGCTGTCCGATGAGCGCCGCGCTGCGGCTGATGATTCCCGCCGAGATGCGCCGCGAGCGCGTGAAGGTCAAAACGGAAACTGTCGCCGTGGCCGCCGTGCCTCCCGAGGCGCTGGCCGCCTACCGCGACGGCCTCTCGAAGCGCCTGCTCCGCAAGCGCATGGCGCTGACCCTGCTGATGGACGGCGAGCCGCACTCCCTGGCCGAGCTGCGCGACCTGGTCCGCGAGCCGAGGGAAGTTGTGGACGCGCTGCAGAGCGAAGGCATGGTCCGCGTTTACGAGCGCGAGACGCTGCGCGCGCCGCATCCCCTGCCCCAGGCCGGAACGACCGCGCCCGAGCCCACGGAGGACCAGCGCGACGCCATGGAGGAGCTGGATCAGGCCTTTGCCCGGCTCCGGCGCGCGGGACAGCCCGGCGCGCAGCCGCTGCGCCCCTCCGACCGCTGTTTCCTGCTGTACGGCGTAACGGGGTCGGGCAAAACCGAGGTCTATATGCACGCGGCGGAAGCCTGCCTGAGCGCGGGCCGCGGCGTGATCCTGCTGGTGCCGGAGATCGCCCTGACCGGGCAGATGGTGGACTGGTTCCGCGCCCGCTTCGGCGGGGAGACCGCCATCCTGCACTCCCGGCTCAGCGCCGGCGAACGCTACGACGAGTGGCGGCGCATCCGGCGCGGGGACGCCCGACTGGTGATCGGCGCCCGCTCCGCCATTTTCGCGCCGGTGGAAAACCTGGGCGCGATCCTGATCGACGAAGAGCACGAGCCCAGCTACCTGAACGAGCATTCCCCCCAGTACGACGCGCGGGACATCGCCGCCTGGCGGGCGGAGAAGGAAAACGCCCTGTGCGTGATGGGCAGCGCCACCCCCAGCATTTACGCCTTCGCCATGGCGCGGCGCGGGGACTACACCCTGCTGGAGCTGCGCACCCGGGCCAACGGCCTGCCGCTGCCCGACATCAGCGTGGTGGACATGCGCCAGGAGCTGCGCATGGGCAACCGCGGCATTTTCTCCGCGGCCCTGCGGGACCGCCTGGTGGAGACGGTGGAAAGCGGCCAGCAGGCCATCCTGTTCCTGAACCGGCGCGGCTACGCGCCTGGGCTGACCTGCCGCGCCTGCGGCCTGACCGTGCGCTGCGGCGCGTGCGACGTGGCCATGACCTATCACCGGTCAGATGACACCCTGCGCTGCCATTACTGCGGGCAGATCCAGCCCGCGCCGCGCGTCTGCCCCGAGTGCGGCTCCCAGAGCATCCGCCCTGTGGGCATCGGCACCGAGCGCGTGGAGGAGGAGGTACGCCGCCTGCTGCCCCGGGCGCGTACCATCCGCATGGACCTGGACACCACACGGGGCAAGGACGCGCACTATGAGCTGATCAACGCCTTCCGCTCCCGCCAGGCGCAGGTGCTCATCGGCACGCAGATGATCGCCAAGGGGCTGGATTTCCCCAACGTGACCCTGGTCGGGGCCGTGCTGGCGGACCTGTCCCTGAACCTGCCGGATTACCGCAGCGCGGAGCGCACCTTCCAGCTGCTGGTGCAGGTGGCCGGCCGCGCGGGCCGCGCGGGGCTGCCCGGGCATGTGATCATCCAGACCTACAAGCCGGAGCATTACGCGCTGCGCGCCGCCGCCACCCAGGACTACCGCCTCTACTTCGAGGACGAGTTCCAGCGCCGGCGCGCCGGCCTCTACCCGCCCTTCACCATCCTGGCGCGGTTCCTGATCGAGGGCAGGGACCAGCAGCAGACCATGAGCGTGGCGAACGACCTGAAGGCGCGCACCGAAGCGCTGGTGAAGGCCTCCGGCCACACCCGCCGGCTGCTGACCATCCGCGCGGACCACGCGCCGATCCAGTTCATCGACGGGCAGTACCGCGCGCACACCTTCATGAAATGGCTGGCGCACCCGGACAGCGAGGCGCTGCTGGCGCAGCTCCAGCCCCTGACCGCAGAAGCGCCGAAGGGCTGCAGGGTGACATTGGAGATCAACCCGGCGACGCTGGCATAAATATACAAGACTGAACCATATCGGAGGAATCAAAGGATCCATGGAAAGAACAATTGTCAAGGTGGGCGACGAGGCCCTGCGCAAGGTCTGCAAGCCCATGCAGAAGTTTGACCTGCGGCTGTGGCTGCTGCTCAGGGATATGGCCGACACCATGTACAAGGCCGACGGCGTCGGGCTTGCCGCGCCGCAGGTGGGCATCCTGCGCCGGGTGGTGGTCATCGACGTGGGCGACGGCCTCGTCGAGCTGGTGAATCCCGAGATCATCGCCAGCGAGGGCGAGCAGGGCGGCAGCGAGGGCTGCCTGTCCATCCCCGGCAAGCGCGGCTATGTGGTGCGCCCCGAGCGCGTGACCGTGAAGGCGCAGGACCGGAAGGGCAAGCCCTTCGAGCTGAAGGCCGAAGGCCTGTTCGCCCGCGCCATCTGCCATGAGCTGGACCATCTGGACGGAAAGCTCTACATCGACATCATGGATCACGAGATCACCGACGATGAGAACGAGGAAGAGGAGCAGGCCTGATGCGCGTGGTATTCATGGGCACCCCGGACTTCGCGGTGCCGTCCCTGCAGACGCTGTATGACATGGGGCAGGACGTAGTCGGCGTCTTCTGCCAGCCCGACCGGCCCAAGGGCCGCGGGAACAGGCTGGAGTTCTGCCCCGTCAAGCAGCTGGCGCTCGCCCACGGCACGCCGGTGTACCAGCCCCAGCGCATCCGGAAGGACGGCGCGGAGGACCTGGCGGCGCTGAAGCCCGACCTGTGCGTGACCGCCGCCTTCGGACAGATCCTGTCCCAGGAGAACCTGGACGTGCCGAAGCTCGGCACCGTGAACGTGCACGCCTCGCTGCTGCCGAAATACCGCGGGAGCGCGCCCATCAACTGGGCCATCATCCACGGCGAAACCGGGACCGGCGTCACCACCATGATGACCGACAAGGGCATGGACACCGGCGACATCCTGCTGCAGCGCAGCGTGCCCATCCCGCCCGACGCCACGGCCGGCGACATGACCGACGCGCTGAAGGGGATCGGGGCGGAGCTGCTGAAGGAGACGCTGACCCGCATCATGGACGGCACCTGCCCCCGGACCCCCCAGGACCCCGAAAAGGCCACCTACGACCCCATGATGACCAAGGAGCTGGGCAAGCTGGACCTGAGCTGGGACGCGCAGCGCCTCCACAGCCTGATCCGCGGCGTGAACCCCTGGCCCGGCGCGTACATGCTGCTGCCGGACGGGCAGCCGCTGAAGATCTGGGCGGCGAAGCCGCTGGCGGGCATCACCGAAGGCCAGCCCGGCGACATCCTCCACGCCGACAGCAAGGACGGCCTGGTCCTCCGCGCCGGAAACGAAACCGCACTGCAGGTCACGCTGATGCAGATGCCGGGCGGAAAGAGGATGGACCCGAAGGACTATCTGAGAGGGCACAGGATCTGACGGAGTGTGGAGAGTGGAATGAGGAGTGAGGAGTGAGGAGTTCAGGTTGAAACGCCTACGGCGTTTCGTTTCATGGCAATGTCTGAACGTTCCTCCAGCCTTATCGCTTCTGCCTGATACACGTTGGATTTAGTGATCTCAACAGCAGCTTTGAAGTGATACCAAGCAGCGGAAAGCGTTTTTCATCCACAACAATCATACAGCACGCACCAAGCATCGTTTACGCGCCACAGGGCGCCCCTCGTAGCCTGCAAATAAAAAGTCAATCCCTTGAGAGAAAAAATTTTGCAGGTAAATGAGTAAAAGAAATGGAACGACAAATAGACCACCCCCACAATTGCAGGTAAATGAGTAAAAGAAATGGAACGACAAATAGACCACCCCCACAATGACCAGAGATGGTAGTAGTACAGCCATCGCGCCGCGTCAAGGACAAGCGGCTTCCAGCCGTGCCTGCGGCATCCTTGACCCGTCGTGCTGCCTGTGCTTATGGGCAATCAAGGGGTTGGTGCCCAACCCCTGTCAACCAGGGTTGACCTCTTCGGACAAGGGCTGTTCCCAGAGACCTTTCTCTTTGAGGCAGTCACGAACCTTTCCGTAGTAGATGCGCAAGAACTTGGTCATGCCGGCAGTCATATACACATAGTATTGCTTGCCCTCGGAACGCTTCTTGTCAATGAACTGGTAGACCGGATCATCGGCGGGCTGCAGTTGCAGCAGAATCGTCATAATGACGAAAAGCGTCTTGCGGAGGTAGGGAGAACCACGCTTGCTGCTTGGCTTGCTGCCGGAAATCTTGTCACCTGAGTCATCTTTGATCGGATCAGTACCGGCGAAGCCGACCAGCGACTTCTGGTGCGCAAAGCGGCGAAGGTCGCCGATCTCGGCCATCAGCTGGGGCCCCATGGACTTGCCCACGCCGGTCATGGACATGACGGTCGATACTCCGGAAGCTGAGAAGCCAGTCGATCCATCTCGACGCGGTAAGTTTCCACCGTGCGGGAAACTGCGTTGAGCTGGGCAACTGCTTCCCTGACCAGCAGCTTGCAGGTGTCGGACTTGGGCACCAGCGGAAACTTCTGCCGGGCATCCTCGTGAATCTCGACAGCCTTGGCTTCGGAGAAGCTGTAGCCATGGCGCTTGCACCACTTCCGGTATCGCTCCACAAAGGCGGCAATCCACATGCCAGAAAGTGTCCACGAAGTCCACCCATTTCTGACTGCCGTCCGGCCGGACCGGGCTGCCGAAGTACCTGTTCGCGCCGGGATAGCTCTGCTCTAACAACGCGATGAGATTGTTGTTCAGCGCGACCTTTGTCTTGGACGACAGCTGGAACTGCCGGTGAAGGGTCTTAAGCTCGTAACGAATCGTATCCATGGGAGTATATTGCGGCAGAATGTCCCATTTGTCAATGGCAAATTGAGCAATCTTCAGGGCATCCGCCTTATCCGTCTTCACCTTACGAACCGTGATGCCTTCCTGGTAATCCTTGATAGCCAGAGGATTGATCGCGGATACGAAGAAACCTGCCCGGTGCATGCTCATGGCAAAGGATTCGTAGTATCGCCCGGTATGCTCCATGACGATCCTGACCTCACCACCCAAAGCACGCAGTCTTGCCGCCAATTCAGCAAAGCCATCTGCCGTATGTGGAACCTCGTGCGGTTTCACAACGATGGTTCTTCTGGTTCCGAGTACAGCTACTGTGCTCCTGCCGTTTGAAACATCGACCCCTACTGCGAACATGCTGAATCCTCCCGATGTGTTACTACAATGGCTTACCGCCTTTACCCATCGCCGATTCTATCTGTTCGCTGACCCGAGTGCCCGTTACCGGAACTCAACTTGCACAAATCGAACGTTGTATAACAAGAAGGCGGGCTGGCTGACTACGAGACGAGCTTTGTGCTCTTGGGGCGCCTCGCCAGACCATTGCCTTCTCATTGTACAACTTAGGCAATGAGATGTCCCTCGCTTATGACTGGCTGTCACAAACACGGGGCATGTATATAGTAACAGGGGCGGCACACCGGGCCGCCCGCCCAGTGGCGCGTAAACGTTGTATGGAATGTGCCGGATGCGTGCTGACCCGCCCTGTGGCGCGTAATGTTTCCGTGAAGATCAAAAAAATGTGGGAGAAAAACCCAAAAACCTGCGTGCGTGTAAACATGACCGAATTCCGGATGGTCCTTACACGCACGCAGAGTTTTAGCATCTCCTCCCGTTTTTTTCGATTTTCCTGTATTCGGGGAGGCGGGATGATGTTACGCCAAAGGGCGGCCCAGGTGTCCCTCCCCTGCGAGGCGTCTCTCTGTATTTTTTATGTACTTGACAGGTTGATTCGATGCATAGTAGAATGGCGCCAGCATCCCCATTTTACACATTAGGAGGAGTTTTATGCTCGGAATCAACATGAATGACGTCATCACGACGATCGGCCTGCTGAAAAATCAGCTGATCATCATTGGCGTCTGCCTGGTGCTGGCCATCATCGTGACCATCGCCGCGGTCAAGATCATGAAGCCCACGCGCGGTCTGGTGCGCGGCACGGCCTGGGTGGCGTTCCTGCTGGCCCTGGTGCTGATCGTCAACCAGATCCTCACCGGCCCCATGTACAGCATGGTCAGCATGGTGTTCAAAAAGGGCGGGGACATCAGCGCCGAAAGCATCACCAACGCGAGCCAGCTCTGCGAGGATATCGCGGACGAGGGCTTCGTGCTGCTGAAGAACGACGGCATCCTGCCGCTCAGCGCGGATGCGAAGGTCAACACCTTCGGCTGGTCCTCCACCAACCCCGTATACGGCGGCACCGGCTCCGGCTCCCTGTCCGGCCTCTATGAGACCGTCAGCCTGCTGAAGGGCCTGGAGAACGCCGGCATCAAGTACAACACGGACCTGACGAAGTTCTATACCGACTGGCGCGCCGCGCGCCCGACCATCGGCATGTTCGGCCAGGACTGGACTGTTCCGGAACCCGCGATCGCCGATTATGACGCCGGCAAGATCTTCGAGAACGCGAAGAGCTTCTCCGACACCGCGATCATCGTGGTGGCGCGCTCCGGCGGCGAAGGCGCGGACCTGCCCAAGTCCCTGGATCCCGCGATCCCGGATACCTTCGTGGACAACGGCGGCGGCATGTTCGGCGTGAGCGGCCTGCGGCTGAGCGAATACCCCGAAGACCTG
>CADAPM010000043.1 GCA_902789795.1 uncultured Eubacteriales bacterium
GTCTTCCGGCGTCAAATTGGTGTTGCCGCTGCGGATTAAGCCCATTTTCAAATGATCTATGGACAGATATGGGTAGTTGTATTTCTCAAGCATCCTTTGTGCCAGAAGCGTTTTTCCGGTATGGGATGCGCCTGTAATCAGGATGATCATACGCTTGCGTTCAACTCTCGCCTGATCTTATTCGGGTCAGGTCTTTTTCCATTTTCATATGCGTATCTCTCCCTAAACCTCGAATCGTCGAAATCTCTCGTCACACCCACAAAATCAAGTAATTTATTATACCTCATATCGGCGGATTTTTCCACTATAACTTTGCCTCTGCGTCCGCTGAATGCGGACGCGCAGACAAATGTCTGCGACTGCGGCTTGAAGAGCCGCAGCCAGAGCCTCCGTTGCAATTGCATCCCCGAATGCGCAAAGGCGCATTTGCTGAAAAGATGGCCTTTTCAGCAGCGGCATTCGCCGCCGGGGGAAGCAATTATAAAAAAACGGCACTCTGCTGGGGCAGAGTGCCGATACTTTGAGCAAAATAGCATCCCTTTATGACAATCTGCGGTATAGCCGAAGTGATGTTGTTTATGGGTTCACACCCGGTACTTCCTCCGGTATTCGGTCGGCGTGTCGCCGTACTGCGCCTTGAAGAGTTTGATCATATAGTTGGCGTCCGGGATCCCCACGGCGGAGGCCACCTCCTGAACCGGCTGGTCCGTGGCGGCCAAAATGCGGGCCGCCTGTTTCAGGCGGTGCTGCCGGAGGTAGACGTTGGGCGTGGTATGCATCTCTTTTTTGAACACGCTGATCAGGTGATTGACGGATACGTCCAGTTCCTCCGCCAGGCTTTGTATGGTGATCTCACGGGTATATTCGTTTTCAATGCAGTACAAGGCGCTTTGAACCAACGCGCTGTGGGTCTGCCCCCGGTTTGCCCGGACCGCTTTGCAGAAGTCCCGAACCATTTTCTCCTGGGCGCGGACGATCTCATCCACCCTTGAAGCGCGGATACAGGCGACTGTGTTCTCTCTGGAGATCCGGTCCGCAAGCAGGCTGGGAAGCCCCGCGCGAAGAGCGGACAGCCGCGCGGTTGTCCGGACGATGGCGGCGCCAACCCGTTCGATTTCCAGGGCGTTTCCCTCGCGCTTGAGGTAGGCCACGTCCATCTGCATGCTGTGCAGATTCTGGATGGCCTTTCTGCCGTTGCCCTCCTCGATGCTCTGCATGAAGCTGCGCTCATAGGCATAGCGCTGTTCCAGAAGGCGGATGAAATCCTCGCGCGTGCTGGTCAGTTTGGCTTCTGATTCGATCTCCGCCTTTTCCAGGTAATTGATGCTGAGGATGTCCCTTGCCTTTTCCTCCGGGTACAGGACCTGAAGCAGGGAAGTGAGGATTCCGGACACCTGCGTTTCCGGCAGGCATGGGAAGGAATTGAGATAGTAGAGGAGCTCGCTCTCCTTTACATCGGGGAGCGGGTATTGCAGCAGCAGGGATTTGACGTCTCGCTCTGTCAGCAGGACAGAGGTAAACGGCCCGAACAGGACCGGGACCCCATCCAGATAAAACATGGCGGTGCGGACCCGGAAGGCGTCGGTCAAAAACAGGATCTGGCCGTCGTTCAGATCACGCAGCAGCTGCCGCATGTTATCGACGGAAAACATATGCTGAAGCGGATGGAAGCGGTAGCGCCGGGAGAAGGCCTCCAGGGCTTGGTGATCGCAGATCACAGTCAGATTGACATGGTACAGCAGGCGGATCAGCTGCAGCGCCTGCTCGGTGTTTTGCGGAAGGCTGTTCGACATAAGAGGACATCCTTTCCGAAGAAATACATTTTCTTCTATTCAGCGTGATTTTATTATATCACATCCTGTTTTGATTTGCTACTATAATGTCACCAAAGCAAACACAGAAAACATAAACACCTAAAAAAACAGGAGGAAGAAACATGAAAAAGCTCATCGCACTGCTCCTCGCACTCGCTATGGTGCTCGCGCTGGCTGCCTGCGGCAATTCCGGCAGCAGCACCGGGGCCGGCACGGCCGCCGAAAGCGGCGACAAGCCCGCGCAGATCGAAAAGATCCGCATTTACGTCCCCACCTCCGGCAAGTATGATGACATCGACGCCGTCATGGAAAAGGTCAACGAGATCACCCGCGAGAAGATCGCCGTGGAAGTCGAGTTCGTTCCCTTCCAGTTTGGCCAGTGGTTCGGCCAGTACTCCCTGTTCCTCAGCGGCACCGAAGACGTTGACATTCTGGTCAACTACGGCGGCTTCCTGAACGCCTACTCTCAGGGCGCCTGCTACGATCTGACTGATCTGCTGGCCCAGTACGGCCAGGACATCGTCGCCATGGAAGGCGACTACCTCAAGGGCGGCGTGATCGACGGCCGTCAGTACGCGCTCCCCATCTACGCTGTTTACTCCTGGAACATGGGCATCATCTACCGTCAGGATGTGGTCGAGGAGCTGGGCCTGCAGGATCAGGTCGCGGCTGTCAAGACCCTGGCCGACTGGGAGCCCATCCTGGCCGCTGTCAAGGAAGCCAAGCCCGACATGACCCCCTTTGTCACCAGCAGCGGCAGCACCGCCCCCAACTTCCAGTACGGCACCTGGGACGACCTGGGCAACAAGTACGGTGTCCTGATGGACGGCGGCAAGACCTCTGAGGTCGTCAACCTCTTTGAGACCGAAGAGTATGCCGAGCTCTGCTCCATCATGCATGACTGGAACGTCAAGGGCTACTCCAGCAAAGACATCCAGACTCAGACCGACGGCTTCACCGTGCTCACCCAGAGCGACGCTGCTTTCTGCACCCTCGGCCAGGTCGACTTCAACACCCCCTTCTACCAGAGCACCACGATCGGCAAGCCCATCAACGTTGTCCAGCTTGCTCCCGCTGTGGGCCGCACCTACAACAACGTCACCTACATCGTCATGAGCAACACCAAGCACCCCGAAGCTGCCATGAAGTTCCTCAACCTCTGGTTCTCCGACATGGAAGTCGGCAACCTGATCAAGTACGGCATCGAGGGCACCCACTACCAGGTCAACGCCGACGGCATGGCCGAGTACCTGCCCGGCCAGGACGCCAACTCCTGCACCTACCACCTGGGCTCCTCCATCTCCAACGTCAACTCCATCCGCTGGAACACCGAGAATCCCGACTATGCCCAGCTGCTCATCGACAGCAACACCAATTCCCAGAAGTCCGTGGCCCTCGGCTTCGCCTTCAACACCGAGAACGTCACCAATGAGATCACCCAGCTCGACAACGTCTGCGCCAAGTACCAGATCGGTCTCGAGTCCGGCGCGATGGATCCTGCCACCGCCCTGCCCGAGTTCATCCAGGCCCTGAAGGACGCCGGCATTGAGAAGGTCATCGCCGAGAAGCAGGCCCAGCTTGACGCCTTCCTCGGCAAGTAAGAAGTCAAAAAGCCAGTGCAAAAAGCGCGTTACAGGATCCCCTGCAACGCGCTTTTCCAAAAGGAGGATTTATTTCCATGCAGAAGAAAAGCAGCCTCATGAAAAAGCTGAAAAAATACTGGCCGTTTTACTTCCTTGCCCTGCCCGGCCTGATTTATTTCTTCATCAACAACTACATCCCCATGGGCGGTCTGATTCTGGCCTTTGAGAAATACACGGTCAGCGGCGGCATCTTCGGCAGCAAGAAGATCGGGTTCCAGAACTTCAAGTTCCTGTTTTCCAATGCCGACGCCTGGATCATGACCCGCAACACCCTGCTCTATAATATCGTGTTCATTCTGCTGGGTCTGGTCATCTCCATCCTGACCGCCTATTTCCTGCACGAGCTCAAGAGCAATATGTCCCGCAAGTTCTACCAGACCGTGATCCTCTTCCCGAGTTTGCTCTCCATCATCATCGTCTCCTATCTGGCCAACGCCCTGCTGGCCGGCGACACGGGCTTCATCAACAACCACATCCTGCTGCCGCTGGGTCTGGAGCCGATTTCCTTCTACAGCGAAAAGAAATGGTGGCCCTTTATCCTGGTCTTTGTCCACTTCTGGCAGATGACCGGCACCAGCTGCATCCTGTATCTGGCCAATATGTCCGCCATCGACCCCAGCCTCTATGAGGCGGCCAGCATGGACGGCGCAACC
Organism: uncultured Eubacteriales bacterium; assembly: GCA_902789795.1. GTDB lineage: Bacteria > Bacillota > Clostridia > Christensenellales > Aristaeellaceae > UBA4246. The sequence continues at coordinate 4,111 of CADAPM010000043.1, forward strand.
CGCTGGCAGAGCTTCTTCAATATCACCATCCCCTGCCTGGTGCCCACCATCATCACCCTGACGATCCTGGCCGTGGGCAAGATCTTCAACTCCGACTTCGGTCTGTTCTACCAGGTCCCGATGAACTCCGGCGCGATCATTGACGTGACCCAGACCATCGACACCTATGTGTACCGCGGCCTGATGAACACCGCAAACCTGGGTATGAGCGCTGCGGCCTGCTTCTATCAGTCGGTCGTCGGCTTCTGCCTGGTGATGATCACAAACAGCATGGTTCGCCGCATCAGCAGCGAAAACGCCATGTTCTAAGGAGGTACTGTCATGGTTAGAAAAGATACAGGTTTTCAGGTGTTTTGCCATGTGATTCTGGCGATCATGGCCGTGCTGGTGCTCTTCCCCCTGGCGCTGCTGATCCTCTCGTCCATGTCTTCCGAATCCGATATCATCAAATACGGCTATTCCCTGATCCCCAAGAACTTCGATTTCACCGCATATAAGTTTATTTTCAGCGAGGGCAGCGTGTTCCACTCCTATCTGGTCACCATTTTTGTGACGCTGGTGGGCACCGTCGCCAGCGTTCTGGTCACCACGATGCTGGCCTACACCCTGACCATCAACGATATGCCCGGCAGACGGATCCTGAGCTTCCTGGTGCTCTTCACGATGCTCTTCTCCGGCGGCCTGGTTCCCAGCTACATGATGTGGACCACCATCTTCCACATCAAGAACACTATCTGGGCGCTCCTGATCCCGAATCTGCTGTGCAGCGCCTTCCACATCATGATCACCCGCTCCTACTTCCAGAACAACATCCCGCCCGCCATTCTGGAGAGCGCCCGCATCGACGGCATGAGCGAGTTCGGCATCTTCTTCAAGATCGTGCTTCCGCTGAGCGTGCCCATCATCGCCACCATCGGCTTTATGAAGGCCCTGATGTACTGGAACGACTGGACCAACAGCCTCTACTACATCACCGACAAGAACCTGGTCGGCATCCAGGCGCTGCTGAACAACATGCTCACCAACGTCCAGTATCTGGCCCAGTCCATGGACGCTTCCAGCGTTGCCACCGACATGGCCACCGTGCCGTCCCTCTCCATGCGTCTGGCCATCGCGGTCGTCGGCATGCTGCCGATGATCATCCTCTACCCGTTCTTCCAGAAGTACTACATGAAGGGCCTGACCGTCGGCGCGGTCAAGGGCTAAGCAGAAAAGGAGAATTGACAAATGGCAGAAGTCAAGCTGGTAAACATCAAGAAGGTCTATCCCTACGTCAGCGGCGAAGAGAAGAAAAAGAACAAGAAAAAGAGTGCTGACGAACCCGAGAAGAAGAAAGTCAACCTGCAGATCACCGATGAAGGCGTC
>CADAPM010000044.1 GCA_902789795.1 uncultured Eubacteriales bacterium
GTCGCCGTCGCGGCGGTGGCCAGGCCGGCCATGATCGCGTTGGAGTTCGTGGTGTTGCTGATCAGGGCCTTCAGGCTGTTGGCCTGGGTGATGTACTGCCACAGCACGTACTGCAGGGTGTTCAGGTCCGGGCGGTTGGTCATCAGCAGCAGGTTGTCCTGGAAGGAGTTCCACTGGTTCACGGCCGCGAAGATCGCGATCGTCGCCAGGATCGGCTTGATGACCGGAAGCATGATCTGCCAGAACACCCGGAGCGTGCCGGCGCCGTCAATCTCGGCGGCCTCCTGCAGCTCCCTGGGCACCGACTCGCAGTAGGTCTTGCACAGGATGATGTAGAACGGCTGCACGATCATCGGGAAAATGTAGCCCCAGAAGTTGTTCGCCAGCCCCAGGTTCCGCATGCACAGGACCCACGGGATGATGCCGGCGTTGAAGTACATCGTCACGGCCACGAAACGGAACCAGAGCTTGCGCTTCCACATCGTGTCCCGCGTGAACATGTAGCCCAGAAAGGCCGCGATCATCACCGTCAGGATCGTACCGATCACCGTACGCAGGACAGAGGTCTTCGCCGCGTCCAGCAGGCCGGGGATGTTCGCCAGGCGGGTGTAGTTCTTGAAGTGGATCTCCATAGGCCAGAAGAGCACCTTGCCCCGCTCGGACAGGTTGTTGGCGCTGATGGAGTTGATGATGATGTAGTAAAACGGGTACGCGCAGACAAAGGCAAAGAAGGCGTACACGATGTAGGTGATCACGCTGATCACCCGGTCGCCGAAGCTCTGGCGGTCCATGGGATTCACATGCTTCCCGGCGTGCAGGACGGGCTTTTGCGGAATGGTTTTCGTCGTCATTTCCGTCCCCTCCTTACACGAAGCCTTCGCCGCGGACCAGCTTGGACACGCCGTTGGTGATGAACAGCAGCACGACGCTCACGATGCTCTTGAGCATGCTGATCGCGGTGGACAGCGGATAGTTGCCGCGGCCCGTGGTGGCGATGTTATACACGTACAGGTCCAGCACTTCGATGGACTTCTTGTTGAAGTTGTTCATGAACACGTAGTACTGCTCCATGCCGTTGGACAGGAAGTTCGCCAGGTTCAGCATAACGATGACGAAATAGGTCGGCAGCAGGCAGGGGATCGTGATCCGCCAGATGATCTGCATCCGGGTCGCGCCGTCCACCTTGGCGGCCTCGATCATCTGCTCGTCGATCGCGCTGATGGCGGCCAGGTACATGATGGCAGCCCAGCCGGCGTTCTTCCACGTCAGCCACAGCCACATCCGGAACCACACGTTGTCCTTCGAACTCAGGAAGGCGATGGGCTTGTCGATCCACCCGAGGCCCACCAGCACGCTGTTCACCGCGCCGGTGGAGCTCAGCACGTTGAAGGCCACCGAGAACACCAGCACCCAGCTGATGAAGTTCGGCAGGGTGGTAACCGTCTGGACGAATTTGCGGTACGGCTTGCAGCGGATCTCATTGAGAAAGACCGCGAAGATCATCGGGAACCAGCTGAACGCCAGGGAGATCCCGCTCATGGCGAAGGTGTTCACCAGCACGCGGCCGACGTCCGCCAGACGCACGGGGTTGGACACGATGTACTCAAACCACTTCAGGCCGACAAAGGTCTCCGCTGAGATCGGCTTGGGGGGCATGTAGTCATGGAAGGCGTAAATCCAGCCGTACAGCGGATAGTAGGAGATCGCCCCGACCAGGATCAGCAGCGGAAGGATATACAGGAACTCCATATAGGAGCGCCGCTTCTTGCTCATGGACTCACATCCTTCCTCTGTTTAATTCGTAACGTTTCATTCTCTCTATTTATAACAGGATGCGTCCCCGCCCACAACACCTTTTTCTTTTATTGATGGGACAAAATTTGCATTTTCCGGTTCGAAATTATTTTATTTTTGTTTGTTTTGGTTTATAATGGGTCAGAACATACCGGATTTTCAGCGCTTCCGGGGACAAAACCGTTTCGGAGGGCATCCGCATGAACACCTTCTACGAGCACCGCGAGGATAAACTCTTCATCGGGGAAATGACGCACTACCCCTTTCCCGCGCATGTGCACGAGGTGGCGGAGATCGTGGTCATCACCTCCGGGACGGCGCAGGTCCAGATCGACGGCATCAGCTACACCCTCGCCCGGGGCGACGCGGCCGTCGTCTTCCCCCTCGTCCCCCACAGCTATGACAGGCTGAGCGATGACATCGGCGGCATCGCCGCCATCTTCCCGCCGGACATCATCCCGGAATATGCGGGCACCTTCCACGGCCTCGCGCCGGAGAGCCCGGTCCTCCGGGCGGACCGGATCAGCGGCGACACGCGCCACGCCGTTGTCCGCCTGGGCGACCTGAGCATGGACGACGACCTGCCCATGTGCGCGGCCTACCTGCACGTCCTCCTCGCCGGCATCCTGCACCGGCTGTCCTACCAGCCGGTCTACGACTATTCCGAGCAGAACCTCGGCCACCGGATCATGCGCTACGTCTCCGACCACGCCTGCGAGGAGATCACGCTCGAAACCGCGTCCCACGCCCTGGGCATCAGCACGTCCCACCTGTCCCACTTCTTCGCGGAAAAGCTGCACATCAACTTCCGCCATTTCATCAACGCCAGCCGCATCTCCAAGGCCCGCCTCCTCATGCGGGATCCGAACATGACCCTGACCGAGGTGTCCGACGCCTGCGGCTATACCAATATGCGCACCTTCCGCCGGGCCTTCCTGAAGGAGGTGGGCTGCCTCCCCTCCGAGCACATGCAGGCCCTGCGCACCCGGGTGGCGCAGTTCCGGGAGGAATAAAAAAAGGAGGCCGAAGCCTCCATAAAATCATTTCTCAGTTAAACGCGCCTGCCGCTCTCATATCGTCGGCTACCTGATTCGTCAGCCTTCTCGCGTAGCCTTTGCCATTGCCGCCTGTGGTAAACACGCCCACAACCGTCGGCCAGTCCAGGCCCTCGTACGCGAGATACACCGGAGCGCCGTCCCCGTCTCCCGGATTGTCATCCAGTTTCAGCTGTTTGCTGTTTGACACATACTGGATCGTAAACAGCTCGTTAAAGCGCCCGTTGTAAGTATAATAATTCACATGGGTAAACTCTTCATTGAGAAACTCGTCCGATCCGACCTGCCACGCGTACCAGCCGGTACTGTCTCCGATCGGCTGCTCAAAAATGACGTAGCCGATATCGTTTTCTCCGCTGTAGCCGTTCTCGAACGTGTCATAGACGGTATAAGTATACCCTGATGTGACTTTTTTCTGACCGCTGTTCGCGGACTTGGCGCCAAAGATAAAAGTGCAGGATTTCAGCCACTTGCTGTGCTGAAAACAGATCAGATTGTGCGCGCACGTAATCAGCCCGCGCCGGCCGATCATCGCGCCTGTACCGGTTCTGGTACAGCCGCACTCAAACTTGATATTCATATATGCAGTTGCTTTGTGGTCATCAAAGGATGCCGCGTATGAAGGAAGCACCGCCGCAAGCAGCACCAGCATGACTACAGCAATGATTGTCAATCGTTTCATGAATTCCACCTCCATTAATCATCTGACTGTTCAGTGATCCGTGCCTGCCGCTTCCGTTTTCACCACGCCGGCACAGGAGGTTTTGTTTTCCAATCCTGTCGCACAGCTGGGTAATCCTCTGTTTACTGTTTCATGAAATGTGAGAGAGAGATGTCGTCAGCAAACAGGGTAAAGGTTTCGCCATCGGATCCCCATGTAAGAGTAAACATTTCATCCCAACCATCCGCAGACAAGGTAATGACAGTATGGTCAGAATACTCTGTCAGAATAAACTCTCCGTATGCCGTATAACCCTGCGTCACGTTCTCATGTATGAAATACCCTTTGTTATCAATAATCCCGTAAAAGGTATAATACTCTTCTTCCGTGACCTGCTGATTCCAGTACAGGCTGAAGGAATAATAACAGGACCATCTGCCTGATAGCTTGTATGCTGATGAAGATGCCAGGGCTGTCGTATTGAAAAGCCCGAAAGCCAGAACAACCGTACATACAAGGATGAATAATCTTCGGGCATTTGTTCCGCGTTTGCCTGACAGCATGCCTGTCCCCTCCGGTTTCTTCCTTCTCTCTTATTCTTCACTTTCCGGTTCGCCGGTCTCTGTATCGAAATTGAAATACCAGCTCGCATCGGTTGCGAGATTCTCAAACCCGCCCGACAGAATCAGGCGCTGATCATCTCCATATCTTCCGAGAGCCCAGTCCATGCAATAGATGCACTCCATAATTGCCTGTGCATGGCAATCGATGATCTTGCCATCGGAAACAGCGCAGGTCAGATCAAATAACGCCTGGCCGCCGTAATCGCCGTCCAGCCAGGTGCCGGTCGAGTAGCAAATCCGAAGGGCACTGATATCCTCAAAAGCATATCCGTCCGGAAAATAAAGATTAGCGGATCCGTCTTTCCAGTTAATTTCCTTTTCTTCTGTCCCGAGCTTTTTCTCCTCGCTCCCGAATTCGGCCCATACCTGCACACCCAGCATCTTTTCATCATATGCAATCCTGAGCGCTTCGGTATTCCATAAGGCGCCGTATTCTGTTTTCTCCAATGTGGATGTATTGTCCCTGAATTCATCGATCAGCCGTAAAAGCGATGCCGGAAGAACCGGGAATGTATTCATATGGTTCAGGTCATCCGATTCTTCCGACACGCCTGCGAAGAGTTTCTCCCCCAGTGCCATGAATTCATCATAGGACACATCAAATCGAACCGTGTTTTCGGGCGGCACTGTCACGTCCGCAAAAGCAGTACAGGGAAGGAGCAGCGCAAGCAGAACAGCAAACAGTTTTTTCAATTGCAGAATCATTCCTCCACGTGGAACGCTTCATTGACGTCGATGAACCCGCGGGCCACCTGCCCGTCGATGTAGCACTCGATATACCACCAGTCATATCCCTCTTTGGCATAATAGTTATACCGGCTGAGGACATGGAACGACTCTCCCGCCTCCATCAGGCCGATGGAATCGGTATGGCTGTAGGGGTTATCCGTCACATAGATCTCCGAATCCGCCACGCAGGGGATATAGCCGAAGTGCGCGCTCATGGAGGACTGGAAGCCCTTGACGAATTTTGGCGGGATATAGCCGACGCGCCAGCCGGTCTTGATCTGATAGCGCACCAGCAGCCAGCCGTCGACCCAGCCGGCATCGTCCACTTCGTAACCGTCGGTCGCGACGCTGGCTCTGCCGTTGGCGCTGCGGAAGGCGGCCTCGGACGGCGCCGTGTAGACCGGGCAGCTGCCGTAGCCGATCCCGTACTTATGCTTTTCAAACTTGAACGGCGGCAGGTCATCCAGGTTCCTCGTCGAGGCGAGGTTCCGGAGATTCTTTGTCGACGACGCGGCGCAGGCGGACGACACCAGCAGCACGCACATCACCGCGAGCACTTTCATGACCTCTCTTTCCAATTCTGATACTGTCCGGATATGAAGCATCTTTTTTGCCATTATAGCATACTTTTTCCGCTTTTGTCCCGAAAACAGATAAAAAACGGCCCTGCCCCGGAAAATCTGATAATATAGTTGAAGCAGCAACCCGTTCCGACCGATCAGAAAGGAAGCATGACCATGGCCCGAATCGAAACCATCTGCGTACAGGGCGGCTACAGCCCGAAGAACGGCGAACCCCGCCAGATCCCGATCATCCAGAGCACGACCTTCAAATACGACACCAGCGAGGACATGGGCAAGCTCTTCGACCTGGAGGCCGAAGGCTATTTCTACTCCCGCCTGCAGAACCCGACCTGCGACACCGTCGCCGCCCGGATCTGCGCCCTGGAGGGCGGCACCGCCGCGATGCTCACCTCCTCCGGCCAGGCGGCCAACTTCTACGCCGTCTTCAACATCGCCGGCGCCGGGGACCACGTAGTCGCCTGCTCCGCGATCTACGGCGGGACCTACAACCTCTTCGCCGTCACGATGAAAAGGATGGGCATCGACTTCACCTTCGTCTCCCCGGACTGCACGGACGAGGAGCTTGACGCCGCCTTCCGGCCGAACACGAAGGCCCTCTTCGGCGAGACGATCGCCAACCCGGCCCTGTGCGTGCTGGATATCGAGCAGTTCGCGAAGGCCGCCCACCGCCACGGCGTGCCCCTGATCGTGGACAACACCTTCGCCACGCCGGTCAACTGCCGGCCCTTCGAGTGGGGCGCGGACATCGTGACCCACTCCACCACCAAGTACATGGACGGCCACGGCTCCGCCGTCGGCGGCTGCATCGTGGACAGCGGGAAATTCGACTGGAACCGGTACGCGGACAAGTTCCCCGGCCTCACCACCCCGGATGAGAGCTACCACGGCATCACCTATACCGAGCGGTTCGGCCTCGCCGGCGCCTTCATCACCAAGGCGACCGCCCAGCTGATGCGCGACTTCGGCTCCGTCCAGAGCCCGCAGAGCGCCTTCATCCTCGGCCTGGGCCTGGAGAGCCTGCACGTGCGCATGCAGCGCCACTGCGCCAACGCTCAGAAGGTCGCCGAGTTCCTCGCCGGGCATGAGAAGATCGCCTGGGTCAGCTACTGCGGCCTGCCGGGCGACAAATACCACGAGCGGGCGAAGAAGTACCTGCCCAACGGCTCCTGCGGCGTCGTCTCCTTCGGCGTGAAGGGCGGGCGCAAGGCCGCCGAAGCCTTCATGAAGAATCTGAAGGTCGCCGCCATCGAGACCCACGTGGCCGACGCGCGCACCTGCTGCCTGCATCCCGCCTCCGCCACCCACCGCCAGATGAACGACGAGGAGCTCCTCGCCGCCGGCGTCTCCCCGGACCTGGTCCGCCTCAGCGTCGGCCTCGAATCCGCCGACGACCTGATCGAGGACATCGCCCAGGCATTGGGCTGAGACGGCAGCAACCGCTTCACCTTCCGCAGCGGTATCGGGATCTGACAAAAAAGATAAAGAAATTATATTGACACTGTGTCAGCTTTGCGATAGAATGCACATTGTTGACACAGTGTCAGTTTTGTTTTACGGAGGGATCGGCCATGTCGAGAGGTTCACCGGCGCTGACGGCAGCGCGCAAGGAAGAGATTATCGAGGCCTGCGCGAGGCTTTATGAAACCATGAGCTTCAAGGAGATTACGATCAAGGAGATCGGCGCAGCCACCAGTTTTACCCGCACCTCGATCTATAATTACTTCGAGACGAAAGAAGAGATCTTCCTGGCGCTGCTGCAAAGGGAATATGAGCAGTGGGTGGACGTTCCCGCCCGGAGCGTCTGGCGGAGTTCAAGGTAGCCTACGGCGCGTCGCTTGATGCCGTCACCCGGATGGTCGAAAAGTACATCCCGGAGATGGGCGAAGCGGAACGGCAGCAGTTTCTGTATGCCTTCTTCCCGTTCATCTACGGTATTTATCCCTACACCAGCGTGACAGAGAAGCAGAAGGCGGCCATGGAGCAGGCGGGGATCCCCTATGTCTATCAGTCCGCCTATGACCTGACCTGTACCTGTCTGAAAAAACTGCTGAACACCGGGGAGGCTTAATCCATGAAATACACAAAGCTTGGCAAATCCGATCTGACCGTTTCCCGCATCTGCATGGGGCAGGGACAGCATGCCTGGACGCTGGATGAGGAGCACTCCCGGGAAATCATCCGGCACGGGCTGGAATCGGGCATCAACTTCTACGACACGGCCATCGCCTACCAGAGCGGCACCAGCGAGCAGTATGTGGGCCGCGCCCTGCGGGATTTCGCGAAGCGGGACGAGGTCGTCGTGGCCACCAAATTTCTGCCCCGCACCCAGGACGAGATCGAAAGCGGCATCACAGGACAGCAGCACATCGAGCGCATGATCAACAGGAGCCTGCAGAATCTCGGCATGGATTATGTGGATCTTTATATCTATCATATGTGGGACTGGCAGACGCCCATTGAGGATATTCTGGACGGCCTGAACCGGGTCGTTCGGGCAGGCAAGGCGAGATATATCGGCATCTCCAACTGCTTTGCCTGGCAGCTGGCCAGGGCCAACGCCATCGCCGGGCGCGAAGGCTGGACAGAATTCATTTCTGTTCAGGGGCATTACAACCTGATCTTCCGGGAGGAGGAACGGGAAATGGTGCCCTACTGTCAGGAGGAAGGCATCGCCCTGACGCCTTACAGCGCCCTGGCGGCGGGCAGGCTGTCCCGCAAGCCCGGTGAAACCTCCGAGCGGCTGGAGAAGGACGCCTACGCCAAGTTCAAGTACGACGCCACCGCCCAGCAGGACGGCGTCATCATCGGCCGGGTGGCGGAGCTGGCGGAGAAGCGCGGTGTGACCATGACGGAAATCTCCCTGGCCTGGCTGCTGACCAAGGTGGCCGCGCCCGTGGTGGGAGCCACCAAATTTCTGCCCCGCACCCAGGACGAGAACCAGGGTTGCTTCCCCGGTAGTCGGCGCAACGAAGCTCCGCCATGTGGACGGCGCCGCGAAAGCGACGGAGCTGGAACTGACGGAAGAAGAAATTGCCTGTCTGGAAGCGCCCTATGTGCCGCATCCGCTGGCGGGCGTGATGGCCCAGAACAAACCGGCGAACGCCAGGGAAAAACATGTCTGGTCTACAGGCAATCAGAAAATCTGAAGGAGGTTCACCATGAAGAGACTGCTCGCTGCCGCGTTGTTTCTCTGTCTGCTCTGCACCGCCGCCTTTGCGGATACGCTGGTCACCAACGGCGACGTCAGCCTGGACACCGGGTCCCTTCCGTACTGCACGGAGGACGAATCCGCGCCCGTGGTCTATTTCATCAGTGACATTTCTCCGGAAAGCCTCGTCGCAGCCTATCGGGCGCTGAGCATCGAACTGCCGGGCAAAACAGGCGTGAAGATGTCCACCGGCGAGAGCACCCTCACCAATTACCTGCGGCCCGCTCTCATCGCCGATCTGATCCATCTGGTGAACGGCACCATCGTGGAATGCAACACCGCCTACGGCGGCAGCCGCTCCTCCACCGCCATGCACCGGCAGCAGGCCAGGGACAATGGGCTGCTGGACGTGGCGGATCTGGATATTCTGGATGAGGAAGGCAGCATGGAAATCCCCGTTGAAGGCGGCCTCCGCATTCCGGTGGACTATGTGGGCAGCCACTTTGCCAACTACGATTCCTTCCTGGTGCTGACTCACTTCAAAGGGCATGCCATGGCGGGCTTTGGCGGGGCCATCAAGAATATCTCCATCGGCTTCGCCTCCTCCATGGGCAAGGTGTGGATCCACTCCGGCGGCACCAAAACCAGCGGCGGCATCTGGGGCAAACAGGACCCCTTCCTGGAGGCCATGGCGGACGCGGCCAAGGGCGTGGATACGTATATGGGCGGCAACATTGTCTACATCAGCGTGATGAACCGCCTGTCCGTGGACTGTGACTGCGACGGCAGTCCCGCGGAGCCGGACATGCACGACATCGGCATTCTGGCCTCCACCGACCCGCTGGCCATCGACCAGGCCGCCATTGATCTGGTGTACGCGATGCCGGACAGCGGGAGCCTGATCCGCCGCATCGAGCGGCAGAACGGTCTGCACACGCTGGAGGCGGGCGAAGCCAACGGTCTGGGAAGCCGGACTTACCGTCTGGTCGTCCTCGGGAAATAAGCCATGTGGGAATGGATTCAGAGAGAAGCCGTCTATCTGTGGTACTACCTGGACATCCAGATCCGGCAGATCGCGCCTTACTGGGCCCTGGGCATTGTGCTGGGCAGCGTGGTCTCCGTGTTCGGAAAGAAGTATATCCACGGTGCCTTCGCGAGGATCGGGCAGCGGAAAACGGGCTGGCTGGGCGTCATCCCGGCCAGCCTGCTGGGGATCGCCTCCCCGCTGTGCATGTACGGCACCATCCCGATTGCCGCCTCCTTCTCCGAGCAGGG
>CADAPM010000045.1 GCA_902789795.1 uncultured Eubacteriales bacterium
CATCACGCAGTACGCGTTGGCGTCGGCAATGGGATATTCAAAGGCCTGGAGGTAGATTTCACGGGCGGCCTGCTCGTTGGTCCACACGCAGATGCCGTCACGGCCGGTTTCCTGATCGTTGAAGGCGAAGTGCTTGTTGTACACGTACACACCCTTGCTCTGGATGCCGGCAGTTTCGGCAGCACAGGTCTTGCCGGAAATGAAGGGGTCTTCAGAGTAGTATTCAAAGTTGCGGCCGGAGTAGGGGGTGCGGTGAATGTTTGCACCGGGACCATAGATGCCGGAGTATGCCTTGCGGTTGGCCATCAGGCAGTCATTGCCCATGGAGCGGCCCACCGCTTCGGCGATGGCCGTGTCGAAGGAAGCGGCCATCACGTCTTCGCTGGTGTAGCTGGTGGAGGAGGAGCCGCCGGTCAGGGTGGCGGTAATGCCCTGGGGGCCGTTTTCATCCTTGGTGGCGGGCTTGCCCACGGACTTCACAGTGATGGAGCCGTCCAGCGGTACGCCGATGAAGTGGGCCAGGGTCAGCTCCCCTTCCTTGCCCAAGGTAGGCATGGTGCCCTTCTTTTCGGAGTCGATGATGGTGTTCAGAGCCTTCACCAGCTCGTCGTTGGCGGCCATCTGCACGGCGGCCTTGTAGGTGTTGTTGGAAAGGTCGGCCTTGGGCATGGTGCCCGCCCAGTCGGCGCGGGTCAGGTACTTGATGTCGTTGCTGGCATCGGAGTCGAACTTGTTCAGGTCGCCGTGATCCAGCTGGTTGGTGATGGCAAAGCCGGTGCGGGAGGTGGCGTAGGTGGTGGTGTCCTGCTTGGCCTGCTTGTAAACCACGGCCAGGTCAGCCCGTCCTTCGCCCACAATCTTGGCGGTATCCACAGCGCCGTTCAGAGTATCGTTCTGGGCGGCCTTCTGCATGAGGATGTTGTTCAGGGCTTCGTGGGCGCCGTTGCCGGTGGCGAAGTAATAGCTGCCCTCGTCCACGATGTAGGTTTTCGCGCCGTTGGCGTCATAGGCACGCATTTCGGACTTCGCCACGGACACGTTGGCGGTCACGGTCTTGCCCGCGGGCACGTCGATCTTGGTGTAGCCCACCAGCTCCACGGCGGCCTTTTCGATGCCGTTCTGCTTGTCGTAAGCAGTGTAGGGGCTCTGCATGTAGATCAGCACCGCTTCCCGGGCGTCCCGGTCAGAGGGGTTGGTCACGTCCACGGTGAAGTCGAACATGTCGCCGTTCTCCTTCATGTTCAGCTTGCCGTAGGAAAGATTGCTGTAATTCAGGCCATAGCCGAAGGGGAAGGCCACGGTCTTGGCGTAGTCGTAATCGCCTACGTTCTGGTTGCCCAGCACCACGTCCTCATAGCGGGTTTCGTAGTAGCGGTAGCCGATGTAGATGCCTTCCTGATAGACCACATAGTATTCGTTGTTGGTCTTGGCGAAGGCCAGGCCCTTTTCCGCCGCGTTGGTGTAGGAGGTCACATAGGCGTTCTGCACAGCGGGAGAGGTGGTGTTGTCGTAGCAGTAGGTATCCACCAGACGGCCGGAGGGATTGATCTTGCCGCTGAGCAGGTCGCCGATGGCGCGGATGCCGCTCTGGCCCACTTCGCCCACCCACAGGCAGGCGTCGATGCCAAAGTCCTCGCCGCACACAGCGGGCTCGATCACATCCAGCTCCACCGCGTTGGCGGTGTTCAGCAGCAGCACGATCTTCTTCAGGGAACCGGCGGCTTTCAGCTCAGCCAGCTTGCGCAGGATGTCCTTTTCCTCGGCGCTGATGGAGAGCATGTTGCCGTTCGCGTCGCTGGCGCCCACCACGGGCAGGTCCTTGCCTTCGCCGCAAACACGGCCGATGACCATGATGGCGGCGTCGCCGTACTGGGAAACGGAATCCCATTCCGCGGCGGAGAAGGCGCTCAGGGGCGCTTCGTTGACAGCGAATTCTTCGTTCTTGAAGATGTAGTTATTCAGGGAACCGGCGGCGCTCTTCTGGCCGTAATCCTTGCCCGCGCCTTCCCGATAGAAGCTCCACAGGGTGGGGTTCACGGTGAAGCCGTCCTGCTCCAGGGCGTCCTTTAAGGTCATGGCTTTGGAGGTGTCCATGCCGCCGGAGCCGGTGCCGCCGTACACAAAATGGGCAGAGGAGGTACCCAGCAGGCTCACTTTTTCATTGCCGGACAGGGGCAGGGCACCGTCCCGGTTCAGCAGCAGCACAGCGCCGTTGGCGACCACAGATTCGCATACCAGATCGGCGGCGGCAGCCTGGGCCGCGCTGTCCTCAAAGTCGGATACGAAGCGGGGCGGCAGATTCTCCGCCGCGTCGCCCACGATGGTGCTCCCCTCGATGCCCAGCACCATGTTGATAATGGAGGCGTAGTTGTTGGCGATGGGGCCTCCGATCATGAGAAATGCGAAGAGGAACGCAAATACGCCGCAGAGAATTTTCCATACCAGTTTGCCGTGAGGTTTGTTATTCTTGGCCATAAGTATGCTCCTTTGTATTTCAGGTTCCGGAGAGCCGGAGTACAGCTGAGGCTGCATGCCAGTCAGGTGTCAGGACGAACATGCCTGTGCTCTGAGCTCTTCTCTCTGAAAAAGGCCGCCGCACAATTCGCACGGCGGCCCTGTTGATATCAGGTCAGTGAATGCTTTGCTCAGCCTTCGGTGATGGTGAGGGCTTCAACGGCTTCCATGCCTTCAGGCAGGGTAACGATTCTGTTCTGGAGCGTTACATCGTCCAGATCTTCACGCAGGTCTTCGACGGTGAACATTTTGCCTTCCAGGGTATGATTGGCCAGGAATTCAGCAGCGCCGTCATCGGTGCCGTCAGGGAATGCGATGTCGCTCATTTCGTCGGTCCAGTTGTCGGTATCCAGAACCATGGCGAAGCCCAGAGGGGTGCGGCCGTAGCCCTTGCCGTGCTGTTCAAAGTAGATGCCTTCGCAGGTATCCAGGGTGATGTCAAAATGGCAGGCCTCGTCGTCAGCGGATTCGGTGCTGGAATAGGTGCCGCGGTACACGATCAGCTTGTTGGCTTTCAGGCCGGGATCGGTGGTGCCGAAATAGTATTCACGATAGAACAGTTCATAATGGGTGTCATCGCGAAGGATCAGGGAAGCGTCCTTGGTGGCGTACCAACCCACAGCTTCGATGAAGTTGTTGTCGCTCAGATTGTAGGAGCTCTTGATTTCAGCGGAAGCGACAGTGACCAGGGACAGAGCAAGGATCATCGCGGTCAGAAGGGCAACAAACTTTTTCATGGGGAATCCTCCTTCTTATGACAGCCTGCTTATACAGGTTGCTTTTGTGAGGGTAATGTATCAAATGGGCATTTTTGCCACAAGGCGTACATCGTAACTGATGGATTTTACATCGTAATTGCATTAATGAAACAGCCCGTCCAGGAACGCGTTGTACAGATAATAGCGGCTGGTCAAATCCTGGTGGATATTGTCGGACAGGCAGTAAAAGAAATTGTTTTCCGACCGGTTCGTCCCATAACTGAAATGCGGATTGGCTGCGAGGGTTTGTGCCAGCAGATTGCTGTTGTCAAAGGCCAGATCCTCTGCGCCGCCGCAGGCCATATAAATGTAGAAAGGTGCTTTGGTACTTTCCACAGCGGCAATGACGGCTTCCGTATCCTGCATGGGGCCGGAGAAGGGCAGGAAATTGGCGCAGACATCCAGCATGTGGGGAAACAGGGCCCAGGTGGTCATACTGCCCATGGAGAAGCCGCAGATCGCTCGCTGATCCCGGGAAGCCAGAAAGCCTTCTTCATCCGCGGTTTCAGCATACGTGCGGTAGGTGCTCTCTGCCAGCGGCATGATTTCCTCCCGCATTTCCCGGGGAAACAGCTCCCAGTCATACAGCAGGTGGCGTGCATCGTAGTAATAGGTAGGAGCGGCCAGGATGAAGGGTCTGACAACGCCGGTGGCAATCATGTGATCAAAGGCATTCTTGGTTTCCGGGTTGCACAGAAGGGTGGTCGGGTCACAGCCCCGGCCATGGAAGAAATAGATGATCGGATAGCGCTCGGTACTGTTTTCATCATATCCATAGGGCAGATAGACATACATCGTTTTCTTGTATGTTTTTTCGCCGTACACGCTGGTGCTGTACTTCATTTTTACGACGGTGCCGGGCTGAGTGCAGGGAGCCTCATAGAATGCCCGGTCATAGAGAAGATAATGCGTGGGTACGCCAGCGAGTTCTCCTGCGTCCAGTACAGTGGGGGCCTGAAATCCGGACTCCTCGGCACAGGCAGGAAGTGCGCTGCACAGCAGCGCCAGCAGCAGAGCAAGAGAAAGAATACGCTTCATTTGATCCTCCTGATTTTCATAAAAGGCAGGGGCAAAACGCCCCTGCCCATGGGATCAGCTCATTTGAAGAGCACATCCTGGAATACATTGTACAGGTTGAAACGGCCTTTGAGGGTCTGATGGATTTCCTTGGAAATGGCTGCATAGCAGTTGTTTACAGCAGGGTCGGTGCCAAAGGAGAAGGCCTCGTCGGCAATCATGGCGTTGATCAGTTCCACCACGCCTTCGTAGGCCAGGTCGCGCTTGCCGCCGGAGCAGATGTAGAAGAATACGTCGTCGGCGTACTTGTTGTCCTTCATGGCTTCCTTCAGGGGCTCATAATTGCGGATGCTGCCGCCGGACATGGGCACAAAATATCTGGCATAGTCCATGCAGCGATAGGTGACCTGCCAGCAGACGGAGCTGCCCTGACTGTAGCCGGAAAAGGCGCGATGAGCGCGGGAGGCGATAAAGCCTGCCTCATCAGGGGTTTCGGCATAGGTGGAGTACTTGCTTTCAGCGGCGGGCATCAGGTCATTGCGCACTTCATCCACAAACACGACATGGTCGGTGGCACGATCGGCATAGTTGTAATAATAGGTGGGGCACACCATGAGGAAGGGCTCGCAGATGCCCATATCAATCATGTTGTCAATGGCGTTCTTCACGGATTCATCCCCGATGAAGCTGTCCTGAGTCTCATTGGTGCCGTGGAAAAAATAGAGGATATTGTACTGACGGTTTTCGTCGTAGCCGTAGGGCACATAGACATTGGCCCA
>CADAPM010000046.1 GCA_902789795.1 uncultured Eubacteriales bacterium
GAAGGGCAACTACTTCGGCACCATGCTGGTGAAGATGGGCGTGGCCGACGCGCTGCTGGGCGGCGCCACCTACTCCACCGCCGATACCGTGCGTCCCGCACTGCAGCTGGTGAAGACAAGAAAGGGCGCAAACCTGGTGTCCTCCTGCTTTATTCTGGTGAAGGAAGGCGCCCCGATGCTCTGCATGGGCGACTGCGCCATCAACATCGATTACCAGGACACCGTGGACAAGGAAGGCAACGTCATCCTGCCCGCCGCCGCGAAGCTGGCCGAGGTCGCCATTGAGACCGCCAAGACCGCCAAGGTCTTCGGCATGGATCCCAAGGTCGCCATGCTGAGCTTCTCCACCAAGGGCTCCGGCAAGGGTGCCAGCGTTGACCTGGTGCGCAACGCCACCGCCATCGCCAAGGAGAAGGCTCCCGAGCTGACCCTGGACGGCGAGATGCAGTTCGACGCCGCCGTGGCTCCCGAAGTTGGCCAGCTGAAGTTCCCCGGAAGCAAGGTCGCCGGCTATGCCAACACCTTCATCTTCCCCGAGATCCAGTCCGGCAACATCGGCTACAAGATCGCCCAGCGTCTGGGCGGTTACGCCGCCTACGGCCCCATTCTGCAGGGCCTGAACGCCCCCATCAACGACCTGAGCCGCGGCTGCAACGCGGAAGAGGTCTACCAGATGTCCATCATCACCGCGGCTCTGGCCTGAGTCAGCAAAACAGTTTCCCTCATACAACGTATAAGAAGGGCGGCCAGAACGGCCGCCCTTTGAGGTATCAGCTATGGAATTTGAAAAGTCGATGGAACTGGCGCTGACCCTGGCCCGGGAGGCCGCCGACGCCGGAGAGGTGCCGGTGGGCTGCGTCATCACGGACAGGGACGGAAACGTGATCGGCCGGGGCCACAACCGCCGGGAGGAGAGCGGAGACGCCACCGCTCACGCGGAGATCGAAGCCATCCGGGAGGCCTGCGCGGCTTTGGGCGACTGGCGGCTGGAGGGCTGCACGCTGACGGTAACGCTGGAGCCCTGCCCCATGTGCGCCGGGGCGATCCTAAACGCGCGGATCCCCACAGTGGTTTACGGTGCGAAAGAGCCGGTCTTCGGCTCCTGCGGCAGCGTGATCGACCTGTTCTTCGAGCGCTACGGCCACACGCCCCGGGTCTACAGCGGGGTGCGGGAGCAGGAATGTTCAGGGCTGCTGAAGTCCTTCTTCCGAAACAAGCGATAAAAAAAGGGGCTGTCTCAAAAGTCCATAAATGAACGTAGGGGCGGCTACCATGTCAAGAGAAACATGGTATACAGCCGCCCCGCGCGGTAATATGTCAAAAAGTTAGAAATGTGAGGCGCATTCGCAGGTAAGTACGAATTCACCTCACATTTTTGTGCTACTTCAAACCAGCTCTGCCGGGCGGCTGATAGCCGCCCCTACAGCACTTTTTCCGCCTTACCGCATTTTGAGACAGCACCTTTTTTTCGTTAAAAGAGCTTGATGACACCGTAAGTGACGGCGGTCATGATGGCGGCCGCGATGCAGACGCCCATGAAGATCACCGGGAAGGCCTTGCGGACCTTCAGGTTCAAAAGGGCCGCCACCAAAGCGCCGGTCCAGGCGCCGGTACCGGGCAGCGGGATCGCCACCAGGATCAGAAGGCCCCAGGTGCCGTATTTCTCCACCGCTTCGCCTTTGCCCTCGGCTCTGCGCTCCAAGCGGGAAATGAAGCCGTCCAGCGCGGCCCAATGTCTGCGAAGCCAGGCGAAGATGCGCTTGATATAGACAATGATGAAGGGCACAGGGACCATGTTGCCCAGGATGGAAGCGGTCAAAGCCGTAAAGTAAGGAAGCCCCAGTGCGATCCCGTAGGGCAGGCCGAGCCGGAGCTCCACCACGGGTACCATGGAGATGAAAAAGGTAACGATGAACTTGCCAAGCGTTGTTCCGGTGAGCCAGGCGATCATAGAACACTCCTGTGCGATAGGATGTGGGTAGTATACCATAGATTTCCACAGTCTGCAACGCGGAGAAGGTTAAGATTCCTTAAGTTTTTTGATTGACGCTCCCGCGCTTCTGTTGTAGAATAAATCAAACAAAACAATAACAGGAGGGCATTCCCATGAATCAAGTCGCCATCGTCACCGGCGGCAGCGGCGGCATCGGCCGCTGCACCGCGGCGGAGCTCCACAGGGCCGGCTGCAAGGTCTACGAATTCTCCCGGAGGGAAAAGCCCCAGCGGGGCGTGACCCACATCACAGCGGACATGACCGATGAAGCCCAGGTCCGTGCGGCGGTGCAGGAGGTCCTGGACCGGGAAGGCCGGATCGATATTCTGGTAAACAACGCAGGCTTTGGCATCTCCGGCGCTGCCGAGACCACCGACACCAGGGACGCCCACGCCCAACTGGAGCTGAACCTCTATGGCATGGACAACGCCACCAAGGCGGTGCTGCCCGCCATGCGGCAGCAGGGCAGCGGGCGGATCGTGTGCATGAGCTCCATCGCGGGCATCCTGCCCATCCCCTTTCAGCTCTGGTACTCCGTGAGCAAGGCGGCCATCAACGCCTATGTGCTGGCGCTGCAGAACGAGGTGCGGCCCTTTGGCATCACCGTCTGCGCCATCATGCCGGGAGACATCGCCTCCGGCTTCACCGACGCGCGGCAAAAGTCCGAGGCCGGGGACGACGTTTACGCCGGGCGGATCCAGCGGAGCGTGGCCGTGATGGAAAAGGATGAACGGGGCGGCATGACCCCCGGCTACGCGGGCGCTTATGTGGCGAAGATCGCCATGAAGAAAAAGTCCAAACCCCTGGTGGCTCTCGGTCCCATGTACAAGGGCGCGGCGGTGCTGGCAAAGCTGCTGCCCCGTCGGCTCTCCAACTGGATCGTGGGCCTCATGTACGCGAAATAACAGCATTTGTCCGCCGGAGAACCGGCGGACAGGCTTTTGATGGCGGAATTCTCCCCTTTTTTGCTTGCTACCGGGGTGAAACCATAGTATAATGATAGAAGTCTTTTTTCTGGAGGACTTGTTATGAAGAATTTCAGCAAAACGCTTCTGATCGTTGTGCTGGTGATCCTGCTGGGCCTGGCGGGCCTGCTGGGCTGGCTCACCATGACGGAATACAGCCCCAATCCCATTGAAGAGCTGGATCCCCTCACCAACCAAGCTAACACCGTGCTGTCCCTGGGCGCCACGGTGGATCTGCTGAGCTGGAACATCGGCTACGCGGGTCTCGGCGCGGAGGAGGACTTCCTGCTGGACGGTGGCCAGACGGTCCGCCCCGGCGAGCAGACCGTGGTCCGCCGGTATCTCAAGGGCATCGAAGAGACGGTGCAGGCGGGCAACTATGATATCGTGCTGCTGCAGGAGGTGGACACGGACTCCGACCGCACTTACAATATCGACGAGGCCCAACGTCTGGCCTCCGGCACCAGCTACCACGCGCTGAACTATTCCTGCCCCTTTGTGCCGAACCCCCAGACCCTGCTCTATGACCCCATCGGCAAGGTCAACAGCGGCCTGCTCACAAACTCCCGCTTCCAGATCCAGCGGGCGGAGCGCATCTCCCTCCCCTGCCCCTTCAGCTGGCCTCTGCGTATCGCCAATCTGAAGCGCTGCCTGCTGGTGAGCTATCTGCCCATTGAGGGCAGCGATCATGAGCTGGTGCTGGTGAACCTGCACCTGGAGGCCTACGACAGCGGCGAAGGTAAAATCGCCCAGACAAGGCAGCTGCGGGAATTCATCGAATCCGAGTATCAGAAGGGCAACTATGTGATCGCCGGCGGTGACTTCAACCAGCTCTTCCCCCGGAGCGCGGAGCGCTACCCCATCATCTTGCCCGAGCTCTGGCAGCCCGGGGTACTGGAGGAAAACCAACTGCCGGAAGAGCCCGGCTGGCAGTTCGTGTGCGACATTACAAAGCCCACCTGCCGCCTGCTGAACCAGCCCTATGAACCGGCGGACACCGCGAACACCCAGTACTATGTGATCGACGGCTTTATCATCAGCCCCAACGTGATGCTGGAGCTGGCGGAAACCCTGGACATGGGCTTTGTAAACTCTGACCACAACCCGGTGCACCTGCGGGTGACCCTGCGGTAAGCGCCGCGAATCAGGGCTTATGAAAAAGGACCATTCCTGTAACGGAATGGTCCTTTTTGTGTTGTTCGCTCAGGTCTCGCCGGGGTGTTTCTTCTCCCAGTGCCTGCGCTGCTGCCTGCGGATGGCTTCCTCTGTCTTATCCTTCACATCGGGAAGCAGGTCCTCCGAGAGCTTGCGCTTTACACGCCGGAACAGGCGGATCAGGATCTGCAGCAGCCGGAGCGAGGGCAGGATCAGGAAGAGGACCGCAAAAAAGCTCATCAGAGAGCACCAATCCTCCACGCAGCGGGCGGCGTTCTCCCAATAGGGATTGACGACGCCTAGCTTCTGCATGCTTCGGGTACCGAACTCTCTGACCAGGCTCAGGACCTTTCCGAAGGCAAAGCGGCCTGTGTTCTCCACGATCTGGCCCTGGCCGATGGGAAACTTCTCCTTCACGAAATTCAGCACGAAGTTTTTGACGGGATCGGTCATGACCAGCTCATAGCAGCTGGCGCCGGCGCCCTCCTTGAGCCGGGTGTAGGCGTCAAAGGACATGTAGACACCCTGTCCCGCGGTGTAAGCCTTGCGGCTGGCAAAGTCCTGCTCCCGCTGCACAACGCCTGCCACGGTGAAGGGAACGCCGTTCAGCTTCA
>CADAPM010000047.1 GCA_902789795.1 uncultured Eubacteriales bacterium
TAGCGCGGATGCGGCGCGTCCTTATGCGGCCGCGCCACCGTACCCCAGGTATTGGAGTCGCCATAGCACATGATCTCGTATATTCCGTCCATCATTCATCCCTCTGTCACGTCGCAGGCAAAGAAGCGCGTCTCGCCGCTGTTCCAGGCCCGCATGTCCTTAAGCTCGATACTGCTCGTCCCGTCGGGAACCGGGATCCGGAGCAGATGGCGGCGGTTGTCTCTGATCTGCACGCATTCCTCCCCCGACGCTGTTTGGAATACGACCGTTGCGGAGCGCAGCAAATGCGCCGGCATCTTCAGCGGCTTGAAATCCAGCGGGATATGCGTACGCATGGCATACTTCCGGTAAGCAGGATCATCACTGATGGACTCCCTGGAAAAGTCCGGATCCAGCGCCAGGCGCAGCACCCGCCTGTTGCATGGCTTCAGGCTGATCTTCCAGACGGTATCCGGATGCGCCGCCACGGTATTCTCACTGCCCTGATGTGGGCGCTCCCATCCGTTACGCAGGATCGCCGCTGTCTCAGGATCGGTATCCGGGACCTCTCCCGTCACCTGCCTGATATGTCCGGGCAGCATGCAGCCGTCCTCAAGCAGCAGGCCCTGGAGTTCGGTAATGTGCTCGTTTCGCACCGTCTCAGGTCCGCAGCCGTAATGGATGCACAGCGCCGCTGCCGTGCCGGCAGCCTGCCCCATGAGCGCGCAGGTCTTCATGACCCGCGTTGAGCTCAGTGCCAGGTGCGTTGCGCTGATATTCCGGCCCGCGAAGAACAGATTTCCGATATTCACGGAGTATAGGCTCCTCAGCGGGATGCCGTAGGGCACCTTCACCGGCAGGTGTACGGAGGAATAGCCATGATGAAAGAAGCCCTTCGGATCGTGATTGTCCATGGTCCAGCCGCCGAAGGCGACCACGTCCGCAAAGTCCGTGCCCCTGGCCAGGTCCTGTTCGCGCAGCACGTAAGCCCCTCCATAGCGCCGCGTTTCACGTTTCCCGGGCAGGAAACCCAGCCATTCAAGCTCCCAGTTGTCGTATTTCCCGTCGCTGTGGTTCTTCAGGTGGTCCCAGACGCCGTAAGCGATCCTGAGCAGCTCATCCCGGAGAGCCCCGGCATCCCGCAGCGTGTCGTAGCCCTCGCTCAGCTCGATCCACCAGAAATTCGTACCGGGCGACGTCAGCTCATGCGTATGCAGGTGCATATCCTCATCCGTCGGATAGCTGTGCGCGAAGGAAGGCGGGATAAAAGGCTGCGGCTTGTCCGTCTCCCGCGCCTGGATCAGGATGGAGGAGCCCATCACCCCCTGATCCGCCTGTTCCGGCGCGTCCGGCTCGTCATACATATCCCGGCTTTCGCGGCCATAGAGCGTTTTTGCGTCCGTCAGGTCTGCCAGGATGCTGTCACCGGAGCAGTCGATGAACAGTCTGGCGGAGATCTCGAAAAAGGTATAGGAATTCAGCTGCCAGCCCCGGACCTTGCGGATCCTCCCGTCCTCGCACTCGCAGCCCAGGCAGCTGCAGTTGAGCAGCAGTGTGATGTTCGGCTCGGCGGTGACAGTCTCATACAGCACGCTGTCCCAGAGAGACCAGTTCATGTTCGGGTTGCGCCAGATGTTTGTAAGCTCGATCTCTGACAGGATGCCGGTTTCCCGGTTGTCCGCGTCCGGTGCGCCGCGCATCCACATGCGGATCTCGCTGGACGCGTTGCCGCCCAGCGCGGGCCGGTCCTGCATCAGGACTACCTTTGCCCCATGCCGCGCCGCCGCAATCGCCGCGCATATGCCGCTCATGCCGCCGCCGATCACGCAGACGTCGGCGTTCAGCTGGCTTGATTCCGATGAGTATCTCATTCCGTACTCCTATTTGCCGCTGGTTTCCTGGATAGCGCGGGCATCCCGGGCAAACCCGTCCGAAAGCAGATACGTGCCAAGCTCGTAAGAAAAACGCACCAGGCCCGGCTGGATCGCCTTGGGATAGCAGCTGGTCAGGTGGTGGGTCTCAAAGGAAAAATCGTTGCTGTAGCCCGTCTCGCGCAGCGCTTTGACCAGCGCCGGCCAGTCTATGGTGCCCATAAAGGGGGCGATATGCTCGTCATTTGGCCCGCCATGGTTATCCGCGATGTGGGTGCACTTCAGCCGTCCGCCGATTTTATACACGCACTCCGCCGGGGAATATCCGGTGATCCAGGCGTGGCCGGTGTCCAGGCAGATGCCGATATCCGGCTCGTTCAGTTCGTCCACCAGCGCGATCAGCCGGTCGATATCGCCCCATACATTGACGTGCGCATCGTGATGGTACATGTTTTCAATCGCCATGCCCACATGATGCCCGTGCCAGAATCTGTGCCAGCGCCGGAAGTATTCCAGGTTGCTGCGATAGCTGGCCTCGGCGGAGATCTCCCCGTTTACAAGGACGTTGAACGGGTGGATCACCATCCACTCCACGCCGAGGGTCTCGGCGGCCAGTACGCAGCGCCGGATCATTTCCTCGCCGAAATCGTCGCCCGGCACGGCGCCCTGTTGTACGGGGCCGCTGATGGAAAAATAGGCGTGCGCCTGTGTGAATTTCACGCCGATCCGGTCAGCCAGCGCGCGCCAGCCCGGAACAAGGCTTTCCCAACCGTCTTCCGTCAGGGATGCGGCAGGGTATCCTTTCCGGCACAGGATGGACAGGTTGGCGTCCAGGTAACGGTATCCGGCGGCCCGCGCGGCGGCGACCGATTCCTCAAACGGGACCCTGCAGGGGGATTTCCAGTCGTAACTCAGGATATTGGTGCTGGTTGACAGACGCATGGCGGCATACTCCTTACGGTTAACCCTTCACGCCCGAGGTCGCGATGCCCTCGACAAAGTACTTCTGGCAGGCGATGAACAAAATGAGGATCGGCACGATGGCGCTGGTGGCGGTCGCCATGACCAGCTCATAGCGCTGCAGGTCATCCAGCATGTACCAGCGGATGGTCTGGGATACCGTGTACAGGTTGGTCTTCACCAAGAAAATCAGCGGGGAGAGATACTCGTTCCAGCAGGAGACGATGGACAGCACCATCAGGCTCACGAGCGCGGCCTTGGTCAAAGGCATCATGATGCGCAGGAAGATGACCGGATGCGTTGCGCCGTCGAGCTTTGCCGCCTCCATCAGGTCATCCGGCAGGGCCATATAAAACTGACGGAGCATGAAGATGGCAGTCGCGTTGAACCAGTGCGGCAGGATGATCGCCCAAAGGTTGTTGTACAGACCGATGGTGTTGAAGAGCGTGAAACGCGGCAGGATGGTGACTTCGACCGGCACCATCATCGTGGACAGGAAAAGGAAGAAAACGAAGTTCTTGCCGCGGAAATGGATCTTGGCAAAAGCGTATGCGGCCAGGGACGCGAAAAACAGCTGGACGACCGTACTGATGACGGTAATGAAAATGGTATTGCCGTAGGCCTGGAGCATGTTGATCTCGCTTTCCTGCCAGACATACCGGTAATTATACCATTGCGGCTCCTTCGGCAGGAGATGGAAATTGGTGGAAAAGACTTCGGTGGTCGTTTTCAGCGAGGAAAAGGCCATCCAGACCAGCGGGGAGAGAAACAGGATGCCGATGAGACCCAGCAGCACCATGCTCACCCACGGCATTGCTTTTTTGCGTGCCATCATACCTGCCGCCTCCTCAATAATGCACCCATTTTTTCTGGCCGGCGAAGTTGATCAGCGTAATGACCAGAATGATGATAAACAGGACCATCGCTTCCGCGGACGCGTAGCCGAATTTGTAGTTCACAAAGCCGGCATCATAGATCTCATTCACCATGGATGTATTCTGCACCACCGCCGAGCCCATGGTCATGATGTTGACGCTGCTGAACACCTTGAAAACGGCGATCAGGCGGACGATGATCAGGTAAAAGGTAGTCGGAGAGATCATCGGCATGGTCACATACCAGAGCTTCTGCGCGCTGCCGGCGCCGTCGATGGTCGCGGCCTCGTACAGGCTGGTCGGCACGTCCTGCAGGGCCGCCATGTAAATAATCATTTCATAACCGATCGAGGTATAAATGATCAGCATGATAATAGGCACTTTGCACAAACCGGGTTCGACCATCCATTTCAAAGGAGCGGAGATGACGCGCATATTCACCAGGATCATGTTGATGATCCCGTCCTCGCGGAAGAGCAGCTTGAATACCGCGCCGAGGGCCACTGCGGAACAGATGTAAGGAATGAAGAACGCCAGCCGGAGCACATTGCGGCCTCTGACGTTCCCGTTCAGCGCATAGGCCAGGAGCAGCGATACGATGATCGAGATAGGAACCGTTGTCACCGCATAGACAAAGGTATTCTCCAGCGCCTGGATAAAACGCTTGTCCTTCATTATGTTCTGGAAGTTCTTGAGCCCGATCATTTTGATGTGGTCCCAGCCGGACAGGAAATTCCACTTGGTGAAGGAGAGAAACAGGGAAAGGAAAAACGGAAACGCCGTCAATATCAGAAAGGTAATGAGCGCAGGCGTCACAAACGCCCAGCCTACCGCGTTTTCCCTGCGCATGAGCCGCGATTGAGTCCGTTGCATGGCGCACCTCTTTTATGGTCGA
>CADAPM010000048.1 GCA_902789795.1 uncultured Eubacteriales bacterium
AAAGAAACAGCAACTCCCTTCCGATGCGGCCTCTCCATTGGCTTTCTCCGACGGATATCCTGCATAACTTCACTGTCCAAAATGTTTGACAAACCTACAGGTGCTTAAATAGAAAACGTCAAATATGCTGTTGGTATGGTTATATGAGCTTTAGTATATCAACGAATAATGAAAAAGCCTTTGGCTGCGGCCAAAAGCTTTGATGCTGTTTCACGCTGCCCCTCAGTCCCAGACCGCGACTTCCTTCAAAACGGCGTGGTCGAGGACGATCTGCCGGGCTTCCACGTCCACCCGGACGATGACCCGTTTGAGCACGGGCACCAGGACTTCGCCTTTCTTCGTTTTGATCACGAATACGTCGTTGGGGCCCGGCTGCATCACGTCTGTGACCTCGCCCAGCTCCTCGCCGGCGTCGGTGCCGACCTTACAGCCGATCAGGTCACAGATGAACCACTCGTCCTTTTTGAGCGGGCGGGCGCCGGCCCGGTCCACATACAGGGTGAGGCCGCGCTGCTTTTCCGCGTCGTTGCGGCTCGCGGCGCCGTCCAGGCGCAGGTATACGAAGCCGTCCTCGCGGACCGCCGCTTCGCTCACGGCTGCGGGGCGGTATTCGTGGCCGTCCGTCAGCCAGACCTGTTTCAGGCTGAGAAAGCGATCCGGCGCGTCCGTCTCCGGCCGCACCTTCACCAGCCCCTGGATGCCGTGGGGGCGCAGTACCTCGCCGATCTCAATATACGGTGTGAGCATAAAGGGCTCCTTAATGCCGTGGCGGCTGTATTCCATAGTTGTCTGCTTCGAAATGGCTGGTTCCATAATCAAAAATCCGAACTTCCATTTCGATATCCAGAAGTTGATCGTCCAGCCAGGTAAGATAACCATGATCCGGATCATTGTACATATCAAGATCAATGGTCAATGAGCCGGAGATCGAACGAAGCCGGTTTTCGGAATCGGTGGTAACGGAGATCTCTGCTTTACGCAGATTAAAGGACTCTGTCAGGGTGGCAATTTCATCGGAAATGGTCTCATAAAGATGATATCTGTAATCAGGAGTGTAAGGCAGCAGATCGTAATTCACCGGCTTAATTACTCGGGATATCACGGCTTGTGCGCACATACTGAATGCGGCATTAATCCAGTAGGTAGTGTTTTCGCCGTTCAGACGGATCATATAGGTGGTTCCATCGTTGTCATATGTCGCTGATAATGCCACAATATCTGAACTGCATTCTGCCTGAATCAAGAAAGGCCTTATCATTGTAACGAGCTGCTCCAGCCGTGCCGAGCGCCGGACAAGGGAGTTTTGTGCTTCCCTGCTGCCATACCTCCAGACATCTGGCTTAATCACTTCACGTACATAAAAATCAGAGTACTTGTGCTTGCCGTCGTTCTGGTGAACGATAGTGAACCCGGTTTCACGGTCGGGCTGCGATGTTTCTTCGGGCTGGGGTGTCGGCTTTCCCCATGGATTGGGATAAGTATCCTGGCTGATATATCGCGGTGTGAACAGCCTATAATCCCAGAGCGAATTATAACTATCCTGGATATACTTCGCTTTTGCGGTCTTGAAGCGTTCGCCGTTCAAGCTGAAAACCAGCGTTCCTTCAAGGGTGACGTTCTCGGTATCAAATAATAGTTCTGAAGCGGTGTCATACAGACGATTCAGATACAGCGGAGCTGTAGCGTAAGCTCCGAAAGGCATGATACACAGAACGGTTGCACATAGAAGCGCAAGGAATCTTCTTTTCATTACGGATTTACCACTTTTCATCAGGAAAACGGGCGGTGATTTCCGCCCGTTGCTTTTGATTATTGAATTTCCACAAAGACCGGCTTGTCAGTGCGAGATGCAGCCGCCTTGACAACCGTGCGGATCGCCTTGGCGATCCGTCCCTGCTTGCCGATGACCTTGCCCATGTCTTCAGGGGCAACGTTCAGCTCGACGATGACCGCCTCCGGGCCTTCCGTCTCCGTCACGACCACCTGATCAGGCTGGTCGACCAGGGACTTGGCCAGATACTCGACGAGTTCCCGCATAGATTACTTTTCCAGCACGCCGGCACGCTTGAGCAGGCTGCGGGCGGAATCCGTGGGCTGTGCGCCTTTCTGCATCCAATCCAGCGCCTTTTCCTTGTCGATATTGATGAGGGACGGCTTCTTCATGGGATCATAGTAGCCGAGTTCGTCGATGAAACGGCCATCGCGGGGGGAGCGCTCGTCAGCGACGACAACGCGGTAGAAGGGGTTCTTCTTCATGCCCATTCTCTTGAGACGGATCTTGACCATTGGTGTTTCCTCCTAAATCATGTGTGGTTTGAAAAGATTTATATGGTAATCATTCACAGGAAATGATCCTAAAAATGACCGACCAACCGTTATTTGCCCAGGTTCCTGAGCTGGCGCAGCGCGCCGCGCTTGTTGCCCATCATGGATTTGACCATCTGCCGGGCCTGATCGTACTGGCGGATCAGCTGGTTGACGTCCTGCACAGTGACGCCCGCGCCCGCGGCGATGCGCTTGCGGCGGGAGGCGTTCAGCACTTCGGGGTGGTGGCGCTCCTGCGGGGTCATGGACCGGATGATGGCTTCGGGCTTCTTCATCACGTCGTCGCTGATCTCTACGTCCTTAAGCTTGGAGCCGATGCCCGGCAGCATGCCCAGCACGCTCTGCAGGCTGCCCATCTTCTTCATGGACTGCATCTGCTCCAGGTAGTCCTCCAAGTCGAGGTCGGTGGGCGCCTTCTTCTTGGCTTTGAGCTCCTTCTCGGTCTGCTGCTGCTCGTAGGCCTCGGTGGCCTTCTCGATCAGGGTCAGCATATCGCCCATGCCCAGGATGCGGCTGGCCATGCGCTCGGGGTGGAAGGGCTCGATGTCGGTCAGCTTTTCACCGGTGCCGGAGAACTTGATGGGCTTGCCCGTCACCGCGCGCACGGACAGGGCCGCGCCGCCGCGGGTATCGCCGTCCAGCTTGGTGACGATGACGCCGTCGATGTTCAGCAGGTCGTTGAAGGACTTGGCCACGTTCACGGCGTCCTGGCCGGTCATGGCGTCCACCACCAGCAGGATCTCCTGCGGGCGGACGGCTTCCTTCATGCGTTTGAGCTCGTCCATCAGGGCTTCGTCCACGTGCAGACGGCCGGCGGTGTCGATGATCAGCACGTCCTGGCCGTAGTAGCGGGCGTATTCGACGGCTTCCTTCGCGGTCTTCACCGGGTCCTGCGTGCCCTTCTCAAAGACGGGCACCTTCACCTGCTCGCCCACGATCTGCAGCTGCTTGATGGCGGCGGGGCGGTAGATGTCGCAGGCGGCCAGCAGGGGCTTCTTGCCCTGCTTCATCAGGTAGCCGGCCAGCTTGCCGGCCATGGTGGTCTTACCGGCACCCTGCAGACCGCAGAGCATGTAGATGGTGGGCACGTTGGGGGACCAGGTGAGCTTCGCCACCGAGCCGCCCATCAGCTGGGTCAGCTCCTCATTGACGATCTTGATGACCTGCTGCCCGGCGTTCAGGGTGGAGAGCACCTCGGTGCCGATGCAGCGCTCGCTGACCTTCTTGACGAAGTCCTTGACGACGGTGTAGTTGACGTCGGCTTCCAGCAGCGCCATCCGCACCTCGCGCATGGCTTCCTTGATGTTCTGCTCGTTCAGCTTGCCTTTGCCGGTGAGCTTTTTGAACGCGTTTTGAAGTTTTTCGGTCAGTCCTTCAAACGCCATTATGGCTGTTCCTCCTCCGTGATCATGCCGTCGAGGGCGGCGATCAGCGCCCTTTGGGTCTCGCCCTCGGGCAGCTGCCGCGCAAGACTGAGGCAGCGGGTGAGCGCTTCCGCGCGCCGGGCGCTCTGCCTGAGCAGCCCCAGCCGGGCCTCATAGCCTTCGAGCTTTTTCAGCGCCCGGGTGACCATGTCGTGGACGCCCTGGCGGCTGATGCCCTGCTCCTCGGCGATCTCGTGCAGGCTCAGGTCCTCATTGTAGTAGAGCTCCATGAGCTTCCTCTGCGCGTCCGTCAGCAGCGGGCCGTAGGCGGCCAGCAGCAGCGAGCCTTCCACATGCTTCTCGACCGGCTCCATCCTGCCTGCTCCTGCCTCCTCGTGCTTCCGTTTGCCCTGCCGCCTCAGCTGATCCCGCGCATTGGCGCGGGCCCTGACGGGCGGCGAGCTGTCGAGTAAAAATACTTGACAGCAGTCATTATACCAAAATATCGGGGCTTGTCAAGCAGAATTTTGTTGACAACCCCAGCTTTCCGTGATAATATACGTCTGTTGGCTCTGCCAACGTGCCAATATAGCTCAGCCGGTAGAGCAGCGGTTTCGTAAACCGCAGGTCAAGGGTTCGAGTCCCTTTATTGGCTCCACGTCGAGGTGTAGCGCAGCTTGGTAGCGCGTCTGGTTCGGGACCAGAAGGTCACAGGTTCAAATCCTGCCACCTCGATTTTTTATTTCC
>CADAPM010000049.1 GCA_902789795.1 uncultured Eubacteriales bacterium
ACCTGCAGCCGGCAGGATGACGTTGTGTTTGCCAAGGTCGTTTCAGGGCGTGACAACGCCGGGGTCAAGACGGAGGATGTGGTCGGTCTCTTTATCAATTCTGTACCCGTCAGGATCAGGATAGATCAAAATACCACTGCCAGAGCCGCCCTGAAGGCCTTGCAGGCGCAGACGGCCAGGAGCAACGCCTATGATTACTGCCCGCTGTCAGAGATACAGAAGCGGTCATACCCTGGAAGCGATCTGCTTCAGACGGTACTCGCTTTTGAGAACTACAACAGCGGCAGGGAAGAAACGGTTTCTGAGGATATCCTTAAGCCCGTATGTACCCGTGAGGAGCGTTTTGATGAGCTGTCTCTTTCCGCGTACCTGAAGGATGGAAAGCTGATACTTCAGGCGAGCTATGATACCAGCCTCTACAGGGAAGCCGAGATCAGGCAGGTTCTTGCCCTGTTTAAGACCTATGTGGAACAGATGTCAGCCGGGCCGGACAGAAGACTGTACACCTTTGAGCATGTCGCGGCGCGGGAAAGGGAAGAGGTCCTGGCGCTTTCAGGAGGAAAGCGGCTTCCATTCGACCAGAAACAGACCTGGCTTGCCCTCTTCCTTGGCATAGCGGATCATACGCCTTCAATCACTGCCGTCGTGGACAGCCGCGGAAGCTATACCTACGGGGAACTGGACGCGCTGTCAAACCGGATAGCCGCCCGCCTTATTCAGATGGGTGTCGGGGAAAACAGCTTCGTGGCCATCAAGATGGATCGCGTGAAGGAATTCATCGCGGCGGTCATTGGCGTCCAGAAGGCTGGCGCGGCCTATGTACCCATCGACCCGGCGTATCCCGAAGACCGCATCGCCTACATGCTGGAGGATTCCGGGGCCAGTGTGACACTGGACGAAGCAGCCGTGGCGAGCCTGATGGCGGACGACAGCGCGGCAAAGCCACTGAACCGGGCGACGCCCGGTCACCGCGCTTATATGATCTACACCTCCGGTTCTACCGGCAAGCCCAAGGGCGTCATCATCCACCATCATGCCCTGAGGGCGTATGTGGCCTGGGCTGCGAGAGATTTTGGCTATCAGGCGGGAAGACACTATGCCCACAGCGTCACCTTCTCATTCGACGCCTCTGTGACGGACATCGTCTGTCCGCTCTGCGTTGGTGCACAGGTTCATGTTCTGTCCGACGAAATACGGCTGAACCCCTCGCGACTCGCGGATTATCTGCGGGAGAATCAGATCCACGGTGTCAAATTTCCCACACAGCTGGGCATGCTGATGCTGAACAGCTACCCGGACCTCTTCCCCGAATTTACCGTGCTGGGCGGGGAAAAGCTGCTTCCCGTGGCGCAGACGCATGTGCTGATGTACAACGAGTACGGCCCAACGGAATTCACCATCGGCTCCTCCGTCCATCTGGTGGACCAGCAGAAGGATGTGGACATTCCAATCGGTCGTCCTGTACCGAACACATGGTCCTTAATCTGTGATGCTCAGGGCAGGCTCCTGCCCAGAGGGATGGTCGGTGAGCTGTGCCTTGCGGGTGCGCAGATTGCGGAAGGCTATTTGAACCGTCCGGAGCTTACCGCCGAGAAATTCACCGACTGCCCATATCTGCCTGGCGAGAAGATGTACCATACCGGCGATCTGGCAAGGTACAATGAGGAAGATGAGCTGCTGTGCCTGGGACGAATTGATACACAGGTAAAGCTGCGGGGCTTCCGCATCGAGCTGGGCGAGATTGAGACCAGAGCCAGCCAGTACCCGGGCATACAGGCGGTAGCTGCCCAGGTGTGCAAGGATCAGTTGGTACTCTATTATACCCATGAGCAGGGGCGGGAGATCACCCGGGAGGCGCTGCGCCCGTTCCTGGCCGAAACCCTCGCGGACTACATGGTGCCCGCAGTCTATATGCCGCTGGATAAAATGCCCATGACCCCCAACGGAAAGATCGACCGAAAGGCGTTACCGGAGCCGGAAAGAAGGCTGAAGGAGATCGTCGCGCCCGAGTCACCGACGGAAAAGCAGGTGCTTGATCTCGCGGCACAGATGCTGGGGGATGCGGGCTTTGGCGTTACCGATGACCTGGTGTCGCTTGGGATGTCCTCACTTTTGGCCATGCGCTTTGCCGCGGCTCTGCAGAGCCGGCATGACGCCCGGGTCAGGGTGTCGGACATCATGAAGACGCCAACGGTACGCGGCATCTCTGCCCTGATCGATAAAGCCAATCATGCGGAGGACATGGCGTTGCGCGCTTTTGAAAAGCGCGAACGGTATCCGCTGAGCGAGAACCAACGGGGCCTGTACATCGAATGGGAGATAAACCGGAATACGACCCAGTATAACATTCCTGCTGTCTACCGGTTTCGCGATGCGAACGCTCATGCGCTGGTTCAGGCTGTGAAGGCCGCTGTGGAAGCACACCCCTGTCTGAAAATCCGGCTTGTCACGGAAGACGAAGCGGTGATGCAGCAGCGCCATGATGACGAGCGCGTGGAGGTGACGCTTGTCACGTCAGATCATGACCCCGATCAGGAATATTTCCAGCAGAGGGTGCGTCCCTTCGACCTTTTCAGGGACAGGCTCTATCGCTTTGAAGTGATCGACGCGCCTTCTGGCGTATACCTGTTTATGGACATTCATCACATATTGTTCGACGGGCTGTCGGCCACTGTGTTCTTGGGGGATGTACTGAAGGCATGCCGGGGAGAGGTATTGACGCCGGAGCGCTATGATGCCTGTGACTATGCGCTGCACGAGCGGAAGCTTCTGGACAGTGACGAGACGCGGGAAGCGGAAGGTTACTTTGACGGCCTGTTGTCGGAAGCCGAGGTGCTGCGCTGGCCGGATTCAGTTCACCCGGACGGCATGGCGGATGCCATGGTGCAAACCGCTATTCCCGCGGCAGCTATCAATGCTTTCTGCGCGTCAGAAGGCGTGACCGTCAACAGCTTTATGCAGGCGGCATTTGCCGAGGCTATGAGCCGCCTGACCCGGGAGGCGAAGGGCCTTTCCCTGACTGTCAGCAACGGCCGAAGCGCCGGTATGGAGCTTTTGTCCTGTGTTGGCATGTTCGTGAAGACCATTCCCGTGGTGCGTCCGGCCGTGGAAAAAGACACCACGGCGGCAGGGTTTATAAAGGCGGTGCATGGACAGCTGCAGCAAAGCTATGCGAAGGAGTTCTATCCGTATACCCGCCTGGTGGAGCGGCGCCAGATCCGCCCGGAGATCATGATGATCTATCAGGGTGGGGTCGTTGAGAGCGGCGACATCGATGGCATTGAACCGACAGATACCTGCCTGACACTGGATGCCGTCAAGTTCCCAATCGCCGTAACCGTCCATCCGGAAGAAGGCCGCTACGTGATTCGGGTGGAATATGACGGAACCCGCTACTCAGGTGAGGACATGATGGCGATGGCCCGTGCCATCGGAAACATGTCCCTGAGCATGGCTGAAAACCCGCTCCTTGTGGACGCGGAGACGGTTGATGAGCAGGAAAGAAATCGGCTTCTGCAACTGTCCTGTGGCGAAAAACTGCCCTTCGACAGGGATGAGACCTGGCTTGCACTGTTCCATACCTGGGTGGAGAAGACGCCGGATCACATGGCCGTGGTGGACAGCGAGGGCAGCTATACCTACGCGGAGCTTGACCACGCGTCTGACAGGGTGGCATTGTACCTGATTGCCCACGGCGTGACGGCGAACAGCTTTGTCGCGGTCAGCATGGGACGCGTGAAGGCGTTTGTCGCGGCTGTGCTGGGTATCCAGAAGGCCGGGGCGGCCTATGTGCCCATAGACCCGGAATATCCGCAAGAGCGCATTGCCTACATGCTGGCGGATTCCGGATCGCAGCTGGTTCTGGACGAAGCGCTGATTGGAGAAGTCCTTTCCGCTGATGGAGGGGCGGTATGTGCCGAAAGCCACAAGGCGGCGTCCGTCAACCGGGCCCGGCCGGATGGCTACGCCTACATGATCTATACCTCCGGTTCCACCGGAAAGCCCAAGGGCGTCGTGCAGAGCCACCGTTCCCTGCGCGCTTTTATAGCCTGGCGGGAGGAACATTGTCGGAAGGGAGAGCGTCAACGCGGTCCATGCCAGCTTTTCCTTCGACGCGTCGCTGGACGATCTGCTGTGCCCGCTGGCTCTGGGAGGCCAGGTCCATATCCTGAGCGAAGCGCTTCGCCGGGATTTGGCCGGCATGAAGGCGTACTTTGAAGCAAATCGCGTCACGGGGGTGACCTTCTCCACGCAGATTGGCATGGAGATGGTGAACCGCTTCCCGGACCTGCCTCTGCGGTATGTCATGATGGGCGGAGAAAAGATGCTGCCCTGCAAAAAGACGGATGTCAAACTGATCAATGGCTATGGGCCGACAGAGTTCACGG
>CADAPM010000050.1 GCA_902789795.1 uncultured Eubacteriales bacterium
TCCATGCTTTTTTCACGAAAATGAGCACACCGTTTCCGATGTGCTCATTCCTCTGGAGACTTACCTCTTCGGCTATGCCTCTATCTTAATGACATTGCTCCATCAGCCGGCCCTATGTTTTCTATGAGGACGTGCCGGACGCCGCCGGCAGCCAGCGGCAGTTTCAGACGACGAAATTGAAGTACACCGACGCCTCCGGGCGGCTCTGCCTTCTCGGCATGTGCCAGGACGTCACGGAAATGACGCGCATCCGGCATGAGAACGCCATGACAAAGGAGGCCTATGAAAGCCTCGTCCATTCCGGCCTCATCTATTCCCGCATCGCGCAGTCCCTGGCCAGGGACTACACGAACCTGTTCTATGTCAATTCCGACTCGGAGGAATACATTGAGTTCCGGCGAGACAATCAGGGCGGCGCTTTCTCGGAGGCGCGCCGCGGCCTGCATTTCTTCAGCGATTGCCGGGAGGAGCTGGGCCGGACCGTTTTCGAGGAGGATCGGGAAGCCTTTCTGGAGGCGATGAAGCGGAAAACGCTGATGAAGGCGCTGGCACAGAATAGCACCTTTATCATGACCTATCGCCAAAAAGACGCCAGAGGAGCGATCTATGTCAGCATGAAGGTCTCCCGCATGGAGGACGATGAGACCTTCCTCGTCGTCGGCATTTCGAACGTCGATTCCGAAATGCGCGACGCCATGGCCAAGAGCGCGGCGCTGGCGGAGGCGCTGACTTCGGCGAAGGAAGCCAACAGGGAAAAAATCGCCTTTCTCTCCAATATGAGCCATGAGATCCGCACACCCATGAACGCGATCATCGGTCTGGACACCCTGGCCCTGAAGCGGGAGGGGCTGGACGCGGAGACGCACCAGGTTCTGGAGCAGATCGGGGACAGCGCCCGGCAGCTTCTCACCCTGATCAATGACATCTTCACCATGAGCCGTATCGAGGCCGGGCGCGTGCTGCTGCACCGGGAGGTTTTCTCGCTGCACGCCATGCTGGAACAGATCAGCGCGACGGCCGCCTCCCGCTGCGCCGACAAGGGTCTCTCCTACGAGTGCCGCGTCCTGAACGAGGTGGGCGACGCCTATGTCGGGGACGATATGAAGCTCAGGGAGGTGCTGCTCGGCATCCTCTCCAACGCCGTCAAATTTACCGAAGCGCCCGGCAGCGTTACGCTGACGGTGGAGCGGACGGTCGTGTTTGAAGATCGGAGCACGCTGCGCTTTTGCGTGAAGGATACCGGCATCGGCATGGACCCGGAATTCCTCCCTCGGGTTTTTGAGCCTTTTGCCCAGGAGAACGCCCGGCTGAAAGCCCTGGACGGCAGCACCGGCCTCGGCATGGCCATCGCCAAGCGTCTGGTCGAGATGATGAACGGCAGCATCGGCGTGACGAGCGAAAAGGGCGCGGGCAGCGAGTTTACCGTGACGGTCACGCTGAAAAACAGCGACCGGGCAGAGGAGCTCCCGGACGGCACGGTCGATCCCGGGGACTTCTACGTGCTGGTGGTGGACGACGATCCGGTGGATGCCGAGCACGCCAGATCCGTGCTGGAGGAGGTGGGGATCCGGGCGGATGCCTGCACCAGCGCGCAGACGGCTCTGCGCATGATCGAGACGCAGCACAACAGGCACAAGCCCTACAGCCTTGTGCTCATGGACTGGAATATGCCGGGCATGAACGGCCTGGAGGCGTCCGATGAGATTCGCAGGCAGTATGCCGACGAGAGCACCGTGGTGGTGCTGACGGCCTATAACTGGGATGATATCCAGGAGGAGGCGCACCGCGTCGGCGTGAACAGCTTCCTGTCAAAGCCGCTGTTCGCCGCGAATGTGCTCGAACAGTTTGAGGAGATCGCCCGGCGGAACAACATGGCCCTGCTCAAGGAGAAGAAGAGGGCCGATCTGACGGGGCGGCGGGTCCTGCTGGCCGAGGATGTGGAGATCAACGCGGAGATCATGATGGATACCCTTGAGATGGAAAATGTCAAGGCCGACCATGCGGAAAACGGCAGGATCGCGCTTGAGCTGTTTGAGAAAAGCGCGCCGGGTACCTATGCGGCCATTCTGATGGATATCCGCATGCCGGAGATGGATGGACTGGAAGCAACGGCGGCCATCCGCGCCCTTGACAGAGAAGACGCCAGGCGGATTCCGATTATCGCCATGACAGCCAACGCCTTCGAAGAGGATGTGCAGCGCTCCCTCCAGGCGGGCATGAACGCGCACCTGAACAAGCCTGTGGAATCCGAGCAGTTGATCCGGGTATTGGGCGAACTGATCTATGAGGCGGAGAAGACGTAAAAGCGGAAAGCGGGGATAACAACAACATGAAAACTCGGTCACATTTCCGGGATGTATTCTAAAACATCGGCGCCAGGAGCCTCGCGGCTGCCCTGATCGTGTTTTTGCTCACGGTCTCGGCAACCTTTGTGGGCGGCCTCCGGCTCTACAGATCCACAAAGGAAAGCATCGTATTGCAGGGCGAGGTGAACGCGCAGCAGTCCGCCATGTCCTTTGACCGCTATCTGCTGGTGCGCAAGAACACCCTTCTGCTGGCCGGCAACGTGGTGAACAATATGCTGGAGGAAGACCAGCCGGTCAGCGAGATCCTGCACTATCTCACCACGGAATCCCAGAGCATCAAGGATTCCATCGACAGGGATTACACCGGCCTCTACGGCTGGGTGAAGGGCCTGTATGTGGACGGCGTCGGCTGGGTCCCGGACGTGGACTATGTGCCGACAGAGCGGCCCTGGTATTTGGAAACCATGGCGGATGACAGTGAAATCACCTTTGTCAGCCCCTATCTGGACGCGCAGACCCACACCATTATGATGACCCTGGCCACCCGGCTGGAGGATGGCGTCAGCGTGCTGGCGCTGGACATCTCGCTGGAGCAGATTCAGGAAATCACAGAGGAAATCGCCCGCCAGACGCCGAACAGCTTTTGCTTCGTGCTCAATAAAGACGGGCTGGTCATCGCGCACTCCGACCCGGATGAGCTGGGGAAAAACTATCTGGAGGAGACAGGCTCCCTCGGCTCCTCTGTCGTGCATTCTCTGACGATTGAGGGAGAGCACCAGTTTGAATTACAGTACGGCGGACAGAAATACATGGTTTACGCCGAAAACCTGGAGGGCGGCTGGCACTGCGCTTCCCTGGTGAATACGGCGGAGTTTTACCGGCCGCTCCAGATCATCCTTGCCGTTCTGATCGTCCTGACGCTGCTGGAGGCCGCCGTATTCATCGCGGTGTTTTATCATCTCAGCTCGAAAAACCTGGAAATATCCATCCAGAATGTCCAGCTGGGTACACTGGGGGAAATGTATCTGTCCATTCAGGACATCGACCTGCGCGCCGACAGTATCCGCACCATCCGCAGCGTGCATGACGGCGAAACGGCGCGTTTCGGCAATGCAAGCCGGAAGGATGCCGCCGCCTTTCTGCGCGAGGGCTGCGGCAAAC
>CADAPM010000051.1 GCA_902789795.1 uncultured Eubacteriales bacterium
AAAGTAGACACAGAAAGAAAGTTTTCTACACAAGTCACAGGGCATGGTACTCTCTGTACTGTTTAGGCGTCAGATAGTTCAACGAGTAGGCAGGACGTTCTTCGTTGAAGAAGACAATATAGCGTTCCACTTCGGATTGGACATTATCATTACCGGTCAAGTGGAAATCATTGAATACCTCTGCCTTGATCCAACCGTTGATTGCTTCCATGGCAGCATTGTCAGTTGGCGTTCCGGCGCGAGACATTGAATGAACGATATGATACAACGGCAGAAGGTCATTGAACGATTTCGATGCATAAACGGATCCCTGATCTGTATGAAGGATCATTTCCAGTTCCGGTTGCTTCTTTTTTAGCTCTATCAGGTCATTCAAACCACTGATATATGTCGTACGGTCTCCTTTTCGTTCCGAAAGAGAATAGCTCAGGATTTCATTGTTCCAAAGATCCATGTATAGTGTCAGTTCGTAATAGACGCCTTTGAGATGAAAGGCTGTCATGTCGCTTACAACGCACTGCATGGGGCCGTCAAGGTTTATTCCTGTCATCAGAAGGTTCGGATAGACCTTGAATGGATCGCCGGGCTTTTTATACCTGTAATGCTTTGATACACTGACGATCCCTGCTGTTTTACAGCATTTGTGAGCATACTGATCTGATAAGATAAGACCTGTATCCAAGCGGATCTTTGCATTCAGCCACCGATACCCGTGAGATGGATATTTTGCATGATACTCCTTGAACAGCGTGATATGACTGACCAAAGCCTTTAACCGCTCAGATGGGTGTTCCAATCGTTTCTTCCATTTGTAGAAGCCGCTCCGGTTCACATTCATGACTTCGCAAAGCTTCTTGACAGGAAACTGTGCGGATAATTCCATTACGATTTCGAATTCTTCCTGCTTAAAGAAACGAATTCCTTGTTTGTACCATCCCCTCTCACTTCGTATCCTTTTTTTGCCCGGGCTTCGTTGACTTTGGCTCTGATAATTTCGTTGATCAGTTCTTCTTTGGTCATGGCACGATAGCTTTCAATATTCCAAGTGTCGGATGTATCCTCCTTCTTCTTCTGCTCATGCCAGTCGGTTTTGTCAGTTTTATTCCTTATAGCAACTCGGGAGTTTTGGGTTTGGATTCCACTGGCCAGCTTATACAAGCTGACATATACATCCAGGCTCGAATCACTTACTCCATACTTCTCAGACGCTTCCATTCGGGAAAGCTCGTGTGTATAGACTTGCCGTCCTATGTCGATCCTTTGTTCTTTCGAGTATTTCATTGACACCTCCATGAATATCTTTCTGCTAACATGACTCCCTTTTCAATCATGGTACTACTTTCTTGTTGTTATGTCTACAAAAAAGTACGTCGGTGTCTACTTTTAGTATATCACTTCAGAATGAGAATGAATCAATGTGTGAGATGAACGATTTTCATTTCCGGGTTGTCCTTACACGCACGCACGCAGGATTTTTGGTTTTTACTCAAAAACTTTTTCACTTTCCCGGTTTGGAATTGCAGAATAAGAGGGGGATGTGCACGATGATGCGCAACAGCCCCTTGCGGTTTTTCTGTCACTTGCCGGATTCTGAAGATCCTCCGCTGATAACCGGCTCGCGACCCATCTCCCGATCTTCTCACAGATCTTCACTTTGGCCCTGTCGTGAACGGCGTTGCCGCCTGTGACTTTTTCCAGCTCCTCACTCCACCCTCAGGATCAGCCCTAGCACGTTCCTGGCGGCTTTTTCCATGTCCTCGCGGGTGAGCGCGCCCTTTTCCTTCGCGGCCAGCAGGCGGTCCGGGAAGCCGGTGGCCATCTTCATGTCGTTGCCGGCGGCGGTCTCCTTGTAGTGCTCGCCCTTGGTCCACCAGTCGGTGGTCACCATGCCGTCGAAGCCCCACTCCTCCCGCAGGATGCCGGTCAGCAGGTCGCGGTTTTCACTGGCGCGGTGGCCGTTGATGATGTTGTAGCTGGTCATGATGGACCAGGGATGCGCCTCCTTGACGAGGATCTCGAACTGCCGCAGGTAGATCTCGCGGATCGCGCGCTCGGAGGCGCGGGAATCGCTGTTGACGCGGTTGGTCTCCTTGTTGTTGAGCGCGAAGTGCTTGGGCGTCGCCGCGACGCCCTGGGACTGTACGCCTTTGATCAGGCTCGCCGCCTGCCTGCCCGCCAGCAGCGGGTCCTCGGAGTAATACTCGAAGTTCCTGCCGCAGAGGGGGTTGCGGTGGATATTCACGCCCGGCGCGAGCCAGACCTGGATGTTGTTTTCCTTGGCCTCGAGCGCCGCCGCCTCGCCGATTTCCCGAGTGATCTCCGGGTCCCACGTGCAGGCCAGCAGGGTCGCGCAGGGGAAGGCCGTGGTGGTGACGCCCAGGCCGGGGTTGAAGCGGATGCCCGCGGGGCCGTCCGCCGTCATGATATTCGGGATGCCGTACACCGGGTTGTTGCCGTAGCCGAAGGTGT
Organism: uncultured Eubacteriales bacterium; assembly: GCA_902789795.1. Lineage (GTDB taxonomy): Bacteria > Bacillota > Clostridia > Christensenellales > Aristaeellaceae > UBA4246. Next base: position 2,470 of record CADAPM010000051.1, read on the forward strand.
TCGCCAGGCCCACGTTGGGCTGGCCGCCCAGCAGGCAGGCCAGGTCCTCGTCGGGCAGCGCGGCCACGAACTCGTCCAGGCTCAGCTTGCCGTCCGCCACGTCCTGCAGGCTGGGCCTCTGCGCGTCGAGGCCGAACCGCGCCAGGCGCGGCACGCCGCGGCGCTCGGGCAGGGCGTTGTTGTCCTCGTCCGTCATGCGCGGGAGCACAGAGGCGTTGAAGTCGTTGCACGGCGCGGTGGGCAGGGCTTCATAGCTGCCGTCGGCGCGCAGGCGCCAGGAAAGACAGGTGGGCGTCATGCGGGCGGTCAGCTGCTCCACCACCCGGCTTTCGCCGAGGCTCCAGGTTTCCGGCGCCCAGCGGCCGTCGCGCACGCTGTCGCCGATGAAGAAGCGGTATTCGCCCGCCTCCAGCACCCAGGCGGAACGGGCGACCTTGCCCAGGTCGTCGTAGCTGGCGAAGGCGCGCACGGGGAAGCGGATGATGACCGTTTCCTCCTCGCCGGGGGCCAGCAGGCGGGTCTTGCGATAGCCCGTCAGCGTCAGCGCGGGCTTGCCCAGCAGGCCCTGGGGCGCGGCGCAGTACACCTGCACCACCTCGCGCCCCGGCACGCCGCCCGCGTTCAGCACCCGGGCGCGGGCCTCCACGGTGTCGCCGCTCACGGCGATCCGCTCGCCGGAGATCTCAAAGCGCGTGTAGCTCAGGCCGTAGCCGAAGGGATAGACCACCCGCTCCTTCGCGCCGGGGATGGTCTCGAAATACCGGTAGCCCACGTAAATGTCTTCGGTGTATTCCACATAGGCCTCGCTGTCGTAGAAGTGCTCGCAGCCGGGATAGTCCTCCAGCTCCTTCGCGAAGGTATCCGCCAGCTTGCCGCAGGGGCTGTACAGGCCCATCAGCAGCTCCGCCGCCGCGTCGCCGCCCTCCAGGCCGCCCTGGCTGGCCAGCAGCAGGCCCTGGATCCGCGGGTCGTCCCGGAAGCAGG
>CADAPM010000052.1 GCA_902789795.1 uncultured Eubacteriales bacterium
GGCTGGATCTTCTCCGACGGATATTTCACCGCGACCCAGTCCATGGCCATCGCCCAGGACGCCCCCATCCAGAGCCTGGAGGACCTGCAGGGCCACAGCGTGGCCGTCAAGGCCGAAACCCTGAGCCAGGATTACGCCGACAGCCTGGCGGTGCTGTATGGCTTCACCGTGAGGAGCTACGGCTCCACGCTGGCCGTGTTCATGGCGGTCACCGGCGGCGAGTGCGCGGCCTGCATAGAGGACACGCCGGTCATCGAGGACTATATCCGCAACGGCGGCGTGTTCCTGCAGATGCTGGACGGCACCGCCAACGAGGGCTCTGAATACGGCTTCGTCGTGTTCAACCCCGACAAGCAGGAACTGGTGGACAAGTTCAACGCGGGCTTGGCCAACATCAAAGCCAGCGGCGTGTATGACGAGATCTTGGCCAGGTACCTGGGCGAATAGTGGATTTTCCCGATTGCGGACTGGAGGCCGGAATTTCCGGCTTCCAGTCCTTTCCATTTTCGAGAAGGGAGTATACTGTATGAACAGAAGAACAGTGGCCATGGCGGTTTTGATGGCGGCCCTTTTTGCGCTCGTTGCCCAATGCGCTCTGGCGGAAGCCTATGCACCGGTGGACTATCGTCTCTATCCCGCGCCGGAGGGCGGCTACGTGGGCGACACCATGCCCTTCGTGACCGAGGACGGCACGCTGGAGCTCTATTACCTGTACGACACCGACCACAACGGCCAGGGCTATCATCCGATCTACCGGTTCACCACGGATGATTTTGTGGGCTACGAGGACGACGGCATGATGCTGGAATACGGCCTGATGTCCGATCCCGACCCGGCGCTGGGCACCGGCTCCGTCATGCGGGACAACGAGGGGCTCTACCATCTCTTCTATACCGGTCACAATGACGCCGGCAACGGCGGCATGGGCAAGGAGTGCGTCATGCACGCCACGAGTGTTGACCGCGTGACCTGGGAAAAGCATCCCGAAGATACCTTCTTCAGCCCGGACGGCTATTCCAAGGACGACTTCCGCGACCCGGAGGTGTTCTGGATGGAGGAGGACGGCTGCTACTGGCTGCTGATCGCGGCGCGCGAGGCCTCGCTGGGCGGTGTGGTTGCGAAGTATACCTCGCCCGATCTGAAGAGCTGGACCTTCGAGGGCCCCATCTACGCACCCCAGGCCCAGTACATGCTGGAATGCCCGGACCTGTTCCGCATGGGGGACACCTGGTACCTGACCTACAGCTGGGACTGCGTCACCTATTACGCCATCGGCGAATCCATGAACGGCCCCTTCTCCGCGCCGGAGGACAACATACTGGACGGTCAGGGCCTGATGGAGGGCAACGGCTTCGTCTTCTACGCGGCCAAGACCGCCCAGTGGAACGGGAACACCTATCTCTGCGGCTGGCTGGGTCGGGCCGGGCTGTCCGCGGATTCCGGCATCTACCAGTGGGCGGGCAACGTGCTCAACCACCAACTGGTCCAGCATGAAGACAACGCGCTGGGTGTGAAGGTACCGGAGTCCTTCGAAGACTATTTCACAGAGGAACTGGCCTTTGAAGCCGGGGAAGCCGGGGCAACGGCACAGATCGACGGGGACGACATTGCCCTGTCACCGGCGGACGGCGAAGCCGCGCTGGCGGACATGGGCGTGCGCGCGCCGACGATGCTGCTGGAGTGCGACGTGACGCTGGGCGAGGACGGCTGTGCTGGGTTTGCCTTCGGCGGCAGCGAGGCGGATGATGCCTGGACCGCGCTGTGCCTGGACGCCGGGCGGAACCTGCTGCACTACGAGGGCTATGAGTTGACCGAGCTGGACGACTATCCGCCAATGGCGGTTACACGGTTCGACTTCTCAGAAAACCCGGTCCATCATGTGACGCTGGTGTGCGAGAATGAGATCGTCGTGCTGTACATCGACGATGAAAAGGCGCTCAGCTCCCGCATCGGCCATTCCACCGGAGGCGCCCACATCGGCGTGTTTGCTGAGGACTGCGACGCCGCGTTCACAGGTATCACGATGAAGGTGCCCGAGGCATAAGGACAATGGAAATCCCCCGGAGGAAACCTCCGGGGGATTTGCTCATCCGGCCGCACTCAATCCATTCGGGTGGAATCCCGGTAGATCAGCTCCGTCTCGGTGTGGACGATGCGATAATTCAGACTGGGCATCTCGATGCGGGAGATCAACAGGTTCATCGCGACAAGGGCCATGATTTGGGTATGGATGTGGACCGTGGTCAGCATGGGCGTCATGATGCGGGAGTTGGGCGAGTCGTCAAAGCCGCAGAAGAGCACGTCCCCCGGCACGGATTTGCCCAGCTTGCGCAGGGTGTAAATGGCATCAGACGCTATAAAGTCGTTGGCGCAGATGAACACCTCGGGCATGCTTGGCAGCGCAGCCAGGGATTCGGAGATCTGCTCCGATTCCAGAGCCTTAATGCAAAAGCGCTCTTCGACGGAGACGCCCGCCAGGGTCATGGCGCAGCGGAAGGCGGCGTAGCGCTCGAAGAAGGACTGGCAATGCTCATAATCGCCGATGAAGCCGATCTTCCGCTTGCCCCGCGAGAGCATATCTTTGACAAACCGCGTGATGGCGGTGGTGTTGTCCATGTAAAGCTGGTCGGCGGGCAGGCTGACGCCGGCGCGCTTGTTGGGGCCATCCACGAACAGAACCGGCAGGCCCAGACCACAGATCATTTCGTCGTAGGCCTGGTCAAACATTTCGATGCAGATGATGGCGACGGCCTGTTCGGGGTCAAAGGTGACCGGCAGCGCCCGGCGCGCAAAGTCATCCCGATCGACGCGATGGGTGCTCAGCGTATAGCCCAGCTGGGACAGTTCCAGCTTCAGCTTGTCCAGCATCAGCGAGGCGAAGTGGGCGGGCGCGATGATGTTCCCGCACAGCAGCGCGATCTCGCCTTTGTGCGGCGCTTCCGGCATGACGATGGCCGCCGCCGTCTGGGCCTTGATGTAGGTAAACTGCTTGTAACCCATCTCCGTGGCCTTCTGCAGGATCCTTTCGCGGGTTGTTTCCGCAAGGCCATCGGCATTGTTGA
>CADAPM010000053.1 GCA_902789795.1 uncultured Eubacteriales bacterium
CCCACGCCGTGGAGACCGCCGGAATAGGCGTAATTGTCGTTGCCGAACTTGCCGCCGGCGTGCAGCACGGTGAAGATGACCTCGACCCCGGGGATACCCATGGTGGGGTGCGTATCGACGGGCATGCCGCGGCCATTGTCCCACACGCTGGCCGATCCGTCTTTATGCAACGTCACATTCACTTCATCGGCGAAACCGTTGGCCGCTTCGTCGATGGCATTGTCCACGATTTCCCACAGAAGATGGTGGAGACCGCGGGACGAGGTGGTTCCGATATACATGCCGGGGCGCATACGGACGGCTTCGAGGCCCTCGAGGACCTGGATGTTCCCGGCGTTATAGGTTTGCGAGGTCATGCGTTCACTCCCTGGTTTGTGTGATCGGCAGCCGGCGGATACCGGCCGCACACCAGGCTATTCTACCATAAAATGTAGTTAAAATAAAGGGGAACACCATATTTTGCGCACGGAAACGGCGGCGGAAGCCTTGACAGGTTTCACCAAAACGGGGATAATAAATTGATTACGAAGGGAGTTGTGCGCATGAAGCGTTTTTTATGCGGCATTCTGTGCCTGTGTCTGATATGGACGGGGGTCTGCTTTGCCTTGGCTGAGGAACCGGGACTCGATGAGCTGCTGGACGAGGAAAACGAGGAGATCGATCAGAGCGATAATCCCGGACGGGTGACGGGAAAGGTGTATCCGACCAAGACGGTGGAGGACTTCGACCTGAACAGCCCGGCGATCTACACCTGCAAGCTGGGGCCCAACCGGCCGATTTTCCGGATCATGGACTCCAAATACGAGGCCAAGAACGTGCTGGTGCGCGGCCAGGCAGGCGGTATGGAAGCGGAAATTCTGTACGTGGGGCTGCGGTGGCTGATTGTGCGGCGGGACAAGGACATCGGCTACACGATGCGCGAATGGGTGGACTTCGGATCCATTCAGCCGATTGACCCGGTGAACACGGCGCCCTTCAACGTGCAGAAGCACGCGTACACCGCCGTGACGGCGACGAAATGCCACGTGCGCAAGGACATGAGCTTTAACGAAGGCGCGGAGGACGACGGCAACAACTATGTGATCCTGAATCCCGGAACGAAGCTGACCGTCTGGAAATTCTACGACGGATGGGCCGTGGTGAACTACATGCGCGAATACGGATACATCGATCCGAACGAACTGACGGAATTGAAACCGGTTTCCCCCACGGACGAGGAGCTTTACGAAGACTGCCCGATCGCGGCTTATACCAGCTATTATAAGATGATCCAGACAGAGAATAATATCAGCCGGGTGCTGGAGCCGGGGGAACAGTTCGACGGGAACGAAGTGATGGGCCCCTACGGTCCGAAGCGGGGATACGAGCCGGCCATCGTGATGTATCAGGGGAAGGACGTGCTTGGATACGGCGGCGGAACGTGCCAGGTTTCCAGCACGCTGTACAACGCGGTGCGGCAGCTGCCGGGCCTGCGGATTGACTGGCGGCGGCCCCACGGTGCCAGTGGCGCAACCTATCTGCCGATTCACTGCGACGCGGCGGTGGGGACGGACACGCAGAACTTCAAGTTCACGAACATGTATGACTTCCCGATCCGGATCGAGGGCTGCTCCAGCGGCGACGGCGCGCTGTCCATGCGGATCTATAAGGTGCACTGAGAGAAAGATGCTTCAGGACGCACGGCAGAAAGCCGTGCGTTTTCTGTAAAAAGCGAAATAGAAGCAGTTATTTTCCTGATCCGGCAGTTTTCAGACGGCCGGGAATGTGGTAAAATTCAGGGCGTTGGAAATTGATGAAAGATGCCTTTGACAGGCAGGGAGGAAACCCATGATTGACTTGCAACAGGTGACCAAAACATACTCCAAAAGCGATAAGAAGGCCGTTGACAGCCTGACCCTCAACGTGAAGGGCGGGGAGTTGTTCGGATTCATCGGGCCCAACGGCGCCGGCAAGACCACGACGATCAAAATGATGACGGGCGTGCTGACCCCGGACGAGGGTACCATTACCATGGCCGGACACCGGATGGACACGGAGCGGCTGGAAGCCCAGCGGATGATCGGCTTTGTACCGGACGGCAACGACCTGTATGACCGGCTGACGGGCATGGAATATCTGAACTTCATGGCCGATATCTATCAGGTGGACCAGGCCAAACGCAAAGCGCACATCGAGAAATACCTGGACCTCTTCTCTCTCTCCGACGCGATCAACAACCAGGTGCGGACCTACAGCAAGGGCATGAAGCAGAAGCTGGTGGTGATCGGGGCGCTGATTCACAACCCGCCGGTGTGGATTCTGGACGAGCCGCTGGGCGGCCTGGACCCCCGCGCCGCGCACCTGCTGAAGGAAGAGATGATCCGGCACTGCAATGAGGGCAACACCGTGTTCTTCTCCACCCACGTGCTGGAGGTGGCGGAGAAACTGTGCACCCGCATCGGCGTCATCGCCCACGGCGGCCTGAAGGCAGTGGGCACTCTGGAGGAACTGCGCAGCGGCGAAGTGGGCGCCAGCCTGGAAGAACTGTTCCTGGAGCTGACGGACGACGGAGGCGAAGAAGAAGCATGAGCACGTTTTTTGCCCTGCTCCGGCTGCAGCTGCTGACCCGCTACGCGGACCTGAAGCCGAAGAACCTGAAAGCCGCCCTGCGCGACAAACGCGGCCGGACCGTCGGGATGCTGATCGCGATCCTCTTCCTGGTGGTCTATCTGGGCGTGATTCTCTACATCCTTGAAACCAAAGCGCTGGACATACTGACGCCCTCACCGGGCGCCCCGAACGCCGTGGACCTGCGCAACCTGGTGGTGATTCTGGCAGTGGTGCTGGCGACCGGCGGCACCCTGGTGATGGCGTTCTTCTTCATCATGAGCGCGCTGTACCTGGGCCGCGACGCGACCTTCCTGGCGGCCCTGCCCATCAAAACACGCACGCTGCTCTCGGCGAAGCTGGCCCAGGTGTGGCTGAGCGAAACGCTGATCGACGCGGTGATCCTGCTGCCGGCCTGCGTGCTTTACGGCACCCGGGTGGGCGCGGAGCCGCTGTTCTATGTGCGGATGGTGATCGTGTGGCTGCTGATCGCGATCCTCCCGATCTGCATCGCCGCGGTTCTTTCCGCCTTCCTGATCCGCCTTTCCGCCCTGTGGAAACACCGCGAACTGATCATGACCGTCGGCGGCATCGCGCTGTTCCTGGTCTATATGTTCGTGATGATGAACGTGGGTTCCATCACGGGCGACAGCGCCGAAAGCGGCGCGATCATTCAGAAATTCTTCACGGATAACGCTTCGCGGATCTCCGGCATGACGCAGTTCTTCCCGCCGGCGGAGTGGGCCGCGGAAGGCCTGCTGGAAGGCGACTGGGGAAAACTGGCGCTGTTTGCCGCGGTGAGCGCGGCCGCCGCCGCGGTGCTGATTCTGGTGCTGGGCATTTTCTACCGGAAGCTGAGCCTGCTGCAGAGTGAAGCGCCCCAGGCCTCGGGAAAGAAGGGCATCCAGAAGGGCTCCATCCGCGTGGGCAGCGCCTTCATGGCCAACGTGAAGCGCGAAGTGCTGACCATCCTGCGGGTGCCCGCCTATGCCGTGAACATTCTGCCTATCACTTTCATGCCCCTGGTGATCATCATCATGATGGGCATGATGTTCAATAAATCCGCCGGCGAAAGTGGCGCCCAATCCCTGACGCAGATGATGGGGAACCTGAACCCGGCCCTGATCATGTGCATTATGGCGGCGGCGGTGGCCTACATGGCCGGTATGAACCCCGCCCTGTCCACCGCGGTAACCCGGGAAGGCAAGGGCCATGATTTCATCAAGTCGCTGCCCGTTTCCGCGAAAACCCTGATCCATGCGAAGCTGGCAGTGGGCTGCGGCCTCGAAACCTTCGGCGTGATCGCCGCGATGATCGCGGTGGCGGTGATGATCCCCGGCTTTACGCTGGAGACCGTGCTGGCGCTGATCCTGTGCCTGCTCTTCGGCACCGCGTGCCTGGCCCTGAGCCGGGACGTGAAGAAGCCGCGGCTGGACTGGGTGACGGAGCAGGAAGCCGTGAAGCAGAATTTCGGTGTGCTGATTTCCATGCTGGTTTCCTGGGGCATCCTGGCCGCCCTGGCGGGCCTGGCGTTTGTGATGATCCACTTCCTGAACTGGGGCCTGATCCCGGTCTTCGCGGTGCTGGCGGCCCTCCTGGCCGCCGCAGCCATCGGCGCCTATAAGCTGCTGATGAAGAATGTGAAGAAGTATTATTTCGCCGGGTAAGTATTATTTCGCCGGGTAAAACCGCCGAAAGGAAACCGAACGCGAGCAGCGGAACTGCGGCAGCAGTTCCGCAAAACGCGGAAGTGCAAAACTTTCGGTTCTGGCCCAACCCCAAAATCGCGAAGCGCGGAAGCGCAAAACGTCTGTATCAACCCCAGCCGACGAAATCGCAGAACGATTCCGGAGGCGACCGTAAAAGGAGGTAACCAAGATGAAGAAAACCCTCAGCACCCTGCTGGCCCTGATCCTGCTGCTGTGCTTGGGTACCGCCGCGGCGGACCAGAAGGTAACCCTGCCGGACAGCCGCTACAGCCTGACCTTACCGGACGGAATGGAATACGACGGCCCGGGGGAGGGAAGCGACGACGCGAGGTTTGCCTATGTTTCCGAAAGCCTGGGCCTGGACATCCAGTTTTTCCGCGAGTCGGACAGCAAAGGCGCCACCCTGCAGACCATGACGGACGTCCTCATCGCCAAAGGCGTGGACGCCGCCGTATACAGGATCAGCGGCGTGGACATGATCGCCTACCGGGTGACGGATCCCCAGGACCCGCCGCAAAAAGGCATGAAGTGCGTCGCCTACGTCCTCCTCGACGGCAAAGCGGCCCAGATGGTCTGCTTCTGGTACGCGAATCAAAAGGCTGCGGACCTCTCTGAAAAGATCATCAGCAGCATTGCCCTGGAACCCTAACCCCCAAAAATGAGCAAGCCGCGCAGCGGCGCAGCGGAGACCGCCTATGAGCTTTACCCATCTGCATCTTCATACGGAGTACAGCCTGCTGGACGGGGCCTGCCGGATCACCTCTCTGGTGAAACGCCTGCAGGCGCTCGGCATGGATTCGTGCGCCATCACGGATCACGGCGTGCTCTACGGCGCCATTGATTTCTACACGGCCATGACGGAAGCAGGCCTCAAGCCCATCATCGGCTGCGAGGCCTACGTCTGCCGGGACCGGACGGACCGTTCCCCCACGGGGCGGGAAATGAGCCACCTGATTCTCCTGTGCGAAAACAATACAGGCTATCAGAATCTGATGCGGCTGATCAGCGAAGGTTTCCTGACCGGTTATTACTATAAGCCCCGCATCGACTACGCCCTGATCCGCGAATATCACGAGGGCTTGATCTGCCTGAGCGCCTGCCTCAGCGGCGACCTGCCGAAAATGCTCCTGAACGGCCAGGATGAAAGCGCCCGCGCCTATATCCGGGAAATGCAGGACATCTTCGGTCCGAACAACTTCTATGTTGAAATCATGGACCACAACATCCGGGAGGAGAAAACCGTTCTGCCCCGCCTGATCGCCATCGCCCGGGAAATGAACGTCCCCCTGGTGGCTACCAACGACTGTCACTATCTCGAGAAAAAAGACGCCCCGGCCCAGGAAGTGCTGATGTGCATCCAGACCGGCAAAACCCTCGCGGACGAGCAGCGCATGCGCATGGAAACCGGCGAGCTCTATGTGAAAAGCGAGGAGGAAATGCGTGCGCTCTTCAAAAACGTGCCGGACGCCGTGGACCGCACCCGCGAGATCGCGGACCGCTGCAACGTGACCTTTGAATTCGGCGTCACCCGTCTGCCGCATTACCCCGTTCCCGAAGGCGAAACCGCCGATCAGATGCTTCGCCGCCTGTGCTATGAAGGCATGCGGAAGCTGTATCCCGATGCCTCGAGTCCGCAGGACGAGCCCTACACCCGCCTGGAATACGAGCTCAGCGTCATCGAAAAGATGGGCTACGTGGACTACTTCCTCATCGTCTGGGACTTCATCCACTGGGCCAAAACCCACGGCATCATGGTGGGCCCCGGCCGCGGCAGCGGCGCCGGTTCCATCGTGGCCTACTCCCTGGGCATCACCATGCTGGACCCCCTGCGTTACCAGCTCCTCTTCGAGCGCTTCCTGAACCCGGAGCGTGTCTCCATGCCGGATATCGACGTGGACTTCTGCTATGAGCGCCGCCCGGAAGTCATCGACTACGTGGCCCGGAAATACGGCGCCGACCACGTGAGCCAGATCATCACCTTCGGCACCATGGCGGCCCGCGGTGTCGTTCGCGACGTGGGCCGGGTACTGGGCATGAGCTACCAGGAAACCGACGCCGTGGCCAAAGCCGTGCCCATGGACCTGGGCATGACCCTCGAAAAAGCCCTGAACCTTTCGCCCTCCCTGCGCCAGATGGTGGACGAACAGCCCCGCGTGAAGGAGCTGATCGACACCGCCATGACCCTGGAAGGCATGCCGCGGCACGCCTCCACCCACGCGGCGGGCGTCCTGATCACGGGCAAACCCGTCATGGAATACGTCCCACTCCAGCGCAACGATGAGGTCATCACCACCCAGTATCCCATGGGCACCATCGAGCGCCTGGGTCTGCTGAAAATGGACTTCCTGGGCCTCCGCACTCTCACGGTGATCCGCGACACCCTGGATATGATGCGGGAAGTCGGCAGGGACATGACCCCCGAAGACATCCCCCTGGACGATCCCACCGTTTACGAAATGATCTCCCGCGGCGACACCGAGGGCGTCTTCCAGATGGAAGGCGCGGGCATGACCGGCTTCCTCATGAACATGAAGCCCACCTGTTTTGAGGACATCATCGCTGCCATCTCCCTCTATCGCCCGGGTCCCATGGACTCCATCCCACGCTATATCGCCGGAAAAACGAACCCGGCCAGCGTGAAATACAAAACGGAAAAACTCCGCCCGATCCTGGACGTGACCTACGGCTGCATGGTCTATCAGGAACAGGTCATGCAGATCGTCCGCGACCTGGCGGGCTACAGCTACGG
>CADAPM010000054.1 GCA_902789795.1 uncultured Eubacteriales bacterium
TAGTTGCTTTGTAACGCATGTACACACCCGCGTTAGCAGACCCTCTTGGACGACCCGTTCCCAAGGCGCTCTGCCCAGGACATCATCAGGTCTTCCCGCCTTCCGAACAGATCCACCTGCATGCCGATGGTATCGTCGAAGACCATCGTCTGGCGGTCGTCCCCGGAGAATTTCTTCCACTCATATTGATCGGTGGAGGGGTTGCCCGTCCGAGCGAAGTTGGCCCACATTTCCTTGACGACATGGCGGAACTCGCACTCGTCGATCCCGACGATCTCTCCGCTCCCCATCGGGTCCTCTAACCAGGTGTCGAACAGGTACGGAATCTCAGTCGCGTGCATCACGCCAAGCTCCGGGGTTATCACCGGCTTCTTGACGAAGTACATGTAGGTGTTGCCGCCGGCGGCAGAGTGCCTGATGGCCATATCGGTGTTTCGGGCGCGGAAGTTGAGGTCGTTGCAGTATTGCTCCAGCCGGCTCAACTCGCTTTCGTTCGAGAGGGTGGCCATGAACTCGTCATACATGGCCTTCTCCTGGTCGCTGAGCAACGTGCGATCCTTCCTCGCGATCCACCTCAGCGTATTCGCGAAACCTTCTTCGCCGCCCTCGCCCGGAATAAAGTATCTGATCTCGTCCTGGTTGGACCCGATCATCAAATCGATCCCGGCCCTCTTCTCGTCTCCCCACATCTCGTACATGACCGTCCGATCCTCGGGCAGCGTGACGCCGTCAAGGAGCGGGAAGTTGGCCGTTCCGAGAAGGCAGTTCATGTCAATGGCACTTGCTTTCGCATAGGCGTCCACAAGCTCCTCGGTGGTGAGTGCCATCAGCTCGTCCATGGTCTGGCAGCCCGTCGCGGTCAGGAAGTTCTGCGTAACGTGGATGCCGTGCTCCATCGTGTCGCAGTAGGCGATGTTGGCGCTCTGGGCGATGATTCTCCTGAAGAGCCCCTCGCTTCCGTCGATGAGCGGGAGTAACGTGACGCTCGCCGAGCCCGCCGATTCGCCGAAGATCGTCACGTTGTCCGGATCGCCGCCGAACCCGGCGATGTTTTTCTGCACCCACCTGAGGGACTCAAGCTGGTCGAGCAGGCCAAGGTTGCCGGCATCCTTGAAGTTTTCCCCGCCCGGGACCCGCTCGAAGTTCATGAATCCCAGGAAGCCGAGCCGGTAGTCGATGGACACGAACAGGATGTCGGGGTACTGTTTGGAGATGTTGGTAAGGTCGTAGAGGGGCGACGCCTGGGATTCGGCGCAGAACCCGCCGCCGTGAATCCACACCATGACCGGCTTCTTGCTGTCAGTGCAGCTGGTATTGCAATATATGTTCAGCACGAGGCAGTCCTCGCCGAACTCCGCCGTTCCCTCCGAGTCGTTCACAGGCCCGATCGGAATGTGTCCGGGCTCTGTCGCATCATACACGCCGTCATCGTCTGAGGCAGGAAGGGCCTTCTGCCAGCGAAGCTTCCCCAGCGGCTGAGTAGCGTAAGGGATGCCCTTCCAGATGATCAGCTCGTCCGTCTCCTTGCCGACGAAGGTGCCGTTGTTGCACTTGACCGCCAGCGCCCTGTCATAGTTGTCGTCTGTGATCGGCTTGTTCTCGCCGTACCCGGCATTTAATTCCGCCTTCACCTCCTCCGGCGGCTTCAGCTCGTTGAAGCCCTCGGCCCGAGCCGCGATGACATGGGTGTTACAGCCGATCAACGCCAGCGACAGCGCCACTGCCAAAAGTGTGAAAATAACCCTGTGTTTCATTGAATCCCACCTTCCAAGGAAACGCTGATTAAATGAGGGGGTCGACTGACAAGTGAATTTTTCGTTAGTCACGCCTGCAAATATTGAAGGTGAAGGTGACCCGCTCAAATCTAAGCAGACAATGATTCATTCAAGTGCCGGTATGGCGAATGAATTTTCTGTCAGATGCAATTGCAGATTTCGCAGTTTACCTGGAGGGTAATTAAGAAATTTGCAAGCAGCAGATGGCGGAAAAGGCATCGCCATACCGGTGCGGGAATGAATCTGTGGCTGCCTGAGCAATCTGCGCAGCTTATTTCGTCACAGTTCCTAACGGACGTAGTACTTGGTCAGGAAATAGGTCCTGTCCCAATCGACGATATTCATGTCGGCTTCCTTCATCGAACACCATCACGTACTTGTTCTCAAGGTCGTAGAGCGGCCATTCCTTGGCCTGGCCGTCGGGGGACTGCTCGGCGGTGAGGGACGGGTTGCCGGTCTTGGCGAACTGCACCCACATCCTCCGCATGGTTTTGGAGAAGGTCTCGTCGAACTGCCTGCCGGTGACGAAGGTATCCTCCGGATGGTTGAACAGCTCGGAAAGCTCGATCGCGTGGCCGCTCTTCAAAAGCGGCACGGAGGATTCCACCCTGAAGTAGTAGACGTAGGTCTTGCCGCCGCCCTTGACCTGGTTCTCCGCCGTCCGGATCAGCGGCGCGTTGAACCAGAACTGATCCAGGAAGTGGCTGAGGATATCGTAGTCCTCGCCCTGGCTGTCCGCGAGGTAGCTCTCGACCAGCGCCTTTTCCTCCTCCGTCAACTGGGAGAGCTTCTCCGCCTTGCATTTCTCAGCCAAGCGCATGAAGGCCTCCGGTCCAAGCACGGCCACGAAGTAGCTGCATTCGTCCTTGGTGCAGCCCTGCATGATGTCAAAATCCTTCGCCGCGCCGCTCTCGTAGGCGTCGAACGCCTCCCTGGGCAGGAACACGCCGTCGCGTTCAGGGGTCGTGAGGGGCATCGACGCCACTGCCCCTGCCGCCTGCACGATCTTGTCGACGTCGGTGTTCATCAGGTCGGCCACGGTCTTGCAGCCCAGCACATCCATAATGGCGTCCGTGCATTCGATGGCCTGTTCCGTGGAACGGCTGAACACGGGCGAACCGCTCTGGGCGATGACGCGCTGGAAATACTCGTGCGCGCCCTCCACCAGGAGCAGCAGGGACACGGAGCCGCCGCCGGCAGACTGGCCGAATATGGTCACGCGTTCGGGGTCGCCGCCGAAGCCCGCGATGTTCTCGTGGATCCACTTCAGCGCCGCCATCTGATCCATCAGGCCCAGGTTCTGGGCGTCTGGGTAGTCCGCGCCGTCGGGCAGATGCGACAGGTGGAGGAAGCCGAGGGCGTTGAGCCGGTACTCGACGGAGACGAGTATGACGTCCGGATTCTCATGCACAAAGTTCGTGCCCTCCTCGCGGGGCTCAGGGGTGCCGCCGACCTCATAGGCGCCGCCGTGGATCCACACCATGACCGGTTTCTTCTGATCGCCCGTGTCATCGGCCTTCCAAATGTTCAGGTGCAGGCAATCCTCGCCCTGGGGATAGAGGGAACCCCTCTGACCCACATTGGCCACCTGGCAGGGAACCTTCCCGAAGTAATACGCCTCATATACGCCCTCGTCCGGCGCCACATCCACCGGAGCCTTCCAGCGGTATTCCCCCACGGGCTGCGCGCCCACATAGGGAATGCCTTTGTACGCGATGACGCTTTCATCCGTCTTCTTGCCCACAAAGGTGCCGTTGACGCACTTCACAGCCAGCGCCGCGTCGTAATTGCCGTCGGTGATCGTCTGGTTCTCGCCGTAAAGCGCTTCCATCTGCGCCTTTGCCTCGTCCGCTCCGGATAACATGCCGCCCTGCTCAGCGGCCAGCGCCCCGCCAAAGCTGAACACGGCCAGCAACAGTGCCACCGTCAGTGCCAGGAGCCTTGCCGAAAAGTTACGCTTCATTGAATTCTTCCTCCTTCAAATTCAGAATATGCAGGCGGATTGCCTGTTTGACGCTGCAACCTGATCCATTTTCATCCAGAATACTTTTTCGGTCATGTTGCTGTTCCCTTCTTTTTCATGAATATGTTAATCCACTTTACTTCGTCCCTACCAATCTTATCTCCGCTGATGTAGTACTTGATCATCTTCCAGCCCTCTCCGACCAAGCTTTCTACATCATCATCATTGATGTCCGTATAATACCGATCATCGCGGATACCTTCAAAGTTTCCATACTTGAAAGACATAAACAGGACGCCGTTTTTCTTCAGTGCCCGGTTCAGCCTGTGCAGCACATCCCCCAGCTTTTCTTTCGGCACATGCAGCAGCGATGCGGACGCCCAGATGCCATCAAACAGATCTATAAACTCGATCTCTTCAAAAAGCATTTTTCTGGCATCCACCCTCGTCAGTTCAGTCGTAAGCCTGCACATCTCCGCTGATCCGTCGATGGGAAGGACGTTGTACCCGGCTTTCAGGAAATCCCTTGTGTCTCTCCCCGCACCGCAACCGCAATCCAGGATGAAGCCTCCAATTGGAAGAAGAGACAGAAAATCTTGCTGAACCGCGCTCATGTCCGCTTTCAGCGTCTTTTCCGCGTATTCCTCGGCGTGAATATCGTAGTAGTTGTCCATCACGCCCTCCACTCTCCGAATCCCAGATTCTGTGCTGCTTTATATGGCGGCAGGATCATCTCGCGAAGATGCGAAGTAAAGTCGTCTTTACTAAGACCTTCTCCGTATAGCTTCATCTTCGCTTCGTCTGTGTTTACATGCTCCGCGGCGCATTTCTCGAAAACATCATGGGCTTTATCGTATTTCCAGGCCGTCTCATATGACAGATATTCCACATCACAGAGCAGCGGGAAATAATGATCCCATTTTGGCAGATCATTGCTCTTACCCATAAGATCATCTCCCTTTGTTTCTTTCATTCCGTTCTGATTTTCCGGTGGCTTTCTGCCGTTCGGATCATCGTGATCGTCATCTGATTCATCTTTTGGAATACTA
>CADAPM010000055.1 GCA_902789795.1 uncultured Eubacteriales bacterium
CATCCGGCGGATATACTTGCAGGTATCCCACAGCACGTCGTCCTCCGCGCCGATGAAAATGAGCTTTCCGCGGATCTTTTCGACCTTGATCCGCTCCTCCTCCTGAATGGGATGGCGGCGCTCCGACTCGTCAAACATCTTCCGGGAGGCGATCTTGTCGCCCCCGGCCTTGGAGTCCTCCACGATCCGCTGCCAGTATTCCGGGTGACGGTAGGCATAGGGCAGATAGGGCAGAGGCTCTCCCTGCCAGGTGACGGTGGATTCGTTGTCGCCGGGACGCTCGTGCATGCCGTCCTTTCCGTCCTGATAAAAGCCCTCCATGACGAAGTCAGGAGGCGAAATAGCGATGGTAAGCGTAAGCTCCGGATAATACGACGCCGCCAGCAGGGCCATCATGCCGGTGGTGGAGGCGCCCACCACGCCCAGCTTATCAATGCCCTGCGCTTTCATGAACGCAGTGGCCTTGCCGAAGCGCTCCAGCGGGATATTGTGGTGCCCGTAATCCTTTTTCTCCGGCGACATGGCCAGCACGTGGATCCCCTGTCGGTTCAGCCATTTGGCTCCGGAGGAAGCCATATAGTCCTCCGCACTGTCTCCCAGCATGGCGATGATCCCGCGTTTGCTCGGCGCGGCGCAGGGATACCACGCGCCGTTAAAGCCGTCAGTCTCTACCCGAAAAACCTGCCGTTTCATGTCTCGTCCCTCCATCGGATCATCCGCTCGACCATCTGCCGCCAGCCCTCCCTTGCCTCTTTCACGATGGGGAAGACCGGATAGCAGTGGAACATCCCTTCGCCGAGGATCTGTTCATAGTTAACGCCGCTCTTCTGCAGTGCCGCCTCGATGGCCGGGGCGCAGGCGTAGAGCGTCTCATCGGTGCCGTAAATGAGTGTGACCGGCGGGCAGCCGGCAAAGTCCGCCCGCTGCAGCCAGAGCATATAATCGGGCACGCTGTCGTCCCCGTGGCGCATGACCTCCAACGCCGTTTTCATGTACTGGGCCGGGATGGCCACATCTTTCTCGTCCAGCTCCAGCATCCGTTGCCACTCCTCCTCGCCGTCCACACAGGTACCGGGGGAGATCGCCATGATATACGACGGCATCGGGATGTCGTCATGCCTGTCATTGATATACGGCACCATCCCCAGTGCCAGATTCCCGCCGGAGGAGGTACCGAGGACGGAGATCCGGTCAGCCGCATACTGGTGCAGCATTACCCGATAGGTCTCGTGGATCATCTCATAGGCTTTGGTGATGGGATAGTCTGTGCAGAGCGGGTAGTACGGAACAAAGAGATCCAGCCCCGTCTCTTTGGCAAAGCGCAGGGCCTTCTTGATAGAACCGGGTCTCGGCGCGCTGATCATGCCGCCGCCGATCAGGAACAGATTGGCATGATCCGCAGGCTGCTTGTGGATCAACTTCAGTACCGGGAAGCCCATAACCTCGATCCGGCTGATGGTAAAGGCGTCGTCCTTCAGCTCCGGGATGCGGTTTTTGGCGTTTTGCTTCCGGCGGTTTTCCAGCAGTTCCTCGGTGCTCTGACCGACCCAGCGCTTCTTGATTCCCGACGCCTTGACCAGGCGCTTCAACACTTCATATTTCAAAGACATGCTTCTGCTCCTCCTCGGCTTTTCCGTCTTTACTGCCGCTCATCTTTTCTTGTATCCCTGCCAGCAGAGACCGGCAAACACAGCGCACAGCAAAGAGCCCATCAGCATGATCGCCGGATGCTTCTTTTCTTTCTGCGCCGCAAGTCCAAGGGCGGAGACGACCATGCCGCCGATCCCGCCCACGGTCAGCGCTCCGAAGCCGCGCAGCAGGCGGCGCTTCGGCAGTACCCGGTCAAGCCCGGCGATGCGCTCGCTGATCAGTTCCCCAACGCCCAGCAGCATCAATCCGCCCGGCAGCAGCGCCGTCATGTTGAATGTGTTCAGCCCACGCTTCAGGTTTTTGACGAGGCACACCAGATAGGCGATCCAGCCTGCGTTGCCCGGAATGTCATAGGCCCACCAGCGTGCGTCTGAGATTTCGGTCTCATATATGATTTCTTTTGCGTTCATGCTTTATCTTCCTTTCTTCCGCACTCGGCGTACATCAGTGTGATCCGCGCCGCCATTTCCTTGCTGAAAGTGACGCGCCAGCCATGCGCTTCCAGCCAGGCGAGATATTCCTGTGAAGTCCACTGGTGTTCAAAGCTCACGCCCGCCAGCCTCAAGACCCCCGACCAGATCCGGCCTGCCATTCCGGTCTGATGCTCCACAAAGTTCGGCGCGATCAGGATGCCGCCCGGCCGCAGCACCCGGTCGATCTCCCGCAGAGCCTTCTCCGGCTCCGGCATCACATGCAGGGCGTTGGCGATCAGCACTGCATCAAAGCTGTCGTCCGCGTAGGGCAGGGCGGTTGCATCCGCCACCTCAAACCTGAGGTTTGCAGGAATTGCGCCTTTCTTCGCCTCCCGGATCATGCCGTCGGAATAGTCCGTGGCGATCATACGCTTGGCCGCGCCTGCCACGTGCTTGGCCAGCAAACCCGGCCCGGTGGCGATCTCCAGCACTTCTTTGCCGCGGATGACCGTCGGGATCCGCTCGTACATAAAGGCGTAGACCTTCCGGTC
>CADAPM010000056.1 GCA_902789795.1 uncultured Eubacteriales bacterium
TCCGGTCAGGAACGGCATGGAAAAGAGTGTTTGCTGCTGCTGTGAGGCCAGAGCCAGTTCCGACTGGATCAGCCGGTATGCGTTCTCGTAGATCTCAACATCCGGGTTTCGGAGGTAGTTCTCATACCAGCTGACCGGGATCTGGGTCACATCCCCGACCTCATCGCCCACGCAGACGCCGATGGCGCAGGGGGTGAAGCGCAGCGCCACGCGGAAATGGGTTTCGGCATCCCGGCCCCAGGCCAGGATGAAGTGCAGTGAACCTTCCCAGCTCAGCCTCGTGCTGACCTCTGTCAGGCCCATGGCCTCCAGCCGGGCGGTCATCGTGCCGTCCAAGGCGTCCATGGCGAGATTGTCAAAATCGTCCGCCGTCCCATCCATGCGTTTCTGCTCGATTTCTGCCATGATCTCCGATTCGCCGGGTAACAGTTCCCTGCCGGATGGGGTCACATCTCCGGTGAGCATCTGCTGCTCGGCCAGCTCTTCCCGCGCGTTTCCCAGGGCAGTGGACGCGGTCTGGTAATACGCATGCGCCGTCAGGTTCGTGCCGATCCCGCCTCCGCTTGTCCATTTTGATTCGGCTGTCCCGATGGAGACGGTGAGATCAGATTCCGTAAAGCGGATGGTGACAGCGTCATCCTCATCCAGTTGCCAGGCTTCCACGATGACGCTCTTCTCCTCCGAGTACCAGTCCACCCGGGCGTTGACATCGCGGAGGTTCAGGCGCTCCGCCAGTGTGGGCTCCAGGGTGTCGTTCAGGTAGTCCATCACCAACGCATCGAATTCCGTCATCTCCCCGCGGCCCATGCGGTCTTCGATCTCCGCCCGGATGGCCTCTTCGTCGAAGCGGGCATAGAAGCCGCCGGCCTCCTCCTCGGTGAAGAGAATGCGGGAGTCCGCCTGCTCCAGCGTATACCGGGTGACGGTGCCCTGGCTGTTCCGGCAGATGAAGCTGTCCCCGTCCAGCTGCCAAGTAAAGCTGTCACCGGTGTCCCGCAGGTGCTTTGGCGGACAGTGCTCCATGTCCTCACTGTCCAGCCACCGGCCTGTGCCGTCTGCATTCAGCCGGAAGCCGAAGCCCATGAGCTCACCGCCGCCTACGAACTGCCAGGCGCCGATCAACTCGGATTCAGTGACGCTCTCAGCCAGTGCAGGCGACAAACTGCACGAGGCAAATGCCATCGTGATCAGCAGCAGAATCGAAACAAACCTTTTCATGACTGACAGCCTCCCGATCCATCCACTCAGCCGTTGCCGGCCCAAAGATCACTCTGACGCACAAAGCCATACTCCCCGGTGGCCGGGAACCAGACGTGGTACCACTCGTCACCGATGATCCCGATCACCCGCATGGTGTTCCAGTCCTCGTTCATGTGCCATTCGTATTCGCCGATCTGCGGTTCTGCGTAAACCTTCAGCTTTTCATCCCTGGCGGACAGCGGCGGCATGGCAGACATATCCAGATACAGTGCGTCGCCGGCTTGGCCGAAGGTCAGGTAGCGCTTCATCATGAAGCCGCGCTGCCCGCCAATAGCCACCCGGCCCCAGTCCCCCTCCGCGGACAGGACCTCCACGGGCGTTCCGGTGTAATACTTGCCTTGGGAGCGGCTGCCCTTGTCCGCTTGCTCCCGCAAGTGCAATCGGTCGGCAGGGTTTGGATTGACCACCATGGCGTAGGAGCTGGCGTCCATCTGCGAGGAGGCCTCCGTCAGATTATGCGGCAGGTTGGTCCAGTCAATTTCCGTGATGTCATCCCAGGGATGGTCGCCGTAAAGGATGGTCCTGGCCGGCACCTCCGCCCCGCTCCAGGCCGTGCGGTCCCCGAAGAACAGGAAGCCCTCCGATTCTTCGGAACGGGCGTTATCGTCATAGATATATTCGAGCCCTGCCTTGCCGTTGTACAAGAGCTGAACCGTCACGCAGCGCCCGTCGATCCACAGGCTGTCGGTGAAGTTCTGGTATCCCAGCATCGTGCCGGCGGGAAGCGGGCTGCTCTCGATCAGGTTTACGGCCCGGTGGCTCATGTACTCACAGATCGCGTACACCCGGGAGCCGTTCGGTTTCTCCATCAGAAAGTGCATAGCGCTGTTCTTCCGCATGCCCTTGATGAAGCTATATTCGGGCATGAGGGCCGCTGCGGCTTCCCGGAAGAAACGCTCGTTCTCGGAAGCGAAATGGTCGTTGGTTTCGGCAAAGAATGTAGGGAAGCGCGAGACGTCGAAGTCCGCCAGCCGGACGCAGCCGGTCATCCAGGTGGCGGGAAGCACCTCCATGAGCTGAATGCCGTGGTCATTGTCGTCTTCACTATACATGCCAAAGGTACGGATGATCTCCCCGCCGTGGGCATCGTCCCACATGGTGCTCCAGACATGGGTGTATTCACCGTACCCGCTGCTCGCGGTATACTGATCCACTAGTCCCCAGGTTCCGTCGGTTCCCCGGCTGCTGTGATAGCGCACGATTTCCGTATCCGACAGGATGTAAGTCCAGAAGACGGCGTTGTCGCTGTCCAGCAGGAGCTGCGGCCAATCCCTGTCCTGAATCAATGCGGTTGGATTGTCA
>CADAPM010000057.1 GCA_902789795.1 uncultured Eubacteriales bacterium
GGGCGTATCCGCCACCAGGGCGCGGATGCACACCGTCTCGCCGTGCACCGTCAGCCCAATGGGCTTATAGACGCTGCGGTCCTCGTAACGCCGGGGGAAACAGCAAAGAAGGTCATAGAGAGTAAAGACGCCCAGCTTTTGGAAAGCCAGCGCCTTTTTCTCTCCTATGCCCTTCAGGTATCGGATATCCGTTTGCAGATCAGCCATATTACTCCGAATAGACCACCCGGTACTGATCGGCGTCAACGTTCAGGGTGAAGTCTTCCAGCAGACCCTTGGTGCACACGATGCGATCGTCCGTGGTGATGAGGATCATCTCAAAGCCGCCGTACTGCCGCCAGTAGTTCAGCGCCTTCGCCTCGCCCAGCACGAACATCGCGGTGGAGAGGCAGTCAGCCATGGTACCATCCTCACAGATGATGGTGACAGAACGCAGCGCGCTGCCGCTGGGATGGCCGGTGGCGGGGTTGAGAATGTGGTGATAGAGGGTGTTCTTGATGGTGAAATTGCGCTGGTAGGGGCCGCTGGTGACCACCGCGGTCTCGCCAACGGTCACAACGCCCACGTATCCGTCCGGATTCTCCGGATCCTGGATGGCCACCTTCCAGAGACTGCCGTTGGGCTTCACGCCCAGGGTCTGGACGTTGCCGCCCAGGGAGATGATGGCGCTCTTCACGCCGGCCTGACGCATGGCGTCAATGGCGTTCTCCGAGGCGCAGCCCTTGGCCACGGCGCCGAAGCTCAGCTCGCCGTATTCCGGGATGGTCAGCGAGTAGGAGCCGGAGGCGGGGAAGCTGGTGAGGGAAATCTTGTCAAAGCAGAGCCGGCTCAGATCCTCGGCAATCTCCGACTCGGTGGGCTTGTAGTATTTCTGGTCCACGAAGCCCCAGCGTTTGATGAGGGGATACAGGCTCAGATCCAGTGCGCCGCCGCTCTGATCATAGACGGACCGGGCGCAGGTGAGCATCTTGGCCACCTGGGCGGAGACCACGGTGCTCTGTCCTTTCGCATGGTTGATGGCATAGACCGTGCTGGTGCTCAACTCCGGGTCCAGCATCACGTCCATAGCGAGAATAACGCTGGCCGCGGCATCCAGGCCCTGCTCGGCCTTGTCGCCATAGGCCGTCAGGGTCATCACAGTGTCCATGGCGAAAAGCTGCCTGTTCATGCTGCGGTTTTCGCCGCAGGCGGCCAGGGGCAGCAACATGGCAAGGCACAGCAGCAGCGCTGCCGCGCGCAGAAAACGATTAGAGAAGGTCTTTGTGTGTCTCATAGAATTCTCTGTAATCCTTCAGCATGTATTTGAGCAGATTGGGGGTGTCCAGCTGGTAAGGGCATTTGCTCGAACAGCTGTGACATTCCAGACAGTCCTCAATCTTGTTCATCTTCGCCTGCCATTCCGGGGTCATGTACTGCTGCCAGGGACTGCGGCGCAGCAGCATGTTCATCCTGGCGCAGTTGCGGATCTCGATCCCCACAGGACAGGGCATGCAGTAGCCGCAGCTGCGGCAGAAGCTGCCGGAGAGCTCCTGGCGTTCCCGCTTGATAAAGGCGGCCAGCTCCTCATCCATGTCCGGGTCCTCTTCCGTCACGGCGAGCCACTGCTCCAGTTCCTCCAGCTTCTGGATGCCCCAGATGGGGACCACGTTGTCGTACTGTTTCATAAAGGCGTGGCAGGCCCGCACGTTGGAGAGAAGGCCGCCTGCCAGGCCCTTCATGGCGATATAGCCCATGCCGGCCTCTTTGCACTTTTCCGCAAGGGCCAGATCCCGTTCGGAGGAGATGTAGCTGAAAGGGAACTGCAGCGTCTCAAAGAGGCCGGAGGCGATGCAGTCCTCCGCCACGCCGATCTTGTGGGCAGTGACGCCGATATGGTCGATCCAACCCCGGCGCTTGGCCTCCAGCGCGCCGGCATAAGCCCCGTTGGGATCGTCTGGATCCGGGACCTCCGGCACCTGGTGAAACTGGAAAAGATCGATATGATCGGTCTTCATGCTGCGCAGGCTCTGTTCAATGTGCCTCAGCACGCCGTCCTTGTCCCGCGCCTGGCTCTTGGTGGAGATCACGATCTTGTCCCGCACGTCGGAGAGGGCGAGACCGATCTTCTTTTCACTGTCGGTATAGGCGTTGGCGGTGTCAAAATAGTTGATGCCGCCTTCATAGGCCGCGCGCAGGAGCTTCACGGCATAGTCCTCATCGCAACGCTGCACAGGCAGGCAGCCCATGGCGGTCTTGGTAACCATCAAACCGGTTTTGCCAAGGGGAATCTTTTTCATATTGGTCCCTCCCGAAAAAAATCAAATCAAGGCTTTACAATTCGGGTTTCATTTGGTATAATACCCCCTGCTCGCAAGCAAGGCCATTATACCAGAAGATTCTGACCTTGTAAAGTTGGAGCAAAAAGAATATGCGGCCGTAGCTCAGCTGGATAGAGTGCCAGACTCCGACTCTGGAGGTCGTGGGTTCGAATCCCGTCG
>CADAPM010000058.1 GCA_902789795.1 uncultured Eubacteriales bacterium
CCGGCTGCCTGACAAGCAAAGAAGGGACCGGAGCCGCTTTACGGGCAGGAAAAACCATGCTACAATACAGGAAACAAGGGGGGAAAACGCTATGGCGGAGAAAACGGTGCGCAGGCACCTGATCTTTGAGGGCCTGGTCCAGGGGGTGGGCTTTCGCTGGCGGGCCAGGCAGGCCGCCCGGGCCGCGGGTGCCACCGGCTGGGTCCGCAACGACTGGGACGGCACCGTCTCCATCGAGCTGCAGGGCAGCGAGGCGCAGATCGACCGGGTGCTCCAGGCCTTGGAGCAGGGAAGATATATCCGCATCGAGAACATGAGCGTCCGTTCTATCCCCACGGAAGCGGACGAGCGGGATTTCGTGACCCTGGACGACCGGTGGTAGACGGCGGCGGGAAGGAGCTGCAGCAGGAAAACGAAAATCGTTGATTTCTCCAAAAAAGGGAACAGAAAATTGGGAAAAGCATACAAAAGCCGGGAGAAGGGAAAGAATCCATTGACTTTTCCCCCGGCTTTTTCTACAATGAACAAGATGACACCTCCCCCCGGCGAGCCTGTCATCCTTGAGTTTTTTGGGAGGAAGACATATACGATGAAACAGTTGAAACCGATCACAAACAAGCTGCTGTGGATCTTTGCCGTGGGGCAGTTCGGCTGGAGCCTGCTGTCCGGCATCATCGCCACCTGGCTGGTCCACCTGTACACCGGCAACGCGGAAAAGTTCATGGACACCAACGGTATCCTGAGCCAGTTCATTTCCCAGAACCCCTTGATCGCATCCCTCACGCTGTTTGGCATCATTACCGCCGTGGGCCGTCTCTTTGACGCCATTACCGACCCGCTGATCGCCAGCTGGTCCGACCGCAGCGATTACAAGGGCGGCCGCCGCATCCCCTTCCTGAAGGCAGCCTCCGTTCCCTTTGCCCTGATCACGCTGGCGGTGTTCGTCCTCCCCCGGACGGCTTCGGTCTCCGCGAACAACATCATCATCTTCGTGCTGCTGATGCTGTTCTACCTGATTATGACCATCTACTGCACGCCCTACAACGCGCTGATCGCAGAGCTAGGCAATACCCAGAAGAATCGCATCAACGTATCCACCTTTATTTCCTTCACCTATATCGCGGGCTTCTCCCTGTCCACCATGGTCCCCTCCCTGGCCAACATGTTCCAGGGCGCCAAGGTCGCCGCCGTCCTTGCGCCCGTCGCCGCCGCCAAGGGCGTCGGTCTGGATGAGCTGATGGCCTCTCTGCAGGGGGCGCAGATGGAGCAGGTCAGGGGCATCCTGAGCCCGGAGACCCTGGCGCAGATCACCGCTGTCCAGCAGGGCGCCATGCGCACCGCCATCGGCATCATGTGCGCCGTGGCCTGCCTGGCCTGCCTGATCCCCGCGCTGTTCATCAAGGAGCGGGAGTATATCGACTCCAAGCCCAGCCGGACCCCCGTCTTCTCCTCTCTGTTCAAGACCTTTAAGAACGGACAGTTCCGCCGCTTTGTGTACGCGGACGTGATCTACTTCTTTGCCGTCACCCTGTTCCAGACCGGCCTGGCCGACTTCGAGACCCGCCTCATGGGCATCCCCTCCGACAACACCTTTACCCTGACGGTGATCATGACCGTGGTCAGCCTGGCGCTTTATCTGCCGGTGAACAAGCTGGCTCCCAAGCTGGGCAAGAAAAAGCTCATCGTCACGGGCTTCTTCGCTTATGCCGCCGTATTCTTCATCACCTTCCTGTGCGGCCAGGGCTTCACCTGGGGACTGATCATCGCCGTCAGCGCCGGCATCCCCATGGCCATCCTGGGCATCCTGCCCCAGGCCTGCGTGGCGGACGTGTCCGAGCTCAGCACCCTGGAGACCGGCGAGGACCGCAGCGGCATGTTCTTCGCAGCCCGAACCTTCGCCATGAAGCTGGGCCAGGCCCTTTCCATGCTGATCTACACCTCCATTACCGTCAAGCACCTGGTCAACGGCGTGGAGATGGTGGAATCCAGTCAGTACCGCACCGTGACGCTGATCGCCACGATCACCTGCCTCATCGGCGCGGTCCTGTTCCTGTTCTATGATGAGAAGAGCGTCCTCGGACGGATCGAGGAGCTCAAGATGCAGCAGAGCTGAGGGAAGGCCCGAAGAATACGCAGTACGCAAACCCATGGCTGAGAAAAGGATTTTCCGGCCATGGGTTTGTTCTACCTGCGGCCTTGCCCGCATATGCTTTCTGCGGGGGTGATGGGATGGCCAAGGAAGAAATGCTGCAGGTGCCGGCGCTGCCCCACGGCCTGCGCCTGGAGGGCAGGGAAAAGCTC
>CADAPM010000059.1 GCA_902789795.1 uncultured Eubacteriales bacterium
GGAGGACATGACCGGTTACGATACCGTTTGGCTGGTGACGCCCATCTGGGCCTACAGCGTCTGCCTGCCAGTGCGGTCATTCCTGGAAAGCGTCGACCTGTCCGGCAGGACGGTCTATGTTTTCACGACGCATTGCGGCAGCGGCATGGCTGACGCGATGGAGGTCGTGCAGGCATTGCAGCCGAACGCCGACGTGCGCAAGGGCATGGCCATAGCCAGCGATCCCTTTGACGAAGTCAGGGATGATGTGATACAATTTGTACAGAGCAATCAGGGCTGAGAGAGGTGGAGAGCAATGGTCTTTTACTTTACAGCAACCGGCAACAGTCTGTATGTCGCCAAGCAGCTGGACGAGGAACGGCTCAGTATTCCCCAGGAGATGTACAGGGAAAACCGGCACTACAAGGCTGAAAGGATCGGCATCGTCTGTCCGCTGTTCGAGTTTGAAATCCCGTCCCTGGTGAAGGACTTCATCCAGGATTCCGACACGGTGGCGTGGCCGAGCGCACACAGGCGTGGCTCCAGTCCATCGGCAAGGCGGCGGATTACGTCAACACCATCATTATGCACGACAACGCCCTGATCGTGTTCGACATGGATCAGCAGCGCAGCGTCGAGGCCGAAAAGCAGGTGGACGCGCATATCGACGCCATCAAGAGCGACATTGCCGCGAAGAGGGCGATGGTCCAGCAAGCACCTGCGGATGAAATCGACTTCTACCAGAATTTCGTGGCATGGATCAAGCGGACCGGCCCCATGTACGCCTTTCCGCTGTACAGGGCGACGGACAGTTGCGTGGGCTGCGGCACCTGCACGCGCGTCTGTCCCCGGGGCTGCATTCACCTGGAGAATAAAAGACCGGTCTGGGATTACTCTCGCTGCGCAAACTGCATGGCCTGCATTCAGGCGTGTCCCACAAAGGCGATTCAGTTTATAACGGTGAAGGAGCCCAATCCCGACGCGCGATACCGCAATCCCCACATCGCGTTGAAGGAAATCATCCAGGCAAACCGGCAGGACTGAACGACAGGCAATATTCCATCAGGGCAAGGAGGAAGAACAATGGCATTGAAATCGACTTTGGGCTTTGGCATGATGCGCCTGCCCGTGAAGAACGGCGATCCGACGGATTTCGACTATGAACAGCTGAATGAAATGGTGGACACCTACCTGGCGGCGGGCTACAACTACTTCGACACCTCCTACGTCTACCACAACGGCAAGAGCGAGGAGGCCGTGCGCGAGGCCGTGGTGAAGCGCCACCCCCGCGAATCCATCCGCATCGCCACCAAGTTTCCCACCTTCAACCTGCTGCCCGGCGATGAGGACAGGATCGAGGGTATCTTCCAGGAGCAGCTGGACCGGCTGGGCGTGGACTACGTGGATTACTACCTGCTGCACAACTTCCAGACCCGCTGGTACGACGGCTATGACGGCAAGGGCGGCGTCATACAGTCCGAGCATTTGATCGAGCACGCGCTGAAGTGGAAGGCGCAGGGGAAGATCAAACACCTGGGCTTTTCGTTCCATTCCTCCGCGAAGCTGCTGGACCGCATTCTGACGGAGCACCCGGAGTTTGAGTTTGTGCAGATCGCCGCCAACTATGTGGACTGGAACTCCCAGCTGGTGCAGGCAGGCCCCTGCTACGACGTCATCCGCAGGCACGGCAAGGAAGTCGTCATGATGGAGCCGGTGAAGGGCGGCGGGCTGGCCATGGTGCCGGCGGCGGTGGAAAGGGCGTTGAAGGCCAAGGCCCCCGAGCGCTCCGTGGCCTCCTGGGCGATACGCTTCGGCGGCACGCTGGACGGGCTGATCTGCGTTTTAAGCGGCATGAGCACGCTGGAGCAGGTGAAGGACAACATCCACAGCTACCAGACCCTCGACCCGCTGAATGAGGCCGACATGAAGTGGCTGGCGGAGGACATCAACCGCCTCTACCGCGCCCAAGGCCCGGTGCCGGATCTGTCGAAATATGAAGGCCTCACCCTTTACGGTGTGCCGGTGACGGCCATCATGGAGGGCTACAGCGTGTGCCAGCTCCAGCCCGATCCCGGCTTCTCCGACGACAACAACTATCTGCTGAACGCTGTGGCCGAGGAATACCACCGCGACTTCAAGGAGGACCTGCCGCGGCAGACGCTGGTTACCTCGGGCGGTGAGGATGTGACGGAAGAGGTCTATCGCGCCTACGAATGGCTGCGCGAGCACACATTCTGATAAGGGAGAAACTGAAATGAGCAAGGTATTGGTAATTTCCACGAGCCTTCGGGCTAAAAGCAACTCGGATATTCTGACCGAACGGCTGATCGCCGGAGCTACGGATGCCGGTCATCAGGTGGAGCATATCAGCTTAAAGGGTAAGACGATCCAATTCTGCAAGGGCTGCCTGGCGTGCCAGAAGACGCAGAAGTGCGTGCTGAAGGACGACGCGAACCTCATCGCGGAAAAGGACGCCGATCTATTACTACGAGATGAGCGGCCAGATGAAGACCCTGCTGGACAGGCTCAACCCGCTGTATCCGTCGGATTATCAGTTCCGCAACGTGTACATGATGTCCGTCGCGGCAGAGGATGAACCCCACGTTCCGGACAGGGCGGTCAACGGACTGCGGGGCTGGATCGAATGCTTCGAGAAGGCCTCCTTTGCCGGTTCGCTGTTCTGCGGCGGCATCAACGATCCCGGCGAGGCTGCGGGCAAGTCCGAAGCGCAGGAAAGAGTCTATTGCTTTGGACGCAGGCTGAACTAATTCAGAGAGGTTGGATATACAGGCATAGCCAAATCCTATCATAAAACCCGAATCAGTACCATATAGCAGATGGTTCCGGCGATGATGGACAGGTACATGTTCTTTTTGACGATCTGCAGGAGCACCACCAGTGCGCAGGCGGCCAGCTCCGGGATGCCGAAGGGGGGATGGTCGAAGGCGGTATTCCGCAGGCAGTAGATCACCAGCACCGTCATGATGGCGGGCGGCAGCGCCTTGCCCAGGTAGCGCATCGTCTTCGGAAGCGGTCGGCTGCCGAACAGCAGAAACGGCGCGGCGCGAAGGCCCCAGGTGACGAGGGCGACCACGGCGATGGCGGCAACGGCATACAGCGTCTCAGGCATCTTCCCGGCCCTCCTTTGCTTCGATGGGCCTGCGCAGCATCAGCAGGGCGATCAGGCAGGTGATGAGCGTGGGAATGAGGAAATAGTTCTTCCCCAGCAGCAGATAGAAGCCCAGCGCGCAGGTCGCGGCGGTGAGGAAGGGCAGTTTGGTTCGGTACTGCCGCCACTGGTTGATGACGACCACCAGAAAAAAGGCCGTGGCGGAGAAGTCGATGCCCGTCATATCGAAGGGCAGCAGCCGCCCCGCGCACGCGCCGACCAGACAGCCGAATATCCAGTAGAAGTGATTGAGCAGGGCGATGTAAAAAGTCGCCCTGTCCTCATCCAGCCCGGGTTCGAATTGTACCGAGCAGAGCACGGAGTAGGTTTCGTCCGTCAGCGTCAGGACCATGTATACGCCGCGCCAACCCATTTTGCGGAAACGCTCCACGAAGCTGATGCCGTAGAAGATGTGGCGTGCGTTGATAAAGAAGGTCATCAGCGCCAGCGTGGCCAGCGAAGCCCCGGAGGTCATCATGGGGATCATCACCA
>CADAPM010000060.1 GCA_902789795.1 uncultured Eubacteriales bacterium
ACTGCGGACAGTGCTGTTCGCACTTGCCGCAGCGGATGCACTGCGAGGCAAAGGCCGGCTCCTTGGTCAGACCCACGGTCTGCATGTACTGTGTCCGCCTCTCCTGCTTTGACTCGGTGTACATCGTGTTCCAGCAGCGGAAGGTGCCCGGTATGTCCACGCCCTTCGGGCACGGCATGCAGTAGCGGCAGCTGTGAAAACCGGCGCCGCAGGGACAGAATGATTTTGCGAAGAGGGCAGGCTCAGACCCACTGGGCCAGCATCGTGCGCATCCACGCGGCGACGTCCATGCCGTAGGCGGCGTTGAGACACTCAGGGTCAAATACGCGGTCCATACTGCCCTGCGCCACGGCGTGCTTTTCATACAGAAGCAGCGCCTGCGAGCCGTAAGCTCTGGCAAGGCTCAGATCATGCACCACGGAGATCACGGCCCGGCCCGGCTCTCTGCGCCACTGAGAGACCAGTTCGAAAACCTGCTTCTGATAGATCAGATCCAGGTGGTTTGTCGGCTCGTCCAGGATCAGGACCCGCGGATCCTGGGCGAAGAGCTGGGCCAGGAATACGCGCTGCAGCTCGCCGCCGGAGAGATGGAGCACCGACTTGTCAGCCAGCGCGTCCATACCCGTCAGCTCGAGCGCACGCCGAATCCGCGCCTCGCCCTCCGGGTCACCGCCGCGATTGCGCCGGTAAGCGTATCGTCCCAGCCGGACCACCTCCTGGACGGTGAAGGCATAGCCGACGTAATGGGTCTGGGCAAGGATCCCGATATTGCGCGCCAGCTCGCCCGGACGCAGCCGGCGGATATCCCCGTCGAGATAGGTGATGCTGCCCGAATACGGAACAGCCCCCGAGATCGCGCGGACCAGCGTCGACTTGCCGCTGCCGTTGGGCCCGATCATCATGAGCCAGTCACCTTCGTTCAGCGCAAAGCTGACATCCTCAAAGACGGGCGTCTGGCCGAAGGACACGCCGAGACGGTCAACAGAGAGAATACTCATCGCGCGCTCCTCCCCACTTTGTAATAGATGATGACGAACAGAATGGCGCCGACAAAGGAGGTGACGACACCGATGGGAAGCTCCCGCGGCCGGGCGACGGTGCGTGCCGCGAGGTCCGCGAGCGTCAGGAAAATCGCGCCGCCGAACATCGACGCGGGCAGCAGCCGTCTGTGGTTGGGACCGGTCAGCAGGCGGATGATATGGGGCGTGACGAGCCCGACAAAGCCGATCGTGCCGCCGATGGAGACGCAGGTGCCGATCAGCAGGGAAACCGTGATCAGAATGACCAGACGGACCCGCTTTACATTGACACCGACATTCATCGCGTTTTCTTCCCCGATGGCAAAGGCGTTCAGCTCCTCCGCCAGGCGGATCAGGACGGTGCCGCAGACGGCCAGCATCACCAGCAGCACCAGTGCGTTCTGATAGCTGCTGCCTTCCAGCGAGCCCATGGTCCAGAACGTGATCTGCTTGAGCTTATCCGGCGCGAAGGTCACCACCAGCGACAGGATGCTGGACACGAACATGGAATACACGATGCCCAGCAGGATAATCGTGTTGGTGGAGAAGGAGCTGTCCAGCATGTACGAGAGGCTCAGGATCAGGATCAGAGAGCCGAAGGCGAACAGCGCCGCCAGGATCATGGAACCGGAAAAGGGCAGCTGGGGAAGCTGGAAGCCGAAGGCAATCGCCAGCGCGGCACCCAGAGAAGCGCCGCTGGAGATGCCGAGGGTCGAACCGTCGGCCAGCGGGTTTTTCAGAAGCCCCTGCATGGCCGCACCGCACACCGAGAGGGCCGCGCCGCTCAGCGCCACGCAGAGCACCCGCGGCAGACGGACGGACAGAAGAATGGAAGCTGTCCCGGGGTCCGCCGCCTTCGCGCCTGTCAGCGCGGCCCGGAACACCTGCAGGCATTCCCGGAGGGAAATGCTGACACTGCCCACGCAGACCGCGGTCAGCATCGCCGCAAGGGTCAGCCCGGCAAGACCGATCCAGGTCCAGAGCCCGTAGTTTTCATGCTGTCTGTTATCTGCCATGGTTATTTTCCCGCATACAAAAAGTCATACAGCTGTTTTACGCCGTCGG
>CADAPM010000061.1 GCA_902789795.1 uncultured Eubacteriales bacterium
ACTTGCCAATTCCCTGCGCTATGTCTTTATGAACTTTATCGCGCCGGATACCATCGAATACACCCGTTATAAGACTGGCAAGGACTGCGCCGGCATCTTCTACTCTCTCAACGCCTTTGTCAGCAAGGCTGTAGGTGGCGTAGGAGCCAGTATCGGTCTGCTGGTGATGGGGCTTTACGGTTGGCACGAGGTGCAGGCGGAGAGCTATCAGCAGCTGCTGGACATGGGCATGGCTGTCGGCCAGGCAGGCTATCAGACACCACAGGCCATTCATGGCATGTGGGTGGTCTACGCCCTAATCCCCGGCATCGGCTTCCTTCTGTCCACGCTGGTTCTGCTGCTGTACAAGCTGAAGGATCGGGATGCGGAACTGATGGCCAAGTGCAATGCTGGTCAGATCACCCGTGAGGAATGTGAAGCACAGCTTTCGAGGAAGTATTGATGAAACGTGAAAGCTTTAACAGCGGCTGGCTGTTTTGCCCTGGCAGCGGAACGGCTCTGGAGCGCACGATTAATGGCGCGCAGACACCAATCCCGGTGACGCTGCCCCATGACGCTATGATTTGTCAAGAGCGGGATCCCCAAACGGCCACTGGCAACGCCTCCGGCTATTATCCCGCCCAAACCGTTCACTATACCAAGGAATTCACATGGGATGACCTTTCAGGTTCCGCGTACCTGGAGTTTGAGGGCATCTATCACAACGCGGCGGTGTACGTCAACGGCTGCCTGGCGGCGCAGCATCAGAACGGCTATACCGCCTTTACCGTCGATACGCTGCCTTTCCTGAAGCAGGGGAAAAATACGGTCAAGGTGCTGGTGCGCAGCGGCGTTCCTTCCAGCCGATGGTATACGGGCACCGGCATCTACCGGGACGTGTGGCTGCTTCGGGCGGGCAGCGTCCATATCGCGCCGAACGGCGTGAAAATCACGGTGACGGAGGCGGACGAGGAAGCGGCGGCGCTGCTGATCCGGACCACGCTGGTCAACCGGGAAGGGCGGCAGCGGACGCTCCGCCTGCGTCACCGGATCGGCGGCATCGAGATCAGCGCTCCGGTCACGCTGATGGCGGGCGAAACCAAAACGGCGGCACTGCGCCTGACCCTGGATCATCCGAGGCTCTGGCGCGTGGATGATCCCTGCCTGTATAACTGCGAGACAGAGCTGGAGGGGCTGGACAGCGAGCACACCCGCTTCGGCATCCGCACCCTTTCCCTGGACGCCGGGCGCGGGCTGCGCCTGAATGGCAAGTCTATCAAGCTCCGGGGCGGCTGCATCCACCAGGATCATGGGGTGATCGGCGCGGTGGAGCATCGGGCATTGACCTTCCGGCGCATCCGAAAGCTCAAGGAAGCGGGCTATAACGCAGTCCGCTGCGCCCACTTCCCTACGAGCCGAACAGTCCTGGATGCCTGTGATGAACTGGGAATGCTCTTTATGCTGGAGCTCTGTGATGCCTGGACGACACCGAAGGTGGACTTTGATTATTCCACCCACTTCCTTTCTTGCTGGAAGCAGGACGCCTCGGCCATGGTGGATCTGGCCTTCAATCATCCCTCGGTGGTTTTCTATTCCGTCGGCAATGAGATCTGCGAGGTCAGCAATCCCCGCGAAGCACAATACGGCCGACAAATCTGTGACCATATTCGAGCACTGGATCCTACCCGCTATCTCACTAACTGTGTGAATCCGGTACTTTCCCTGATGGATCGCATTCCGGAACTGGCTGTCAAGGCCGGGGCGGACATCAATTCCATTTTGAACGGGGATGCGGAGGAATTGGCCAGACTGATGGCCTCCCGGGAGATCGGTGAGCCATTGGAGGAGGCGTTCAGTTATCTGGACATAGCGGGCTACAATTACGCCACCTTCCGCTATGAAGCGGATGGTGCGCAATATCCCCACCGCATCATGCTCGGCGCGGAATGCTATCCCGGCGCTCTCTATGAGAACTGGAAGCTCTGCGAAAAGCTTCCGCAACTGATCGGGGACTTTGGCTGGGCGGCCTGGGACTACCTGGGCGAGGCCGGTGTCGGGCAGCACCGCTACGGCGAAGCGTTGGGATACGATCTGTACGGTGCCGTCCGGTATCCTATTGGCGTCAGATCGTCTGGGGGCTTCGGAAGGAGCCCTATCTTGCAGTACAGGACCCGGCCCACTACGGAGAGAAGCAGTCTCCCACCCGCTGGGGATGGTCAGATGCCCTTCGAAGCTGGAATCACCGGGATTATGAAGGCAAGCCCATCGTGGTGGAGGTCTATTCCGACGCCGATGAGGTCGAGCTGCTTGTCAATGGACACTCGGTCGGGAAACAAAAAACCGAGCGCTGCAAAGCGCTGTTTACTACCGTTTATGAGCCGGGCGAACTGACAGCAGTCAATCTGCGCGATGGACAGGCCGCAGAAAGAGATTCTTTGTTGACCGCCTCCGACGAAGTTCACCTGGAACAGACGGACTGCGGTGGAGGGATCATCGAGCTGTCCGTGAAGGACG
This sequence comes from uncultured Eubacteriales bacterium, assembly GCA_902789795.1. Classification (GTDB taxonomy): domain Bacteria; phylum Bacillota; class Clostridia; order Christensenellales; family Aristaeellaceae; genus UBA4246. Next base: position 2,494 of record CADAPM010000061.1, read on the forward strand.
AAAATGGCATCCTGAACCCGGAGGCCGTGCTGACACTCATGGCTGAAACGGATGGGGAGCGTACGATCCTGGGCTTTGGCACGGCTGACCCAAAGAGCGAGGAAAACTATTTCGACAAGACCATCCAAACCTGGCATGGCCGTGCACTCATCGTGACGCGCGGTGACGGAGAATTGAAGATCGAGGTGCAATGACATGGCGTTTACGGCAATCAAACGGGCGTTGATGAACGCCCGCTTCCATAAAATCAACAAGCATTATAAGACCGATCCCGTCGTCGGGGATCGCTGCTTTATCCAGCGCGAAGGCAAGAATCCGGTAGAAGTGCTCTTCTACTATCCCGAACAGCGGGAGAATATGCCAGTATTCGTCCAGATCCATGGCGGGGCCTGGGTTGGCCTGGACGCGGTGGACGATGACCGCTACTGCCAGCGGTTGAGCGAAGAGTTGGGGGCTTTTGTTGTCAATGTGAACTACAAGCGGCTGTATGACAAGAGCTTCCCTTATCCGCAGGAGGAGGTCGTGGATACCGTCAAATGGCTCAAGGCTCACGCCCTCACGGCAGGCTCCGCCATCCTGCTGGCACAGCAGGGCATACAGGTCGCGGGCCAGATCATGGAGGTGCCCTTCCTGGACTTCACGCACACGATCCCCATCGATTTTCCGGAGGGAGACAAGCTCTACAAAATGATGTTTGAGCTCTATCCGCCCAAGCTGCCTCTGGACAGCGAGGTGCTGTCCCCGGCAGCGAAGATCAGGTCGGAAACGCTGGAAAAGCTCTCCCCGGCAGTCGTTATCGTCTGCGGCCGGGATCCGCTGCATCCCCAGGGAGAGCATTATGCGGAGCTTCTGAAACAGCACGGCAAGCTGCTGGATCTGAAAATGTATGAAGACGGCTATCACGGC
>CADAPM010000062.1 GCA_902789795.1 uncultured Eubacteriales bacterium
AGGCCGAAACCCGCCACGACAGCGGTGACGGCCCTGGGCAGGCGCAGATTCAGGACGATGATATTCTCTTTCTTGGCTCCGTGGCCAAAGAGTGTCGCGATCACGCGGTCAAGAGGTACCGTGGAAGAACCGAAGGCGATGGCAAACAGGAAGACCAGCACGGTAAATGCCAAGAGGGCGAAAACGAAGATTCGTTTTCGCCCGATGAAGGAGCGGTATTCCTGACCGTTTTTCAGGTTGGTGCTCTCCATGGCTTATGCGCCGATGGTGATGGGGCCAAAGCCGTATCCGTTGTCATCCAGGACCTTGAGGTAGTCCATGCCGATCATGGTGTTGAAGATTTCTTCCGCCTTGGCATTGAAGTCCACATCGGCAAAGGCCTCAGGGTAGATGATGGAACCAGCATAATAGGAGTCGGCTATGGCCAGCTCCATGTTGCACCAGTAGTAGTTGAAGTTGACCTGGGCATAGACCCTGCCCTCCTGAACGGCGCGCAGGCTGTCGATGGCAGCGCCGTTGGCGGCGTAGTCCTCATTGACAAGATTCATGTTGCCGGGATTGAGGAAAATGATATCAGGGTCCCAATCGAGGATCTGCTCCATGCTGACTTCCACACCGTCGGTGGCATCCAGAGAATCAGCCAGGTTAATAGCATTGATGGCCTGCAGCGGGGCGTAACCCACATAGGTGCCGGTGAAGCCATGACCGCCGCTCCAGCTGACAGCGCCGGGATAGACGGTGGGCTTATCCGCCTCGGGGATATCCTTGGTGCGGTCGTTCAGATCCTTGACCCAGCCATTGATGGCTTCGGCCACGGCGTTTGCATGCTCAGAGGTGCCGAGGACGTCGCCGATAAGCGTAATGGACTGCGTGAGATAAGGGGAGTTGAAGGCGTCGCCATAGACGCCGATCACGGGCAGGCCGGTCTTCTGGGCCAGATCTTCCATGGCTACCGTGTCGGAATCCTGATAGAACACCACATCGGGGTCAAGCTCCACCAGCGCCTCAGCATAGTCGGCGTTGCCGCTGCCGCCGGAGGCCACGGCGCCGCAGGCGGCGAAGTGCTCACGGTTTGCATAAGCATAGGGCATGCCGGGATCTCCGCGCAGTTCCATCTGCGTGGCGCCAACGATGCTGTCAACGCCGCCTGCATAGACGATCAGGCGGGCGGCACTGCCCAGGGCAGCGCAGGTTTCGACCTTGGCGGGGATCTCCACCTCACGCCCGAAGACATCGGTGATGGTACGGGTCTCGGGAGCTTCCGCCGCGGCGGAGCTGCCGCAGACGGACAGCAGGGAGACCGTCATCATAACGGCCAGAAGCAGGGCCAGCAAAGTTCTCTGTTTTTTCATTTCTGTTTCCTCCTCTTTTTTATACAAACTTCTTTCGAAGGCTTGTACGCTTCTATCGGTCGAAGAGCGTGTGCGCCTTGATTGCCATGCGCTTGCCGAATACGCGGCAATGCTCTTCCCGCAATTCCATCTGGTCCCGTACCACAGCGGGGCCAATATGAATAAAGGGCCGGTTAAACTCGCTTCCGCTGGAATAGACCAGCATACCCTTGACCAGCATGTGGCTGATCATCGCTGTCATAGCCAGCTCCGCTCCCCCGCCGTTGGGGGAGTTTTCCGTAGCGAACACGCCGCCCAGCTTTCCGCCGAGTCTGACCGTCCAGTTGGTATCAAACCACTTCTTCATCTGCCAGCACATATTGGCTACATAGGTGGGCGTACCGAAAATAACGGCGGCACTGTCGTTGATGAATGCCTCGTCCACGCTCTCAGGCTTTTCCAGATTGAAGAGCCTCACATCGGTCTCCGGCACTTGCTCAGCGCCTGTGCGGATAAAACCCGCAACTTTTTCGGTGTTGCCGCTCTCGCTCACATAGACGATACTGATTTTCACCTTTTCACACTCCAGTACATATTGACCAGGGTCGTGTCGATGCGCTCCCTGACAACGCCGTCCACGCTGATCTCCCGCAGGAAATCTCCGACTTTCTGCTCAGC
>CADAPM010000063.1 GCA_902789795.1 uncultured Eubacteriales bacterium
CGTCCTTCCCTTATTGTATACAGTTCAATTACCAGATGTCCACCCGATCCTCCGGAGCAAGATACATCCCGTCGCCCTCATGAATGTCATAGAGGTTCAGGAACTCGTCGAAGTGCTGGAGCACGATGTTGATCCGCAGGTAGTTCAGCGGGTGCTGATCTCCCAGCAGCTGGCGGGCAACCTCCGGCGTCATGACGCTCATGTAGTTGTCGGCATAGGCGCGGAAGAAGGCGTCGTAGTCGAACCCTTCCTTCTGAGCTGCGATGCGCAGGATCACCTTCATTCCGGCCAGGTCCGCGCAGGCCTCACCCGAAACGATGTTGCCAGGGCAGTTTACGCCCTTCCAGGGCTGGATCCCGTCGTAGAACGCGGCCAGCCTTTCGGCCTTTTCGCTAAAGGCCGCGCCATCTTCCCCGGTCCACCAGAAGTTCATGTTGCCTTCCTTGTCGAACTGGGAGCCGGTGGGATCGAAGGCATGGGAGAACTCGTGTCCGATGGTGACGCCGAGCTTCGCGTAGAGCTCTTCGTCGCTCACCGCGCTGAGGTCGCCCAGCGGGCGCACATACGCGCCAAGGATGTAGATGGCGTTGAAATTCGGGAGGTAGAAGCAGTTGTAGGTGTGCGGCGTGCTGGCATCGGGCCACTGGCTGTGATCCAACGGCTTGTTGATCTGCTCCACCATCTGCTTCGTGTTATACCGGTCGATCGCCATCATGGCCTCCCACAGGGTACCGCCCTCCTGGGGACCGGCGAAGTTCAATTCCTCGCAGCTGTAGGGCTCCCAGCTGTCCGGATACAGTACGTTCTTCTGGATGGCGTCCAGCTTTTCAACGGCCTTCGCGCGGGTTTCCTCCGACAGCCAGTCCGCCTCGTTCAGGATGCCGTGATAGGCCTGCCGGATCTCTTCAATCATTCCGGCGATGCGTTCCTTGTCTTCCGGCTTCAGGTAGGTCTGGGTATACAACTGCGCCACGGGCCATTGCAGCAGTCTGCTGACCATGGCGGAAAACCTCATTTCATCGGGCTGCACGGCGCCGGGGGTGCCGTTCTTCATGTTGTTGCTCTCCTGTATCCAGTCGTAGCATTCCCGATCCAACCTTGAGGCAAAAGCGGCGCTGCCACGGACGATGAAGCAGTCCTTGATCAGCTGCAGGTTCTCATCAGTCCACAGCTCGTTCAGCTTCCGGATATACTCCGGCTCTTTGACTATATACTGGTCCATCTCGGGGTATCCCGCGGCGCTGAAGGCCTCCAGGATCGGCAGGCTGCCCTGTAATTCCTTCATCTCCTCGCGGGAGAAGAAGTTGTTGACCGATGCAGCATATTCCGGTGAATGCTTAAAACTATCGGGATGCATGGCCGAAGCGAGCATGCCCTCGAATGCCAGGCAGTTCTGGATTTTTGCCGCCGCTTCCTCCTCGGTATAGCCCAGCTTGACCAGCAGCTTTTGCGCCAACTGGCTCTCGGCCTGCCGGGTCAGCGCGCCAAGCTCGGTCTCCTGGACGTATTCCCCCGCATCCTCCAGCATCAGGCTCTTGGGCTCGACCGCAAGGACCAAAGAGGTCGAATCATTGGGGTTAATCGTGATGCCGCACTCCCAGGCGCTGTGAAGCTGCAGTTCGGTGGGCGTCTGCAGGAGATACTCTGACATCTCATCGATGGATGACAGGGCCTCGACCTGATCCGTCAGCTGCTTCAGCGGCGCTGCGCCGACGGCATTGCGGCTGTCCCAGTCCATCAGCATCCAGTACAGGTTGTAGGCCAGCAGGGCGTCGTGCTCCTCGGGCGCTTCCTGCATGTACATGCCGAGCACGTCGTAGATCGCCTGCAATTGACCGTTCACCCCCTGTCCGGCCATGGGCAGGCCCGCCGGCATCTCGGTGGTCAGGATCTTATCCTTGTTTGCGTACAGGGCAAAGTTGTCCTTCGGGTCCGTGGGGGTATCCTCTGTCACATTCCCCAGGAGTATCCTCTGTCACATTCCCCAGGACCTCCGGGTCCATCCAGGGCGTTCCGGTGGTGGTATCGGCCTGGGCGGCTTCCTCCGCCGTGGCAACCATACCGGCCGCGAGCAGCAGGCACAGTACCAGAGACAAAATGCGCTTCATCATGGGATATTCCTCCTTGATTTGTTGTTGGCATTTAAAAAGTGCTGAACGAGTAAATTATACCAAATATACATAGTAAAAGCAAGATATACATAGCAATGCGGTCGAGGGTATCATTAATATGGTGATCGGTAGATGCGCTGATGACCTTGAGAATCCGGCAAGTGATGTTGAAGAAGACTATATGGATGAGATTTATGAAGATGATGAAATATCATATTGGATTGTTTCTTCCTATTTCTTATATTCGACGTAACGCATGCGGTAGATAAGGAGTCCAGAGTGGAGAGCTGATAGTAAATGGCGGGCTGTTGCGCTCTCAATCAAATAGCGTCAGCCGCTATTGTACTCTCCACTCCCAACTTTCAACTCCTGTACAAACCCCTGCTTTTCCACAGAACCTGATACACAAGAACAACGGAGTCACGCCATGCTGATCTATGCCATAGACGATGATCCGGGGATGCTGGAGGCGCTTTGCCGGGCCATTGGAGAGGCCGCGCCGGGAGCGGCGGTCGTGGCGTTTGACCGGGCCGAGGCGGCGCTGGCGCGCGGGGGAGAGGCCCCCGATTATGTGTTCACGGACATTCACCTGCCCGGCATGGACGGGCTTGCGCTGGCGGCGCGGATGAAGCGGCGTCACCCGGCGGCGAAGGTGGTGTTCGTCACGGCCCATCCGGAGCACGCCCTGGACGCCTGGACGGCGCGGGGCGACGGGTTCATCGTCAAGCCCGTCACGGCGGCGCGCGTCCGTCAGGAGCTGGATTACCACGCCCCGGCGGCGCTGGAGCTTCCCGAAAAGCTGGAGGTGCACTGCTTCGGGCGGTTTGAGGTGTTCTGGCGCGGCGCGCCGCTCATGTTTGGCCGGAGGCAGACCAAGGAGCTGCTGGCCTATCTGATCGACCGCAAGGGCACGGTCT
>CADAPM010000064.1:0-1317 GCA_902789795.1 uncultured Eubacteriales bacterium
GGCGACAAGATCGTCGGCAAGCTCCTCCTGCGTTTCTGGCCTCTGCGTTCCTTTGGCCTGATCAGATAAAATCCGGGCCCTCGCCTCTTGGCGGGGGCCTGATTCATTTTCGTGCGCCTCTGCTTTATGCCTGCGACCGGTATTTCCCGTACACGCGCTCCAGCGCGTAGCGCACGGCGTCGATCAGGTGGTTGTTCCTGTCCGGGTACCCGCTGATCCATTCGCCCTCCCGGTTCTGCTCGAATTCATACCGGCTGAATTCCTCGAAGGCGTGCGGCGTGCGTTTCCGGTCGATCACGATGGTCCTGTGCTGCAGCCATTTCATCCCGTATTCCACGCTGCTCGGCCCCTTGACGGCCTCCTTCGCTTTGACGCCCAGGCTGCGGTAGTCCGAGATGCTCTTCTTCTCGGCGCTGTCGCAGGTGGTGAACTCTTCGTTGTACCCGTGGTCGAGGATCCATTTCGCGGTCTCCTCGTTGCTCATCCGGTTCCCGTAGTTTTCGTCCAGCAGATAGATGGTCTCCCGGGTCTTGTCATAGTGCAGGCGGATGAACGCATACTGATCCGGGAACCAGCCCCAGTCCACGCCCTGATAGATGTGGTCAAACTGCCGGAGTTCATCGTCGCTGATCGGCCGCAGCTCGAGGTTTTCGAACACGTTTCCGCCGAGGCCCACCGGGACGCCCAGATACTCGTGCTGATACCGCTTTTCATCCCGCTTTTTCAGCTCCTCCGCCTCCCTGAAAAAGGCCTCTCCCAGCCATTCCCTGTGACTCTTGTCCAGGCCGAGATACGTGCTCGTGTGCTGGATGCGGTCCTCCCGCTCCTCCAGGCTGTCCCGGTTCGCCCAGTTGTCCTTCGAGCGGGGCGGGTTGCAGCTTTCGAAGTTCCAGAACAGCTCTCCGCCGCGCATGGTGGACTGCAGGATGCTGTCGATCTCCGCGCGGCCGGCAAACTGGTCCTTTTCCTCGAAGTGCGTGATGCCGATATAGCCGAACTCCGTCTTGATGCTCTTGATCTTCGTCGGGTCGTCTGCGCCGCGGAACAGGATTTTCTGCCCCGTCGGCTTGAAGACCAGCTCCAGCGGTGATTTTTTCGCTTCCCACAGCTCGCTGACGCCCAGCTGGTGGATGGCCCATTCGTACTGGGCATATACCGAGTCCTTCAGCGTCCTGGCCACCTTCCGCAGGACCAGGGCGTGCACTGCCGGGTTCAGCATCACAAGCGCCACCACCGTCAGCGACACCCAGCTTGACTTCGTGCTGCCGCGCCCGCCGCGGATGTCATAATGGGTGTAGCTGTGGTTCAGAGCCTGCA
>CADAPM010000064.1:1367-2297 GCA_902789795.1 uncultured Eubacteriales bacterium
GGATGCTTCCGGTCTCCGTTTCGTTGAGCAGGCGGTAGGCGACCATCGCGTTGATGGTCTGATCCTCCTCCGGGATGCCGATGGCGCTGAGCTCCTTCTTCAGCGCTTTCCGGCTGTCCGGGATCTTTTCCTGCCCCATCATGGCCACCATATGGGCGGCGGTCTTCATCTGTCTTTTCGTCTCCACCGATTTTGCCTGCGCCCGTCTGGCGGCGGCCGGGGCGGTTTCCGGGGTGAACGGAACGCCCTTTTCCAGGTTCTTCAGGGAATTCGGATGCATGTGATGGCTTTTATGCTTCATACAGCTCCCTTTTGTGTTTTTTATGCTTTCAGAAAGGCATCCATGGTCGACCGGACGGCCTGCGGCAGCGCGATTCGCGAAGGCGAGGACGCCGCCTGCAGGTACAGCGTGTTGACCGCGTTCTTCAGCTCCTCCGAGACATAGTAGGTCGAGCAGATCGGCTGCACCCCGGGGTCTGTCAGATAGACCTCGATGACGTCCCTTGTGACGTTCTCCAGACAGGCGTTTCGCGGCGTGCCGTGGTAGGTCACTTTGTTCAGCCAGACCTGCGCCTGCGTGTTCGGCAGCTTGGCGTGATAGCAGGTCCCGGAGACCGCGGCGGCTTTCTCATAGATGGCCGAGCGGTATTCGTGCGTGTCCTTCTGCTGCTTCCTGACGGGCCTGACCAGGGGGTTGTCCACCCTGCTGTCATCCTCGGCGGTCAGGGTCGCCTCCGTCTCATACAGCCATTCCAGCTTTCCCGCCTCCGTCTGCCTTGCCAGCTTGTCGATGAAGCGCATCACGAACTGTTCGCTCTCCGAGAACGCATCCGGAGAATAATTGACGAGATAGTCAATTCCCACCCCCAGCTGCTTTGCCGCCGCGTCCAGCATCTCGATCGGCGGCGAGCCCTGATAGTCCGGCTTGGC
>CADAPM010000064.1:2349-2746 GCA_902789795.1 uncultured Eubacteriales bacterium
CCGCTCCTTTGCCAGGGCATAGATGTTGTTGAGGCACCGTGCTTTGTCGTACATTGCGCAAACCTCCTTTTACTGGTTTACTTTTCAGTTTACATTATAACGCAAATTGACCATATAGTCAATACCTGAAGTGTGAATTTTCTGTTAAGTTAAGCGGAGGCATCCCCGGATGCCTCCGCTTCCCTGCCGTTCTTTGTGACATTCTGGAACACCCTCTTTTAATGAACAGGAGGCTCCCAGACAGGCCAGCTGAGAGTGATGAAAAAACAAAAACGATAAATCATGCGGATCATGTCGGATATAGACTGAAAAGTTTGAACAGCCCGCGGTAAGGGAAAAACCTGCCGTGGGCTGTTGATTTTCACTGCTTGCTTGACATTCTTTCAAAGTCGGATAT